>DATIXI010000048.1:0-82145 GCA_035518635.1 Gaiellaceae bacterium
GGGCTGGCGCCGGTCGCGATGCAGGAGGGCCGTCATGCGGCCGAATTGATCAAAGATCGAACGCGCGGGAGGGAACCTCGGCCGTTCCACTACGTCGACAAGGGCAACCTCGCCACGATCGGCCGCTCCAAGGCGGTCGCCGACGTCAAGGGGCTCCACTTCTCCGGATTCCCCGCGTGGGTGGTCTGGCTGACCGTCCACCTCTTCTACCTGATCGGTTTCGAGAACAGGTTCCTCGTCTTCTTCCGCTGGACGATCAGCTTCCTGACCCACGGCCGCGGCGCGCGGCTCATCGGCGGTCGCACGTGACAACGCTCCGCTGGCAAATCGAGCGGGGCGCTAGCAGCCGTTTGCCGCGTTCTGAGCCGGCCAGACGAGCGTTCGCTTCATCGTGACAGGATCGACGAGATACGTGCCCTGGTGATAGCCGCGCTCCCCGTCGAAGGCACCCGGCTCCGCGAGGACCACGCGCGCCCGGCCGTCCTTGCTCCAACCGAGGGCCCTTGACTCGGACAGGAAGACGAGGCGCGGCTTTCCGCCGACCCGCGGGACGAGGTACGTCGACTGGCTCTCGCACTCGCCCGACCACTGCGCCAGCAGCGTCCGGCCGTCGGGGGCGAGGAAGATTCGGTGGGAAACCCAGAACCCCACGGGACCCGCGCCCTCGACGGGCTCGATTCGCGCCGGGCCGACAATCTTCTGCCGATCGTCTCGTGAGCCGCTCCAGATACTCGACGGCTGCGTCGACTTGCCGAGTGGGTAACCGCAGGCAGCGATTCCCGTCGACATCGCCCTCTGGCAGTGGATCGGAGTCATCAGGCCGGCCGCGTGATCGCCGGCGTTCTGAGCAGTGTGGCCACAGCCCGCCGCGAAGAACGCGAGCAGCAGGATGGCGGCGAGGCGCACGCCTTGATTCTGGCACCCGTCGAGGCGGTGGTCTAGCGCAGATTCTTGAGTGCGGTGGAGAGCGACTGTTTCGTCTCGAGCACGCCCGCGAACAGGTCGCCCTCCCGTCGCACGCGCTCGAGCACCGCGTCCATCGTGAAGGCGGCCGGGTCGAGCGACTCGTCCACCTCGTCCCAGCGCAACGGGGTCGAGACCGGCGCGCCTTCCTTCGGCCGGACCGAGTAGACCGAGGCGATCGTCTTGCCCTCGCCGTTCTGGTTCGCGTCGATCAGCACCCCGCGCCGCTTCGCCCGCGCCCACTCGGTCGTAACGAGCCCGCGATGGGTCGAGGCCAAGGCGCGGGCAACGATCTCCGCGAACTCCCGCGTGTCCTCGAAGGTGTGGCGCCGGGCGACCGGGACGAGGACGTGGATCCCGTCCGCACCGCTCGTCTTGCAGAACGACTCGAGCCCGAGTGCGTCGAGCGCCTGCTTGACGAGCAGCGCCACCTGGACCGTCTCGGAGAAGCCCGCGTCGTCGGCCGGGTCGAGGTCGAAGAGGACGAAGTCCGGCCGCTCGGGCCTGTCGATCCGCGAGTACCACGTGTTCAGGTCGATGCAACCCATGTTCACCATCCAGAGGAGCGCGAGCTCGTCGTTGACGAGCGGCGCACTGATCTTCCGGCGGCGACGCGGCTTCTCGCGAGTCGAGACCTCGAGGTCGACGGTGGGGATCCAGTCGGGCATTCCCGCCGGCGAGTCCTTCTGGAAGAAGTGCTTGCCCTGCCAGCCGTCGGGGTAGCGCTTGAGCGTGAACGGCCGGCCGCGCAGGTGGGGAACGAGCACCGGCGCGACCGCGCGGTAATACGCGAGCAGGTCGCCCTTCGTGATCCCCTCCTCGGGCCAGAACGGCTTGTCGAGGTTCGAGAGCCGGAGCGTGCGCTTGCCCTTGGTGATCACCTCCGGGATCGGCGCGGGCGGCTCGCCGGGCCGCTCGCGGCGCACCTCGCGCGGGTCCTTGTCCTCGCGGAGGCCCAGGTAGACCGGGGCGCGCAGGTTGCCGTCGTGCGTCCACTCGGCGAACTCGACCTCCGCGACGAGCTTCGGCTCGACCCAGGCGATGTCGGCGCTGCGGACTCTCGGCAGCTTCGGGACATGCGCGAACGCTGACTCCTTCCGCTCCAGCGGCCGCAGCTTTTCGAGTAGCCGCTCGAGCTCCGCCTCGTCGAAGCCGGTCCCGACGTTCCCGACGTACTGGAGCCCCTCGTCGTCGTAGACCGCGAGCACGAGCGAGCCGAACGCGTGCTCGCGGCGCCCCTTGCCGCGCGTATAGCCGGCGATCACGAACTCCTGGCTGTCGTGTGCCTTCACCTTGAGCCAGTCGCGCGTGCGCTTGCCGGGCAGGTAGCGTGAGTCAAGCCGCTTCGCGACGATCCCCTCGAGACGCTGCTTCTTGGCCGCGGCCATCAGCACGCGTCCGTCGTCGAACTGCTCGGAGAGCAGCACGGTCCGGTTCCGGCGGTCGAGCAGCTTCGCGAGCCGCCTGTGCCGCTCGGCGAGTGGCAGGTCGACGAGCGGCTCGCCTTCGACCTCGAGCAGGTCGAACACGTAGTAGACGATCGGAGTCCCCTCGCGACCCTGCTGCATCGCCGAGAAGCTCGGGCGGCCCTCCTCGTCGAGCGCGCAGACCTCGCCGTCGATCACGCAATCCGGGGTCTTCAGCGCCTTCGGCAGCTCACGCGCAACCTTCGCGAAGCGCTCGGTGTAGTCCTGGTCGCGGCGGGTGCGCAGGGCGGCCTCGCCACCGACCAGGTACGACACGATCCGGAAGCCGTCGAACTTGATCTCGAAGCTCCAGCCCTCCGCCTTGGGGATGTGCTCCTCGCCTTCCAGCGTCGCGAGCATCGGCGCGTACGTCCGGTGCCGGCCCGACGGGGCGGTGCCGTCCTCGCGCTTGCGGACCAGGAGCCAGTTCTTCTCGTCGCCTCCGAGCCTGGCCGGCACGAGGCCCCACGTGCCCTCGAGCTTCTTCCCGTGCAGCCGGACGGTGAGCCCGCCGTCGCGCTTCTCCTCGACGAGCTCGTAGGTGCCCGTGTCCCAGATCTCGACCGTGCCCGCGCCGTACTGCCCCTTCGGGATCTCGCCTTCGAACGCCGCGTAGTCGAGCGGATGGTCCTCGACGTGAACGGCGAGGTGCTGCAGCCCCGGCTCGAGCGGGACCCCCTTCGGCACCGCCCAGCTTGCGAGGACGCCGTCGCGCTCGAGGCGGAAGTCGTAGTGCAGGCGCCGGGCGTCGTGGCGCTGGACGACGAACAGCGGGCCCTTCTTCCCCTTCCGGCGGCCGGCGCGGAAGGGCTCGGCGGTCTTCTTCGGATCGCGTTTACGCCGGTAGTCGCTGAGCTTCGGCTCGGCCACGGCTACCCCAGCTGCGCCAGGAGCCAGTCGAGGTCGGCGCGGTCGTCCTGCGGGAGATCCTCGGCGCCGGCGCGGGCCAGCAGCGAGCGCGCGGCCTTCTCATCCCCTCTCGCGTACGCGAGAGCCCCTGCGCCGAGCGGGTCGTCGTCGGACGGGCCCAGCTCCTCGAGCAGTTGCCGTGCTGCCTCGGCGTTTCCTCGGCGAAGCTCGACCAGGCTCAGGTTCTGTAGCTCGACCTCGACCATCCCCTCGTCGCCGATCCGGCGGTTGAGAGCCAGGCTCTCCTCGAACAGGCTGGCGGCACCGTGGAAGTCGCCGCTCTGACGGAGGGCCTGCGCGTGGATGTGCAGCGGCGCCTGGCCGAACGCAGGCCCCAGGTCCCGCGCCTGCTCGCGCGCCTCGACCGCGAGCGTGCGCGCCGCCTCGCTGTCCTCGTCCTCGAGCGCAACGCGAGCGGAGCCGAGGCTCGCGAGCGCGAGCGCCTCGGCGTCGCCGGCCTCGCGCGCCAGCTCGAGCGCCTCGCCGTTTCGGGCTCTGGACGCGTCGCGGTCGCCCGCGCGCAGGGCGAGCAGACCCGCGCCGTAGAGCGCGAGCGCACGGAACCGTGGAGAGCCTCCGCGGCGGTCGAGGGCCGCCTCTGCGAACCACCGCCCGCCGCCGACGTCGCGCTCGACCATCCAGGCCCGCCATGAGTTGGCCGCGAGCTCGGTCGCCTCGTCGCTGCCCAGAGCCTCGGATGCCTCGGGCAGCAGGTCGCGCTCGGCAACCAGCCGCGCGATTGTCGCGTCACCGGGACGGGACGGGGCGCCGTACGAGGACGGAAACGCCCAGCGCGCCTCGCGCGAGAGCGCGAGCAGCCGTCCCGCCTCTACCTCTTGCAAGGCCTACCGCTATCGGCCGGAAACCGGATCACCAGCGGCTGAAAGTCTTGTAAAGCTTGTGTACGGGCCGGGGATAAGCCTGTGGAACATGTGGAAAAGGGCCGCTCATGCGGCTTTTTACCGGGCCGCGGGGACCTGCCCAATCGTGCGGAACCGCACACGTCGCTGCCTGCGCAGGTCCTCCCCCCGCACGCCGTCGAACAGTTCGAGCGACTCCGCCAGAGCCTCGCCCAGCAGCCGCGCGGCCTCGTCCATGTCCGCGTGCGCGCCGCCCTCCGGCTCCGGCACGACCGCGTCGATCACACCGAGCTCGAGGCAGTGCGCCGCGTCCGGCTTGAAGGCCGCGGCGGCCTTCCGCGCCTCGCCCGCGTCCCGCCAGAGGATCGCCGCGCAGCCCTCGGGCGAGATCACGGTGTAGATCGCGTTCTCCTGCATCAGCACCCGGTCGGCAACGGCCGTGGCGATGGCGCCGCCCGAGCCGCCCTCGCCGATCACGCAGGTCACGACCGGCACACGAAGCCCCGCCATAAACGCCTGTGACCGCGCGATCGCGCCTCCCTGGCCGTGCTGCTCGGCGGTCACTCCCGGGTAGGCGCCGGGGATGTCGACGAGCGAGATCACCGGGAGCTCGTGCCGGTCGGCGAGCTCCATCGCCCGCATCGCCTTCCCGTAACCCTCCGGGTAGGCCATCCCGAAGTTGCGCCTCGTTCGCTCCTTGACGTCGCGGCCCTTCTGATTGCCGATCAGGACGATCGTCCGGTCGCGGAAGCGCCCGAGGCCCGCGACGATCGCCGCGTCGTCACCGTGCGCGCGGTCGCCGTGGAGCTCGAACCAGTCGTCGAGCAGCCGCTCGATGTAGTCGAGCGTGTACGGCCGGTCCGGATGGCGGGCCAGCTCGACGGAGCGCCAGATCTCCTCGTCGCTCGGCTCGGCGACGATCCGGTCGAGTTGCCGCTGCAGCCGCTGGAGCTCGCCGGAGAGGCGGGCGCCCCGGAGAAGCGGCAGGCTGCGCAGGCGGCTCAACTGCCCCCGCAGGCGCACCTCGGCCTCACCCGCCATTGCCGAAGAGCCGCAGCAACCGTCCGACGGTCGCTCGCAGCTCGGGCCGGGGGACGATAGCGTCCACGTGGCCGTAGTGGAAGTTGGACTCGGCCAGACCGAAGTCCTCGGGCAGCTTCTCGCGGGTCGTCTGCTGCACGACTCGCGGGCCGGTGAAGGAGAGCAGCGCGCCGGGCTCGGCCACGATCACGTCCCCGAGGCTCGCGAAACTGGCGAGCACGCCGGCCGTCGTCGGGTGGGCCATGACGCTGATCAGCGTCCCGCCTGCGTCGTGCAGATCCTCGACGGCGCAGACCGTCTTCGGCAGCTGCATCAGCGAGAGGATCCCCTCCTGCATACGGGCACCGCCGGTCGTCGTGACGGAGACCAGCGGCACGCGCCGCTCGGCGGCGGCCTCGCAAGCACGCGTGAACTTCTCGCCGACGACGCGGCCCATCGAGCCCCCCATGAACCCGAACTCCATCACCGCCAGCGCGCAGGGCCGCTCCTCGATCGCAGCGCTCCCGATCACCATCGCCTCCCCGAGCCCCGTAGAGAGCTCGGCCTCGGCCAGGCGCTCCGTGTATGGCCGCAGGTCGAAGAACGCGAGCGGGTCGTCCGAGCGCAGGTCCGCGGCCTCCTCGACGAAGCTGCCCTCGTCGGTCAGCTGCTCGATCCGCTCCCGCGCGTGCACGGGAAAGTGGTGGCCGCACTGCGGGCAGACACGCAGGTTCTCGGCCAGCTCGTCGTCGCGGTAGTGGGACTGGCACTTCGGGCACGTGTTCGGATCCTTGCGCCCGCCGCCGTCCTCCACCGGGACGTGCTTGTGCTCGATTGAGACGTCGATCCGCTCTGGCATCGAAGCTGCGAGTTTAGACTCGGCCGCTCGCCAGGGAGTTACAGGCCAAGGGCCGCGACGAGGCGCGCGAGCGGATCGACGTTCGACAGCTCGGCCGCGAGACCGCTCAGGCCGGCGCCCAAAACCGCCGTGCGCTCCGTGATCCTGACGAAGAGATCCTCGGTCTCGGCGAGGGACAGGCCGCCGGGCTCGGGCATGAACGGCCTGACGCCGTCCGGCTCGAGCGCATCGGCGTCGAGCGCGACGTAGACGCCCTCCGTGCCCTCGAGCGCACCGTCGAGCTGGCCCTGGTCGGTGCGGAGGCCGAGCCTTGCGATGTACTCCTGCTCCGGGGGGTCGAGGTTCCTCGCGCCGACCAGCATCACGTCGTCGGCCTGGACCGCGCCTGCGTCGAGCAGCATCCGCAGCGGCATCCCCCAGAGGTCGCCGGACGGCGAGGACTCGGGCGTGTTCAGGTCGCCGTGCGCGTCGAGCCAGACGAGCGCCATCCGCCCGTGACGCGCGGCAAGCCCCTCGACCGCGCCGATGTGTGCGCAGCAGCATCCGCCGAGGACAAGCGGCCGCTCGGGCAGCTCCAGCGCGACGGCCAGGCTCTGCTCGCCGAGCGAGTCCTCCTCGACAACGGCGGCCTCGGGATAGGGCAGCGGCAGGCGCGCGGCCTCGGCCATCGACTCGCCGCCTTCGCCCCAAGCCTGCGGGACGCGGACGAGGCCGGCCCCGAACTCCCGGCCGCAGGCGTGGCACTCGTAGCCGGGCCCGAGAGCGACGGCGGTGAACGTCCCGCAGTCCGGGCACTTGGCGCGGAGGCGGCTCATGCCAACTCGTCGAGCGTCTCAGGGAGCCGGGCGAGGTCCGGCAGCTCACGGGTCGGCTCCGGGTCAGCGGTCTCGCCGAGCCGGTTGATCCAGATCGACGGGATGCCGAGCTCGGTCGCAGGGGCCACATCGTGGAAGAGACTCGCCGCCACGTGGACGTCCGGCATCCGGCCGACCTGCTGGATGAACGCGTTCCAGTGGCCGAATCCGGGCTTGTACGAGCCGATCTCCGAGGCGACGATCGCGAGCTCGAACGGCACGCCGAGCTGGGCCATCGACGCCTCGATGTAGTCGCGGTCGGTGTTCGAGAGGATCGCCAGCTTCCAGCCGCGGCCACGCGCCTGCATCAGCGCGCCGGGGACCTCCGGGAACGGCGCCCACCCGGGAAGGGACTGCGCCAGGCCGTCCTCCTCGCCCGGCGGCGCCCCGAGCTGGCGCATCGCCTCGGTCAGGACCTCGCGATAGGTGAGCTCACCGTCGGCCTCGAGCTGCGGCTCGAGCTCGTGGTAGCGCTCGAGCTGCTCGTCGGCCCGGTCCTCCCCGAAGACGCGCGCGAGCTCGCTCCGGATTCCGCCGTTCCAGTCGATCAGCGTCCCGTAGCAGTCGAAGGTGGCCCAGCGCTCGGAGGGCACATGGTCGAGCCTACCCGAGCAGCAACTTCGCACCACCCAGCGTGCAGCGCAGGGGCGCGATCCTCGAAGCGATAGCTATGCGCGGGCTAGGCCGTAGGCCGCTTCACTCGAAGCGGCGCAGGACGATCGTGGCGTTGTGGCCGCCGAAGCCGAACGAGTTGGACACCGCGACCTTGACGTCGGCCTCGCGCGACTCGTTGGGGATGTAGTCGAGGTCGCACTCCGGGTCGGGCTCGTCGTAGTTGATCGTCGGCGGCAGCGCCCCGCGCTTGATCGCGAGCGTCGTGAAGATCGCCTCCACCGCTCCGGCCGCGCCGAGGCAGTGGCCGGTCGCCCCTTTCGTCGAGGAGACAGGCGTCCTGCGCGCGTTCTCCTCGCCGAGCGCCATCTTGAGGACGCGCGTCTCGCTCGCGTCGCCGAGCGGCGTCGAGGTCCCGTGCGCGTTGACGTAGTCGATCTCGTCGGGGGAGATGCCGCCGTCCCGGAACGCCATCGTCATCGCGCGGGCCGGGTTCTCGCCGGTCGGGTCGGGCTCGGTGACGTGCTGCGCGTCCGAGGAGACGCCGTAGCCCATCAGCTCCGCGTAGATCTCGGCGCCCCTGGCCTTCGCGTGCTCCAGCTCCTCGAGCACGAGCACAGCGCCCGCCTCGCCCATCACGAAGCCGTCGCGCCCCGCGTCGAACGGGCGGCTCGCCTTCTCTGGCGCGTCGTTTCGCCGCGAGAGCGCGCGCATCGCGCTGAAGCCGGCGACTCCGATCCTCGTGATCGGCGCCTCGGTGCCGCCGCAGAGCATCACGTCCGCGCGGCCGAGCCGGATCGCGTCGAGCCCATCGCCGATCGCCATGTTCGACGCGGCGCAGGCAGTGCACTGCGAGCTGAGGGGCCCCTGAGTCCCGAGCTGCATCGAGACCCAGGCCGCGCCCATGTTCGGGATGATCTCGGGGATCGAGAACGGGTTGACCCGGTCGGGCCCGCGCTGCAGCAGGTCGTCGTAGCAGTCCTGGAGCGCCTTCAGGCCGCCGATCCCGGTCGCAACCGCGGCGCCGACCCGATCCGGCTCCGTCTCGATCTCGAGGCCCGCGTCCTTCTCCGCCTGGCGCGCGGCCGCCACGATGAGGTGGGCGAACCGGTCCATGCGCCTCGCCTGCTTGTACTCGATGTAGTCGGTCGGCTCGAAGTCCTTGACCTCGCAGGCGAAATGGACGGGGAACGCCTCGGGGTCGAACTGCGTGATCCCGGCCGCTCCGGAGCGGCCGGCGAGCAGGTTGTCCCAGGTCGTCTCGACGTCGGTGCCAAGCGGGGTCAGCGCACCGAGGCCGGTGATCACGACCCGTTTTCGACCGTTGAGGCTCGCTCCGTTGCTCATCTCTACATCCCTAGCCCGCCGTCGACGAGAAGCACCTCGCCCGTGATGAACGAGGCCTCGTCCGAGCAGAGAAAGCGTACAGCGCCGGCAATGTCTTCCGGCTCTCCGAGCCTGCCGAGCGGCGTGTTGGTCAGCATCGCGTCCTTCGCCTCGCCGGGGAGCACATCGGTGAGCCGCGTGTTCACGTAGCCGGGAGCGACCACGTTCGCGCGCACGTTGCGGCTTCCGAGCTCCCGCGCAAGAGACTTGGTGAAGCCGATGATCCCGGCCTTCGAGGCGCCGTAGTTGGTCTGGCCCCAGTTGCCGTGGACGCCGACGATGCTCGAGACGTTCACGATCGAGCCCGAGCGCTTCTTCATCATCCCGCGCACCGCCGCACGGCACGTGTAGAAGACGGAGGAGAGGTTCGTCTCGACCACCGCGCGCCAGTCGTCGTCCGGCATGCGCGCGAGCAGACCGTCGCGGGTGAGGCCGGCGTTGTTGACCAGGATGTCGAGGTCGCCGGCCTCCTCGACCAGCCTCTTCGCGTCCTCGGGGTCGGAGACGTCGGCCTGGACGGCGCGCGCGCCGGCCTCCTTGGCGACTTCCTCGGCCTCGGCGGCTCCGGAGTGGTAGCCGACGACGACGTCGGCGCCGGCCTGCGCCAGCGAGAGCGCGATCGCGCGCCCGATCCCGCGCGATGCGCCGGTGACGAGCGCCGTCTTTCCCTCCAGCGAGCAGAAGGCGTCAGGCAGCGCCCAGGGTCTCCTTGAGCTTCTCGAGCGAGGCCAGGTCTCCGACCGGGATCGCCTTGACGCTCCTGTCAATCCTCTTCAGTAAACCGCTGAGGACGTTCCCTGGCCCCACCTCGACGAAGACGCGGACGCCCTGGCGCATCAGCTCCCGCGCCGCCTGCGTGAACTTCACCGGGGCGGTCAGCTGCTCGACGAGCAGGCCCGCAAGCCGCTGGGCCGGCTCGATCTTGGCCGTGACCGTCGACATGAACGGCGCGATCGGCTCGGCGAACTTCGCCTTCTCGACCGCTGGCCGCAGCCGCTCGGCCGCCCGCGCGACGAGCGGGCTGTGAAACGCGCCCGAGACGCGGAGCTTGACCGTGCGCCGCGCGCCGTGGAGCTGCGCCTCGTCGCAGCACGTCTGGACCGACGGGTTCTCCCCGGACACCACGATCTGGCCCGGGCAGTTGTAGTTCGCAGGCCAGACGTTCGCGATCTGCAGGCAGAGGTTCTCGACGATCTCGTCCTCGAGCCCGAGGATCGCCGCCATCGAGCCCGGGTTCTCGCGGGCCGCGGCCGCCATCGCCAAGCCGCGCTCCCGGACGATCGTGATCGCCTCCTCCGTCTCGAGCGCCTTCGACGCTGCGAGCGCGGCGAGCTCGCCCACCGAGTGGCCGACGACGTAGTCAGGCTCGAACCCCCGCGTCCGGAGCGCGGCCAGCACGGCCAGGCTGGTCGCCACGAGCGCGGGCTGCTGCACGTCCGTCTGGACGAGCTCGTGCTCGGGCGCCTCGAAGCAGAGCCGCATGAGGTCGAGCCCCGAGGCCTCGCTCGCGCGGCGGTACACGTCCATCGCCTCGGGCACGGCCTCGGCGATGTCCCGGCCCATGCCCACCTCCAGCGAGCCCTGGCCCGGGAAGCAGAAAGCGATCTTCTCGGCGCTCATCCTCTTCCTCCGTCTGTCCATTCGATCAGGCCCGAGCCCCACGTGAGGCCCGCGCCCATGCCTGTCATCAACACCAGCTTTCCTTCTCGAAGCCTTCCGTCCTCCCGCGCGTCGACCAGCGCCAGCGGGATCGAGCCGGAGGACGTGTTCCCGTAGCGGTCGACGTCGACCACGACCTTCTCCTCCGGAATGCCGAGTTTCTTGCGCGCGTGCTCGATGATCCTGACGTTCGCCTGGTGCGGCACGTAGACGTCCACCTCGTCGATGGTGCGCCCGCACTCGGCCAGCACGGCCTCTGCCGACGAGACCAGGACGCGCGTGGCGAACTTGTAGACCTCGCGCCCGTTCATCCTCACGAAATGCATGTGCTGGGCGACCGACTCGGCGGTCGCGGGTGTCCGCGAGCCTCCGCCGGGCAGGTAGAGCTCCGGCCCGCCGGACCCGTCGGCTCCGAGCTCGAACCCGAGGAAGCCGCCGCCGCTCACCCGCTCGAGCACCACGGCCCCGGCGCCGTCGCCGAAGAGCACGCTCGTCCTGCGGTCGCTCCAGTCCATGACCTTCGAGAGCACGTCGCCGCCGACGACGAGCGCCTTCTTCGAGAGCCCGCCGGCCAGCATCCCGTAGGCCTGCGCGATCGCGTACATGAACCCGGTGCAGCCGGCCGAGAGGTCATAGGCACCGGCCCGGGTCGCGCGGAGCTGGTCGGCGAGGATCGCCGCGGTCGCCGGGAATGCCATGTCCGGGGTGACGGTGGCCACGATCAGCAGGTCGATCTCGGATGCCGCGACACCCGCGTCCTCGAGCGCCTCGCGCGCGGCGGGCAGGCACAGATCCGAGAGCGCCTCCTCGGGAGCCGCGATCCGGCGCTCGCGGATCCCGGTCCGCTCGCGGATCCACTCGTCGGAGGTGTCCATCATCGTCGAGAGCTCGTCGTTCGTGACCACGCGCTCGGGCACGTGCGAGCCGAGGCCGGTGATCGACGCCGCGACGCCGTTCGCCGTTCCGATCATCGCTCCACCGCGAACGTCAGCGTTCCGCGGGCGGCCAGCTCCTCGCCGACCTTTGCCGTCGCCTTCCCGCGGCCGATCGGGCCGCGCACCGCCTCGAGGATGCACTCGAGCTCGAGCTCGTCCCCGGGCTCGACGATCCGCTTGAACCGCACGCCGTCGATCCCGGCGAAGAGCGCGAGCTTGCCGCGGTTCTCCTCCTGCGAAAGCACTGCGACCGCGCCGGTCTGGGCCATCGCCTCGACGATCAGCACACCCGGCATCACGGGCCGGCCGGGGAAGTGTCCGGCCAGGTACCACTCGTCCGGGCGCACGGTCTTGCGCGCCACCACACGCTCGCCTGGCTCCAGCTCGACGACCTCGTCGATGAGGAGGAAGGGCTCCCGGTGAGGCAGGATCGCCTCGATCTCCGCCCTGCCCAACGTGGTTTTCACGCAGCCTCGTGATTGGAGAGCCGTGCGCGTAGGCCCGCGCGGGCGCGGTGCGCGTAGCACTTCGCGGTCCCGACGGGCATGCCGGAGCGAGCCGAGATCTCGGCGAACGAGAAGCCGAGCGCGTCCTTCAGGACGACCACGCTCGCCTGCTCGCGGGAAAGGCTCTTGAGACCGGCCCCGAGCTCCTCTCTGAGCTCGGCGAGGTCGGCTGCACGCGCAGGATCCCCCTCGCCGGCGACGCGGTCGTCGGCGGCCAGGGGCTCCCAGCGTCGCGCCCGCTGGCGAGAGGCAGCGTCGTGGCAGGTGTTGACGACGAGCCGGTGCAACCACGTCGCGAACTGCGACTCGCCACGGAACTGCCGCACCCGCACGCAGAGCTTGGCCAGAGCCTCCTGGGCCGCGTCGCGCGCGTCCTCGGGGTCGGCGAGCAGGTGTGCAGCGAGCCGCTCGACCCGCGGGGCGTGTCGCTCGCAGAGCGCGGAAAGCGCCTGCCGGTCGCCGTCCTGCGCACGTTTGACCAGAATCGGATCGCTGAGCCTCTCGTAGACGAGCGGCGCTTCCGGCCGCGGGTCCTGTCGAATCTGACGGCGCTTGCGCAAAGGAGGTTGCACGGCGCGCCTAGTCTATTCAGCCGTGTGAGGCGCTACGCGGCGCTCAGCGCCTGGCCCGGATGAGCGCGCTCCGGTTCCCGGCCGCGTCCGCGGCGACCGCGGTCAGCGCCTTCACGCTCCCGCGGTGGCCGATCCGGAAGTAGCCCGCTCGTTTTCGCGTCACCTTGTAGGCCCGCCCGTTGAGCGTGACCGTGAGCTTCGCCGGCTCGCTGAGCCAGAAGCGGAGCAGCCGGAACGACGCGAGGCGCAGGACGGGCGCCGTGCGGTCGATGCGCACGACGACCGACTGCTTGACGGTCATCAGCGAGTCGGTCGCGCTCAGCAGCGCCTTGTAGCTCCCGTCCGGCAGGCCGCCGCCGTCCCAGTCGATCTGCTGGGCTCCGGCCGCCAGGAAGCCGTCGAACAGGCTCGCCGTCACGAGCCCGTGCGAGAGGACGTCGAGCTCGACCGTGGCCGGGGCGAGCAGCTGGAAGCCGAACGAGAGCGTGTCGAAGCGGCCGTCGCCGTTCGGCGAGATCGCGGGAGCACTCGAGGCAAAGCCCGACAGCGTGCGGTCGACGGAGATCGGGATCGTCGTCTGCGCCTGCTTGCCCGCCGCGTTCCGCGCCACGAGCGAGATCCGGTAGAGCCCGTCAGGGACGCTGATGTTGCTCCAGGTGAAGCTCCGCGCGCCGGCCGGCCGGAGCTGGCGGAAGAGCGTCGACACAACGGCGTTCGACGAGTCCAGCAGCGTCGCGGTCACGATCGCCTGCGTGTTCAGGCGGTAGGTGAGCTTGGCCACATCGGCGCGGCCGTCGCCGTTCGGCGTCACGAGGGCGGGAGAGACCTTGACCTGCCGCAGCGTCGGCGGGGGCAGGGCCGTGCCGATTGCGCCGGTCGCCGGCCGGGTGTCCGGGGCGGAGATCGTCCACGTGTACTGTCGGTCGGGCGGGGCCGTGGTCGCGTCCCAGGTCCAGTCGACCGCCGTGCCGCTGCCGGTCCCGCTCCCGACCGTCGCCCCGTTCTGGTCGACGACCGTCACCGTCCAGTCGGCTGCGGCCGACAGCCGCGCCGTGAAGCGCACGGAGCCGCCAAGCGAGCCGGTCACGACCGGGTTGTACAGCTTCGGCAGCCCCGTCTTCGCGACGGCGGCCCTGATCGCGGGAAGCAGCGCGTAGAGCTTCGTGCCCGGACAACCGGTCGGATACGTGTCGCGGTGCCCCGAGATCGCGTTCAGCGTGAGCGCCTTTCCCGCCGGGTAGCGCGGGTTTCCGGCCGAGACGCGCACGACCTTCGAGAGCGGGTCGACGTGCGCGAGGTCGAGCCGCCAGGCAAGCAGCGACACGAGCGCCGCCTTCGCCGCGGCCGTGACCGGCGCCGAGTCGTAGTTGCCGATCAGCGCCACGCCGACACTGCCGGTGTTGAACCCCATGGCGTGCGCGCCGATGACCGCGCGCGTCATGCCCCCGTACCGGCCCTCGAAGATCTGGCCGTACTTGTCGACGAGGAAGTTGTAGCCGATGTCGTTCCAGCCGTTGGCCTTCACGTGGTAGAGCTCGATCGCCCGCACGATCGCGGCCGACTGGCTCGCCGTGTAGGAGTTCGAGCCGGCCGTGTGATGGACGATCGCGAAGTGGACGTTGTCCGCATAGCTCGGCGGCGCGCGCCGGATCGCCTCGTTCGCCCCCCACTGGGCCCGCGTGATGATCGTCGGCTTGTTCGCCAGGTACGGGATGCGGGTGTCGACCGGCGCCGAAGTTCCGGGGCTGCGGACGAAGTAGGCCCGCACGCGGCCCACCCTGCCGACGGTCCGGTACTGCAGCTGCTCCGCGCCTCCGGTCCAGTACGGGCTCCCGAGCTGCCAGCCCGCCAGGGCACCGGAGTGCTCCTTGCCGCGGTCGGGCCGGTCATCCGACTCCGGGGCGGCGGGGCGCCACGCGCTCCAGCGGCCGTCGAGCGCACGCGTCCGGAAGAGCACCGAGCCGCTTCCGCGCCAGTGGAGGCCGACCAGGTCGAAGCGAGCGACCCGAACTGGTTTCGCTCCGCGCAGGTCCCTCGAGGCAAGCGAAAGCCCAGCTCCGGCGGCGGGGCCAGGAGCGGCGACGGCAAAGACGGCTGCGACGAGAAGGGCTCTCATCGGCGACGACCCGGGTTCGAGGGTGGCACACGCGCTCTGGGGCCGCAAGGCTCGCTGATACGATCTTTACAACCGTGAAAGGGCCGTTACTGCGGGCATTTTTCGCCTCCGTGGCCGTTGCTCTCGCCGTTCCGGCGCTCGCGGTCGCCTCTACCTCGTCGAAGCCGCGCGTCCTCGTGATCGACTTCCCGCTGGAGATCAACCCGGTCACGGCGAGCTACCTCGACCACCAGCTCGATCACGCGTCGAAGAGCGGCTACAGCGCAGCGGTGATCAAGCTCGACACGCCCGGTGGTCTGTCGGACTCCATGCACACGATCGTCAAGCACGAGCTCGCCTCGAAGATCCCCGTGATCGTGTACGTCTCGCCGCCGGGATCGCGCGCCGCCTCCGCGGGCGTCTGGCTCACCGAGGCCGCGGATGTCGCGGCGATGGCGCCGCAGACGAACATCGGCTCCTCGACGCCGATCGACAGCAGCGGCCAGAACATCGGCTCCGACCTGCGGCGCAAGGTGATCAACGACGCGGTCGCCTCACTCGAGAGCCTGATGCGCTACCACCACCGCAATGCCGCCTGGGCGGAGAAGGCCGTCCGTCAGGCCGCGAACGTGGACGACCAGACCGCGAAGAAGATCAACGTCGTGGACGTGCTCGCACCCATGCTGCCCGCGCTGCTGAACAAGATCGACGGGCAAACGACCGTCGGCAAGAACCTCACGCTCCACACGGCCAACGCCCAGCTCACCGAGGTGCATCCCGGCTTCTTCACGCGACTGCTGAACACGCTGATCGACCCGAACATCCTGCCGCTGCTCTTCCTGGCCGGCCTCGCCGGGATCGGCTTCGAGATCTTCCATCCGGGGGTGGTCCTGCCCGGAGCGCTCGGCGCCGTCGCGCTGGTGACGGCGCTGTTCGGGTTCGCCGTGCTCCCGATCAGCTGGGCCGGGCTCGCACTGCTCCTGCTCGGGGTGGCGCTGCTGATCATCGACGCGCACGTCACGAGCCACGGCGCACTCACGGTCGCCGGTCTGATCAGCCTCGTCGTCGGCTGCCTAATGCTGTTCCACAACGCGCCGGCTCCCTACAACAACGTGAACGCGCCGCTGATCATCGCCCTCGCGCTGGCCCTCGGCATCCTGTGGGCGTTCGCGACGGCAAAGGCGATCCAGGTGCGGCGCGCCCCCGCGCGCGTCGGCCCACAGATGATCGTCGGCGAGGTGGGCGAAGCCAAGCGCGACGACCTCGTCTTCGTCAACGGCGAGCTCTGGCGGGCCCGCTCGGCCGACGGCGAGCCGCTCCGGCCTGGTCAGTCCGTCCGCGTCTCGGGAGTCGATCCCGAGCTCATGCTGGAGGTGGTGCACGTTGTCCCGGAGTAGGATCTTGGTGTCATGACCGCGGCGCTGATCATCTTCGGGATCGTCCTGCTGATCGTCCTGCTGTTCGTGATCGGGGCACTCAAGGTGGCGCGCGAGTACGAGCGGGGCATCATCTTCCGGCTCGGCCGTCTGCTGCCCCACCCGAAGGGCCCGGGCCTCTTCATCCTGATCCCGATCGTCGACCGCATGGTCAAGGTCGACCTGCGGACGATCACGCTCAACATCCCGCCGCAGGACGTGATCACGAAGGACAACGTCCCCGTGCGCGTGAACGCGGTCGCCTACTTCCGGATCGTCGAGCCCTCGAACGCGGTCGTCCAGGTCGAGAACTACATGGTCGCGACGTCGCAGATCGCGCAGACCACCCTGCGCTCGGTCCTGGGCCAGCACCTGCTCGACGAGCTCCTCTCGGAGCGCGACAAGATCAACACGATCCTGCAGGGGATCATCGACGAGGCGACCTCGCCCTGGGGGATCAAGGTCTCGATCGTCGAGATCAAGGACGTCGAGATCCCGTCCACGATGCAGCGCGCGATGGCGCGGCAGGCGGAGGCCGAGCGCGAGCGGCGCGCCAAGATCATCAGCTCGGAGGGCGAGTTCCAGGCGGCCGAGCGGCTGAAGGACGCCGCGCTCGTGCTCGAGGAGCACCCGGTCTCGATCCAGCTCCGCTACCTGCAGACGCTGATCGAGATCAGCGGCTCGGCGTCGACCACCATCGTCTTCCCGGCCCCGATCGACCTCTTCAAGCTGTTCCTGGGGCACGACAAGAACGACTCCTGAGCGAGCTGCGAGTCGACCCGCTCTCGGGGCGTCTGGTCGCGGTCGCTCCCGGCCGGTCGGACCGTCCCGGGGCACCGACACCCGCGCTCGAGCCGGAGACGCCCGAGGAGCTCGAGACCTGCCCGTTCTGCGAGGGACGCGAGGACCGGACGCCTCCCGAGGTCTTCGCCCTGCCCGACGGCCGGGAGCCGAACACGCCGGGCTGGGCCGTCCGAGTCGTGCCGAACAAGTTCCCCGCGTTCGAGCAGCAGGAGGTCGTCGTGCACTCGCCCGAGCACGTCCGCTCGATCGCGGCCCTCGACGCGGCGCAGCTCGGGCTCGTCGCGGAGGCCTGGCGGGCCCGGGCGGCGGCCATGCGCGGCGCGGGCTTCCCATACGTCTTCGCCGGCGTCAACGAGGGGAAGGCGGCTGGCTCGAGCCTCCCGCATTCCCACTCGCAGCTCGCCGGATTTCGTGATCAGCCGCCGGTCGAAGCGACCGAGGCCTCTGCTGACCGCTGCCGCCTCTGCGACTACCTGGCCTGGGAAGGGCTCGAACAGGAGCGCATCGTCCTCGAGCGCGAGGGGCTCGTGCTCCTCTGCCCCTACGCGGGCCGCGCTCCCTACGAATGCCTCGTCGCACCGCTCGGGCACGAGCCGGACGGGTTCGAGAGCGAAGGCCTGGGGTCGGCACTCGACCTTGCCGCCGATGCGCTCCGCAGGCTGGGCCCGGTCCCGTCGAACCTCTGGCTACACCCGGACGGCCACTGGCACCTCGAGCTCCTCCCGCGCCTGACGGTGTTCGCCTCCCTCGAGCTCGCGACCGGGCACCACGTCAACCCGCTCCCGCCCGAGCAGGCCGCAGCGACTCTACGCGCTGTCTCCTAGCTCGCTTCTCCCTGCGCAGCGCGGAAGCTGCGGGCAGCCTCGATCGCCGCGCCGAGGTTGAGGCCCTTGTCCTTCGCCTGCTTGATCAGCATGACCGTCTCGACCGCATCCATGTCGTAGATGCGCTGCTTCTTGCCTTTCGTCGGGATGTGGGCCTTGTTCGTCCAGTAGTCGAGCTGCATCTTCGAGATTCCGGCAATCCGGCAGACCTGGCCCAGGTAGAGCTCGAGCTTGTCGAGGTGCTCTGAGATGTCGACCGGCTCGAGGAAGTCGGCTGGCTTGTGGTACACGGTGGGTCCACCTTCCCGCGGCTCGCGCAACCTGCGTTGAAAGTTATAGCGCTGTTCGTCGAATTCGCGAAGCGGGACCGGCGTTCGCGCAGAACTCAGGCGTTTTCGTTTGCGTTTTGCGCAGGCTCGGGGGCGACGGGTTCCTCCAACGGCGCGTCTTCGTCGCCTTCCGACTCGGCCACGAGCGCGATGCTCGAGACCAGCTCGCCCTTGCGCAGCCGCATGACGATCACGCCTTGCGTGGCCCGCCCGAGGCGCTTGATCTCGCTCACCGGCATCCGGATCACGGTGCCGCCGGTCGAGATCAGGATCAGCTGCTCGCCCTCGCGCACGGCGACCGCGCCGGCCAGCTGCCCGCGGGCCTTGGTCAGCTGGACCGTCTTCACTCCGAGCCCACCGCGCCCCTTGACCGGGTAGTCGGGCATGCGCGTCCGCTTGCCGTAGCCCTGGTCAGTGACCACGAGCATGTCGAGGTCGTCGCGCGCGATCGCCGCCGCGATCACCTCGTCGCCCTTCCGCAGGCTCATGCCCTTGACCCCGGACGTCGCACGGCCCATCGGCCTCGCCTGCTGCTCGGCGAAGCGGATCGCCTGGCCCTTGCGCGAGACGAGCATGATGTCGTCTGTCCCCGACGAGTGGAGGACGTCGACCAGCGCATCGCCGTCCCGCAACTTGATCGCGATGATCCCGTCCGCCTTCAGGTTGGTGTTGTACTCCTCGAAGCGAGTTTTCTTGACCATCCCGTTGCGCGTAGCGAGGACGAGGTACTCGGCCTCCTTGAAGTCGCGGGTCGCGATCACCGCGCGCACCTGCTCGTCCTGCGCGAACGGCAGCAGATTGACGATCGCGCGCCCCTTGGACTGGCGCGTGCCGAGCGGGAGTTCGTGCACCTTCAGGCGATAGACCTTCCCGACAGTCGTGAAAAAGAGCAGGTAGTCGTGCGTGGAGGCGACGAAGAGGTGCTCGATGTAGTCCTCGTCCTTGAGGTTCATCCCCATCACGCCGATCCCACCGCGGCGTTGCTCGCGGTAGGCGCTGACCGGTAGGCGCTTCACGTAGCCCGAGCGCGTGAGGGCAATGACCATGTCCTCCTCGGCGATCAGGTCCTCGAGCTCGAGCTCGTCCTCGCCGGCGACGATCTCCGTGCGCCGCTCGTCGTCCTTCGCGTAGCCGGCGACGAGCTCGGAGAGCTCGTCCTTGACCACCGCGTCGACCTTCGCCGGGTCGCCGAGGATCGCGCGCAGCTCGCCGATCCGCTCCTGCAGGTCCTTGTACTCGTCCTCGATCTCCTTCCGCGCGAGCCCGGTCAGGCGCGCAAGACGAAGGTCGAGGATCGCCTGCGCCTGGATCTCGGAGAGCTCGAACTGCTCCATCAGGCCCGCCCGCGCCTCCTCGGTGTCGGCCGCAGCGCGGATCAGGGCGATCACGGCGTCGAGGTTCTCCAGCGCCTTGAGGTAGCCCTCGAGGATGTGGGCGCGCCGCTCTGCCTGGCGCAGCTCGTACTTCGAGCGGCGGGTGACGATCTCGCGCTGGTAGTCGAGGTAATGGCGGACGAGCTCGAGCAGCGAGAGCGTCCGCGGGACACCGTCGACGAGCGCGACCGCGTTGTAGCCGAACGTCGTCTGCAGCGGCGTCAGCTTGAAGAGCTTGTTCAGCGCGACCTGCGGGACCGCATCGCGCTTCAGCTCGACGTAGATGCGCATGCCCTCCTTGTCGGAGTGGTCCTGGAGCGCCTCGTCCGACATCGGCACCTCGTTCAGCGTCCCTGCCTTGACGAGGTCGGCGATCTTCTCGATCACTCCGCCCTCGCCGGCCTTGCGCACGCCGTATGGCAGCTCGGTGATGATGATCGCGCTCTTGCCGCCGCGCAGCTGCTCGATGTGCGCGCGGCCGCGGACCATGATCCGGCCGCGGCCCGTGCGGTACGCGTCGCGGATCCCCGAGTAGCCGACGATCGCCCCTCCGGTCGGGAAGTCCGGCCCCTTCACGTGCTTCATCAGCTTGTCGACGTTGATCGTCGGGTCGTCGATCATCGCGACGATCCCGTTCACGATCTCGTCGAGGTTGTGCGGCGGGATGTTCGTCGCCATGCCGACTGCAATACCGGCGGAGCCGTTGACGAGCAGATTCGGGAAGCGGGCGGGCAGGACGACCGGCTCGCGCCGCGACTCGTCGTAGTTCGGGACGAAGTCGACCGTGTCCGCGTCGATGTCACGCAGCAGCTCGGTCGCGATCCGCGACAGTCGGCACTCCGTGTAGCGCATCGCGCCGGCCGGATCGCCGTCGACCGAGCCGAAGTAGCCCTGGCCCTCGACGAGCGGGTACCGGAGCGAGAACGGCTGCGCGAGGCGGACGAGGGCGTCGTAGATCGCCTGGTCGCCATGCGGGTGGTAGTTGCCCATCACGTCGCCGACGACGCGTGCGGACTTGCGCGTCGGCCGGTTCGGCTGCAGCCCGGCCTCGTGCATCGCGTACATGACGCGGCGATGGACGGGCTTGAGGCCGTCGCGCACGTCGGGCAGCGCGCGGCTCACGATCACGCTCATCGCGTAGTCGAGGAAGCTGGTGCGGACCTCCTGGTCGAGCTCGCGACTCTCGATGCGCCCGGCCCCGAGCGGGCCCGTCTCGAGCTCAGACATCCAGGTTCTTCACTTCGAGTGCGTTCTGCTCGATGAACTCGCGCCGAGGCTCGACCTCGTCGCCCATCAGGCGCGAGAACCACAGGTCGGCGGCGGCCGCGTCCTCGACGTCGACGCGGACGATCATCCGCTCGGCCGGATCCATGGTCGTCTTCCAGAGCTCGGGCGCGTTCATCTCGCTCAGACCCTTGAAGCGCGTGATCTGGATCCCGGTCTTGGCGAGCGCAAGCGCGGACTCGCGAAGCCCCTCGAAGGTGAGCGCGTACTCGGACTCCTTGCCGAGCGTGACGGTGAACGGCGGCAGCCCGCCGATGATCTCCGTCAGCCGGGCATGCGCCTTGCGCACACGGTCGTAGATCGGCGAGCCGAGGAGCTCCTCGGGGACGACCACGTTCATCGTCGCGTTCGTCCCGAGCTCCACGATCTGAACGAGCAGCGAATCGCCGTCGACCCTAGCCTCGAGGCCGAAGCCGTTCTGCTCCGCATCCGCGATCGCTTTTGCCGCATCCTTCAGCGACGCTGCTTCCGTTTCGACGAGCCCGTGCTGGAGCACGAAGTCGGACGCGGCCCCGCCGAAGTCGGAGCGCAGCCGCGCAACCCAGCCGAGGTATTCGCTGAGCGCGCTCGCGAACCGGCGGTAGCGGTGCTCGGTCAGCTTGACCTGCTTCCCGTCGCGCGCGGTGATCTCGAGCGAGCCGAAGCGCTCGCGCACGAGCAGCTCCTCGAGCTGCGAGTCCTTCTCGAGGTAGCTCTGCTGGTTGCCGAAGCGCGCAAGGTAGAGCGGCGGGACCGCGATGAAGACGTGCCCGCGGTCGAACAGCTCCTGCATGTGCCGGTAGAGGAACGTGAGCACGAGAGTCCGGATGTGCGCGCCGTCCACGTCGGCGTCGGTCATGACGATGATCCGGTTGTACCGGAGCTTGGAGATGTCGAACTCGTCGCCGATCCCGGTGCCGATCACCTGTACGAGCAGCTGGATCTCGGCGTTCGAGAGCACCTTGTCGATCCGGTTCTTCTCCGAGTTGATGATCTTCCCGCGCAGGGGCAGGATCGCCTGGTTCGACTTGTCGCGCGCCTCCTTGGCGGCGCCGCCGGCGGAGTTGCCCTCGACGATGAACAGCTCCGCGAGCTCGGGATCGCGCACCTGGCAGTCCGCGAACTTCTTCGCGATCTCGCCGCCGAACGCGCCCTTGCGGCGCGTGAGGTCACGCGCCTTGCGCGCCGCCTGGCGCGCACGGGAGGCGGCGATCGCCTTCTGGATGATCTGCTTGGCGTCGGTCGGGTTCTCCTCGAGGAACTCGGCCAGCTTTGCGTTGACCGCCTGCTCGACGAACCCCTTGACCCACGGGTTCCCGAGCTTCGTCTTCGTCTGACCCTCGAACTGCGGCTCCTGGAGCTTCACAGAGACGACCGCGGCCAATCCCTCGCGCGCGTCCTCGCCCTCGAGGTTGTCCTCCTTCTCCTTGAGCAGATTGAGCTCCCGCGCGAAGCGGTTGATCGTGCGCGTGAGCGCCGCGTTGAAGCCGGAGAGGTGCGAGCCGCCCTCGTGTGTGTTGATGTTGTTGGCGAACGTGTAGAGCGAGTCCTGGTACGAGGAGTTCCACTGCATCGCGACCTCGACCGTCCCCTTCTCGCCCTCGCTCGAGAAGTAGGCAATCCGCTTGTGGACGGGATCCTTGGTCGAGTTGACGTGCATCACGAAGTCCTTGATGCCGCCCTCGAAGTGGAACTCGGCGCTCTCGCCGCCGGCCCGCTCGTCGTGAAGGATGATGCGGAGGCCCTTCGTCAGGAACGCGGTCTCGCGGAGGCGCTGGCTCAGCGTCTCGTACGACCACTCGACCTCCTCGAAGATCTCCTCGCCGTCGGCCATGAACGTGATCGTCGTGCCCGTTCCCTTCGCCTTCCCGACCTCCTCGAGCTCGGAGGTCGGCTCGCCGCGTGCGAACGTCTGGCGGTAGACCTTCCCGTTGCGGCGCACCTCGGCGACCAGCCACTCGGAAAGCGCGTTGACGACCGAGATTCCGACCCCGTGCAGGCCTCCCGAGACCTTGTAGGCGGCCTTCTCTCCGCCGAACTTCCCACCGGCGTGGAGCTTCGTCAAGACGACCGTCAGCGCGGAGGCGCCCTGGTCGGCCATCTCGTCCACGGGGATCCCCGAGCCGTTGTCGCTCACCGTCACGGAGCTGTCCGGGTGAATGGTCAGCTCGATCGTGTCAGCGCGCCCCGCAAGCGCCTCGTCGACCGCGTTGTCGACCACCTCGAAGACGAGCTGGTGGAGCCCGCGGACGCCCGTCGAGCCGATGTACATGCCCGGTCGCAGCCGGACCGGCTCGAGACCCTCGAGAACGGCGATGTCCTTGGCGGTATAGGAAGCCTTAGCTGTCAGAAAATCCCTGCAAGTTCCGCATTTTTAGCCGGCGTTCAGTCTATCAGATCCGGCGGCCGGAACCGGCCCGCGCGAGGCTTGCGCGCGCAGCTTTTTCCACTGTTTTGCGAAGTTCTTCGGAGTCGATCCCGGAGACCCACGAGCGGGCCTCTCTCGCCTGCTCGAGCGTTGGCTCGGGAAGGGGCTCGCGGGGCGGCGCAGAGACCGCCGGGTCGGGTTCCGGAAGGGGCCCGGGGGCGAACTTCAGCCGCTCCGGAGCGGAGGACCCGAGTGTCTCCTGCAGCCGCGGCAGGATCTCGCCTGCGAGGTGGCCGAGCTCGAACGCCCAGGCCGACGAGCTCGCCGAGACGTGAAGAGTCCCGTCGCGGGCGAGGCGGGCCGGCCAGGCATTCGCCGCCACCTGGTCGCCGACCGCGCCCGGCCAGGCCTCCACGATGTCCGCCATCGCTCCGGCGGTCCCGAAGCGGCCGAGCTCGCGCCGGACCGTCTCGCCGATCCGCTCCATCAGTCGGTCTCCGCGCGGCTCACCCCGTCGTGCCCCTGCGTGACCTCGATCGTCTGCGCTGGCTCGACAGGGAGCGCGTTTCTGCTCGCGCTCGTGAGGAGCGCCTGCCCGGAGTCCTGCAGGCGCTCGGCCAGAGTCCGGCGACGACCCGGGTCGAGCTCGGAGAGCACGTCGTCGAGGAGGAGCAGCGGCGGCACCCCACGGCGCTCCGCGAGAAGCTCGGCCTCGCCGAGAAGGAGCGCGAGCACCGCGAGGCGCTGCTCGCCCTGAGAACCGAAGGCGCGCAAGTCGCGGTCGCCGGAGAGCACGCCGACGTCATCGAGGTGCGGCCCGAGGCTCGTTGTCCCGCGTTCGAGGTCGCGCTCGGCGCGGGCGGCCAGGTCCTCGGCAGTCGGCGGCTCGGCATCGTAGGCGAGCTCGCCGTCCGGCAGGCCCAGCTCCCCGGCCCGCTCGCGAAATCGGAGCCGCAGCGCGTCGACGGTCTCCGCGCGAGCCTCGACGAGCGCCGTACCGAGGCGGGCCACCTGATCGTCCCAGGGTCCGAGCGTGTCACGGGAGGACAGCCCTTGGGCGATCCGCCGCAGCGCCGCGTTCCGTTGCCCCACCGCGGCGCCGTACTCGGCCGGCAGACCGGCCCGCGCGGGCGAGAGCCGCCCCAGCGCACGATCGAAGTAGGCGCGCCTGGCGGCCGGGCCTCCTTTCACCACCACGAGCCGATCGGGAGTGAAGACGAGGGTCGACACCTCGGCCCGGAGCAGCTCCGCCGCTCTCAGCCGGGCGCCGTTGAGGCTCGCGCGCTTGCCCGAGCCGAGCTCGAGCGTCACCTCGAGGTCGACCGGGACGCCCGCGCGGTCGCCTTTCAGCGCGATCCGTGCCGCCTCGCGCCCGAAGCGCACCAGCTGCGCGTCCGCCCGCGTACGAGGGGAAAAGCCCTGCGTCCCCACGTGCAGCGACTCGAGCAGGTTCGTCTTGCCGGCCCCGTTCGGCCCCGTCACGAGCACGAGGCCCGGCGCGAGGCCGAGGTCGAGCCCGGCGTAGGAGCGAAAGTCCCGGAGCGAAACGGAGCTGACGATCAGTTACCTGTGCTCTAACCGGCCAGCCGTATCGGCATGATCAGATACAGGAAGTCGTCGCTCTCACCTTCGAGGACCGCCGGTCGGAGCGGGCTGATCAGCTTCAGCTTCACCTGGTCGCCGGCGATCGACTCCACGCCGTCGCGGAGAAACTCCGCGTTGAAGCCGATCTCGAGCGGGTCGCCGCTGAACGCCGCCGGCAGCGACTCGTGCGCCTCGCCCACGTCCTGCGTCTGGGCCGAGATGGTCAACTCGCCATCGCCGAAGCGGAGGCGCAGCGGCGAGTTGCGCTGTGCCATCACGGAGACGCGGCGCACGACCTCCAGTAGCTCGTCGCGGCCGAGCGACACCTCGTGCTCGAATGCCTCCGGCACGAGCTGCTTGTAGTTCGGGAATTGTCCGTCGATCCGGCGTGTAGTCAGCCACGCGTTCGTGGTCCCGAACACGACCTGGTTCTCGTGCACGCCGAGCGCCAGCGTGTCGCCCTCAGGTGCGATCCGCGTGAGCTCAGCGAGCGCGCGCGCCGGCACGATCGCCTCCAGCTCGGGCGCAGACCCTTCCAGCGCGGTCTCCTTCACCGAGAGGCGGTAGGAGTCGGTCGCTGCCATCACGAGCTTCCCCGGCTCGAAGTGGACAAGGACGCCCGTCAGCACCGGCCGCGACTCGTCGCGAGAGGCGGAGCGGCTGACACGCGCGACCGTCTCGAGCAGCGTCTGGCGGTCGACCTTGTGGAGCTCGACTCCCTCGGTCTCCGGCAGCCGGGGGAAGTCCTCCGCATTGTAGGTGTGCAGGCGGTAGCTCGCCGAGCCGCAGCTGATCTCGCACACCGCCTCCTCGAGCTTGTGCTCTATCGAGACCTCGGCCTCGGGCAGCAGGCGCGCGAGCTCGACTAGCAGCCGACCGGGAACGACCACGGCCCCTTCGGCGTCCACCTTCGCATCGAGCGAGGTTCGCAGCGAGACCTCCATGTCGGTCGCGGCCAGGCGAAGCTGGCCCTGCTCCGCCTCGAGCAGGATCCCGGCCAGGATCTGGACCGAGGTTCGCGCGGAGACCCCGCGCGAGACAAGGCCGAGCGCGTGCAGGAGCTCGTCCCTCGAGCAGGTCGCCTTGAGTGTTCCCTGGGCAATCACGGCTTCTGTTTCTGTTTCGATCATCTATGAAATTCCTTGGTCGTAGTCATAGGGAGTGTGGAGACCGGGGAAGACGCGTCTCGCTGGCGTGAAACCACGGGATTCGCTGTGAGGCGTCGCTGTGGAGAACGCGGCGTTGTCGACAGGCTCGAGGGAGCTAGGGGTGTAATCCACATTCTCAGCGCGCCTGCTTGATGCGCGCCGTCAGCTCTTGCACAAGGTTGTACACATTCCGGTCCTCGCGGATCATGCGCGCGATCTTCGAGGTCGCGTGGATCACGGTCGTGTGGTCGCGCCCGCCGAACTGCTTGCCGATCTTGGGTAGCGACGAGTCGGTGAGCTCGCGCGAGAGGTACATCGCGACCTGGCGCGGGTAGACGATGTTCTGCGAGCGCTTGTCGCCACAGAGCTCGCCGAGCGAGAGGCCGAACCGCTCCGAGACGAGCTCCTGGATCCGCTCGATCGAGACCTGCGGCACCTCGCCCTGCGGGAAGACGTCGCGCAGCACGTCCTGGGCGAGGTCTTCGCTCATCGGCCGGCCGGTCAGGGACGAGAACGCGACGACACGCGTGAGCGCGCCTTCGAGCTCGCGGATGTTCGAGGAGATCCTCCCTGCGATGAACTCGAGCACCTTCGGGTCCGGAATGTGGATCCCGTCCGTCTTGACCTTCTTGCGCAGGATCGCGATCCGCGTCTCGAGGTCGGGCGGCTGGATGTCCGTGATCAGACCCCACTCGAAGCGCGAGCGCAGACGCTCCTCCAGCGTCGAGATCTCTCGCGGCGGGCGATCGGACGAGATCACGAGTTGGCCGCCGGCCTCGTAGATCGAGTTGAACGTGTGGAAGAACTCCTCCTGGATCCGCTCCTTGTGCTCGAAGAACTGGATGTCGTCGATCAGGAGCAGGTCGTAAGCCCGGTAGCGCTGCTTGAACCCCTCGATCCGCTTGTCGCGCAGGGCGTTGATGAAGTCGTTCATGAACGTCTCGCTCGTGACGTAGCGAACCGAGAGCTCGCCCTGGTGCTCGCCGACGTACTGCGCCACCGCCTGCAAGAGGTGCGTCTTGCCGAGACCGGTCCCGCCGTAGATGAAGAGCGGGTTGTAGGCCTGTGCGGGCGCCTCGGCGACCGCGAGCGCGGCCGCGTGCGCGAACCGGTTCGACGAGCCGATCACGAACGAGTCGAACGTGTACTTCGGGTTGAGCCCCATCCCGAGCACCTCGCGGCGCTGCGCCTCGGCCGGCCCAGTGGGCTCCTCGGGCGATTCGGCGACCAGGAGCTGGACACGCCGCTCCTTGCCGGTCGCGTCCCCGACCGCAGCGCGGATCAGGCCGAGGAAATGGCCCTCGATCCAGTCGCGCGTGAAGGCGTTCGGAACCGAGAGGACGAACTCGTCGTCGCTGAGATCGAGCCCGCGAACGTGGTCGAACCACGTGCGGTACGTCGTCTCGTTAAGGGCGCCTCTGAGCCGACTCGACACCTCGCTCCACAGGCTTTCCGCAGTCAGCTCGATTGAGGACTCCACGCCGCCGGCAGGCTCCTTCTCGGGGGTTCGGCGAGCGACCGAGCATAGCAGCGTGCGGCCCCTCGCTCAACGACAGATTTCCGGCCCTCTCGCCGGCCCTCTCTGTCCCAAAAAATGGGCCATTTGCAGGAAAAACACCGACCTCCACACAGGTCTCCACAGGTGTGGACGGTCTTGTCGAAGAAGGCGACGCTTGCACCTGTCCGAGTGGCCTCTGTGCAGCGTTTTCGCGTCGGCTTGTGGGTCCGAATCTCTGTGGAGAACCGCCCCCGGCGCCTCGTCTATACTGGCTGCTCGCCGCCCGCAGTTCGGGCGGTTCTTCTTCCCCCTTTTCCCACTCGTGAAACGGACCTATCAGCCAAACGTGCGCAGGCGGAAGCGAAAGCACGGCTTCCGCGCCCGCATGTCCTCGAGGGCGGGTCGATCGATCCTCAAGCGCAGGCGTGCGAAGGGCCGCAAGCGCCTCTCTGCGTGACAGCGGAGCGCTCGCCGCGCCCGTGAATCGCCGCCACCGCCTCTCGCGCTCGCGCGACTTCGACGCCGTCTACCGCCAGGGCCGGTCGGTCTCGACGCGGTTTCTCGTTCTCTACTGGTTCGCGCGGAACGAGGAGGACGACGCCGAGGGACCTCGCCTGGGCCTCGCGGTGCCGAAGGCGGTCGGGACGGCGGTCACCCGCAACCGGATCAAGCGTCGGCTGCGCGAGGTGTTCCAGGCGCGCTCCGCCGAGCTGCCGCAGGCGAACGACTACGTGCTCGTCGTCAGGCCCGGCCTCGCCGAGGCGGCCGAGACTCGCGGCTTCGACTGGCTGACCGAGCGCGTCGACGAGATCCTGGAGAAGGCGGCCGCATGATCGTCACACGCATCCCCGCGCTGCTCGGTATGGGCCTGATTCACCTCTACCGGCGGACCGCAGGCGTGCTCTGGGGCGGGAACTGCAAGTACCACCCGACCTGCTCGCAGTACGCGCTCGACGCGATCCGCGAATTCGGGCTCCTACGCGGGACCGTGCTCGCCGGCTGGCGACTGCTGCGCTGCAACCCGTGGAGCCGCGGCGGAGTGGACTACGCCCACGACCAGGGGCTGTTCCGGTGATCCTGTTCCTCCTCGCCTCGACGAACCCGCTCCGCCCGCTCGAGGACATCCTCCGGCACGTCCTCGACTGGCTGCATCTGAATGCCGGCTTCACGTGGGCCTGGTCGATCGTCGCCCTCACGCTGATCGTCCGGATGCTGCTCGTGCCGCTGACGGTCAAGCAGATCCACTCGATGCAGAACCTCCAGCTGCACGCGCCGCAGATGAAGGAGATCCAGAAGAAGTACAAGGCCGACAAAAAGCGCCAGCAGGAAGAGCTGATGAAGTTCTACCGGGAGAACAACATCAACCCGGCGGCGTCGTGCCTGCCGATGCTGGCCCAGCTCCCGATCTTCTTCGCGCTGTACCTCGTCCTGCGGGGATTCTCGAAGCACCCGCCGTGCCCAGGCCACGAGCTCCATCCGCAGACTTGTGTCGCCAACGGCGACTTCGCCTGGCTGCACGGCTGGGTTCCCAACATCGCCGCGCCGGTGAGCTCCCACTGGTCCGGGTACGTCCTGCTCGTCCTCTACGTGGCCAGCCAGCTGGCCTCGACGTTCCTGATGTCGTCCACGATGGACAAGACGCAGCGGACGCTCTTCCTGGTCATGCCGATCGGGTTCGTCTTCTTCCTGCTGAGCTTCCCAACCGGCCTCGCGATCTACTGGGTGACCACCAACCTGTGGACGGTCGGGCAGGGCCTGATCACTCGACGGATGATGCCGAAGCCGCAACCGCCGCCGAAACGCTCCTCGCGCACGGCTCCACGGGAGGCGACATCGGAAGACGGCAAGGGCGAAGCGGTCGAGGAGGCCGCTCCGGAGGCGGCGCCGACCGCCCCTGCGGCTCCCCCGCGGCGTGTGCGCAGGAAGAAGAAAGGCAAGGCGCGGCGATGAGCGACACGATCCAGGTCGAGACGACCGGAGAGACCGTCGGCGAGGCGAAGTGGGCCGCGCTGCGGGAGCTGGAGAAGCTTCAGCCCGGGATGGACAAGGGCGCAGTCCGCTTCCAGGTCGTCTCCGAGGGCGAGCGGGGCCTGCTCGGGGTCGGGTATGCGCCCGCGCGCGTGATCGCGACGATCGACGCAGCTGCGGTGGCCGACCAGGCTGAAGAGCCTCCACCGCAGGACGAAAGCGAGCTCGCCGGCGAGGTTCGGGAGGTCGTCGAGAGGCTGCTGGACGCGATCGGTGTCCGGGCGCGCCTCGAGGTGAGCGAGGACGAGGACACGCTCCTGGCGACGGTCGTCGGCCGCGAGCTCGGCCTCGTGATCGGCAAGCACGGCCAGACGATCGACGCGATCCAGTACCTCGTGAACGCCATCGTGTGGCGGGGGCACGGCGAGGATCGAAAGGCGGTCGTCGTGGACGCGGCCGGCTACCGCGCGCGCCGGGATGCGACGCTCGAAGGCCTTGCGGTACGTAACGCCGAGCGGGCGATTTCGTCCGGTCAGGCCGTGGAGCTCGACCCGATGACCGCCGTCGAGCGCAAGACCGTGCACGTGCGCCTGAAGGACTACCCGGGTGTGACCACGCGGAGCGAGGGAACCGAGCCCAACCGCTTCGTCGTGATCGAGCCGGCTTGACCGACGACGAGCTGCTCGAGCGCTGGCTCGACGAGCTCGTCTCGACACCGGGGCTGACCTCCCTCACGGGCGACGACGCGCGGCGCGTCCACCTCGAGGAGAGTCTGGCCGCCGCAGGCGTCGTGCGCGAGTTCGCAGGCTCGATCGTCGACGTCGGCTCGGGTGGCGGTGCGCCCGGGATTCCGCTCGCCGTGTTGTTTCCGGAGCGGGAGGTCACGCTGCTGGAGGCGAACCGGCGGAAGTGCGCGTTTCTGGAGCGGTGGGCCCGCGAGGTACCGAACGTGCGCGTCGTGTGCGGCCGGGCCGAGGAGCAGCCGGTCGACAGCTGGGGGGTCGCGGTCGCGAAGGCGCTCGCGAGCCCGCCGGTCGCGGCAGAATGGTGCCTGCCGTTGGTCAGGCCGGGTGGCGCGGTCATCCTGTACGTCGGCCCGAGCGCGGCCCCGGAGCGGGTCGCGCAGGTGGCGGAGAAGCTCGGCGGCGAGCTCCGACCGTCGCCGTCAGGCCTGCTCGTCCTGTCGAAGACCCACGCGACGCCGCAGGGCTTTCCCCGCCGCCCCGGAATGGCCAGGAAACGTCCGCTTGCCTAGCTAGCGTGGCCGTGTGCCCGGCCGGGTCTATGCGCTTGCCAACCAGAAGGGCGGCGTCGGCAAGACGACGACGACGATCAACCTCGCGGCCTGCCTCGCGGAGGCCGGCGAGCGCGTGCTCGTCGTCGATCTCGACCCCCAGGCGAACGCGACCTCCGGACTGGGCGAGCGCGCGAACGGGACGTCCTCGCTCGACCTCCTCGACGGGATCCCGCTCGCGGACCTCGCGAAGCCGACGCAGTTTCCACGGCTGGACCTCGTGCCGTCGCGGCGGGAGCTCGCTGGCGCGGCCGTCGAGCTTGGGCGCAGGCCGGACGGCGAGCGCTACCTCGCAGATGCGCTCGCAGGGGCGGGCGAGGGCTATTCGTTCGTGTTCGTCGACTGCCCTCCGTCCCTCGGCCCGCTGACGGTCAATGCACTGGCGGCGGCCGACCGGGTGCTCGTGCCGCTGCAGGCGGAGTACTACGCGCTGGAGGGCCTCGCCCAACTCGTCGGCTCGGTCGAGCTCGTGCGCTCGCGGCTGAACCCGCGGCTTGCGCTCGGGGGCGTGATTCTGACGATGGTCGACCGGCGGACCCGCCTGTCGGCCGAGGTCACCGCCGAGGTGCGCCGGCACTTCGGCGAGCTCGTGTTCAGGACGGCCGTGCCGCGCTCGGTGCGCGTGGCCGAGGCGCCGAGCCACGGGCTGCCGGTGACCGCCTACGACCGCGCGTCCGCCGGTGCCGACGCGTACTGGAAGGTGGCGATGGAGCTTGTCGGCCGTTCCTGAGAGACGACGCGGCCTCGGCCGCGGCCTGGAAGTGCTGGTCGGCGGGCCGGGCGAGCCGGAGCTCGCGCATCTGCCCGTCGAGACGATCCACGCCAACCCGCGCCAGCCGCGCAAGCGCTTCGACAACGAGGCGACGACCGCGCTCGCGGACTCGATCCGCGCGCAGGGGCTCGTTCAGCCGGTCGTCGTGCGCCCGCGCATCGAGGGCGGGTACGAGCTGATTGCCGGGGAGCGGCGTTGGCGCGCGGCCCGGGAGGCCCGGATTCCGACGGTGCCGGCGCTCGTGCGTACAGCCGACGACCGGGACACGATCCTGCTCGGCCTGGTGGAGAACGTCGCACGCGAGCAGCTCTCGGCGGTCGAGGAGGCTCGAGCCTACGCGCTCCTGATGGACGAGTTCGAGCTCTCGCTCGGAGACCTCGGTGAGCGTGTCGGCAAGGCGAAGCCGACCGTCTCCAACCGGCTGCGGCTGCTCGAGCTTCCCGACGACGTGCTCGCGCTGGTCGAGCGCGGCGATCTCACGGAGGGCCACGCGCGCGCTGTCCTCGCGGTGCCCGACCAGGACGGCCGCCGCCGGCTCGCCCGCAAGATCGTCAGGCGCGGCATGTCGGTTCGCGCCGCCGAGCGGGCCGCTCGCTGGGCGGGTGCCAAGACGAAGCCGCGCAAGGCGCCGAAGGTCGACCCCGCGCTTGCCGACCGCGTGCGCAAGGGCGCCGAGCGCGTCACCGGCTTTCCCGCACGCATCAGGGCCGGCCGCCTCGAGATCGCGTTCGGCGACGAGACCGAGCTGGAAGAGCTGGCCGAGGTCTTCGAGAGTCTCGTCGCCTGAGGCGCCACGAAGCGCCGGACTGGCGCGGGAGGCCCTGACCGCATACAACTAGGGAAGGGTGAGGTTGCGGCGTGAGGGGGTTCTCGCGGGGCTGTGTGCGCTCGCGCTCTGCATGGTCCCGCCGGGCCAGGCGGACGCTCCCGGCCGCTCGCAGGATCCACCCGACTTCCAAGAGTCGACGGTCATCAGCAACCTGGACTCCCCGACCCAGGTGCGCTTCGCCTCCAACGGCCAGGTCTTCGTGGCCGAGAAGAGCGGCGTGATCAAGCTCTACTCGAGCCTCGACGACACGAGCCCGACGGTGTTCGCAGACCTCAGCTCACAGGTGGACGACTACTGGGACCGCGGGCTGCTCTCGATCGCGCTCGATCCGGGCTATCCCGCACAGCCCTACGTCTACGCGCTCTTCACGTTCGACGCGCCGATCGGCGGAACCCCGCCCGTGTGGGGCGACGACTGCCCGACCCCGCCGGGGCCGACGACCTTCGGCTGCGTCGTGAGCGGTCGCCTGGTGAGGCTGACGGCCGACGCCGGCCTGCAACACGCCACCTCGGAGCAGGATCTGCTCGACGGCTGGTGCCAGCAGTTCCCGAGCCACTCCGTCGGCGACCTCCAGTTCGGCCCCGACGGCTCCCTCTACATCAGCGGCGGCGAGGGTGCGAACTTCTACGGCGTCGACTACGGCCAGTACGGCGACCCGGTCAACCCGTGCGGCGATCCGCCGGTTCCCGTCGGCAGCGACCAGTCTCCCCCCGCCGCGGAGGGCGGCGCGCTCCGCTCGCAGAGCCTGCTGCGCAGCCCCGGCGAGGCGGCTGTCCTGAACGGATCGATCCTCCGCGTCGACCCGAGCACGGGCGCGGCGACGCCGAACAACCCGCTCGCCGCGAGCTCCGACCCGAACGCGCGCCGCATCGTCGCCCAGGGCCTGCGTAACCCGTTCCGCTTCACCACGCGGCCGGGCACCTCCGAGCTCTGGGTCGGCGACGTGGGCTGGAACGACTGGGAGGAGGTGAACCGGGTCCTCTCCGGCAGCGACTCGGCGGTCGAGAACTTCGGCTGGCCCTGCTACGAGGGCAACGGCCCGCAACCGTCCTATCAGAGTGCCGGTCTGCGGATCTGTACCCAGCTCTATGGGACCGTGGGCGCGGTCACGCCGCCCTACTACACCTACAACCACAACGACCTGGTCGTTCCTGGCGAGTCGTGCTCGAAGGGATCGAGCTCGATCAGCGGTCTCGCCTTCTACCAGGGCGGTTCGTACCCGTCGGACTACAACGGAGCGCTGTTCTTCGCCGACTACTCGCGGAACTGCATCTGGGTGATGTTTCCGGGACCGAACGGGTTGCCCGACCCGACCGATATCGAGACGTTCGACTCGCAGGCCTCGGCCCCGGTCGACCTCGAGGTCGGCCCCGGCGGCGACCTCTTCTACGTCGACCTGACCGGCGGGACTGTCAGGCGGATCCGGTACTTCGCGGGCGACGCGCCCCCGAACGTCGTCGCGAAGGCGTCCCCGACCAGCGGCGGCGCCCCGCTCACCGTCCACTTCGACGGGTCCGGCTCGTACGATCCCGACCCGGGCGACACCATCACGTATGCCTGGGACCTCGACGGCGACGGCCAGTTCGACGACTCGACCACGCAGAAGCCGACCTATACCTACGGCCCCGGGACGTACACCGTCCGGCTCCGTGTGACCGACAACCACGGCTTCTCGAGCACGAGCGACCCGATCACGATCTCGTCCGACAACGACCCGCCGGACCCGGTGATCACGACGCCGCTCGAGACGAAGACCTGGAAGGTCGGCGACCCGATCTCCTTCTCGGGAAGCGCGAGCGACCCGCAGGACGGGGCGCTGCCGGCCTCGAGCCTGACCTGGACGGTGATCCTCCACCACTGCCCGTCGAACTGCCACATCCACATCATCCAGAGCTTCCACGGCGTTTCGAGCGGCACGGTCTCGGCGCCCGACCACGACTACCCTTCGTACCTCGAGCTCCAGCTGAAGGCAACCGACTCCGGCGGCCTCTCGTCGACGACCTCCGTCGACCTGCTCCCGCAGACGACGGTGCTCTCGTTCGACTCGGTCCCGCGGGGCCTGAAACTCGCGGTGGGATCGTCGGAGGAGGCGACCCCGTTCACGCGCAAGGTGATCGTCAACTCGACGAACGCGATCAGCGCACCGCTCACGCAGACGCTCGGCAAGCGCGGACTCGGATTCGTCTCGTGGTCGGACGGCAAGGCCGCCACGCACATCGTCACGGCCCCGGCCGGCGGCGCTTCCTACTCGGCGACCTATCGGGACATCGTTCCGCCCACGGTTGCGATCAAGGCCCCGGGCGCGGGCGGGAGGGTGCACGGAAAGGTCCTCGTCAAGGTGACAGCCTCCGACGACACGGGAGTCACGGCGGTCTGGCTCACGCTCGACGGCAAGCGCCTCGGCCCGGTGCTGACACGCGCGCCGTACACGCTACTGTGGGCGACCGCCCGGCTGCCAATCGGCCCGCATGTGCTGACGGCGGCCGCGACCGACGCGGCCGGGAACACGACCAGCTCGGCCCCGGTCAAGGTCCGCGTCTACAACCCGACTCGGCGGCCGGCCTCGCTGTTCCTGCTACTGAGACGCCTCTTCTCGCGGCGCTAGACCGGACTTCCGTCATCGGCAGGACGGCTGAGCACGGCGAGATGGGCGATCGTGGATTCGAACCACGGACCTCCGCCTTATCAGAGCGGCGCTCTAACCGACTGAGCTAATCGCCCGGGAGGCGCAGTGTAGCCGCACCCTCTTTAGGGATGTCGACGCGCTCCGGGGTGCCGACAACGAGTGTGGTACTGCGGCCATGAACATCGGCGACCTCGTCCTCTATCAGGGTCGGGCCTTCTACCTGCGCGGCCTGGACCCGATGGGTGTGCCCGAACGGCGCGCCATAGTCGAGGATGCCGAAACCGGGGAGGAGCTGCAGGTTCCCCTCGGCGACGTCGAGCCGCGACGGCCGGCCGGCTGCGAGCCGCGGGTCGGGAGTTGAGCGGCTACCCTCTGGCTATGATCGGAGCGGGGGCCGTGGGCTGATGCACGAGATGGTCATCTACGGGGTGAGCTTCGACCTGGTCGGGAAGCAGCCGATCGTCCTCCTCAAAACGGCCGACGGGAACAAGTTCCTCCCGATCTGGATCGGGCACCCGGAGGCGGCGGCGATCCTGATGAAGCTCCAGGGCGCGACCACTCCGCGACCGATGACCCACGACCTCGTGACGGACATGCTCGGCCAGCTCGACGCCCAGGTGGTCCGCATCACCGTGACCGAGCTGAAGGAGAACACCTTCTACGCGAGCATCACGGTGCAGCAGAACGGCTCCGAGATCGAGATCGACTCGCGCCCCTCGGACGCCATTGCGCTCGCCGTCAGGGCGGACGCGCCGATCTTCGCGGCCGAAGAGGTGATCGAGGAGTCGGCGATCGAGTTCGAGGGCGAGGACGTGAACGAGGAGGAGATCGTCTCCGAGTTCAAGCAGTTCCTCGAGAACGTCACGCCCGACGAGTTCGCAGAAGCGAACGGCGAAGAGGGCTAGTCCGCGTCGACCTCGCGCTTTGTGAGGTCGAGGATCTGCTCGAAGATCTCGCGGAGGCCCTCGGCGGACAGCGGGCCACGGTTGGCGCGCGCGAGGTACTGCAGCATCCACTCCTCCCGCTCCGGGTCGACGAACGAGAGCCCGCGCGACTCCTTGTAGCCCTTCAGGCGCGAGACCAGCTTCAGACGCGTGTTGATCGCCTCGACGATCGCGCGGTCGTTGTCGGAGATCTGCTCCCGCAGCTGCTTGATCAGAGGGTCCTGCTCGCTCATCGGCCTTGCAGTTTGAGGTATACGGGCTTGGCGCTGCCGTGCATAGCGAGCACGCGGTACGGATACGTGACCTTCGCGGTCACCGGCTCGCCCAACGCCGGCGTTTTCTCGCGCGCGTACACGTAGATCCCGCGGCGGCGCTCGATCACCCGCTGGATGACGAGCGAGTAGCCGGTGCTCGAGCGCGGGCCGAGCGCGATCACGACCGTCTGGTCCCGGTCCCAGTTCAGCCGAGGCGGCCTCGGCGGCCGGCCGGGCATGTTCGCAGCGAGCATTCTCGAGAACGAGCCCCGGGAGTGGAAAACGCCGAGGAGCTTGTGTGGGAACTGAACGGGGCCGAAAGAGTGCGTCACGTCGCGCCAGGCGACGGGCCGCTCTCCGCCCATCCCCCAGACCTGCGTGTAGACGAGCCAGCCCGCGAGCGCGAGCGCGAGGCCCGCGACGACCACGGCCCCCGCGGCCCTAGTAGATGTAGACCGTCGTGCCGTAGTCGATCAGCGAGTACACCCGCGGTGCGACCCAGAGGGGAATGCGGACGCACCCGTGGCTGGCGGGAAACGGCGGCACGCTGTGGTAGCCGTGGATCGCGAAAGCCCCGACGAAGAACGAGGAGTAGTACATCTGCAGCGCGTTGAAGCCCGGCACCTTGCTGTAGACGTGCCAGACCCCGAGCGGTGTGTTGCCGGTCGCGCCGGTCGACACGTCCACGACGAGCATCACTCGTCCGCCCCGGACGACGAAGAGCACCTGCCGCTCCTTGCTGACCTCTATGTGGCTGCCCGGACGCGCGGCGGTGGGGATTCGCGCCGCGTCGAGGGCCCGCCAGAAGCGGAGGTCCGTCGTGCCGGTCCGCGGCAGGTTGTGCAGCTTCTGGAAGGCGACCACCGCGTCGGAGGTGGCGGCGCCGTAGTAGCCGTCCACGCGGCCCAGGGCGAAATGGAGCTCGTGCAGGCGCTGCTCGAGCCCGTAGACGCTCGGCCCCGTGTCGCCGACCCGGAGATCCGGGACGAAGACGGTCTGCCGGAGGAGCCGCCTGTTGGTCGTGTAGCCATGAGCTCCCGTGACCGTGACGAGCAGGCGGTAGGTGACCGAGCGCGCTGTGCTGAGCGGGACGCGCAGGCGACCCTGTCCGGTACGAGTGGCGATCAGCCGCCCGGCTCTCCAGACGCGAACGGTGAGCGTTCCCGCGCCCGAGGGACGCTCGCGGACGGTGAGCGCAAGGGGCCGGTCGATCCGGCCCGAGCCGACGAACGCCGTGTCGAGTCCGGGCCTGACCGCGAGCGTCACCGCGTTCGAGACGGCGTCGCCGTAGCGGACCGTGTACTGAGCGTCGGGCGTCCCGACTCGGCCCAGCAGCGAGAAGCGGCCGCCCTTCGTCGTCTTGCCGCCGGCGAGCCGGACTCCGTCGCGGTAGAGGGCGACCGGCACTCCCTTCGCCGCTGGGACGAGCCGCCCGTGGAAGCGGAGCTTCTGCTGGTATCGGCCGACGTGCGGAGCCGCGAGGGTCAGGCCGAGCGAGACGATCGCCACCTCCGCCTGTGCCGTCTCGCCTCCCGGGCCGGTTGCGGTCACGCGTGCGGTGAACGAGCCGGCCGCATACACGTGCTGGACGACGGCGCCGTCCGCGGTGGCGCCGTCGCCGAGATCCCAGTGGTACGTGGCCGCGTCGCCGCTCGCGGTGAGCGTGACGGTGAGCGGTGCGGCTCCTCTCGAGGGGCTTGCCTGGACGCTGACGGCCGGCGGAGCCGCGTGCGCCGCGGGCGCGAACACGAGGGCCAGGGCGATGATCGCAGCGCGCCGCACGGGGCGGGAGAATACCCCGCTAGCTCAGGAACACCAACGCGAGCGCGGCCGCGTTGAAGCAGCCGTGGAAGATCATCCCCGGGTAGACGCTCTCCGTCCTCAGGCGGAGGAAGCCGATCGCGAGCGCGAACAGCAGCAGCGGTACGAAGCCCTCGACGAGCCCGTGCACGGCTGCGAACGCGACCGCCGTCCCGATCACGGCCACCGCCGGGCCGTACGGCAGTAGCACCGCGAACCCGAGCCCGCGGAACGTAAGCTCCTCGACGATCGGCGCGACGACAACCACGACCACGGCGTTGAGCGCGAACGCGAAGGCGTGATCCGACTCCCAGCGCGTCGGTTCGAGGCCTTGCTCCCTGGCAGCGTGGAGGAAGGGCTCGAGAACCTGCTCGGCGATGACGACCAGGACCAGGAGGCCGAGCATCAGCCCCGCCGCACGCGCCCAGGACCGTGGCCGCTTGAGCCCGAGTGTTCCCCGCGAGAGGCCTCTCGCGATCGCGAGCACGATCCCCAGCAGGATCGCGTACTCGATCAGGCCGCCGATCGCGAAGCTGTATTTGTAGAGGACGTCGCGCGACGGCTTGCCGCCCGCGGCCCGGGCGGAGTAGCTCAGCAGGGCCAGGGCCCCGACCAGCAGGAGCCACGCGACGAGCTTCCGCGTCGTCACGGGGCTCTCGGGCTCAGCGGAAGGCATTCGCGTGGAGGATGTGTGCGATCCGCGTGAGCGCGATGCCTACCTCCGGCCCGGGCGCGACCTCCCGGCCCGGGATCACGGCGAAGCGGCCCTTGCGCACCGCCTGCAGGCGCACGGTCGCGGGGTCTGCGCGCAGCCTTGCGAGCGTCGTCCCGGTTCCGGCGAGGGCGATGTAGACCTGCGGGTTCAGCTTGACGAGCCGGCCGAGCGGGAACGGCCCCTGCTCCGGGCTCGGCCCCGCGACGCTCTTTCCGTGCGCCTTTGCCAGGAGATCGCCGATCAGGCTCCGGTCGGGGACGGTGGTGAAGTTCCCGAGGTCGACGAAAGCGGAGACGACCGGCTCTCCGCTGAGCCGCGCTGCGACCCTCTCTCGCGCACGCACGATCGACGCGGTCACCCTCCGCGCAGCGACCGGCGCGCCGGTCAGGAGGCCGATCTGGCCGATCGCGTGCTCGACATCGTCCAGCGAGGTGTCGGGCTCGACGTAGACGGCTGCGTGGGTCGCCGCCCTCGCTCGCGCGAGGTCCAGAGGGTCCGCGTCGGTCGACGCGACAATCAGGTCGGGCCTGGCCCGCCGGATCTGGTCGACGAGCGGCAGCCCGACGAGCGAGTCGTTCACCGTGACCGTGCGGCGCTCGAGCCCCAGTGCGCGCAGGGTCGTCCGCGGGCCGGATCCGAGCGGCACGATGCGGTGCGGGATGCTGCGAACGGCCGTCGGCGAGTCGCCCGCGCCCTGGACGGTGACCGGGTAGAGCTGGACGAGAGGGCCGGTCGGTTCCTGCCGCTCCCCGCAGGCCGTTCCGGCCAGCAGGAGCGCCGCCGCTCCCGCGGCGAGGGCGAGCCGACGGCTCACGCGACCCACTGCCAGAGCGACCACTGCACGATCGCCACGCCGAGCAGCAGCGAGCTGACGCCAACGATCGCCGTATGCACGCGCGGGCGGCCGCCGAGCACCGCGAGCGCCAGGAAGAGCGGGAAGATCGTCAGGCCGAACCGCGGCAGCGAGAGCAGCGGCCAGCGCTCGCTCGGAACGCTCAGCGGGATCGCGAGGCTGACGGCGGCGAAGAGGCCGTACGGCGCGCCGAACCGGCGCCACGCGACCACGGTCAGCGCGACGAACAGGGCGAGGAACGCGAGGCACTCGAGGTTCAGCGTCGCCACCCGGATCGGGTCGGTGTCCCGCACCGGTGCCCAGTAGAAACGCGTGTGCGACCCGGAGGCGAGCTGCTCGACACCGGCCCAGCCGGCGCGGAGCCCGTCCCAGATCCCGCCGAGCGGGCCCGCGGGCGAGAGATGCCGGTTCCACACGCGCTGGGCGTGCAGGAACTGCCACGGGTCGCCGTCGGTGCGCCAGAGGTAAAGCGGGTAGGCGGCGAAGAGCACCGGCGCGACGGCGAGCGACGCCAAGGCGCGGAGCCGGCTTCGCTCACGCCAGGCGAGCAGCGCGAGCGCCGGCAGCAGCGCGAGGCCGGTCGGCCGGGTCAGGAGCGCGAGACCCGCCGCGCCTCCGCCCAGGAGGAACCGCCTCCGCTCCGCGAAGGCGAACGCGGCCAGCGTGAGCAGCAGGTAGAGCGACTCGCTGTACACGGCCTGCAGGAAGAGCGCGAACGGGAACAGCGCGAGGTAGAGCACCGCGCGGCGGGCGCCGTCTGCACCGAGTCGCTCCTCGGCGATGCCGTAGAGCAGCAGGCACGAGCCGAGCGCGCACGCGAGCGAGACGAGGATCCCCGCGAGCACGTAGTGGCCGAAGAGCGCGCGGCCGAGCACGGCGACCGTCCCGGGGTAAAGCGGGTAGAAGGCCGTGGCGGCATTGCTCGCGGCGGAGTAACCGTGCTCGGCGATCCGAAGGAACCAGACGCTGTCCCAGCGGGCCCAGACGTCGGTGACCGCGCCGAGGTCGTGCGTCAGCGTCGGGTCGTCCCAGCGGCCGGCGCGTGGGTTCCGGTTCGGGACGAAGACGAAGAGCGAGAACAGCGCCGCGGCCCAGATCGCGGCCCGCGTCCAGAGGAAGATCTCGAGCGCCGGGTTCCGCGCCCTGGGCGGTGCCGGGGGGCTGGAGGCCGCCTGCGGCTCGCGAACGCGTTGACCGGCGGACACGGCGCGCGATGATACTCACATGGCCGAGCGCTACTTCACGCCCGAGGAAGCGAACGACGCGCTGGCCGAGGTCAGGCCGGCGGCCGAGAGCCTGGTCGCCCACCGCCGCACGATGAGCGTCGTGGCGACCCGGAGGGCGAAGCTCGTCCACCGGATCGCCGGGAACGGCGGCGACTTCGACCCGCAGGAGCCGCGCACGCTCCAGGAGCAGTTCGAGGCGGAGGCTGCTGCGGTCGCCCAGTGCGTCGAGCAGCTCGAGCATCTCGGGGTCGTCGTGAAGGACCTCGACCGCGGCCTCGTCGACTTCCCGGCGCTGCGCGACGACGAGGAGGTGCTCCTCTGCTGGCAGGTGGGCGAGGACGAGGTCGCGTTCTGGCACGGCCTCGACGAGGGCTTCGCCGGCAGGAAACGTCTGCCTTTCGACTAACAGCGCGCTGATGCACTACTGGAATCGCCTGATCGTGTTCGGCGCCGTCCTGCTGCTGACCCTGGTGATCGCGTGGTTGATCGACCGCCGGATGAGCCGGAGCAACCTGCCTCCGGCCGTCGAGACCCGCTACCGAATTCTGCGTCGCAGCGTCGTCTCACTGATCGTGTTCGTCGGCCTGCTCTCGGCGCTGCTCGTCATCCCGCCCGTCCGCGCGGCCGCGATGGGGATCCTCGCCTCCTCGGCGGTGATCGGCTTGATCGTCGGCTTCGCGGCGCAGCGGACGCTCGGCAACTACATCGCGGGGCTCCTGATCGCGTTCGCGCAGCCGCTCCGGCTAGGAGACCACGTCGAGATCGCCGACCTGACCGGCGTCGTCGAGGAGGTCGGGCTCACGTACACGTTCATCCGTACCGCCGACAACGACCGGCTCGTGATCCCGAACGAGCGGATCGCCTCGGATACGATCCGGAACTCCTCGATCGTTGGACGAAGGAAGCTCGCGCGTGTGACCGTCCAGGTTCCTCTCGATTCCGATCTCGACGCTGTGCGCGGCCTTCTGCGCGAGGCTGCGGGCGACGAGCGGGCCGATGTCGAGGTCGCCTCGCTCGGCACCCAGGCCCGCCTCGTGCTGAGCGTCTGGGCCGACGACGCACCAGGTGCGGAGCGGCTCGAGAGCGAGCTCCGCCTGAAAGCCCACGCGCGTCTGCGCGAGGCCGGGGTCTTCGCGTGACGCCGCCCTCGCCCCCGCGCGGGCCGAGCGGGCGGCGCGGCCGCGAGGACGGCTTCGACGAGGTCCTGCGGCGGGCTCGCCGCCGCCGCAACCGGATCAGCGGCCGCCGCCGGCGGCGCGTGACGTTTCTCTGCGGTGCGGTCCTCGTGATCCTGCTTGCGCTCCTCGCATCGGGGATGGGCGCGGTGGGCGCGTTTCGCTCGAGTTGCGACCTGAACCAGCTGGAGCCGGTCCAGCTCGGCCAGAACTCGTTCATCTACGCCTCCGACGGCTCCCTCCTCGGCTCGATCCCCGCGGAGAAGAACCGCACGCCGGTCCCGCTCTGGAAGATCAGCCCGTGGCTGCTCAAGGCGACCGTTGCGATCGAGGACCACCGCTTCTACGAGCATGGAGGCGTCGACTACCAGGGAATCGCGCGCGCCGCCTGGAGCGACCTCCGCGCCGGCCAGGTCGTCCAGGGCGGCTCGACGATCACGCAGCAGCTGGTGCGCAACCTCTACATCTCGAAGGAGCGCACGTTCAAGCGCAAGCTCAAGGAGGCGTGTCTCGCGATCAAGCTGAGCCGCCGCTGGTCGAAGGACCGGATCCTCGACGAGTACGTGAACCAGGTCTACTACGGCAACCACGCGTACGGGGTCGAGGCCGCGGCGCAGACCTACTTCTCCAAGCACGCGCGCGACCTCTGGCTCGGGCAGGCGGCGCTCCTGGCCGGACTCCCGCAGGCGCCGTCGATTTACGACCCGCTCCACCGGCCCGCGAGCGCGATCGCGCGCCGGGACGAAGTGCTGCGGGCCATGCTCAGGTACGGGTACATCACGCGCGCCCAGTACAAGGAAGCAGTCTCGGTCCGCGACCTCCGGCTCAAGCCGGGGAAGCTCTACACGCGGATCAAGGAGCCGTACTTCTTCAGCTACGTGCGCGACCAGCTGATCGCCGAGTACGGGTCGAGCACCGTCCGGTCCGGCGGGCTGCGCGTCTACACGACGATCAACCCGCGCCTGCAGCGCGCCGCGGCGAAGGCGATCCGAGACACGCTCTACCTCCGGAACGATCCCGCGGCGGCCGTGGTCTCGATCAACCCCGCGAACGGCGCGATCAGGGCGATGACGGCGGTCACTCCCGGCCACACGGGCAACCAGTTCAACCTGGTCGCGCAGGCGCGGCGGCAGCCCGGCTCGACGTTCAAGACCTTCGTCCTCGCGGCGGCGATCGAGCAGGGCATGAACCCGGACACGACCTACTACACCTCCGCCCCGTTTCACTACGAGCCGGACCCGTACACGCCGGCCTGGAACGTGTCCACGTACGACCACACCTATGCGGGCTCGATCTCGGTCGTGAACGCCACCCTGCGCTCGGACAACACGGTCTACGCACAGCTCACGCTCGACGTGGGTCCGGAGAACGTGGCCGAGATGGCGCACCGGCTCGGGGTGACGACCCGTCTCGACGTGGTCCCGGCGATGGGTCTCGGCGCCGACGCAATCTCGCCGCTCGACGAGGCGTCCGCCTACGCGACGCTGGCCGCCGGCGGGATCTACTCGAAGCCGATGGCGATCACCGAGGTCAAGCTCGCTAACGGGAAGGTCGACACGGATGCGGGCTGGGGCAACCCGGATCGCAAGCGCGCGATCTCAGACGGCGTCGCGTACGAGGTGACGCGGATCCTCGAGGAGAACGTGCTCGAGGGCACCGGCACGGGCGCGTACTTCGGCAGGCCGGCGGCGGGCAAGACGGGCACGACCGACGACCATGCCGACGGCTGGTTCTCCGGGTACGTGCCGCAGCTCGAGGCAACGGTCTGGGTCGGATACCCGCAAGGTGAGATCCCGATGGAGGACGTGCACGGCATCGCGGTCGCCGGCGGCACGTTCCCGGCGACGATCTGGCGGCTGTTCATGGAGGCGGCGACCGCCGGCGCGCCGGCGCTCAACTGGAGCCAGCCCCTCGACCCGGTCACGTGGCGGCCGTTCACGCAGGGCCGGTACGGGTCGAGCTACTACTACCCGCAGTCCAGCGGCTACTACTCGCCGCCCGCCACGACGACGCAGCAGACGACGACGCAGCCGGCCACGACGACGCGGCAGACGACCACTGGCAGGACGGCCACACCCGTGCGCACGCGGCCACCGGTCGAGCCGCCGCCTCCTCCCGCGCCGCCGTCTGGCCCGCCTCCCCCGCCACCACCGCCGTAAGCGCGTGAAGCCGCGCCTCGAGCCGGCGGGCGTGCGGGACGCGTTGCGTGCTGCGCTCGTCGCAGCGCCCGTCTTCATCGCCGCCTGCGCGGTTCCCGACGGCGGCCTCTTCCGGGCAGCGCGATTCCGGGACGTCCACGTTTACCAGGGGTATGCGGAGAAGTTCCTGCACGGGGCCCTGCCGTACCGCGACGTGTTCGTCGAGTACCCGCCCGGTGCGTTCGCGGTCTTCATGCCGCCAACGGCGTTCGGCGCCGGACACTACAACGCTGCGTTCAAGTCGCTGATGGCGCTCTGCGGGATCGCGACGATCGTGCTCGCCGCACAGGTGCTGGTGGAGGTCGGGGCCTCCCAGCGCGAGCTCTACGTCGGAGTCGGCCTGCTCGCGGTGGCGCCAGCCGCCCTCGGGCCGATCTCGCTCAACACCTACGACGCCTGGCCCGCGCTGCTGACGGTGCTCGCACTCTGGCTCTTCCTGCGCGGCCACGACCTGTCGGCCTTCGGGACGCTCGGCCTCGCGGTCTCGGCGAAGGTCTACCCGCTCGCGCTCGTCCCGCTCGCGTGCATCCTTGTCTGGCGCCGAACGGGCCCGCGGCGCACGCTGCTCGGGCTCGGCGTCTTCGCCGCGATCGCGGTGCTCGTGCTGATCCCGTTCGCCGCCTACGACGCGCACGGCGTCGTCACGAGCTTCCGCTCGCAGGCCGACCGCGGGTTGCAGGTGGAGAGCCTCGGCGCGTCCCTGCTGCTCGTCGCCGACCGGCTCGGCTTCTACCACGCGACCGTCGTCGAGACGACGGGCGTCGCGGGGAGGAACCTGAGCGGCTCGCTGCCCGACGCGATCTCGAGGGCGACGCTCGTCGTGGAGGCGCTCGCGGTCCTGCTCGTCTGGGTGCTCTACGCGCGCTCACAGGATCTACGGGCGAGGCTGCCGCTCGCGTTCGCCGCCGCGGTCGCCGGGTTGCTCGCGTTCACGAAGGTCTTCTCGCCGCAGTACATGGTCTGGCTCGTCCCGCTGGTCGTGTGCTCGGGGAGCGTGCTCGCGGTCACGCTGACGGCGATCTCGCTCCTGCTCGCCCAGACCTGGTTCTTCCACTACCACGCGCTCTTCAGGATCGCGTGGCCGACCTGGCTCCTGCTCGTGCGCGACCTCCTCGTGGTCGCGATCTTCACCGTGCTTGCGGTCGAGCTTGCCTCGGCTCAGCCTCGGCGGTGGAAGATGAGGATGCCGTCCCGCTCGAAGACGAGCCGCCAATCGGGGTTACGCCGCAGCCAGGAGAGCTGGACGGCGGTCGGCAACGGCGCCAGCCGGTCCGCGTAGCCGGGCGAGGTCTCATCGGCCGCGACCCACGTCGCGTCCTGGATGTACGGGAAGCTGAGCACACGTCGCCGCGCCGAGAGGTGGGCGCCGATCGTGTTCGTCGCGCTGACGACCGCGTTCGCCGGGATCAGGCGCAGCGCGCTCGCGGCGATCCGGTCGTGCCGCGTCACCTGTGCCGCTGTCGCATCGGTCTGCTCTCCCCCGGGGAGGTAGCGCCAGAGCGGGATTGCGCCGAGGGCGTAGTTCGAGGCGGCTGCCAGAACGACCGCGGTCACGGCGAGCGGCCTCGCGAGATCCGGGCGCGAGCGCACGATCCTCGCGGCGCCGAGGACAGAGGCTGCGACGAGCACCGGGATGAGACCCGCCGTGTAGTGGAACCGGATCGACGTCTGCGTCGTGGCGGCAGAGAGGAGGTTGGCCGCCAGCTCCGGCACCGCCGCTACCAGGACGAGCGGCGAGAGCAGGGCGAGGAGCCCGAGCGGAAGCAGCAGCCGCGCGAGGTAGCCGAGGCCTCGCCCGGTGAAGGCGGAGGTCACGATCTTCCAGGGGTCCGTGACGGCCGTTCGCAGGATCCCTCCGGGCGACCCTCCCACCTCGTTGTAGCGTGCGAGGAAGCTCGAGCTACCGGCACGGTTGAAGTGCGCGATCGCGACCTCGATCGCGAAGGCGGAAACGGCCGCGCCCGCGAGGGCGATGACGGCGCCCTCGAGCCGTCGCCGACGGGCGAGCGCGTACCAGATCCCGAGTCCGGCGACGACGAAGCCGATCTCCTCCTTCGTCGTGACCGCCGCGAGGGCGAAGAGGGCGAACGGCAGAAGCCGGTCCTCGTCGAGGTACCAGAACGCGAAGAGGAGCAGCGGGCAGGCGAGGGCGACAGGGTGGAACTCGTTCAGCGTCAGCCACTGCGTGGGTGGGTACAGGAGATAGGCGAGCGCGAACCCGAGCCCTGCGCGCTGAGAGTCGAGGTGCTTGCGGGCGAGCCAGAAGACCGGGAGCGCTCCGAGCGACACCGCGACGGCCTGCGCCACGAGCAGCAGGTCGGGGCTGGGCCAGACGAGCCACAGCGGTGCGAATGCCGCGAGGGAGGGGTCGAAATGCGCCGCCAGGCGCGAGATCTCGTCGCCGCGGAGCCCCGTCACCTGGAGCGGGTGGCCGTGCGCGGTCGACCAGACGGCCTGGACCATGTTCCCGAGGTCGAAGCGCCCGGTCTGGAACGCGCGGTGGCGCAGGACCGACAGGGCGGAGAACCCGACCGCGTAGGCGGCCATCGCGCCCCACAGCAAGGGACCCGGGCCGGCAATCCTGCGCGCGCTCATCGCCCGGCGGATCGTACGGCGCACGCGCGCTCGAGCACGGCGAGCCAGCGTCGGCCGAGGACGTCCTCGCTCGCGTGCTCCAGGTAGGCGCGCCGGCCGCCCTCGCTCAGCGCTTGGGCGAGAGCCGGGTCGCCTGAGAGGCGCTGCATCGCAGCGGCAAGCGCCTCTGGGTCGCCGGGCGGGACGAGAAGCGCGCTCCGCTCGTGGTCGAGCAGTTCTCGGGCTGCGGGGGTGTCGGCCGTGATGAGCGGCGTGCCGCACGCAAGCGCCTGGAACGCCTTGTTCGGGATCACGCGCTGAGCCTTGTCCGAGGTTCCGAACACTCCGAGCGCCGCGCCTGCCCGGTGCAGCTCCTCCGGCAGGCGCTCGTAGTCGACCCACGGCACCCACTCGACGTTGGCAGGGCGATCATCGAGAAGCTCGCCGAGCTGGCCGCTGCCGACGAGCCTCACCGGGAGGTCCGGCACCGCGCGCGCGGCGGCGAGGACCGTCTCGACGCCGTGGAGGGGTATGAGCTTGCCGACGAACAGGAACGTGAACGGCTCCTCGTGAGCCCAGCCGGGCTGGAAGACGCGTTCCTCGGCGCCCACCAGGCAGACGTCGAGCCGTTCGCGCGGGAGCCCGGCCAGCCCGGCGAGGTGGGCGGCGTTCGCCCGCGTGTCGGCCACGACGAGGTCGGCTGCCCGGAGCGCCCGCCGGTCGAGCGTCTCGAGCGTGCGGGCGGCGAGAGACCCCTGCTGGAACCGCCCCCGGTCTGAGACGAACGTGTCAGAGAGCGAGACGAGCGGGTTGAAGACGACGGGCCTCGATCCGGCCGCATGGCGGGCAGCCCGCAGGTCGAGGTGGCCCGGGTAGCCGACGAGCAGCACGTCGAATTCGACCCGAGGCCGCCTCAGTAACCGGGCCTCCGCAGTCGCGAGCCGCGCGATGCTGCCGAGACCCGCCTGCCAGCTGTCGCGCTGCCCCTCCCAAACTCCGACGTGGTGCTCCAAGACCTCGACACCTGCGCCGCGCAGGCACGAGATCACCTGCGCGTTCCGCGGGTAGTCGCGCTCGTAGGTCCCGAAGTAAAGCGCACGCATCAGCGGCCCTTTCGGTAGTCCCCTAGTTCAGGCGCACCCAGCCTCCTCCCCGCTGCGAGCGTAACGAGGAAGGCCGCACGCGTGTGGGACGCGAATGTCACGAGTGTGTGCCGGACGCTAGGAGAGGATCTCGTCGACGTGGAGCTCCGAGCGCTCGCGGACGGCCGAGCGCTCCTCGTGCTGGCTCGTCACGAGCTCGCTGATCAGTCCGAGCGAGAAGAACTGCAGGCCGACGACCACGAGCAGGACGCCCAGGGTGAGGAGGGGTCGTTCGCCGATGGCGTGACCGGTGAGCTTGAGAACGGTCAGGTAGACGAGGACGACGAAGCCGAGCGAGCTGAGGACGAGCCCGAGGCCGCCGAACAGATGCAGGGGCCGGTGGCGGTAGCGGCCGATGAACGAGACCGTGAGCAGGTCGAGGAAGCCGCGCACGTAGCGCTCGACGCCGTAGCGGGAGCGGCCGTGCTCTCGGGGCCGGTGATTGACCGGCAGCTCGGCGATCCGGAACCCGTTGTAGTGGGCCAGCACCGGGATGAAGCGGTGCAGCTCGCCGTAGAGACGGAGATCCCGGACGACCTCGGCGCGGTAGGCCTTGAGGCCGCAGTTGAGGTCGTGCAGCCGCAGTCCCGAGACCCGGCCGGTGACCCAGTTGAAGATCTTCGACGGGATCCGACGCGTGAGCGGGTCGCGCCGACGCGTCTTCCAGCCCGAGACGAGGTCGAAGCCCTCGTCGAGCTTCGCGAGCAGCCTCGGGATCTCGGCCGGGTCGTCCTGGAGGTCGGCGTCGATCGTCACGACGATGTCGCCCTGGGCGTTTGCGAACCCGGCCGCGAGCGCTGCTGCCTTGCCGAAGTTGCGCCGAAGCCGGACCACGCGAACGTTGTCGTGGGCGCTGTGAAGACGCGTGAGCGCCCCGAACGAGCCATCGGTGGAGCCGTCGTCGACGAAGACGGTTTCCCACGCCTGGTCGAGCGGCTCGAGCGCCGCCTGCAGCTCGTCGTAGAGGAGCGCCACCGTTCGCTCCTCGTCGTGAACGGGGACGATGACCGAGATCACGGCACCTGAGCCTACCCTCCGCGCGTAGCGTATGTGGCGCTTTTGGCCGAGTTGCTGACGATCGAGGAGGCGCAGCGCCTCATCCTGGAGCGGGCTCGCCCGCTGCCTTCCGAGAGCGTGCGCCTGGAGGACGCCGCCGGACGCGTGGTAGCCGAGACCGCCCGCGCGGCGGTCGACCTACCGCCGTTCTCCAGCTCGGCGATGGACGGGTTTGCGCTCCGGGCGCAGGACACGCCGGGCCAGCTTCCCGTTGGCGGGCGAATCGCCGCCGGGGCTCCGGCGGCACGTGCCCTCGAGCCCGGGGAGGCGATGGCTATCGCGACCGGTGGCGTGGTTCCCGAGGGGGCAGATGCCGTCATCCCCTTCGAGTACGTTGTCGATCATGACAACGCTATCGAAGTTTCTGATCCGGCTGATCCCGGCGCCAACGTTCGTCCTCGTGGCGGTGACATCCGGGCCGGCGACGCGGTCGTGGACGCCGGCATGCGTCTCGGACCCGCGCAGATCGGCGCGCTTGCCGCAGCGGGGATCGCCGAGGTCACCTGCGCCGCCCGCCCGCGCGCCTCCGTTCTGACGACGGGAACCGAGCTTGCGCCGCCGGGCCGGCCTCTGGGTCCCGGCGAGGTCTACGAGGCGAACGGCGTGATCCTCGCCGCCCAGCTGGTCTCGGCAGGCGCGGTCGTGAGGCGCTTGCCCGCCGTGGCCGACGACGAGGTAGCCCATCGCGAGGCACTCACGCGGGGGCTCGAGTCGGATCTCCTCGTCACGTCGGGCGGGGTGTCGGTTGGGCCGCACGACCTCGTCCGGCGCGTGGAGGCGGAGCTCGGAGTCGAGGAGGTGTTCTGGCGTGTCGCGGTGAAGCCGGGCAAGCCGATCGCGTTCGGCGTTCGCGGGGCGACGCTCGTGTTCGGGCTGCCCGGAAACCCGGTCTCGGCGCTGGTCGGGTTCGAGCTCTTCGTCCGGCCCGCCGTGCTTTCGCTGCAAGGGCACGCGAGCCCTCTCCCTCGCTTCGAGTCGGGACAGCTGGCCGCGGCGGTCCGGCGTAACCCCGTGCGAGACGAGCTCGTCCGCGCGCGGATGCTTGCCACCGAAGACGGCGGTGCGACGACCCTCGAGCCGGTGTCCGGCCAGGAGTCACACATGATTGCGCGGGCGGCCGGCGCCGACGCGCTCGTCCTCGTGCCGCGCGGCGAGGGTGAGCTTCCGCCTGGAGCGCCCGCCCGCTACCTCAGGCTCGACTGAGACGCGTTCAACCCTGCGCGGCTGCCAGCGGTGCGGCAGCGAGGCTCGTCGACGGCGGGCTGAAGGCGTGGCCGCCGCGAGGCTCGACCTCAGTCAACCGGCCGTAGACGATGTACCGCTCCGAGGCGAAGAAGCGCGGATGGCACGCCTGGAGTGCTACGACCTCGCGGCCGTGCGACCGGAGCACCGAAAGGTCATCCGCGGGCACGATCACATGCCGGAAGACGCGGTAGCGGAAAGTTCCGTACGGGACCTCGAGCGTGATCGAGTCTCCCGGGCGCAGCGCCTCGATGTGGGAGAACGGTGCCAGGTACGTGGTCCGGTGGCCGGCGATGTAGATGAGCTGGCCTTCACCTGGCATGTATGTGCGGAGGTCGCGGCCGGGGCCCTTCTCGAGCGAGGACTCGTCGGTTCCGTTGACCAGGATCATGTTCAGCCCGAGGCGCGGAACGCGGATGCGCCCGATCGCCTGGCCGCGGTGGGAGTCGAGCCGGTAGTGGCGAGCCTCCTGGCCCAGGACGCGTGCGGCCAGCTCCGGCGAGATCGTCGTCCGCGGCGCGGGTGCCGGCTTGTACGCCACGAAGCGGTCGTGGTAGCTGCTTGCGAGCTGGTGCTGCTTCCAGTGCGTGTAGGCGGCGGTGAAGGGGTCCTGCCAGCGCCAGACGATGACGACCCACACGAGCATCAACGCGCCGACGACGACGAGGGTCGTGCCCGCGATCCTGACGATCCTTCTCATGCTCAAGCTTCCAACGCCTCTTCTTCCGCTCCGGCTGCCCGTCTCCTCGCCCTAACTGTAAGCACGACCCGCCGGACCGTCTCCCGAATCGGTCCTCTGGGGGGCCGCTCCTCCTTGCTCGGGTAGGGGGCGTAGCGCCGGGTCGCGACCGCGGCGACCTGGCCCGCGACGGCCAGCCAGCCGATCGCGATCGCGACCATCGGAAGCCGGACGAACTGCGTCGCGGTCAGCTCGGCGAGATACCAGAAGGCGTCGAGCCCGAGTCCGTAACGCAACGCGAGCGAGCCGAGCAGGAGGAACGGCCCGAGGAACCCGACGGCGAGCAGCCCGGTGCGCGACCACAGCGGTCGCGCGCGGATCTGAGGGAACCAGAGCCACGCGTGGGCCGACGGCAGCAGGAAGATCAACGCGAACGGGTTGGTCGCGACGACGAGCAGCGACACCACCGCGAGCGCGAGGAGCGCCGCCGTTGTCCCGGCGAGCTCCTCCGTCGACGTCACGGGGCCGCGAGGGACCAGGCGCTCTCGCGTGACCAGCCAGCCGAGGGCGACAAGCAACGCGAGGCCGAGCAACGCGATCACGGGCCAGTCGGTGCCGGCGGCAGCGGCGGGCGGGAGTGCGACGGACGGCGCATCGGGCCAGAAGCCCACAAGCGCGAACAGCTCGAAGAGGACGGCAGTCCAGAGCCAGAAACCGACGCGGCTGCGGTAGCTACGCATGGCCGGTGCGAGCGGAATGTGCCGCCGCCGACAGCGGGCGAAGAGGTCGACGACGGCGGCGATGAACGGGGCGAGAGCCGCGATCAGCACGAGCTCGATCGCCCAGCCGGGGAGGATCCTCGGGCCGAAGTAGACATATGTCGCGGTTCCCGGCGCCAGCTCCACACCGGAGTCGAGCCAGCGGAGCAGCTGCTGCGCCGAGCGCCCGAGCGAGGCCAGTCGGGCACCGTTGAGCCGCTGGTCGGTGAACCCAGTGGGTGGTCGCTCTCCGCCGCTCGTGAGCGTGAGTGCTGGGAAGCCGTGGGCGAGAAGCGGCCCCTGCTCGTTGAGCGTGAACGGGAACGCGAGGTCGATCAGCTGCGCGAGCGCGCTCGGACGGTGCGGGCGCCGGCCGGTCTGGTCGAGGACGAGCTGCGATGCGGTCTCAACGATCCCCGAGGACGCGAGACGCGGCTCCCAACCCGCGAGCGCGAGCCGTGGAGGCCCACGCCCGGCGAGCGCCGCGAGGCCGATGACGGCGAGGACGCGTCCCCTGTGCGTCCGCGCGAAGTGCTTCGCGCCGAGCGCACCGAACGAGCCTCCGTCCGTGGCGACGAAGACGAGCGTGTGCAACGGGCTCAGCGCGCGCGTGCCGATCGCCGCCGCCGGGGTTCCGTACGATCGGGCGAGCTCGATGAGGGTCGCGATTCCCGACGCGTTGTCGTTCGCACCTGGCCCGCTGCCGTCGTCGTCGCGGTGCGCCATTACCACGATCTCGGTCGGAAGTCGCCCGGGCACGGTGACGATCTGGTTGACGAGTGTCTTGCGCGCTCCTCCCGGCAGCTCGGCGCGAAAACGGTCGCTGACCGCCTTCAGCCCGTAGGGAGCGAGCTGCGTCGAGAACCAGCGGGCGGCGCCAGCGGCGCCAGGCGTGCCCGGGGCACGGTCGGGGTACGTCTCCGCGAGGTCCTGGGCGAGCGCGAGCGCTCCGGCCCGGTCGAAGGAGGCAGGGAGAACGGGCTGCGGCATCGGCAGCTGCTCGGCCTTGCGAACGCTGAACGCCGCGATCAGGAGCGGGATGCCGACGAGCAGCCACGTGCCGCGGTAGAGCCGTCCGTTGACCGGGCGTTCGAGCGATCCGGGCCGAGGCCTGCGCCGCGAAGGACGGGGCGGGAGCGCGGCCATTGCGTGGCTATAGTAAGTGGCAGATCGACAAGCGCCGGCAGGCACTGCCGATGCCCGACTCCTCCTCAACAATTCTGCTCGTAGACGACGAGGACGCCGTTCAGAAGCTCCTCGCTTACCCGCTCGAAAGGGACGGGTTCCGCGTCGTGCAGGCGCGCGACGGCGAAGAGGCGCTCGAGTGCTTCGAGCACGAGCCGGTCGATCTCGTCGTGCTCGACGTCATGCTGCCCAAGGTCGACGGGCTCGAGGTGTGCAGGCGCCTCCGGGCCTCGAGCGCCGTCCCGATCATCATGCTCACTGCGCGCGACGACGAGCTCGACAAGGTGCTGGGGCTGGAGCTCGGCGCGGACGACTACATCACGAAGCCGTTCTCGATCCGGGAGTTCCGGAGCCGGGTTCGCGCTCTGTTGCGCCGCGCAGCGGCGAGCCCAGCCGACGAGGAGCCGGCGGACATGATCGAGACCGACGGGCTCACGGTCGACCTCTCGAAGCGTGAGGTCGACGTGGACGGCAGCCCCGTGCAGCTCACCTACGTCGAGTTCGAGCTCCTCCGCACGCTCGCGTCCCACCCGGGCCGCGTGTACACGCGGGAACAGCTGTTGCAGGCGCTCTGGGGCGGCTCGGACTACCGGGAGCCCCGGACGATCGACGTTCATGTCCGTCACCTGCGCGAGAAGCTCGAGCAGGATCCGGGAGAGCCGGAGTTCATCCTGACGGTGCGCGGCGTCGGCTACCGCTTCCGCAGCCGGTGAGCCGCCTCTTCCGAAGCGTCGGCACCCGCCTCAGCCTGGCGCTGCTGATCGTCGTGGCCGCGGCGCTCGGGATCGTCTACCTGACGGTTGTGCCGTCGCTGCAGAACCGGCTCATCGACACGCGCGTCTCCCAGCTCCGAACCGCCGCGTCCAGCCTGAAACAGACGATCACCCCGGAGGCGACCTTCGACCCCGATTTCGTCGGCACGGCGCGCGCGAGCACCGGGGCCCGCGTCGTTCTGCTGCAGCGGATCGAGGACAACCCGCCGACTGTCCTGCCGATCCAGGACTCGCTCGGCGGCGCAGCGAGCGACCTGACGAACGACAGGATCGCGCTGCAGACGGTCAAGAGCGGGCGGCCGCAGAACGGCACGGTACGCAGCGGGGACGAGGACTACGCGGAGGCGGCGGTCCCGGTGCTCGGCGGCGAGTACGTCCTTCTTCTCAGGGACTCGCTCCAGAATCAGTTCGGCGGGGTCCATCTGGTACAGCGGCGGGTGCTGCTCGCGGCCGGCGTGGCGCTGCTGATCGCGCTGCTCCTGGGCTACGGCGCCGCGCGTATGTTCGCCCGGCGGATCCGCCGGCTGGAGCGGGCTGCGGACCGCATCGCGGGCGGTCAGTTCGACGAACCGGTCAGCGACACGGGCAAGGACGAGCTGGGCGACCTCGCACGGGCGTTCGAGCGGATGCGCGTGCGCCTCGCGCAGCTCGACGATGCGCGGCGCGAGTTCGTCGCGAACGCCTCGCACGAGCTGCGCACGCCGCTCTTCTCGCTCGCTGGCTACCTCGAGCTGCTGGACGACGAGGAGCTCGACGAGGCAACGAGGCAGGAGTTCCTCGACTCGATGCGCGAGCAGGTGTCGCGGCTCACGAAGCTCGCGTCCGATCTGCTCGACCTCTCGAGGCTCGACGCTGGCCGGATGACCGTCGACCGGGAGCCGGTCGACCTCGCCGCACTCGGCGAGGAGCTGGTGGAGGAGTTCGGACCTGCGGCGCGGGCAAGCGAGCACGAGCTCGAGCTGGCCGAGAGCGACGGCGCGGTCGCGCTTGCCGACGAGCTGCGCGTGCTGCAGATCGGTCGCATCCTGGTCGAGAACGCGCTCCGGCACACGCCTCCCGCGACCACCGTCCGCGTGCACGCGTTCCTCCGCGACGAGCAGGCGGTGCTCGAGGTCGAGGACGAGGGAGGCGGGATTCCCGACGAGTATCGGGATCAGCTGTTCGAGCGGTTCTTCCGGCTCGAGGGCACGCGCGCGTCAGGCAGCGGGCTGGGCCTCGCGATCGCGAAGCAACTCGCGGTGCTGATGGACGGCACGATGGAGATAGAGACGCGTCACGGGAGCACCGTCTTCCGGCTCGTGCTGCCGCATCAGGGCACCGGCGTGGAGCGTACGCGGGAGCCGGTGGGCGTCTCCGACTGAGTTTTCCCGTGAAAACGCCGTAGTGGCGCCGGCTCGAAGTGTGGCTAGAGTGAGACGGCCGTGCGCTCTTCCCGATCTCTCGCCGCCGTCGCGATCGCCTGCGCCCTCGTGGGCGGGATCGCCGCCCTTGCGCTCGGGAAGGCGACGGGCTGGGTCGGGAGCTCGTCCACGACCACCGTCTTCAGGGCCACGCCGATCCTTTCGGACACGGGCTCTGCGGTGCCTGCCGCCGTTGGCCCGTCTGCCAAGCCGCTGGCCGGGAACAGCTTCAACCCGCGCAGGATCTACGCCAAGCGCTCGCCGGGGGTCGTCACGATCTTCGCCCAGTACGGCACGAATCCCGACACCGAGCAGGTCGCGCAGGGCTCCGGGTTCGTGGTCTCGCCGCAGGGCTACATCCTCACGAACTCACACGTGATCACAAACGCGGCCGCGGGGACCAAGGCCCACGCCGCCAACCGCGTCTACATCGAGTTCCAGGACCACGACCGAGCGGTCGCGAAGGTCGTGGGCTGGGACATCTTCGACGATGTCGGCCTGCTCAAGGTCGCCCCCGCCGACCACGCGCTCGACCCGGTCCCGCTCGGCGACTCCGCCACCGTCGCCGTGGGCGAGCCGGTCGCGGCGATCGGGAGCCCGTTCGGCAACGAGAACTCGCTCGGGGTCGGGGTCGTCTCTGCGATCCACCGCTCGATCGAGTCGCTCACGTCGCGCTACACGCTCGTCGACGCGATCCAGACCGATGCGCCGATCAACCACGGCAATTCCGGCGGGCCGCTGTTCGACGCTCGCGGCCGCGTGATCGGGATCAACGCCCAGATTCGCAGCGACTCCGGCACCGCAGAAGGGGTCGGCTTCGCCGTGCCGATCAACTCGGCGCGCCGCTCGATGGAACAGCTGATCGCGAACGGCACGGTCTCGTATCCGTTCGTCGGGATCACGACGACCGACCTGACGCCGGCGCTGGCGCGTCACTTCGGCTACCGCGTGCAGCGCGGTGCCGTGATCACGAGCGTCCAGCCGAAGTCGCCGGCCGCAGCGGCCGGGCTGCGCGCCGGGAACGAGACGAAGCAGTACCTCGGCGTGGACTTCCCCACGGGTGGAGACGTGATCCTGGCGATCGCCGGGCACCCGGTTACGAGCTCCGAGGATGTTGTGCGGATTGTCACAGATAGACTCGCCCCCGGCCAGGTCGTCCGCATCACAGTCCTCCGGGACGGCGCGCGGCGCGAGATCCCGGTTCGCCTGGCGGAGCGCTCAACGAATCCGTAGACCCGAACCCTCGTCGTTCTTCGTAGAGGCCCGCGCTCCTTCCTAGCCGAGTGACCGAGCGTTTATGCTCGGACGCCTCCGAGACCCGGCCCTCCCAGAGACAAATGCTCCAACTCGTCAACGTCGGACAGAAGTCGCTCGGCGACTACGGGACCATCGCCACGCGTGGCCTGATGGAAGAGATCCGGCGGCTGGCCGAGCCGCTCGCCGGCCGGCGCGTGGTGCACCTCTCCGCGACCGCCTTCGGCGGCGGGGTCGCCGAGATCAATTACGCCCTGGTGCCGCTGATGAAGGATGCCGGGCTCGACGTCGAGTGGCGGATCATCGGCGGCGGCGACGAGTTCTTCGGCGTGACGAAGGGGATCCACAACGCGCTTCAGGGCGGTCCGGAGGGCCTGACGGAGGAGCAGCAGGAGATCTTCCGCCGCTACAACGCGCTCAACGCCGACGAGTTCCAGGACGGCTACGACTTCGTCATCGTCCACGACCCGCAGCCGGCGGCGATGATCGAGCACTTCCCGGACAGCGCTGCCCGCTGGATCTGGCGCTGCCACATCGATCTCTCCGAGCCCAACCGCGACGTCCTCGCGTTCCTCGTGCCGTGGCTCATGCGCTACGACGCGGCCATCTTCCACATGCCCGAGTACGTGCCGAAGGTGAGCGGCCTCCCGCACGCGTACATCTGGCCGCCCGCGATCGACCCGCTGACCCCCAAGAACATGGCGCTCTCGCCAGAGGACGCGTCGTACATCGTCGACCAGTTCGGGATCGACGTCGAGCGCCCCCTCCTGACGCAGGTCTCGCGCTTCGACCCCTGGAAGGACCCGCTCGGGGTGATCGACGCCTACCGCGCGGTCAAGGACGAGCGACCGGAGGTGCAGCTTGCCCTGGTCGGGTCGATGGCGCACGACGACCCCGAGGGCTGGGACTACTACAGCCGCACCGTCGCCTACGCGGCGGGCGACCCGGACATCTACATCCTCTCCAACCTGAATAACATCGGCTCGGTCGAGGTCAACGCGTTTCAGGTGCATTCGGCGGCCGTGATCCAGAAGTCGATCCGCGAGGGCTTCGGTCTGACCGTGACCGAGGCGCTCTGGAAGACGAAGCCGATGGTCGCGAGCCGGGTGGGCGGCATCGTCGCCCAGATCCAGGACGCCGACACGGGCTGGCTCGTCGAGTCGCCGGTCGAGTGCGCCGAGGCCTGCCTCGAGATCCTCGCCGACCCGGCCGCCGCCAGGCAGCGGGCGCTGCGGGGCAAGGAGTTCGTCCGCCGCCACTTCCTGATGCCGCGGCTGCTCCGCGACTGGCTGGTGCTCTTCAACCTCCTGTCCGGCAACGACACGGCCGGCGCCGAGCTGGAGACCGTCGCCGCGGTCTGACGGCGACTAGCCGGCGTTCAGGAACCGCGCGAGCCGCTGCAGCCGGCTCAGGCCTGCGATCGCGCGGCGGCAGGCTCGCGTCGGGTCCGCACCGAGCTCATCCAGCTCCTCCAGCTCGGCGGTGAGCAGCGTCACTTGCATCGGAGCACTTCCTCGAGGTTCCGGATGCGCGCCTCGCGGCACGCGATCTCGCGCTCCAGCTTCTCGACGAGCGCCTCGTAGGCACCGGCCATGCGCTCGTGCGCAGCCTGCGCACGCTGCTCCTCCCCGAAGGCCCGCGCTGCCTCGCCGTAGTGGAAATGGAGCACGGCCCGCTCGCCGTCCACCGACCGGAACAGCCGGTGCACCCTCTCGTAGGCGTCGCTCGCAGAGGCCGCTCCGGCGGCCTCGCGATCCGTCTCGAGGTAGCCCAGGCCGAGGTAGCAGAGGTACCGGAGGAAGGCCTCACCGCTCGTCGGCTGCCCGTCCTCCGCCAGTCGGGCCCGCGCCGGATCGAGCTCGTCGGGCCCGAGCTCGACGGAGACGACTCGGGTCTCCGCTTGCGGAAGCTCGACACCCGCCACGGCGCTCAACGGACGATCATCACGGGACAGGGCGCGTTCTCCGCGACGCGGTCAGCGGTCGAGCCGAGCAGGTGGTCGCGCAGGAAATGGCCGCGGTGTCCGAGCACCACGAGGTCGTAGCCACCCTCTGCCGCGACCTCCGAGATCACGGTGGCCGCGTGCCCGGGCCGGATCTCGACCTCGAGCTCGACGCCGCCTCCTTCGGCGTCCTCGCGTGCGTTCGCCGCCAGGGCGCGGAAGAAGAGGTCCTTCTCTCGCTTCACCTCCTCGACCTCGCCGATCGTCGCCGCGTAGGCGGGCAGCGGGCCCTCGATCGCGAGAGCGGTCAGCGTCGCCTGCGTCAGGCGGGTGAGCTCGATCGCCGTCGCCAGCGCGCGCTGCGAGTAGTCGGAGCCGTCGATCGCGACGAGGATGCGCTCGAAGGGCATCGCCTCACGCCCTGTCGGTCGCGCCGGCCGGGACGCGGGCGAGGGCGGGCTCGCGCGCGGGCTCCGGTGCGCTTCGCGGGTGGAAGAACCGCTGGGCGATCGCAGTCGGGACGATCGCCGAGAGCACGACCACGGCGATCAGGAGCGAGAACTGCGTCTGGTCGATGATGCCGGCGTTCAGCCCGTAGAGCGACGAGATCGTGCCGAACGTCAGGCCGGTCGACATCAGCAGGGTCGTGAAGACGGCGTTCTCGCCCGTGAAGCGGCGCGCGAGTGGGTAGATGCCCGCGAACTTCGGGACCATCTTCCCGGCGAAGAGTAGGGCGAGGATGCCGAGGTTCGCCCAGAGCGCGCCGAGCGAGACGCTCATGCCTCCCTTCACGAAGAAGAACGGCGTCAGGAACGCGAAGGCGACCACGCGGAGCCGCTCCTGCTCGAGGCGGTGCTGGTGATAGTGGGTGCTCATCGCGAGCCCGAGCACGAAGGCCGGCAGCACCGCCTGTGAGTCCGCGCGGCCGCCGAGCCACATCAGCACGAAGAGCGACGCGAAGACAAGCTTGATCTCCGGCTCGATGACGCGGTTCCCGTAGCGGCCGAAGAACCAGGGCGCGATCCGCGGCAGGCCCACGATCACGAGCACCGAGACCACGACGAACGGGACGATCCAGATCGTCGGCGAGATGAACAGAATCGATAGCGCGGTCACGGTTCCGAGGTCCGTCACGAACGTCGCGGCCATCAGCCGCTTGCCGATCACCGTCTGGTTGAGCCCGGTCTCCACGAGCACCGCGTAGACGACCGCGAGACTCGTCGTCGACAGCGCGATGCCCGCGATCTCGGCCTGCTGCCGGTTCCAGTCGAGCCCGTAGTAGGCGAGCAGGCCGACGACGACGAACGGGGCGAAGAACGAGACGAGACCGATCGAGAGCGACGCCTTCCACTCGCGCTTGAACTGTGGGACGTCGACCTCGGCCCCCGCCAGAAACGTGAGGACGACCCCCGCGAAGGAGCCGAGGAACGCGAGCCAGCTCGGCACGTCGACATGGAACGCGTTGCCGACCAGGACCCCCGCGAAGAGCTCGATGAGCGCGACCGAAAGCCCCACCTCGACCGAGACCATCGAGGCCAGGAGAATCGTTGTCGTGAGAACTGCTGCTACGGCGAACGTGCCCACCTCTACCTCCGATCCGGTTGTCGTTGGTAGAGGCCATCAGCGGGTTTCCCCACAGTTTGGCGCGAGCCTCATCGCGCTGCAGCCCGCTCACTATAGCCGGCAGGCGTCGAAGGGTGTCCCGGGCGTAGACTTCTCTCCGGCGATGAGGCCCGTCGCAGGTGCCGGTTTCGGCTGATGGCTTCTACTGGGACTTCCAAGGCTGAGACGGTGCCGACGATCTTCGACTACGACCTGGTTGCGGCGTTCCACCGCCGCGGGTGTCCAATGTGCCGCGTGCTGGCGAAGGACGAGGTGACGTGGATGGACACGTTCTGGCGCGAGGGGAAGTCGGACGCGCGCTCGCGGAGGGCGTTTCTCGAGGCGGGCGGCTTCTGCGGCCGCCACGCGTGGCTCCTACACCGGCGCGTGAGCCGGGCGGGTTCCGGTGCCGCGATCGCCGACGTCTACGGGTCGCTGGCGCGGCGCGATCTCGGCTGGCTGGAGTCGTTGATACCGGACCTGACCGGCGCCCGCCGACGCAGGGGCCGGCGGCTCCGTCGCGGAAGATGCTCGGCGTGCCTCGCCTCGGAGGCCGACCTCGAGCGCAAGTCCGGTTTTCTGGTTCGCGCGCTCGCCGATGAGCCCGAGGTCAGGCGGCAATACACGGCCTCCGACGGCCTCTGCTTCACGCACTTCGCCGGAGCCCTGGAGGCTGCCGCTGACGCTCCCGAGACGGCGAGGTTCCTCGCGGAGGACTGGCGGAACCGACTTGCCGAGGTCGGCGATCGGCTGAGCGACTACGACCGAAAGCGCGACTATCGCTACGCGGCGGAGCGCACGGCGGACGATCAGCGGTCCTGGACAGACATCGTCCGGCTGTACGCAGGCGAGCCGCGGGAGAGCGCGGGGCCTTCGCCGAAATAGACTCGCCTCATGGCGGTCTGTCCGCGGTGCGGCCAGGAGAACCCCGAGGGCTTCCGGCTCTGCGGGATGTGCGGCGCGGCTCTCGTCGCCGAGACTGCGCCGGCCCGGGAGCAGCGGAAGACGGTGACCGTGCTCTTCTGCGACGTCACGGGCTCGACCGAGCTCGGCGAGCAGCTCGACCCCGAGGCGCTTCGGGTGATCCTGGCGCGCTACTTCGAGCGCATGAAGGAGATCGTCGAGCGCCACGGCGGGACCGTCGAGAAGTTCATCGGCGACGCGGTCATGGCGGTCTTCGGCGTGCCCGTCGTGCACGAGGACGACGCGCTCCGGGCCCTGCGCTCGGCTGTGGAGATGCGCGAGGCGTTTCCCGAGCTCGGCGTCCAGGGCCGCATCGGCGTCACGACCGGCGAGGTCGTGACCGGCACGGAGGAGCGCCTGGCGACCGGCGACGCGGTCAACGTCGCCGCCCGTCTGGAGCAGGCCGCCCAGCCGGGCGAGATCCTCGTCGGCCAGCCGACCCTGGCGCTCGTCCGGGAGGCCGTCGAGGCGGAGGAGCTGCCGCCGCTCGACCTGAAGGGCAAGAGCGACGCGGTGCCCGCCTTCCGCCTCCTGGCGGTGGTCGGGGAGCTGGCCCGGCGAGGCGACGTCCCGATGGTCGGGCGCGAGCGTGAGCAGCGGATGCTCGCCGACGCGTGGGAGCGCTCGGTGTCGGAGGGGTCGTGCCAGCTCTTCACCATCCTCGGCGCGGCCGGGGTCGGCAAGTCCCGCCTCGCGGCGGAGTTCCTCGCCTCTCTCGAAGACACGCTGGTCGTCCGCGGCCGCTGCCTGCCCTATGGCGAGGGCATCACCTACTGGCCCGTCGTCGAGGTGATCAAGCAGCTGCCGCAGGCGGAGACCGACCCCGTTGCGGCGCGAACGGTCAACGCGCTCGTCGCCGACGAGCCTCTGGCCACCTCGCCGGAGGAGATCGCCTGGGCCTTTCGCAAGCAGCTCGAGGCGGTCGCGGCCGAGCGGCCGCTCGTCTGCGTCTTCGACGACCTGCACTGGGGCGAGGAGACGTTTCTCGACCTCGTCGAGCACGTGGCTGACCTCTCGAGAGGGGTCCCGATCCTGCTCCTCTGTATGGCGAGGCCCGAGCTCCTCGACCGCCGGCCGGGCTGGGCCGGCGGCAAGCTCAACGCCGCCAACGTGCTGCTGGAGCCACTCGGGCCCGACGAGACCGCGCGTCTGATCGAGAGCCTCGCCCACTTCGACGAGGGTCTGAAGGAGCGCATCGCGGAGGCGTCCGAGGGGAACCCGCTGTTCCTCGAGGAGATGGTGGCGCTCGCCCAGGAGTCCGGAGACGGCGAGGTGACGGTGCCGCCGACCATCCATGCGCTGCTCGCTGCCCGGCTCGACCAGCTCGAGGCATCCGAGCGCGGCGTGCTCGAGCGTGGAGCGGTCGAGGGCCGTGTCTTCCACCGCGGGGCCGTGCAGGCGCTCGCTCCCGAGGATCCCCAGGTGACGGCCCGGCTGACGGGCCTCGTCCGCAAGGAGCTCGTGCGGCCTGACAAGGCGCAGCTCCCCGGGGAGGACGCATACCGGTTCCGGCACCTGCTCATCCGTGACGCGGCCTACGACGCGCTGCCGAAGGCGACGCGCGCGGAGCTGCACGAGCGCTTCGCGGACTGGCTCGAGGAGCACGGCACGACGCTCGTCGAGCTCGACGAGATCCTCGGCTTCCACCTCGAGCAGGCGTACCTCTACGGCGCCGAGCTCGGCGCGGCCGACGACGGCCTGGCACGGCGGGCTTCGCAACGGCTCGCCGTCGGCGGCCGGCGAGCGCACCTGCGATCCGACCTGACCGCGACGATCAAGCTGCTGCAACGCGCGCGCGCCGTGCTGCCCTCGGATGAGCAGGACGTGCAGCTCGACTCGGACCTGGCAGACGCGCTGTTCTTCTCGGGCCAACCCGGGCCGGCGGAGGAGCTCCTGCGCGAGGCGGAGGACAGGGCCACGGCCCGCGGCGACGGCCTCGGCGCGCTTCAGGCGCGCTTACACCGCGCGATCGTTGCTCTCTACACGGATCCCGCAACGAGCAGCAGGGAGACCGCCGAGCTCGGCAAGCAGGCTATTCCCGTCTTCGAGGCGGCCGGCGATGAGCGGGGGCTGGCGATTGCGTGGTGGGCGATCTCGCTGCAGGAGCACTCGCTTGTTCGGTTCGGCCCTCGAAACGCGGCGCTGGAACGGTCGATCGACCATGCGAGACGGGCGGGCGACGAACGGATGGCAACCCGTTTGAGCTGGACGCTCGGGGCTGGCTACCTGTTCGGGCCGGCCACCGTCCAGGAGGGGCTTCGCTGGCACGCATCTCGGGAGGACGCAGCGCTCAACCGCCCCTACGACCTTGCCACGCTCGCGATACTAGAGGCGATGCGGGGGCAGTTCGACGAAGCCCGCGGGTCGCTGGCCGAGGCGCGCTCGCGCGCAGAGGAGCTCGGCCAGAGCATGTTGATCGCCCATCTTGGCGAGACGGCCTGGGAGATCGAGCTGCACGCCGGGACTCCCATGGCTGCCGAGCAGGCGCTTCGCGAATCCTGCGCTCGCTACGAGCAGATGGGTGAGCGAGGCTGGCTCTCGACGCGGGCGGGCGAGCTCGGCCACATGCTCTGCGAGCTCGGCCGTTACGACGAGGCCGAGGAGTGGGCGCGGAAGAGCAGGGAGCTCGGCGCGGACGACGACATCATGACCCAGATGCTGTGGCGGCAGGTGCTCGCGCGCATCAAGGCTCAGAGAGGAGAGGTCGAGCGAGCGGAGCGGCTGGCCCGGGAAGCCGTGGCGTACGGCGAGTCGACCGACGGCCTGATTGGACGGGCTCTGGCGCACCTCGACCTGGCCGAGGTGCTCGAGCGGGCCGGCCGGCACGAGGAGGCGGCCGACGAGATCCGGAAGGCGCTCGCGCTCTGCGAGCAGAAGGGCGATGTCGCAATGGCCGCGCAGGCGCGGGAGCGGCTCGGGTCCCTGGAGGCGCCGCGCCGTTAGGGTTCCGGTGTGGGGGACGGCAGGAAGCTGATCCTCGTCTCCAATCGCGGCCCCGTCACCTACGGGCGCGACGAGAGCGGGGAGCGCACGACGCGGCGCGGCGCAGGGGGGCTGGTGACGGCGCTGCGGGGCATGCTCTCGCACCACGACGTCACGTGGATCGCCAGCGCGATGAGCGACGAGGATCGCATCGTCGCGGAGGAGGCCGGCGGCGAGGCGGTCGACGAGCGGGCCGACGACGGGTCGCCCTTCGGCCTGCGGCTGGTTGCCCACGACGAGGCCGCCTACGACCGGTATTACAACGTCGTCTCGAACCCCGTTCTCTGGTTCCTGCAGCATTACCTCTGGAACCTCGCGTACACACCCGCGCTCGACGTCGCTGACCAACACGCCTGGGACGACGGCTATGCGCAGGTGAACGCGGGTTTCGCGGAGGCTGTGCTTGCCGAGCTCGAGCGCGAGCCCGAGGCGGCCGTGTTCTTCCACGACTACCACCTCTACCTCGCACCGCGCCTCGTCCGCGAGCGCGTCCCGAACGCGCTGCTCGCCCACTTCGTCCACATCCCCTGGCCCCAAACCGACTACTGGCATGTGCTCCCGGATGCAACACGCCGCGCGATCCACGACGGGCTTCTGGCGAACGACGCGATTGGGTTCCACTCGCACCGCTGGCAGCTGAACTTCATGCGCGCCGCCTCCGACCTGGCCGGGGCCGAGTGCGACTTCGAGGAGGGCTTCGTCCGGTATCGCGGTTGCAGATCGCTGGTCAGCGCCCGCCCGATCTCGGTCGACCCGCTCGAGTTCGAGCAGCTCGCCGGGAGCGAAGAGGTCCTCGCCGCCGAGCAGGAGCTCGTGGCCCGGAGGCCGGAGCAGCTGATCCTGCGTGTCGACCGGACTGATCCGTCGAAGAACATCGTCCGCGGTTTCCGCGCCTTCGAGCTCTATCTCGAGGCCAATCCGGAGCGTGTCGGCAAGGTCGGGATGCTCGCGCTGCTCGACGCCTCCCGGCAGGACATTCCGGAGTACTCCGAGTACATCGGTGCGATCCAGCGCGAGGCCCGGCGCGTGAACGACCGCTTTCCGGAGGAGGGCTGGGACCCGATCGAGCTCGTGGTCGAGGACAACCTCCCGGCTGCCGTGGCGGCGTACAAGCAGTTCGACGTCCTGTTCGTGAACTCGATCTTCGACGGCATGAACCTCGTCGCGAAGGAGGCGCCGCTCGTGAACGGGCGCGACGGCGTGGTCGTCCTCTCCGAGAACGCGGGCGCGCACGAGGAGCTGGGCGAGTGGGCGGTGACCGTCAACCCGTTCGACGTCGCCGGGCAGGCGGAGGCGATCGACCGGGCGCTGACGATGCCGCTCGACGAGCGGCGCACGCGGCTCGAGGCGATCCGCGCGCACGTGCGGGAGCACGACGTCGCCGCCTGGGTCGAGGGCCAGCTGGCCGATCTCGACCGCTGCGCCGCCCTGCGGGTCTAGGCTTGTGCGCGCAATGGCGCGCTCCACACAGGCCGGTGAGCTTCGCTCCGTCAATCCGGCGACGCTCGAGGTCGTTGGGACGGCGCAGGCCGCCGCGCCCGAGGAGGTCGCCGAGGCCGTGGTCGATGCACGGCTCGCGGCCGAGCGCTGGGGCCGGGCCTCGTTCGCCGAGCGCCGCGCGCTGCTGGCACGGGTAGCGGACACGCTTCTCGACGTCGCGGACGATGTCGCCGCGACGGTCACCGCCGAGACGGGCAAGCCGCTTGTCGAGTCCTACACGGCCGAGTTGTTCGTCGCGCTCGACAACCTGGTCTGGGCCGCGGCGAACGCGGGCCGCGTCCTCCAGCCGGAGCCGGTGCGCTTCCGCCAGCCCCACCTGCGGCACAAGCGCGGCAGCCTCTTCTACGAGCCTCTCGGCGTGATCGCAGTGATCTCGCCGTGGAACTTCCCCTTCGGGATCGCCTTCACGCAGGCGGTCTTCGCGGTCGCGGCGGGGAACGCGGTCGTCGTCAAGCCGTCGGAGGTGACGCCGCTCTCGGGCGCGTGGGTGCAGCGGGTCTTCCGGGAGGCCGGAGCTCCGAAGCGGCTCGTCCAGGTCATGCAGGGCGGGCCCGAGGTGGGCGAGGCGCTCGTGCGCGCACCCGGGACGGCGAAGGTCGTCTTCACGGGCTCGGGCGACACCGGCCGTCGGGTCGCCTCGCTCGCGGGCGAGCGGTTGCGGCCCGTCACGCTCGAGCTCGGCGGCAAGGACCCGCTGCTCGTCTTCGAGGACGCCGACCTCGACCGCGCGGTCGCCGGCGCTCTGTGGGGAAGCTTCTCCAACTGCGGCCAGGTGTGCTCGGGCGTCGAGCGCGTCTACGTCGCGCGGCCGCTGCAGGAGGCGTTTGTGGAGGAGCTGGCGCGGCGTGCTCGCGCGCTCCGGATCGGGCGCGGCGAGGAGCTCGAGACCGATCTCGGCCCGCTGATCGCCGAGGAGCAGCGCGCCCACGTCGAGGAGCTGGTCGAGGACGCGGTCGGCCGCGGGAGCGAGGTTCGGACGGGCGGTGCGCGGCCCGAGGTCGGCCTGCCCGGCTGGTTCTACGAGCCGACGATCCTGACCGGCGTCGAGCGGGAGGCCCGGATCCAGCACGAGGAGGTCTTCGGGCCGGTCGTCACGGTCGCGCCGTTCGGCGACGAGGACGAGGCGGTGCGGCTCGCGAACGGCTCGAGCTTCGGGCTCGGCGCGAGCGTCTGGACGCGCGACCTCGACCGCGCGCAGCGGATTGCCCGGCGGCTCGACGCAGGCCTGGTCTGGACGAACGACGTCTCGTACTCGTACGGAGTGGGGCAGGCGTCGTGGGGCGGGACGAAGGAGTCGGGCTTCGGGCGCACGCACTCGAAGCACGGCCTCTACGAGCTCTCGCGGGTCAAGTTCGCCGACCTCGACCCGGGGCGGAGGCCGGTCCCGTGGTGGTACCCCTACGACGAGGGGCAGCTGTACGGCTTCCGGGGGATGGCGAGCGTGCTCTACCGCGAGGGGCTCGCGCGGAAGGTGCAGGCCGCGTGGCGCTATCGCAGGGGCCTGCTTGCGCTCGGGCGGCGATACCTTTCGGGCCGATGAAGGAGCTCTCGCACGTGGACGAGGCCGGTGCCGTGCGGATGGTCGACGTCGGCGGCAAGCCGGTCTCGCGGCGCCGCGCCCGGGCGTCCGCAGTGGTGCGGATGGCGCCGGAGACTGCGACGCGGCTCGCCGCACTGCCGAAGGGCGACGCGCTCGCCGCGGCCAGGCTCGCGGGGATCATGGCCGCCAAGCGCACGAGCGAGCTGATCCCGCTCTGCCACCCGCTTCCGCTCACGCACGTGGGCGTGGAGCTCGAGGTCGGCGAGAGCTCGGTCGAGATCGTGGCGTCGGCCGAGACGACCGCGCAGACCGGCGTCGAGATGGAGGCGCTCGTCGCGGCCTCGGTCGCGGCGCTCACCGTCTACGACATGGCCAAGGGGGTCGACTCCGCGATGGAGATCGGAGAGATCCGGCTGCTCGAGAAGGTGAAGGAGTGAAGACGGCGGTCGTCACGGTCTCGGACGGGGTCTCGGAGGGGACGCGCGAGGACACGAGCGGCGACCTGCTCGCCGGGCTGCTGGCCGCCGAGGGCTACGAGGTCGAGCGCCGGGTCGTGCCCGACGAGCGCGACGCGGTCGCCGAGGCGATCGCCGAGCTCGCCGAGGAGGCGGCGCTCGTGCTGACGACGGGCGGCACCGGGCTCGGCCCTCGCGACATAACGCCCGAGGCCACGCTTGAGGTGCTGGAGCGGCAGGCGCCCGGGATCGCGGAGGCGATCCGGGCCGACTCGATCGCGAAGACGCCGCACGCGCTGCTCTCACGCGGGGTCGCCGGCGTGAGGGGCAGCGCCCTCGTCGTCAACCTCCCGGGCTCGCCGGGGGGCTGCCGCGACGGCTTCGAGGTGCTGCGCCCCGCGCTCGAGCACGCGCTCTCGCTGCTCGCCGACGAGCCCACGGTCCATCGCCAGACATGAGGCGGCGCTTGCGACGCCGCCGGAAGGACGCATGGGCTTTGCTCGTGCGTCCGTCTGAAATGACCGGTCGACACCATGTCCGTCACACTCGGCAATTGTGAGCGTGTTGGTCTACCCATCGCGTTTCTTCGCGCTCGTCAAGTTCGAGCACACGATCTTCGCGCTGCCGTTCGCCTACGTCGGCGCGCTGCTCGCGGTGAACGGCGTGCCGAGCGCACACGACCTGCTCTGGATCACGGTCGCGATGGTCGGGGCCCGCTCGCTCGCGATGGGGCTCAACCGGCTGATCGACGCGCGCCTCGACGCGCGCAACCCGCGCACGGCGGGACGCGAGCTGCCGTCCGGGCTCCTCTCCTACGCGCAGGTGGTCGTCTTCTGCCTCGTCTCGCTCGCCGTCTTTCTCGTCGCCGTCTACCAGCTGAGCTCGCTCGTCCAGAAGCTGTGGCCGATCCCGGTCGCCGCGTTCGTGATCTACCCGTACCTGAAGCGCTGGACCTGGCTGTGCCACCTCTGGCTGGGCGCGGTCGATGGGCTCGCCCCCATCGGGGCCTGGGCGGCGATCACCGGGACAATCCCCTGGGAGGCGTGGGCGCTCGGGGGCGCGGTCGCGCTCTGGGTTGCCGGCTTCGACCTCTTCTACTCGCTGCTCGACCTCGAGGTCGACCGCACACAGGAGCTGCACTCGGTCGCGACGCGCTTCGGCGAGAACGGCGCGTTCTGGGGCGCGCGGATCTTCCACCTCGGGACGGTCGAGCTGCTGATCGCGGTCGGCTTCGGCCTCGATGTGAACGCGTTCTACTGGCTCGGCGTGACCGTGGTCGCGGCGCTGCTCGCCTACGAGCACTCGCTCGTCAGCCCGGGCAACCTGCGGCGACTCGACACCGCGTTCTTCACCATGAACGGGGTCATCTCGCTCGCGTTCCTTGCGTTCGTGCTCGCGGACGTGCTCGTGTGATCCGCGCGGCCGGCCTCGAGAAGCGGTACGGGCTCAAGCGTGTGCTGCGCGGCCTCGACTTCGAGCTGCAGCGCGGCGGCTTTCTCGTCGTGACCGGCCCGAACGGCTCGGGCAAGACGACCCTGCTCCGGCTCTGCGCGGGGCTCGCGCTTCCCACGGCCGGGACGCTCGAGGTCGAGCCCGACCGCAGCCGAATCGGCTTCGCCGGGCACGAGCCGCTCCTCTACCGCGAGCTGACCGTGCTCGAGAACCTCGAACTCTACGGTCGGCTCTACCGCGTGCCGGAGCGGCGCGAGCGGATCGGGATGCTGCTGGAGCGCTTCGGGCTCTGGGAGTCGCGCCGCGAGCGTGCCTCGACGCTCTCGCGCGGCCAAGTCCAGCGGATCGCGCTCTGCCGGTCGCTCCTGCACAAGCCCGACCTGCTGATCCTCGACGAGCCGTTTGCAGGGCTCGACGACGACGGGGCAGCGATCCTCGATCGCGAGCTGGCCGGGATGCGCGAGCGGCGGACGCTGCTCGTTGCCACGCACGACCCCGACCGGATCGCGCCGCTCACGAGCGGGAGGCTCGCTCTGGCATGACTCGCTACTTCGGGGACACGGCAGTGCTCGCGCGAAAGGACCTGCGCCTGGAGCTGCGGGCGCGGGACACGCTGCCCGCGATGCTCCTCTTCGTCCTCTCGGTGCTGGCCGTCTTCCACTTCGCGCTTCCGTCCGGATCGTCGCGGCTGGCGGAGTTCGGGCTCCTCTGGGTGGCGATCATCTTCACGGCGCTCCTCGGTCTCGGCCGCGCGTTTGCCGCGGAGCGCGAGCAGGGCCTGCTCGACGGGCTCGTGCTCGCGCCCTGCGACCGGAGCGCGATCTGGCTGGCGAAGGGGATCGCGACGCTCGTCTTCCTGGCCCTGGCGGAGATCGTCGCGCTGGTCGCGTTCGCGCTCTTTTTCACTCCGGTCGGCTGGGCGACCGTCGCCGGGGTCGTGCTCGCCGACCTCGGGATCTGCGCGGTCGGGGTGCTGCTCTCGGCGATGGCCGCCGCCGGCCGAGCCCGGGAGCTGCTGCTGCCGCTCCTCTTCCTGCCGCTCGCCTTGCCGATCGTGATCGGCGGCGTCGGCGCGAGCGTCGCCGACCATCCCGGCCGATACCTCGCGTTCCTTGCCCTCTACGACGCGATCTTCGCGCTGCTGGCCTGGGCCTCGTTCGAGTACGTCGTCACCGAGTGAAGACGGCGCTGATCGCGTCCACGTGCCGGTGGTCGGTGCCGCAGCAGCCGCCGACCACGTTCAGGTTCGGCAGCCGCGTGCGCAGCTCGCGGTAGGCGGACGCCAGCTCCGCGGGATCGCCCTCGTCCAGCTCCTCCGCCTCGTCGAGCTCGGCGTGGCTCTTCGTCGACGCGTTCGCGCGCAGCCCACGCACCCGGTCGACCCAGGGCGCGGCCTCGAGCGCGGGCGAGAGGTGCGACGGGTGGGCACAGTTGACCATGAAGTACGCGACCGCCCGGCCGGTCTCCGCGTCGACCTGCTCGATCGCCTCGCCGAGCGTCTGACCGCTCGGCAGCCGCCCGTCGGTCTCGACCGTGAACGAGATCGCGACCGGGAGCCCCGTCCTGCCCACGGCACGCGCGATCCCGACCGCCTCGTTCGCGTAGGTGAGCGTCAGCGCGCTGACCAGGTCGGCCGAGGTGCCGGCGAGCGTCTCGGCCTGCTCCGAGTGGTAGCGCTCCGCCTCCTCCGCGGTCATCGTGGCGTCGGCGCGGTAGGCGTCCCCGCGCGGGCCGATGCAGCCGCTGATCACGATCTCGGGCTCGCCGCCGGTCGACTCGCGCAGGCTCTCGAGCAGCGCGACCGCGCGGCGGTTCACGTCCGCGAGCGCCTCCGGCGAGTAGCCGAGCCGCCTCCCCCAGTCCCGGCTCGCGCGCCAGGTAGGGGCGTCGAGGAGGATCGCGACGCCCCGCTCCCGCGCGATCTCGAGATAGGGCTCGTAGTAGCTCAGGAGCGCCTCCGTCCCGGCCGGGTCGTCGAGCAGCACGAAGGACGCGAACTCGGGCAGCTCGAGGCCGTCGCGGAAGATCAGCGTCGTCTCCATCCCACCGTCGGTGATGAACGTGCCGCCGTCCGTGTGCGGCAGCCGCGTCACGTCGTGGCTGCGACCGGTTCCGCGCGTCGCGCGAGGCGCCGCTGCTCGCGCGCGTCCGGCCACATCGCGATCAGCGAGCCGAGCAGGAAGACGAGCCCCGCGAGCCAGACGAGCGGGACGAGCGGGTTGACGAGCACCTTGAGGACGACGGAGCCGTCCTTGTTGAACTGGTCTCCGATCACGAAGAGGTCCTGCGCGCGCAGCCAGTCGGTGTGGATCGAGACCTCGTTCGAGACCTGCTGCTCGGCCGGATAGCTGTTCTTGCCGGCCAGGAGTGTTCCCACGCCGCCGCCGCCGCGCGTGACCGCGATCCGCGCGCGCTCCTCCAGATCGTTCGGACCGCGCGTCACCTGCGACCGGAGGTAGTGGAGCGTGTAGCCGCGGATCGTCATCGACTGGCCGGGCCGGAGGTGCTGAACCTTCGTCGCGCCGTACGCCCCGCCGGCGATTCCGATTGCGAGCATGACGATCGCCGCGTGGACGATGTAGCCGCCGTAGCGGCGGCGGTTGCGGCCGACGAGCGAGGAGAACGCGCCGAGCCAGGTGCGCTCGCCGAGCGCCTTGCGTGCCCTCGTCCCGCGCGCGAACTCGAGCACGATCGCGGCGAGCACGAAGACCGAGAACGTGTACGCGACCAGGCCCGGCGGGCTCGAGCCCGCGCCGAGCGCGACCAGCACCGCGCCGGCCACGAGGGCCACCACCGCCGGCCAGACGAGGCTCGCGCCGAGTGCGCGCAGGGAGCTCCGCCGCCACGCGACCAGCGGCCCGATCCCCATCAGCAGGAGGAGGGGCAGCCCGAAGACGCGCAGGAAGAAGTCGAAGTACGGCTGGCCGACGGTGATCGGCTCGCCGCGCACGGCCTCGGAGAGGAGCGGGAAGACGACGCCCCAGAGCACGGTCAGCGTGAGCGCGACGAGCAGCAGGTTGTTGTAGAGGAACGCCGCCTCGCGCGAGACGAGCGACTCGAGCCGGGTCCGCGTCCGCAACAGAGGCAGGCGCCAGAAGATGAGCGCGGTCGAGAAGAGTGCAGCCGCGACGATGAACGCGAGGAACCAGGGCCCGATCGACGACTGCGCAAAGCTGTGGATCGAGCTGAGGACGCCGCTGCGGGTGAGGAACGTCCCGAAGATCGAGAGGCAGAACGCGAGCGAGACGAGCACGACGTTCCAGACCCGGAGCATGTTCTTCTTCTCCTGCACCATCACCGAGTGCAGGAACGCGGTCGACGCGAGCCAGGGCATGAGGGCCGCGTTCTCGACCGGGTCCCACGCGTAGTAGCCGCCCCAGCCGACCTCCTCGTACGCCCACTTGGCGCCGAGCAGGATCCCGATCCCGAGGGCAGTCCAGGCGAGCAGCGTCCAGCGGCGGGTGGCGACGATCCAGCGCTCGTCCGCCCGGCCGGAGAGGAGCGCGCCCGCGGCGAAGGCGAACGGGATCGTCATCCCCACGTAGCCGAGGTAGAGCAGCGGCGGGTGGATCATCATGTACGGGTTCTGCAGGCTCGGTGTGAGGCCCGAGCCGTCCGCGGGGGCCACCTGGCGCGCGAACGGGCTGGCGACGAAGGCGAGCACGAACGCGAAGAACGAGGCGATCGCGCCGAGCACGGGGACGGTCCACGGGAGGAGCTGGCGGATCAGCGTCCGGTTGACGAGCACCGCGGCCGAGGCGAGCCCGGTCAGGACGAACAGCCAGAGGAGGAGTGATCCCTCCTGGCCGCCCCAGAAGGCGCTGAAGGAGTACGGGAAGGGCAGCTTCCGGCTCGAGTGCTCGGCGACGTAGGTGAACGAGAGGTCGCGCGTCCTGAACGCGTTCAGCAGGACGAGCGCGGCGACCGCGGTCGCGGCGAACGCGCCGACGAGAGCGTTCCGGGCGGACTCGTGCAGGCGACGCCGGCCCTGGTAGGCGGCGAGCCCGCCGGCGAGCGCCGCGTAGAGGGCGAGGCCGAACGCGACGATGACTGCGGCGCGGCCAAGGTCAGCCACGGCGCCGAGTCTAGCGGCCTGCGCACCGTGCCCGTTCTGCCATCATTGCAGGCGGTTTCGTGCTCTCCCGGCTGCGCCACATCCCGCTTCCGGCGCTTGCCGCCGCCGCCGCCGTTCTGATGGCGACGGCGCTGGCGCTCGTCTTCTTCTACGCGCCGCTCGACGCCGACCAGGGACTCTCGCAGAAGATCTTCTACATCCACGTCCCGATCGCCCTGACGGCGTACGCCTGCTTCGCGTGGGGCGCGGCGAAGGCGTTCCTCCACCTCTGGAAGCGGCCGCCCGGCGCCGACCTCGAGAGTTACGCAGCGATCCACCAGGGCGTGATCTTCGGTGCGCTCACGCTCGTGACCGGGTCGATCTGGGCGCGCGTCTCCTGGGGGATCTGGTGGACGTGGAGCTCGAACCAACTCGTCACGTTCCTGATCCTGTTCCTGTTCTACGCGGCCTACTTCATGCTGCGCTACTCGGTGGAGCCGGGGCCGGCGCGCGCCAACATGTGCGCGGTCTACGCGCTCTTCGGGGTCGTCCTGATCCCGGTCAGCTGGCTCTCGATCCGGCTGGCGAACGACTACATCCATCCGACGGTGTTCACGCGGCACGGGCCGCAGATGTCGGGCTCGATGTTCCTCGCGTTCTGCGTCTCGTGGGCGGCGCTGCTGACGCTGGCCGGGACGATGTACCGCGTCGAGCTGGCCGGGAAGCGGCTGGACGACCGCCTGCGCGAGCTGCGGGAGCTCCTGGCGTGAGACGACGCTTGCGTTGTCTCCTTCAGGCCGGGCGGGCTTTGCCCGTTCGGCCGTCTGAGCTGACCGGTCGACAGGCTTTGCGTCAGGTGGTCGTCTCGTGAGCGCGTCGGAGAAGTACGTCGCGGCTGCCTATCTCGTGGTGTTCGTGGCCGTGCTGGTGTGGGTCGCGATCATCGCGGCGAAGCTCGCGCGGCTGGAGCGGGACGCGGGCGAGCTGACGGAGCTCGCGCGGCGGCGGGCCGAGCGCGAGGCCGAGCCCGAGCCGACAGCCGAGCGCGACGAAGTCGGCGTCTAGTGCTGCTGCGGGTCGGCTCGCGCGGCTCGCGGCTCGCGCTGATCCAGGCGGAGCTGGCGGCGGAGCAGCTGCGGCGCCACGGAGTCGAGATCGCGCTCGTCCCCATCACGACCGCGGGCGACCGTGACCGCTCGAAGCCGTTCGGCGAGATCGGCTCCCGCGGGGTGTTCGTCAAGGAGATCGAGGAGGCGCTGCTGGAGAGGCGGATCGACGTGGCCGTCCACTCGGCCAAGGACATGACGTCGTCGGACGCCGACGGGCTGGCTGTTGGTGCGTACCTGGCGCGGGAGGACCCGCGCGACGCGCTGTGCGGGGCTTCCGAGCTCCGGCCCGGGCTGCGGGTAGGCACGGCGTCGGTGCGGCGGCGGGCGGAGCTGCTGGCGCTGGAGCCCGAGCTGTCGGTGGAGCCGCTGCGCGGAAACGTCGAGACGCGTCTGCGCAAGCGCGGCGAGCGGGGGTTGGACGCGGTCGTGCTCGCCGCCTGCGGGCTGGACCGACTCGGGCTGGGGGCCGAGATCGGCCGGCGGCTCTCGCCGGAGGAGATGCTTCCCGAGGCCGGCCAGGGAGCGCTGGCGTTGCAGGTGCGGGTGGGCGAGGAGGCGGTGGTCATGGAGGCGGACGATGGCGAGACGCGGCGGCGGGTGGAGGCCGAGCGCGCGTGCGTTTTCGCTCTGGGCGGCGGCTGCCTCGCTCCGGTCGCGGCCCATCACGATGGAGAGACGCTGACGGCCCTCGTAGCGGCCGAGGACGGCAGCTGGGTCGAGCGGCGAACCGGAGCGGACCCGGCCGCGCTGGCCGCGGAGCTCGCTCCGCTGGTCGGCTCCCGATGAGGCCTTTGATCACACAATCGGCGCGAATCCGCCACAGTCACGTGCGCCCTTGGCCGCTACCGTGAGTAGTCCCCGGGTGGGTGGGGGTTAGGGATGGGTCCCGCTTCTCGACCCCTGCGCGTGATCGTCACCCGGCCACGGGAGCAGGCTCCGGCGCTCGCCGACCGGCTCGCGGCGCTCGGACTCGAGGTCGTGCTCTGCCCGCTGCTCGAGCTCGAGCCGATCGGTCCCGACGAGGTCGACGTCTCGGGCTACGACTGGGTCGTCGTCACGAGCCCGCGCGGGGCCCGCGAGCTGGCGCGCCGCCGCCGTGGCGAGCTTTCCCAGGTCGCGGCGATCGGGCCGGGTACCGCGGCGGCGCTCCGGGAGAACGGGATCGAGCCCGCCCTCGTGCCGCAGGTTTCCACGCAGGAAGGGCTCGTTGCCGAGCTCCCGGCATCGCCGGGCCGGGTCTTGTTCGCGGCCGCGGCGGATGCGCGGCCGTACCTGGCCGAGGCGCTCGGCGCCGACACCGTCGTCCTCTACCGGACGCGTGAGCTCCACCCGGCCGCGCCGCCGGAGGGCGACCTCGTCGTCCTCGCTTCCGCGTCGGCGGCCCACGCGTTCTCCGCGCTCGAGCTCGACCTGCCCGCGGTCTCGATCGGCCCGGAGACCACTCGCGAAGCACGCGCGTGCGGCATTCGCGTGATCGCCGAGGCCGAGCGGCACGACCTGGAAGGCCTGATCGACGCCGTCGCGGGCGCAGCGCGTGTCGCCGATTCCGGCGTCTTTTAGGCTCTCCCCGTGTTCATCACGTTCCTGTCCGACTTCGGGCTCCAGGACGACTTCGTCGGGACCTGCCACGGCGTGATGAAACGGATCGCCCCCGAGGCGCACATCATCGACATCACGCACGGGATCCCGCCCCAGCACGTCCTCCAGGGCGCGCTCGTGCTCCGCGACACGCTCCCGTACATGCCGGAAGGAGTCCACCTTGCGGTCGTCGACCCGGGTGTCGGCGGGCACCGGCGCGCACTGGCGCTGCGCACCGGCGAGGGGCGCATCCTGGTCGGTCCGGACAACGGCCTCATCCTCCCGGCCGCCGATCTGCTCGGCGGCGTCGAGATTGTCCACGAGCTCGCGAACCCGGAGTACGCGCTCGACACGGTCTCTCGCACCTTCCACGGCCGCGACCTCTTCGCTCCCGCCGCGGCCCATCTCGCTTGCGGTGTCGCTCTCGAGGAGCTGGGGCCGCCGGTCGACCCGCAGGCGCTCGTCCAGCTCGATATGCCCGAGCCGGAGATCGGCCAGAGCCGCATCAACGCGACCGCGCTCTACGTCGACCAGTTCGGGAACGTGCGGCTCAACCTGACCCGAAGGCAGCTGGAAGACGCGGACGTTCTTCCCGGTGTGACGGTCGAGCTGGAGCTGGCGCTCGAGCGCTACTACGCGGTGGCCGCGCGCACGTTCGCGGATGCAGCGCCGGGCGACATCATCCTCTACGAGGACAGCTACCGGAACGTCGCCGTCGCGATCCGGGGCGGCAACGCGGCCGAGCTGTTCGGAGTCACGCCCGGTCAGGAGGTGCGGATCCACCTCCGCTCGCCGTGAACCTCCGCGAGCTAGAACGGACGCTGGGCCGGCGCTTCGCGCGCGTCGCCACCAACGCCGTGGTCGCGCGGCCCCGGCTGTGGCGGCTGTTCCGCCGCCCGCTGCGAGCGCAATTCGACCGTATGGCTCCTCAGTGGGACGGCATGCGGCGGCCCGACTCGCTCGCTCCGCTCGAGCGCGCTCTCGATGCGCTGCCCGAGCCTCCTCGCCGCGTGCTCGACCTCGGGACCGGCACGGGCGCGGCCGCCTTCCTCATCGCGGCGCGGTTCCCGGAGGCCGATGTCGTCGGCGTCGACATCGCAGAAGAGATGCTCGCCCAGGCGAAGGAGAACGCGCCGCCAGAGCTGGCGAGTCGGGTGCGCTTCCAGCCGGCCGACGCGACGCGGCTCCCGTTCGAAGACGGCTCGTTCGAGCTCGTCTCGCTGGCCAACATGATCCCGTTCTTCGACGAGCTCGCGCGGGTCAGCGCCGCCGGCGGCTCGATCGTCCTCTCGTTCTCGGCCGGCCCGCAGACGCCGATCTGGGTTCCACCCGAGCGGTTGCGACAGGAGCTCAGGGCGCGCGGATTCGGGGAATTTGCGGACTTTCGGGCGGGGCTCGGGACGGCGCTCCTTGCCCGCAAGGGCGAGCCGGTCTAGCCTCCGCTCCACAAGGACGTTCGCGGCGCGGTAGCACCGGCCCGGACGTCCTTCTTTCGCTGCGGACGTGGCTACACTAGGCGGCCGCGGCGAGGTAGCTCAGTTGGTAGAGCACACGGCTGAAAACCGTGGTGTCGCCGGTTCGATTCCGGCCCTCGCCATCCCAGTTCCAGGTCGCGCGCGGGTTAGCCTTGGCCCGTGAGCGGGCAGGTGGACACGCAGGCGGTCGCCATCATCGGTGCGGCGCTCGACCTCGGCGCCGGCCGGCGCGGGGTCGACATGGGCCCGTCGGCGATCCGGTATGCGGGGCTCGACGCGCGAATCGAGAAGCTCGGTCGGCGTTGCGAGGACTGGGGCAACGTCACGGCGGCGGTCGCGGAGGCGAGCTCGGTCGGCGACGAGCGCGCCCGGTTCCTGCTTCAGATCAAGGAGACGTGCGAGCGAATCGCCGACCTCGTCGCGCGCGCTGTCGACGAGGGCTTTCTGCCGCTCGTCCTCGGCGGCGATCACTCGGTGGCGCTTGGCACGCTCGGCGGCCTCGCGCGGGTGAAGGGCGCCGGCGGCGTGCTCTGGCTGGACGCGCACGGGGATCTGAACCGCCCCGAGACCTCGCCGACCGGCAACGTCCACGGGATGCCGCTGGCCGTTGCCCTCGGGAAGGCGGGCTCTGAGTTCGAGAGCGACGCGTTCAGGCTTCCCGCAGTCGACCCGGCACGCGTGGCGCTCGTCGGCGTCCGCTCGCTGGATGAAGCCGAGCGTGAGCTCCTGGCCGCGCTGGATGCTCGCGTCTACACGATGAGCGACCTCGACCGGCTCGGCGTCGAGTCCGTCATGCGAGAGGCGCTGGAGCACGTGGCGGGCGAAGGGTTCGTTCACGTGAGCCTGGACATGGACGTGCTCGACCCCGACGTGGCGCCCGGCGTCGGGACTCCGGTGCGGGGCGGGCTCTCGTACCGCGAGGCGCACCTCGCGATGGAGCTCGTGGCCGAGTCGGGGCTGGCCGGCTCGCTCGAGGTGGTCGAGGTGAACCCGATCCTCGACCGTGAGAACGAGACCGCAAAGCTCGCGGTGGAACTGGTCGCGAGCGCACTGGGCGCGCGCATTTTGTGACATTTCCGCCGCCCAAGAGCTTGAGCCCCCGGGGGACCCCCGTGTGGTCCTTCCCCCGCTGACGAGCGTAGCCGCGGAAGCGTTACGTGTGTGAAACGGCTCTGACGCGGTTCAGGAACTTCTCGACCGTATCGGCCGTCTCCTCGTAGGCGTCCCAGTAGACGACGTGCCCGCCGGGCACGGCGACGATCTCGAGCCGGTCGCCGAGACGCTCGCCGTAGTCGGCGAGCTGGTCCTCCCGCACGAGCCCGAACTCCGATGCGTGCACCAGCAGCGAAGGGTCGGGCAGAACGGTGGGAGGCGGTGGATCGGTGCAGAGCTCGCCGTAGGCGGTGACCACTGCGGCACGCGAGTACCGCCAACGAAGCCCATCCGGGAACGGCTCCAAATGCTCGCGCGCTTCCTCTTCCATGAACTCCCGCGGCGTCCGGGTGGCAGTCATGAGCCGCGCCTCGATCGCATCCTCGACGCTGTCGAACCGCTGATCCTTGGCGGACTCGTCGGCGAAATCGCGTCCGACGTGCGGCAGGAGCTGGATTGCCGGATCGAGGAGCACCGCGCGCTTCACGCGCTCCGGCGCAGCCTGGCAGAGCTCGAGTACGAGGCGGCCGCCGAAGCTGTGCCCGATCCACATCGCCTGCTCGACACCCGCGCTCTCTACCGTCTCGAGCACGTCGCCGACGTGCGTGGCAATGCTCCACGGCGGGTCGAACTCCGAGTACCCGTGCCCGCGCAGGTCGGGGGCGAGCACACGGAAGTTGCCCGCGAGACGATCTTCGGCAAGGCGGCGGAAGCGCCGACCGTGAGCGGAGACTCCGTGCAGGCAGATGACCGGGGGAGCATCGCGATCTCCCCACTCGTTGAGGTGCAGCTGCATCAGAGCGCGCCCGAGAGCGAGGCGACGAACGACGGCAGCGTCTCGTGCCAGTTCCCGCTTATGCAGACGTCCGTCGGGTCGTCGCTCGCCTCGCTGCGCAGGGCAACGAGCACGTCCGCCTTCACCGATGCCGCCGCGTGCTCGTAACCGGCCTCCGTCTCGACGGCGACGTAGAGACGCGGGGCGACTGCCCGCCCGAGCAGGCCGAGCTGGCGGCCCGGCGGCACGAGGCCGGCCTCACACGCGGCCCGATCACCGCCGACCGCTGCCCCGAGCTCGGCGGCATGCCGTTCGAGACCCTCGATCCCCGAACCCCCGACGCTCACTCCAGCAGCCAGCACGACGTCGGCCTCGTCGAGCTCGAAGCCGCGCTCCGAGGCGTCCCGCTCGATCAGGCGCGAGCCTGGCTCGGGGAGGTCGCCGAGCTCGAGTACCCGGAACTCGACATTCGCGTCGCGAGGCTCGAGCGGCTCGAACATCCGCGGCCTGACGGTCGCGAGCTGGGGCGTTGTCGCGCCCATGATCACGGACACGATGTTGCCCCCGTACGCGGGCTTGAACTGGATCAGCCGGCCCGCGCGGTCGATCCCGAGGTCGACGCAGTCGCCAGTCATTCCGAGCTCGAGGGCGCCTGCTGCGCGAGGGCCGAAGTCGCGCCCCCGGCTTGTCGCGGGGATCAGGAGCGCATGGGGACGCTCGAGCTCGAGCACCCGACGAAGCGCGCTCGCCCAGAGGGAAGGCTCGTACTCCGCCAGCCGAGGGTCGTCGACCGTGACGACTGCCTCCGCGCCGTGCCGGCCCGCCTCGCGGGCGGCGGCGTCCAGGTTGTGCCCGAGGACGAGTGCGACGTTCGCTCCGCCGAGCTTGCCTGCGAGCTCGCGGCCCTTGGCCAGGAGCTCGAGCGAGATTCGTGCGGGCCGTCCGTCCACGAGCTCGACCAGCGACCAGCAGTCGTACGTGCGGCCCGGCTTCTCACCGAGTCGGTCGGGTTTCTCCCAGGCGGAGGCGGGCCGCGCGCGCTCGGCGAGCAGCGCCCGGACACGCTCGGCCGCCTCGGCCGGGTCGTTGAAGCTCCAACCCGCGCGCTCGGGCGAGACATCGCGGACGGCGAGAACGCGCGTCGGCGACCCGGTCTGGCCGAAGCGCTTGTCGTTCGGCTTCGCGTCGGCCGCGAGGTCGGAAGCAGCCCACACGGCGATCCGGCTCTCGGCGCTTTCGACCGGCTCGACGTCGACCTGCGCGCCGTCGGGCGGCGCGGCGACGGAGCAGACCGCTGGCAGGCCCAGCTCGTACACCTCTTCGCCCTCGTCGCCGAGCCTCCGCGCGCGGAGCGTTCCCTCGCTCGCCTCGAGCGAGAGCACGCTTGTCACCTGGGGAAGGTCGAGGAAGGCCGCGACCTCCGCCGGTACCTGCCACGTCTCCGAGTCGAGTGTCTTCCGACCGCAGAGGACGAGATCCGCGCCTTCCTTGCGAAGCGCCAGCGCGAGCGCTCGCGACGTTCCGAGCGCGTCGGCGAGCGCGAACAGGCGGTCGGACAAGTGGATGCAGCGGTCCGCGCCGAGCGCCAGGGCCTCGCGCAGGGCCGCCTCGGCCGGCGGCGGGCCCATCGTCATTGCGATCACCTCGCCGCCGTGGTGGTCGCGGAGCCGGGCCGCGTGTGCCACGGCGTAGGCGTCGAGGCGGTTCAGCTCGAGCGGGACGCCCTCTCGTACGAGCGACTTCGTCTCCTCGTCGAAGCGAATTGCATCGCCACGAGGCACCTGCTTGACGAGGCAGACGATCTTCACGTCGGTGAGACTACCCCGCCGTGCTCGGAGTCCTCTACGACATCCACGGCAACGTGCCGGCGCTCGAGGCTGTGCTCACGGAGGCCGAGGACGCGGGGGTCGACCGGTGGCTTCTCGGCGGCGACTACGGAACTCCCAGCCCGTGGCCGCTCGAGACGCTGGGCCTGCTGAGGGCGCTGGACGACGCGACCTGGATCCGCGGGAACGGGGAGCGTTGGCTGCGGGAGCCGCCGATGGATCGTCCCGAGGTCATGGAGAGCTACGCGATCTTTCGCGGCGACCTTCCCGAGGAGGAGGTCGACTGGCTCTACGCGTTGCCCGAGCGGGCCGAGCTGGGCGGGGTGCTCTTCGTGCACGGCTCGCCGCTCTCCGACGTCGAGAGCTTCGCACCCGAGCCGCAGTCGGACGAGAAGGAGCTCAGGCTACTCGCGGGAGAGCGTGACCGGGTCGTCGTCTTCGGCCACAGCCACCAGCAGTTCCGGCGCCCGGCGCCAGAGGGGACGACGCTCGTCAACCCCGGCAGTGTCGGGATGCCGCTCGACGGGGATCGACGCTCGGCCTGGGCCGTCAGCAGAGAGCCCGGTGAGCTCGAGTTCCGGCGGACCGAGTACGACGTGGAGCGGGCGGCCGCCGGCTACCGGAAGATGGGCGGCAGCTTCGGTGCGTTTGTCGCCCGAAGGATCGAGCGCGGCTCGGACTGACGGCTCGCCGAGAACGCACGCTCTTGGGGCATTTCCGTCACACCCGTGTGCGTCTTTCCTCGTTACGCTCGCAGCGGGGAGGAGGCTGGGCGCGCCTTAAACGGGGGCAAGGCGAGCCGCTAGCTCTCGAGCGCCGCGTGGAGCTCGATCTCGACGCCGCCGAGCGCGTTCGAGACCGGGCAGCCCTTCTTCGCCTCCTCGGCCGCGGCGAGGAACGTCGCCTCGTCGATTCCCTCCACCTCCCCGCGCAGGGTGAGACGCATCGACGTGATGCGGGGCCCCGCGTCGGTCTGGTCGAGTGAGCAGACCGCGTCTGCCTCGAGCCGGGTCGGCGGATGGCCGGCCTGGGCGAGCCCGTTGGCCAGCGCCATCGACACGCAGGTCGCGTGGGCGGCCGCGATTAGCTCCTCGGGGCTGGTCTTGCCGCCCGACTCCTCGAACCGGGACGCGAACGTCACCTGCTGACCGGTGATCGCGCCGCTGCCGGTGTCGAACCGGCCCGAGCCGCTGAGGAGGTCGCCCTCCCACGTCGCGTGGGCATGCCGCTCAATTGCCATCGTGCGCTTCCTCCTCACCTGACCCTGACGGTCGGTAGTAGGTCCGTCCTCGTAGTTCGTCCGGCAGGTGCTGAGCCTCGAACCCGCGCGGATCGTCGTGCGGGTAAATGTAACCCGCTCCGCGCCCGAGCTGTCGCGCCCCGCGATAGCTCGCGCTCCGCAGTGCGTCCGGCGGCCGCGCGTGGCCGTGCTCCCTCGCGTCGGCCGTGGCTTCCTCGAGCGCGACGTAGGACGCGTTCGACTTCGGAGCGAGCGCGAGGTAGATCGCAGCCTGTGCCAAGTTGAGCCGCGCCTCGGGAAGGCCCACGTGTTCGACTGCCTGCGCCGCGGCCACGGCCACGAGCAGCGCACGCGGGTCGGCGTTGCCGATGTCCTCCGAGGCCAGGATGATCATCCGCCGCGCGATGAAGCGGGCGTCCTCGCCGCCTTCGAGCATCGCGGCCAAGTAGTAGACGGACGCGTCCGGGTCGGAGCCGCGCAT
>DATIXI010000049.1:0-54009 GCA_035518635.1 Gaiellaceae bacterium
CTGCGCAGGTGCTTCTCACGCGGCTCCGCGACGACGGGTTCGTGCAGGCAAAGATCGAACAGCTTGGCTGTGCCTCGTTCCGTGTGGTGGAGACCGGTGTGCCGTCCGCCGGTGTCGGGAAGTCGATCCTCGACGAGGTGAAGTCGGCGCATTTCCACGCCAAGCTCGTGTCCAGCCCGTCGTCGTGACCGGTGCTAGTACCCGGAGCCCTTGCCGCCGCAGGCGGCGAGGAACAGCACGAGCGGGAGCGCAAGCAGAACGAGCATCAGCAACCTGGGCATGCCGGGTATACGCCGGAGCGGCGCCGACGGATTGCAGGTCTAGTCCGCTGCGACCGCACTCCGGTTCGACGCCAGCTCCTCGCCGAACCTCGCGCGCTTCACGAACTGCCCGACTCCCGGCGACGCGACGAGCTCGTCGTTCTCGACGAGGACATTGCCGCGCAGGAGGACGACGTCCGGCGCGCCCGTGACCCTCGTCCCCTCGTAGAGGCTGTAGTCCGACTTCGAGTGGTGCGTCTTCGCCGAGATCGTCACCTCGCGCCTCGGGTCGAAGACGACGAGGTCGGCGTCGGAGCCGACAGCGACCGTGCCCTTCCTCGGATACAGCCCGAACAGCTTCGCCGGGTTCGTCGCGAGCAGCTCGACCATCCGGTTCAGCGTGATGCGGCCCTCGTTGACGCCGAAGTGGTGGATCATCTTCAGCCGGTCCTCGAGGCCCGGGCCGCCGTTCGGGATCTTCGAGAAGTCGTCCTTGCCGAGCGTCTTCTGCCCGTCCCAGAGGAACGCGCAGTGGTCGGTCGAGATCGCGGAGAGGATGTCCGTGCGGACCGCGTTCCAGAGCACGTCCTGGTTCGCCTTGTCGCGCGGCGGTGGCGTGTAGACGTACTTCGCGCCCTCGAAGTTCGGCCGCTCGAGGAACGTGTAGTCGACGAAGAAGTACTGGGTGCACGTCTCGCCCCAGACGTCCCAGCCCTTCTCGCGCGCGAGCGCGATCGGCTCGACGGCCTCCTGGCAGGAGACGTGGACGACGTAGAGCGGGCAGCCGGCCACGCGCGCGAGCTGGATAGCGCGGTTCGTGGCCTCGCCCTCGGTTTCGGGCGGGCGCGTGAGTGCGTGGAAGTGCGGCGCCGTGTTGCCCTCGGCCAGCGCCTTCTTCACGAGCACGTCGATCGCGTCGCCGTTCTCCGCGTGCACCATCACGAGCGCGCCGGTCTCGGCCGCGACCTCCATGGTCTTGAACAGCGTCTCGTCACTGACCATGAGCGCGCCCTTGTAGGCCATGAAGAGCTTGTAGGACGTGATGCCCTCGTCCGGCAGCGACGCGAGCTCCTCGAGCGTGCCACCCTCGTCCAGGTCGGTGACCGCCATGTGGTAGCCCATGTCGATCACCTGCTTCCCGTTGGCCTTGGAGCGCCATTCCTCCAGCGCGGCGCCGAACGTCGCGCCCTGCGGCTGGATGATGAAGTCGACGTGGCAGGTCGTCCCGCCGAACGCGGCGGCGGTCTGGCCCGACTCGACGTCGTCGACCGTCACGGTCCCGCCGAACGGCATGTCCAGGTGCGTGTGCGGGTCGACGCAGCCCGGGAGCACGTACTTGCCGGAGGCGTCGATCACCTTGTCGGCTACGTGGTCGAGCGACTCGCCGATCAGCGTCACGGTCTCGTCCTCGACGTAGATGTCGGCGACGTAGTCGTCGGCCGCGGTGACGATCCGGCCGTTCTTGATCAGTACGGACATGGCGACCTCCTTGGCTCGCGGTCGAGTTTATGCTCGCGAGGTGCCCCTGTCACCGAGCCGAACGGTCGCCGAGCTGAAGGAGCTGCGCGAGCTGACGGGCAACGCCGACGGCGCGCAGCGGGTGGCCTGGACGGACACCTGGGAGCAGGCGCGCGTGTGGCTGATCGAGAAGCTCGACGGCCTCCCGCTCGAGTACGAGGTGGACGAGGCCGGGAACCAGTGGTGGACGCTTCGTGGCGCCAGCAACCGGGCGGTGCTGATCGGCGGGCACATCGACTCGGTCCCGAACGGCGGCTGGCTCGACGGGGCGCTGAACGTCGTCGCGGGTGTTGAGGTCGTTCGGCGGCTGGCCGAGGACGGCGAGCCGGCGGCGACCGTGCGCCTCGTCAACTGGGCCGACGAGGAGGGCGCGCGCTTTGGCCGGTCGCTGTTCGGCTCGTCCGCCGCGGCCGGCTCGATGGCCGACCAGGACGATCTGCGCGAGCGCCGTGATGCGGACGGGGTCTCGCTGCCGGACGCGATCGGCGCGCACGGTGTCGAGCTCGACCGCGCGCTCGAGTCGCGGCGCCAGCTCGAGAGTGCGGCCGTCTATCTCGAGCTGCACATCGAGCAGGGGCCCGTCCTGGAGTCGTTGGAGCTGCCGCTCGGCGTGGTGCTCGGCACGTTCGGGGTCGAGCGCAACCTCGTCACGTTCACGGGCCAGGCCGCCCACGCGGGCTCGACGCCGATGGACAAGCGCCGCGACGCGCTGGCCGGCGCGGCGAAGCTCGAGCTCGAGATCCGGGAGATCGCAAAGCGGACGGGCGGGGGCGCCGTCTGCACGGTCGGCGGTGTCGTCACCAGGCCGGGGATCGTGACCTCCGTCGTCGAGACGGCGGAGTGCCTGCTCGACCAGCGGCATCTCGACGCGGCGACGCTGGCCGGAATGCTGGAGGAGGCGAAGGCAGCGTCGCAGCGCTTCGCCGAGGAGGAGGACATCGAGGTCGCCTGGGAGCGAATCTGGAACATCGAGCCGACCCTCTTCGACGAGGCGCTGATCGGGCTCGCCGACGAGGCCGTGAGCGAGGTCGCGGGCCGCTCCCACCATCTCCCGAGCGGGCCCCTCCACGACGCCGCTGAGGTCTCGCGCGCCGGAGTCCCGACCGTGATGCTGTTCGTCCAGAGCCTGCGCGGGCTCTCGCACACCAAGCTCGAGGACACGAAGGAAGAGCACCTCGAGCTCTCCGTCCAGGCCCTCGACCGCCTGGCCGACAAGGCGATCGCCCGCGTCGCCGTCGGCTAGCGAGCCATCCCTCCAAGTAACAGTCTGTTACTAAGTCGAAGGTTCGCGCGTCGAGAGTGCGGCCGAGGAGCGGGCGTTATGCTCACGTCGCCCACGACCGGGAGGCGCAGATGCTGAGCTTCGGAGTCACCGTCCTGCCGGACCCGCCGTACACGCGACTCGTCGAGCTGCTGCAGCGGGGCGAGAGCCTCGGCTTCGAGTACGGCTGGACCTACGACTCGCACATCCTCTGGCAGGAGAGCTATGCGCTGCTCGCGGTCGCGGGCGTGCAGACCGACGCGATCAAGCTCGGCCACTGCGTGACGAACCCCGGCATCCGCGACCCGACGATCACGGCGAGCTGGTACGCGACCACGCACGACATCACGAACGGCCGAATGGTGATGGGCATCGGCCGCGGCGACTCGTCGCGCCGCGTCGTCGGCCTCAAGCCGGTCAAGGTGGACGAGTTCGAGCGGCGCCTGGTGATGATCAAGGATCTGATGAACGGCCGCGCGGTCGAGTGGAACGGCAAGGAGCTCGAGCTGAAGTGGGTCCGCAAGGACCTGCCCGAGATCCCGATGCACGTCGCCGGCTACGGGCCGCGCGCGCTCGGCGTGGCCGGTCGCGTAGGGGACGGTGTGATCATCCAGCTCGCCGACCCGCAGATCATCCAGTGGATCATGGACACGGCCCGAAAGGCAGCCGAGGAGGCGGGACGTGACCCGGCCGCGCTGCAGTGCATCGTCTGCGCCCCGAGCCACGTCTCGGAAAACCTCCAGGAGGCGCGCGACCAGGTGCGCTGGTTCCCGGCGATGGTCTCGAATCACGTCATGGACCTGATCGAGCGCTACGGCGAGAACTCGGACGAGATCCCGAGCGCGCTGACCGACTACGTCAAGGCGCGGAAGTTCTACGACTACGCAGACCACAGCCGCGTGGGCGCGGCGCACGGCGAGTTCGTCACCGACGAGATCTGCGACCGCTTCTGCGTGCTCGGCAGCACCGAGCAGATCACGGAGAAGCTGCGGGAGCTCGAGTCGATCGGGGTCGACCAGTTCGACATCTACCTGATGACCGAGAAGGCGGACGAGACGCTCGCCGTCTACGGGAGCGACGTGATTCCCGGGTTCTCCGGGGTCGCGGCATAGTGTTAGCCTCACGCCTGATGCGGCCGCGACCTCTGCGATGGCTCCCTGTGGCGACCCTCGTGGCCCTGCTCGCGGTCGTTGCCGCGGGCTGCGGCGGGTCGAGCAGCTCGAGCGCCTCCTCGACCTCCACGGCTGCTGCCGCCTCGTGCGTGAAGAGTCAGCTCAACCTCGTCAAGAAGGGCCAGCTCACGCTTGCGACGGACAACCCGGCCTACCCACCCTGGTTCGGCGGCGGCACTCCCAAGGGCTCGACCTGGAAGTTCAACGACCCGTCGACGCAGAAGGGCTACGAGAGCGCGGTTGCCTACGCGATCGTCAAGCAGCTGGGGTTTACGCCGAGCCAGGTCAAGTGGGTCGTCGCGTCCTTCGACCAGCTGTTCAAGCCGGGCCCGAGGAACTACGACTTCGACGTGAACCAGGTCTCCGTCACGCCGCAGCGCGCCAAGAGCGTCAGCTTCAGCAACTCGTACTACAACACGAATCAGGCGCTGGTCGCGATCAAGGGAACGCCGATCACGAAGGCGAAGACGATCGCCGACCTGAAGCCCTACAAGCTCGGCGCGCAGATCGGAACCACGAGCTACGACTACATCGTCAAGCACATCAAGCCGGACAAGCAGCCCGCGGTCTACAACAACTCGAACGACGTCAACTCCGGCCTGAAGACCGGCGGCATCGACGGGATCGTCGTCGACCTGCCGACGGCATTCATTATCACGGGAGCCGAGGAGGTGCCGAACAGCGTCGTCGTGGGGCGGTTCCCGGCGCTCGGCAGCGGCGACCACTTCGGGGCCGTGTTCGCCAAAGGCAACAGCCTCGTGAAGTGCGTGAACCAGGCGCTGGCGACGCTGAAGGACAACGGCACGCTCACGCAGTTGCAGAACAAGTGGATCTCGAACGCGGGCGCCCCCGTCCTGAAGTAGCGCTCAGCGGGTGACCACCGACGCGGATCCCGGCCGCGGCTCGAGGATCCTCGGTGACCTGAAGGGCTCCGGAGGAGGACAGCGGAGCGTCTGGATCGCACTCGCGAGCACGCTCGTGTTCGCCGGAATCCTCGTTGCGCTCATCGTCACCTCGCCCGGCTGGCCGGCCGTCAAGGCCTCGTTCTTCAACCGCAAGATCTTCTTCGACTCCCTGCCGGAGATCGCGCATGCCTTCCTGCTCAACATCCGGATCTTCCTGACCGCGGAGGTGTTCATCCTCGTCTTCGCTCTTCTGATCGCGGTCCTGCGCGGGCTCCCGGGGCCGGTGTTCTTCCCGATCCGCGGTCTGGCGATCGCCTACACGGACTTCTTTCGCGGAGTGCCGACGATTCTCGTGGTCTACATCCTCGGGTTCGGTGCTCCAGCGTTGCAGCTCTCGTGGCTCGAGTGGGCGACGCCGCTGTTCTGGGGCACGCTCGCGCTCGTGCTCGTCTACTCCGCGTACGTGGCCGAGGTCTACCGCGCCGGGATCGAGTCGGTTCACACGAGCCAGGAGGCGGCCGCCCGGTCGCTCGGCCTTTCGCGCCTGAAGACGCTGCGGTACGTCATCGTCCCGCAGGCCGTGCGGCGGGTGATCCCGCCGCTGCTCAACGACTTCATCGGCTTGACGAAGGACACGGCGCTCGTTGCGTTCCTCGGGCCGGTCGAGGCGTTTCGCCAGTCGCAGATCGATGTCGCCGCGACGTTCAACTACACGCCGTACATGTGCGCCGCGCTCCTGTTCGTCCTCCTGACGATCCCGCTCGCGCGCCTGACCGACTGGCTGGTCGCGCGCGAGCGGAAGCGCCAGCTCGCCGGGGGTGCACGATGAGCTCGAACGGCCGGGCTCTTCAGCTCGAAGCGGTCCGCAAGTCGTTCGGCGAGCACGAGGTGCTCAAGGGTGTCGACCTCGACGTCGGCGAGCACGAGGTCTTCTGCCTGATCGGGGCGTCGGGCTCGGGGAAGTCCACGCTGCTTCGGTGCGTCAATCTCCTCGAGCCGGTCAACTCGGGCCGGATCCTGCTCCACGGCGAGGAGATCACCCGTCGCGACGTCGACGTGAACCGGGTCCGGCGTGGGATCGGGATCGTCTTCCAGGCGTACAACCTCTTCCCGCACATGAGCGTGCTGCGCAACGTGACGCTCGCGCCCAGGAAGGTGCTGGGTAAGCCAGGCGCCGAGGCGAATGCCGAGGCGATCGCCCTTCTCGAGCGCTTCGGCCTCGCGGACAAGCGCGACGAGTTTCCCGATCGGCTCTCGGGAGGTCAGCAGCAGCGCGTCGCGATCGTGCGGGCGCTCGCGATGCAGCCCGACCTGATGCTGCTCGACGAGGTCACGAGCGCGCTCGACCCGGAGCTCGTCGCCGAGGTGCTGAGCGTGATCCGCGAGCTGGCCGAGGGCGGCATGACGATGCTGATCGCGACCCACGAGATGACGTTCGCCCGAGACATCGCCAACAAGGTGTGCTTCCTCGACGAGGGCCGGATCCTCGAGCAGGGGCCGCCCGAGAAGATCTTCGGCGACCCGGAGGAGCCGCGGACACGCCAGTTCCTCGGCAGGATCGTCGAGGCCGGCCGCCTGTAGGCCATACTGCGCCCGTGGACGAGCTCGTCGTTCTGGACGTGGTGCCGAACGAGGTCCTGGCAGACCTGCTCTGCTCGCTGCTCGAGGAGGCGGGAATTCCCTGTACGCAGCGGCTGACGAACGTGGGTGGCGCGATCGGGGTGGGGATGCCGGCGATCGGCTCGCGCGAGGTGCTCGTACCGGCGGACCAGCTCGAGCGGGCGCGCGAGGTCCTCGCGGAGCAGGAGCAGGCGGGGCCGCTCCCGGGCGACACCGGCGCCTAGCCGGTCGCGTCTACGAGACGCCGTCGAGCAGCGCCCAGTTGCCGGCGAGCGCCGACTCTGCGAGCGAGACCAGTCGCCGGTCGCCGCGGCCGTCGAGCTGTGCCTGTGCCTCGGCCGCATGCTCATGGTCGCGCGTGGCGTGAAGCTCGAAGTACGCGGTCGCGTCAGAGCCCGGCTCGAAGCCGTAGTGCTTGACGAGCCCGCGGAGCTTCGTCGCCGAGATCTCAGGCTGCCCCGATTCGATCGCGTAGAGGATCGCAGCGGCGCCGAGCTCGTCGTCGGCAGCGGCCCAGGCGGACGAGCAGCAGCGCGTCTCGGGCAGGGGCTCGCGCATCTCGGTGCCGAGCGCGCCGGCGAAGTCGTCCCAGAGCGAGATGTGCGCTGCCTCCTCCTCGGCGTGCAGCCTCGCGGTGCGGGCCGCCCGCGCGAGCGCCACGACGGCGTGGCGGTATTCGCCGGCGTAGCGCGCAAGCTCGCCGTGTGAGAGCTCGCCGCGCTCCCAGCGCACGTAGAAGGGATGCTCGAGCACGTTCCACCGCTCACGGGCGGCGTCAATCGCTGCGATCGCGTTCATCGGTCTCCTCCCGTCGCTCGACCCCGTGCCGCGATCCTAACCGCTAGCCCGGCGGAACGATGAAGCGCGCGCTGCCGATCGCGTGGTAGCGGGCGAAGGAGCGCCTGCCGAGCCCCGCCCAGGCGTACCAGCGGTACTTGCCTGGCCTGAGGCGGTAGGTGTGACCGGCCCACTTCCAGGCCGACGGGAGAGCGATCTGGGACCTGCTCGGCCACGCCGCGAAGATCCGTTTCGAGCCCCGGAAGAGCTGCACGTGGTAGTACGTCGCCCCGCGTTTCCGCGCCCAGCGCAGGATCGGGTTCGGCGCTGCCCTCGGGACGTAGGGCATCGGACGCAGCGTCAGGACTTTCGGGAGAGCGTCGATCGTGATCCGCTTGGAGACGTTGCCCGCCTCGTCGGTGGTCTGGACCGCGTAGACATACTCCAGGCCGACCTGGATCTTCGTGTCGACGAAGCGAGAGGCCGGGCCGCGGAAGACCACCGGCTCATCGGCGCTCCCGCGCGCCCAGCGCTGGACGACGGCGGTGTCGGAAGGGCTGGTCGAGGCCCAGTGGACGAGGTCGGAACCAGCGCGGCTCGCCACCCCGACCTTCGACACCTTGGGCGGGGTCGCGTCGTACTTCAGCGCGAAGGACGAAGAGGCAACGTTGCCCGCGTTGTCCGTGCAGGTGCCTTTACGAGACCCCGCGCCGCTGTCGGGCCCGGAATAGGTCGAGGAGGAACACCCCGCCAGACCCGAGGTCGCATCGGTGCCGTTCCAGGTGATTGTTACTGGGTGGTTGTACCAGCCATTCGAGTCGGGGCTGCGACTCGGACTGACCCCCGTGATCTGAGGAGGCGTTCCGTCTCGCTTGAGCGAGAGGTCGACCTTGGTCCAGGCAGAGTTGACATTCTCGACGTAGCAGTACTCGTGCGAGCCGGTTGAGTCGGTCGTCAGCGTGTGCGTGTTGCAGCCCTCCGTGTTCATGACCCCGGCGGAGTCGCTGTACGTCCATTGGATCCTGACGTTGCTCCTGTACCAGCCCACACAGTTCGCCGGCCCCGGAGTGCACGAGTACGACACCGTTGGAGCAGCCGACGCGCTTGTTGCGGTTGTGAGCGCGGCGACGCAGGCCATTGCGACAAGCAGTCCGAAACGTCTGATCTTCGGTCCTGCTGAGTCGACCCTTGGCCCCACCCGCTTCCAGTTCGGTCGCGGTGCCTGCATCGGACGGCGACGCATTGGCCACTCCCCCACGAGATAGCTCTACGGGCGAAGCTTAGCGCCCTATTTGCAGGGATTCCAGGGCTAGCCGCTCGGGGGCGGAAGCGGAGCCGGGCCGCTGGTCGTGCCGCCGGGCGACGGGAGCGGGGCGGGCCCACTCGTGCTCTGAGCCGTTCTGGTGCTCGCCGGCCTCTGCGTCGAGACCATCTGACGCGCCGGCGCCGAGACCGTTCTCACCGCGAGCTCGGCGTTGGACGACCGAGCCGCGCGAGCCGGAGCAGGGGAAGTGTGCCTCACGGGCCGTAGCTTGACCTTCGCCGTCTCCGGCTTGACCGAGTGGAGCTTCGGGACGCGGAGCGTGATCACCGGCGCATGCGCCCCCTGGGCCCGGGCCCCGTTGTGGGACGAGCCGTGCCAGGCGTGGAAGGAGGCGCCGCCGGCGGCGAAGAGCGCTGCGGCGAAGGCGACCCCGGCCGCAGCCCAGCCGAGCTTCGGGCGCCACCGGCGCCGCGTCCGAGCGGTGCGTGTCGGAGCGGCCGGCTCCGGGGCCGCCGGCCGCGCGGGCCGCGCGAGCCCGAGCTCCTTCGTCCAGAAGGCGATCCCGCCGTAACGGCTTGCTGCGACGTAGAGGTCGGAGTGGCCAGCCTTCTTGAACTCGCTTGCCGAAGGCCAGGTCTCGCGTCCGGCGCAGAACTGCTCGAGCGCATCCCGGATTCGCTCGTTCGTCCACCGGCGCTGCCCCGGCCGCTCCTGGCGGACGACCCGGTACCACGTGCTCCGGCCGCCGCCGATCCGCTCGAGGATCCCGGCGGAGACGAGCTCGGCTAGGTCGTACGCCGCCTGCGAGCGGCTGACGCCCGCGATCTCCTCGTAGAGCCCGCGCGTGAGGCGGACCGAGCCGTCGTCTTCGAGCGCGGCGAGCACCCGCTTCTGCGTGGCCTTCAGGTCGGTTCGGCCGTTGGCGGCTCTTCGAGGCAGTGCTTCCTCCTCCCCAGGAGGTTTGCGTTCTCACCTTAGCGCACTCGGGCTCGCGGGACACGCGGGGCAAAAGATCTTCAGATAAGCCGTACTTATGGTCAGGGGCTCGCCTCCCGGACACACGATCAGCGCACTGAAACGCCTGGCTTGCACGTCAGACGGGCGCGCTTCCCGCGCTGCCAAGCCGTCCGGGCCTTTCGTCCAACGGCCCTGGTGCTTTCGTCCAACGATATTTCAATTCAAAAAGTGCAACGCTAATAACGCTTCGAGAAATCACACTGGAAATGCGGTTAGAGTCACGAAATCAGATCTTGAAATGGTAGTGACGTATTGCTACGGTCATTTCGGTGACTACTGCAACTGCGGTGGAGACGGATTCGGCTTGGAGCCTCGGGGGGCGCCGCGTGAAACGGGCGATTGCGGCTCTGGTAGCGGTTTCTTGCGTGTTTGTCTACGCCGTCGCGGCCACCGGAAACGCGCACGCGGCAAGCGGACCGCTTTCCGCTCCCGCGTCCGTCGCTCCCGGCGTTTCCGGGGCCTCTGCCGGCGCGGCGGGCGCCGACGACCAGGCGCTCAACTCCCTCGCGCCTGCGGATTCGTCGGCGCCCTCCGACCAAACGGCGGCGACCAACCAGGCCGCGAATGCGGCGGCGTCGGCGCTGCAGCAGGCCGCGCGGAACATCGTTGTGTCGATCCGGATCAACAGCCCCGGCGACGACGGCCCGATCCAGCAGACGAACACCGGGGGCGCGGTCGGGTCGAGCTCCAACGACTCGGCCACGGGTCAGGAAGCCGGTCAAACGGGTCAACCAGGGGGAAACGAGGACGCGTCCACGAATCAGGCGGCCGGCTCGGATGCGACCGCCACGCAGAACGATCCGCAGAACATCGTCATCTCGATCCGGGTTAACAGCCCCGGAGACAACGGCCCCGTCTCGCAGCAGAACATCTCGGTCGCCGTCTCGTCGTCAGGGAACGTGAGCATCACGAACCAGGGCGCGGGAGTGGCCGATGGGGGAGAGGCAACCGGAGGATCGCCGTCCGGAACGACCGGAAATCTGCGTGGGAGCCTGACGCCCATGCGGCACGCGTCCGTTCCGGCGGGCGGCACGGGCGGCGGTGCTCCGGCAGCTTCGAGGGCAGCTCCCAAACACGCAGCGGCCTCGACCGGCTCGGGGTCGACGCCGCGGCCGGCGGCCGTGAGCAACACATCGCACGCCGCAGGGCCGAGCGCGCCGGTTCGCGTCGTCCAGCACGCGGCCATGAAGGCAAAGACCTCGATCCAGGGGGCGGCCCGCCCGCTCCTTCGCGCCGCTCCGCGGTATGGGGCCGACGTTCTGAAGCAGCTGGCTCCCCGGCCGCCCGCGGCACTGCAGTCCGACAACAGCGGCCCGAATGTCTCGAACGCCGTGCTGCTGACGCTGGTCGCGGTGCTCGGGGCATTCGCGGTGCTCTTCTCCTCGTCGCTCATCGCCCGGGCGGGCCGCGTCTTCGACCGAAGGGCCTGGCGCCTGCGATGACCGGGGGGAGCTGCGGCGTGGTTGGACGAATAGCCCTCGCGAGCTGGACGAATCGGGCGCAGACCGTCCTGTCCAAGCGGGTTTCCACCGTTCTTTGCAACGGATCGGAGGACCACCGGTGAAGCTGTCGGTCCTCCTCGCCGATCGCCATCCCGTCGTCCGGGCGGGTCTCCGCTCTTGGCTGGCGCCCTCGGACTTCGACGTGGTCGGGGAGGTCTCGACGGCAGCCGAGGCGCTCGAGGCGGCGTTCCGCATGCGGCCGGACATCGTCGTGCTCGACGCGCTTCTCGCCGACGGCGCCGGAGCGGGCGTCTGCGCCGCGATCTCCCGACGACTGCCGGGCACGGTGACCGTCGTCTACGCGGGTGACCTAGACGAGGAATCGGTTCTCGAGACAGCGGCTGCCGGGGCCCGCGCTTATCTGCTGAAAGACGCTCCAAAGCCCAATCTCGCCAACGTTTTGCGGCGTGTCGCGGCCGGCGAGCGGTTCGTCGACCCGGCCGTCGCCGAGGTGCTGTTCCGCGCCCAGGGTGCGGCCGCCCGGCCGCGGCTCACAGATCAGGAGCTGAGCGTCGTCAGGCTCGCCGCGCAAGGCCTCACCAACAGGGAAATCGGGGCGCGGCTGTACCTGAGCCGCCACACGGTCAAGGAGTACCTCAGCAACGCGATGCGCAAGCTCGGCGTGGACAGCCGCGTTGCGGCCGTGGTCGAGGCGGGACGGCGGGGGCTCCTCGGCCCGATGTCGCTCTCCAAGGCGTCGTGACACGAGGCGTGACACCCAGACGGGGGGATCAAGACCCGCCACGTGGGGGCTTTCGAGCCGCGACGGGCGCTCGCATCATCCCCCGCAGAGCTCGCCTCTCCGCTACCGATCGGAGCAAGGAGACGAAAATCACAGCAATCGCGTCCGGCCCAGCCGCTCCCGGCGCAGTCGGCTGCCCAGTCTCTTGGCGCGCGCGTCTATGCGCTGTCGCGGGCGTGCTCGCGGTCGTTGGGCTGGGCGCGCCCGGGGCCGCTCGTGCTGCTGGCCCCGCGGGTGGCGGCGGGCTCGGATCCGAGATCCAGTCCGCCCTGGCCCAGCTCGGCGATGCCGTTCAGAGCGCCCGCGCGTTCGCCAGCACCAGCGGCTCGACGGGCTTCAGTCTCCCGAGCACGGCCATGCCGGAGATGCCGGCTGCGGCCGACGGCGCGATTCCGACGAGCGTCGCCGCCGCGGCCGAGTCGGCCGCCACGGCGCCCTCTCCCGGGTCCAGCTGGGCCGGGACGGAGAGCTCGCCGTCGACACCCGGCACGACCCGAAGCTCGGGACAGGAGCGCGGCGCACCTAAGTCCGGGCAGCCCGAGCACGCGCAGGGCTCGGCCGTCCGGACTGCGCCGCGCTCGAACCTTGGACGCATCTCCACCGTTGTGCCGCAGAGCAGCGCTGTGCCGCTGCAGAAGAGGCTCGTCACAGACGGGCTAGGCGAGACTCGCGCAGCCCACCGCGCGCGAGGCAAGCCCGAGCGTCCGGCGGGAGCTGTGCCGCAGCAGCTCCCGCCGCGACCACTTCCGACCCCCAACCCGGACATGACCTCGTCCGGCCAGGCGGGCGGCCAGAGCCAGCCGGCGCCACTGATGCTCGCCGCGCTCGCAGCGACGCTCTTCCTCTTCGCTTTGAGACTCCTGCCTCGGGCCGTTCCGCTACCGGCCTTGCGGAAGCCGAGGCACACCGTCATTCCGTCCTGGAAGCCGGGCTGACCCTCCTTCTCCGGCCTAAGCCGCGCGTCGTTTCTGCGACGGCGCGCTGACCCGACACGACAACACGAGAAGGAGAGAACGTCTGATGCGATTCAAGCTACTGAGCGTTGCCGTGGCGCTCGTCGCCCTCTGGGTGGCACCCTCGGCGTTCGCCAGCGGCTCCGGAGGCCCAGGAGGGGCCCAGATCGGAGCCCAGAACGCCGGCACGAACCAGGGTGCACTCGGTGTGGCGGCGAGTTACCAGAACGCGGTCAACGCAAACGTGCCGGTCTCGATCGCCGGAGGGAACATCTACTCCAACGGCCCGAGCTCGGCGACCCAGAACCCGACGTCGACGGCGACGACGACCGTCGGGAACACCGCAAAGACCGACCAGAACCAGCGACAGAACCAGAACATCGACGGCGGCGCTTCCTGCAAGGCCGGCTGTGGCGGTGCGGGCGGATTCCAGGCCGGAGTCCAGAACGCCCAGACCAACCAGCTGGCTGGCGGCGCAGCCTCGAGCAACCAGAACGCGGTGAACGCCAACGTCCCGGTCTCGATCGCGGGCGGCAACGTCACCTCCGGCCCGAGCTCCGCGACGCAGAACGCGAACTCGAACGCCACCACCAACGTCACGAACGACGCCGAGACCCATCAGCACCAGTCGCTGAACCAGAACATCGGCGGCTCCGGCTGCATCGCCGGCTGTGGCGGCGCGGGCGGCTTCCAGGTCGGCGTGCAGAACGCCAAGACCAACCAGGGAGCCCTTGGCGCGGCAGTCAGCAAGCAGAACGCGGTCAACGCGAACGTCCCCGTCTCGATCGCCGGCGGCAACGTCTCCTCCGGCCCGAGCTCGGCGACCCAGAACGCGACGTCGAACGCGACGGCGAACGTCTCGAACGACTCCACCACCGACCAGCACCAGTCGCAGACGCAGAACATCGGCGGCGGCTCGTGCAAGCTCGGCTGTGGCGGCGCGGGCGGATTCCAGGCCGGGATCCAGAACGCGGAGACGAACCAGCTGGCGGTCGGTCTCTCGAAGAGCGACCAGAACGCCGTGAACGCGAACGTCCCGGTGAACATCGCCGGGCACGACGTGTCGGCCGGCCCGAGCTCCGCCAACCAGACGGCGAACTCGTCGGCCACGACCAACGTCTCGAACAAGGCGAACACCGGCCAGGACCAGCTGCTCTGCCAGAACATCGGCACCAGCAGCTCGGGCTCTGGATGCGACAAGAAAGGCCGGGACGGTGTCATCCTTGGTAGCCGGGACAGCCTTGACGGCAAGGACGGCTGCTACGCCGGTTGTGGCGGTGCGGGCGGCTTCCAGGCCGGACTCCAGAACGCCGAGACCAACCAGCTAGCCCTCGGGGGCGCGGTCAGCAAGCAGAACGCCGTGAACTCGAACACCCCGGTCTCGATCGCCGGTGGGAACGTCTCCTCCGGCCCGAGCTCGGCGACCCAGAACGCGACGTCGAACGCGACGACCAACGTCTCGAACGACGCCACCACCGACCAGCGCCAGGGTCTCTGCCAGAACATCGGCAGCGACAGCTCCGGGTGCGGCGGCCGCGTGATCATCATCCGCGACGGCAACGACAGCAGCCGCGACGGCAAGGACGGCTGCTACGCGGGTTGCGGCGGTCCCGGTGGGTTCCAGCTGGGCGTCCAGAACTCGAAGACGAACCAGGGTGCCCTCGGTCTCGCGTTCAGCAACCAGAACGCCGTGAACGGGAACGCTCCGGTCTCGATCGCCGGTCGGAACATCTACGGCGACAAGGGATCGAGCTCGGCGACCCAGAACGCGACGTCGAACGCGACCGCGAACGTCTCGAACACCTCCGAGACGGACCAGCACCAGGGGCTGACGCAGAACATCGGCGGCTCCGGTTGCAAGCTGGGCTGCGGCGGCGCCGGCGGGTTCCAGGTCGGTCTCCAGAACGCGGAGACCAACCAGTGGGCCGTCGGCCTCGCGTTCAGCAACCAGAACGCGGTCAACTCGAACACGCCGCACTCGACGGCGGGTGGGAACATCTACGGAGGCCCCAGCTCCGCCACCCAGACGCCGACGTCGACCGGCACCAGCACGACCGGCAACACGGCGCAGACCGGGCAAGGCCAGTGGCTGAACCAGCTGCTCGGTCCGAGCGCGGCTCCGACGCTGAGCACGTCGACGGGCAAGACCCCGTACTCGGCCTCGTCCCGCACCCCGGCGAAGGTCACGCCGCTGAAGACCGGCACCTCGTCCGGGTCGAAGACGACCCCCGGCGTCTCGGCCGAGAAGACAGCGAAGACGCTGTCGGGAGTCAAGACCTCCGCGATGCTCCCGTTCGCGGGGAAGTCGCTCCGCGGAGCGCTCCTGGCCGCTCTCGGCCTGTTGCTGATCGGGACCGCCCTGCGCCGCGCCGGGCGCCCCGGCCGGCCCGAGGACAACGGGGAGGTGGACACGCTCTGAAACCGCGTGAGGGAGTGGCTCCGGCATGCGCCGGAGCCACTCCTCTCACGTCCGGCGAGTGGGGCGAAGACGATGCGAGGACGCCTCCTGACGACGTGCACGGCGATCGCGGCGGTCGCGTGCGTGCTCGCGGGCGGCGTGTCCGGCGGGGTTCGCGACTCCACCTTCGTCGAGCGCGCGACACAGCGCTACCACGCGACGGTCGGCTGCTACGACCGGTCCGACTGGGCCGGGCTCGTCGACTCCGGCTACCCCGACCTCAAGGGGCACGAGACGGAGGTCTACGGGCTCTGGCGCTACGAGATCCGGCAGGTTGCGCTGCCGGTGCGCGGGTGCCGGGCGCTCGAGCGCTGGCGGCAGACGCCAGCGGCGCGCGTGAGCATCTGGATCTTCGTCCTCGGCCACGAGCTCACGCACACTCAGCAGACCGACCTCTACAACGCGCCGTGGAGCCGGCCGTTCGACGAGGTGCAGGCCGACTGCGGCGGGTTCGCGAAGTTCCAGTCCCTGAAGCGCGCCCTCAGGATCAAGCGGCCGCTGAAGCCGCCCCCGCGGAGCTTCGGCCGCTGCCCCCTGAAGCACGCGGTCGCCCGCAAGCGCTAGACCGGCATTATCGAGGCACGGTCACGGCGAGGATTCGGCCGTGGCCATGGACGTTCTCGGCCCAGGCGACCCGGCGACCCTCGATCGAGAGGCCGACAGGCGTTCCGGTCGCACGGACGACGAAGCGCGGCGTCCGGCCGTGGAGGACGTAGATCGCGAGGCCGACTCGGAAGACGATTCCACCGGTGCTTGCCGAGAGGTCGGTCGCGCCGAGCGCGATCCGGCCGCTGACGGCGACGTACGCACCGTTTCTGGCGTCGAAGCGCCGAATGACCTTGCTTCCGTTGGGCTGCTCCTGCAGGAGCGCGAGCGTGTGGCCCGCGAGGGCGACGCCTCTGACGAGGCCGTCGAAGCGCGCGCTCATCAGACGGTTTCCGGCGAGGTTGTAGACATCCACGGGGCCGTCCTCGGCGACCCGTGGCACCCATTCGCCCGGCGGGGTGGGCGAGCGTGCCGGCACGACGGCCACCCGTCCCTCGCCGATCGCGAACATCGCGGGCGGCGGCACCCCCGGGATCACCGGAGGGCGTTGCAACGGATGCTGCCCTGCGCGCGCGAGCACAACCCCGCCGCCGGTGACGACGAGCGGGTCGGTCCAGGGCACGTCGCAGATCTTCAACGGCCGGTTCACGCACTGCTCCAGGACCCAACCGTACGCCAGCGTCGCGCCGTCCCCGGCGACACCGCTGAAGCGCGCGCCGCCGCCGGTGCCGCGCAGGTCACCCAGCAGCAGGTCGACACCTGCAGCCTTCGTGCCGGGGGCTCCGCTGACGATCGTCTCCTCGACGTTGTTGCCGCTGCTGTCCCAGGCCCAGAGGGCGCGGCTCCTGGCCAGGGCGATCACCGCAGTGGAAGCCCGCTCGGGACGACCGACCTTTCCGACGACCCACGTCCTTCGCGTACTGAGGCGCCGGACACGCACCCGCGCGTCCCCGGCGACCCAGCCGATCCAGTCCCCGTCCTGCGCGAAGGCGTAGATGCGGCCGTGGGCGGTCACGAGCGTGCGAGGGGCGCTCGCAGTGGCGGCCGTCGTTGCCTCCCGAGACGCCCCCGCGAGGACGGCGAGCAGCACGAGGCTGCCGGCTATCGCGAGCCGAGTGGCCAGGCGACCGTTCGCGACGGCTCACCTCCTCCCGGCGAGGGCCTTCTTGACCTGCGCCATCGGGACGAACGCGAGCTTGCCCGGGTGCCCGGCGCGCCCGAAAGTGGCGTAGGCGAGGCCGAGCGCGTCAAGGTCCACGTCCGCGAAGCCGAAGCCGGTTAGCGATCGCGCGAGGACGACGTCGCGCCCCGTACGCGCCTGGACGACGTGCAGCGCCAGGCTCTTGTCGTAGTGCGTCACCAGGTAGGCGGCGATCTGCCCCGAGAGCGCGAGGTGTCCGGCTCCCACCGGCATTGCCCGGCTGTGGAGCAGCGCTCCCGTTCGCCAGTTGTACAGCTCGAGCCGGGGCTCCACGGTGAGGACAGCGAGGTAGGTGCCGCTCAGGGCGATCTGAGCCATGTGGTCCCCCTTGACGAGTTCGATCCCAGCGGGCCTCAGCTCCTTCAGGAGCTTGCCGGTGCTGGAGTAGACGGCGACTCCCTCCGGCTCGTAGTTCCCTAGCTCATGGATCGTCCCGGACGGACGAAGCACGGCGACTCTCCCCGAGTCGGCCGGGGCGGCGACGATCCCGTCTCGGCCGGCGACGACACGTTGCAGCCGGTGGGCACCGATCACGTCGAGCCCGCCTCGCGAGACACGCTGGACGCCGCTCCTGGTGTCGGTCGTCCAGCGACTGACGGCCAGCAGGTTCCCCGAGCCGACCAGTCCGTGGATCCACGTTCCGGACATGCAGCGCGGATCGTCGGAGCACTCGTAGGCATAGCGCGCGGTACTTGCCAGCAACCGCTCCCTGGCGGTCGAGGAGACGTAGAGCTTGTCGTTCCACTCCGTGTTCCCTGCTCTCCTGACGATCCAGGCCACACGCCTCCCGGCGACGGCGAGCTCCGCCACGTAGCACGTCCTCAGATGACTCACGGCACGCTGCTGTCGGCTCCACACGTTCCACACGAAGATCCTGGGGCAGTGGGTGCCGATAGCTCCTCCGGCGTATGCGACTCTCGGTCCGTCCATTGCGATCAGCGAGACCCCGAACTGCGTTCCGATCGTCCTCGGAGGTGGTCCGTTTCCGGCGTCTCCCGCCGTTACTCCGACCGCGAGGAGCAAGGAGATCCCGGCGACCACCAGCCGACTCGGGATCCCTCCGCTCAACTCAGCTCACCGCCCGGAGAACCCGGGCCAGCGGGACGAAGACGAGCTTGCCTCGCATCGGCTCGCTCAGCCGACCGTGCTGGTGGTAGTTGACAACGTAGACGAGGCCTCGCGGCCCGATGGCTGCGTCACGGCTCTCGTAGCCCGCACCGCCACCCGTCGCGAGGACGACGTCCTTACCGGTCGTCAGCCGGATCACGTGTAGCTTCCGCGGCGCGGAGCGGCGCGGGTCGACCGAGTAGACGGCAACTTGCCCGTAGGCGGCCAGGTGGCCCGCCTTCAGGTTCGGGGTCGAGCGGGCGACCGGCCAGGTGTGCACCAGCTTCCCGGTCGTCCAGTCGTAGACCTCGAGCGTCTTGATCTCGGTCAGCACGACCAGTGTGTTCCCGGTCAGCGCCACCTCCTCCGCGGAGCTGGGCGTGATTTCCCGGAGCAGCGTCCCGCTCGTCGAGTAGACGCCTACCGTCGCGGGCGCGCCGCCAGCGGCGAGCGTCCCGTAGGTCGGCCACGCGTCCTCCGAGCGAAGAACCGCGATCCGCCCGGAGTCGGACGACGCGGACATGATCGTTCCGGGTCCAGCCGCGATCGACTTCAGCCCCGTTGCGGTGATCAGGTTGAGCCGCTGGCCGATGCATGTTCCGTCTCGCGCCGACCACCACGTGCTGACCGCGAGCGTCTTCCCGGACCCGACCGCGCCGGCGATCCAGCGCCCGTACCAGGTCTGTGTCGTCTCCGGGCCGCTGAGGTAGCGTCGGCCCGAGGCGAGCAGCTTCGAGCGGGCGCCGATCGGAGCCGTGTAGAGATTCTCCGTGGTCTGGTACGAGTTGCCGACCACGTACCTGGTGATCCAGGCGAGGCGCGTCCCCGCGATCGCGACCTCGGACGTGTGCGCGCCGTACTTGCCCTTCATCAGGGTGGTCGCGCCGGTCAGCGTGTTCCAGACGTAGACCTTCTTGCCGACCGCGTATGCGACTCTCGGCCCGTCCATCGCCAGCGTCGCGATCGGGCTTTGCGTCTGCTTCACCCTGACGCTCGGCGTCGATGCTATGCCTGCCTGCACGACGAACGACAGCAGCAAGAGAGTGACGAGCGACAAGGCGTACTTCAGAACCCTTGTCATGATCCTCACCTCCGCCCGCAAATGTTCCCGGGCGAGGCTCCAGGGCGCATCGTGGGCGGCACCGATAGGGCCGTGAGAACTACTGATCCAGCTGGAGCGACGCCGTCCCGCTGAGGTCGAGCCAGGACCGGCCGCGGCCCTGGACGATGCGGATCATCACCGCCTCGCAGTGGCGGCAGCGGACGACGATCCCCGCGCCCGTGTAGACGTCGAGGCGGGCCATCTCCTCGTGCGCGCCGCAGCCGCCGCAGACCGAGATTGCGGCGGTGAGGTCGGACCCGACGAGCTCGAGCATCAGCCCGCCGATCGCGTTGCCGTCCAGCTTCAGGTCACGCGTCTCCATCTCAGCTCCCCGTCGCTCCGAAGCGTTCCGTCCTGATCCACCCGGGCTCGTAGCCTGCCTCGATGAGGCCGTCGGCCGCCGCGTCCACGAAGCGGGTCGAGCCGCAGACGTACACGCGTGGGGCCTCCGCCGCCGGGAACGCGACCTCCGAGAGCAGCTCGGGGTCGATCCGCCGCGTATAGCCCGTCCAGCCCGGCGGCTGCTCGCGCGTGAGCGTGTGAACGACCTCGAACCCGTCGCCCTTCGCGGTGAGCCGGTTCAGCTCCTCGCGGTAGATCACGTCCGCGAGGGTGCGGGACGAGACCACGAGCCGCATCGGGGCCCGCGACTCGATCTGCGCGTGGTGGCGGGACATTGCCATCAGCGGCACGACTCCCGAGCCGCCCGCGATGAGCAGGCTCGGCTGGGGCTCGTCGCCGTCCCAGACGAAGTAGCCGCCGATCGGGCCGCGCACCTCGAGCCGGTCGCCTTCGCGCGCCTCGTCCACGAGATACGGCGAGACCTCGCCGTCGTCCAGCCGCTCGACCGTGAGCGCGAGTGGCTCGCCCGGAGCGGACGCGATCGAGTAGCTCCGCTGCGCTTGGTAGCCGTCCTCGGCCGTCAGGCGCAGGTCGAGGTGCTGCCCCGCCCGGTGCCCGGGCCAGCCTCGTGCCGCGAGCTCGAGCGTCCGTACCCTCGGCGTCTCCTGGTTGACCGCCGCGATCTCGGCAGTCAACCAGGTCACGCTCAGTCGCCCCAGTACCGCTGTTCCAGCCACGGGTCGCCGCGCAGGTGGTAGCCGTTCGACTCCCAGAAGCCCGGCTCGTCCTCGTCGCGGAGCGACAGCCCCCGGACCCACTTGGCGCTCTTCCAGAAGTAGAGGTGCGGCACGAGCAGCCTCGCGGGACCGCCGTGCTCGGGGTCGAGCTCGTCGCCGCCGTAGCGGTACGCGACCCAGGCCTTGCCGCCGGTCAGGTCCTCGAGCGGGAGGTTCGTCGTGTACCCGCCGTCGCAGAACGCGACCGCGTAGGCCGAGTCGTGCTCGACCGCGTCGAGGAGGGTGTCGACCGAGACGCCCTCCCAGGTCGTGTCGAGCTTCGACCAGCGAGTCACGCAGTGGATGTCGACCGTGGGCTCCTCGCTCGGCAGCGCGCGGAGCTCGTCCCACGTCCAGCTCACGGGCTCGGCGCCGCCCTGGATCGAGAACGTCCACTCCTCGAGCGGCGTGTGCGGCGTCGGCCCCGCGGAGAGCACCGGGAAGTCGTCGGTCAGGTACTGCCCCGGCGGCACCCGGTCGGACGGGCCGGTGCGCCTCTTGCCCCGAAATCCTCGTGAGAAGACCACGGTCGACTGAACCCTACGCCTCTAGCTCGCCGCGATCCCGGCGACCGTCTCCGGTACGCCCTCGAACTCGCCGACGGGCTCGAGCTGTCCGTCGCTGCCCACCGTCCACCCGAAGATGCGCTGGTGGTCGGCGTCGATCGCGTACAGGAAGCGGCCGTCGCCGGTGATCGCCTCGTCGCGGATCCCGCTCTCGCCGATCCTGGTCGAGCCGGCGATCGGCTCGAGCAGCTCGAGCTTCCCGCCCTGCCGGATCTCGTAGCTTGAGATCGTCCCGTCGCCGAAGTTCGTCACGTAGACGAAGCGGCCGTCCTTGGTCGTCGCAGCCCAGCAGACCTCGCTGCGCGTGTCGGCGATCGAGGCACTGATCGGCGCCAGGTGCCCTGGCTCGTCCAGCGCGTACGAGGACGCGGCGGCCTTGCCGATCTCGCCGCCGAACGCCTCGGTCACGATCAGGGAGCCATCCGCGAAGTCGAACCCGTACGGCGTCGCGCCCGAGGACGGGATGGTCTCCGGCCCCTCGGCGTAACCGCTGTCGTCGATCGTGAACGCGCTGATCGCGTTGGTGCCGCGCTCGGTGACGACGATCGTCCTGCCGTCCGGGCTGAACGAGATCTGCGCCGGGTCGGCGTTGCCCGCGCTCAACGGCCGGCCCGAGCCCTCGAGCGGCATGAGCCTGCCGTCGGCGAGCGTGAAGCCGCTGATGTTCGGCGTGCCGTTGTTGAGCGCGTAGACGATTCCGCCGCTCACGGCGATGCTCGTCGGAGCGGTTCCGCCCGAGGCCACCTTGTCGGCGAGCTTCAGCCCGTCCGACTCGATCGCGAACAGGGTCAGCTCGTCGCTGCCCGCGTTCGTGACGAGAAGCCAGGCGCCGTCCTCCGAGAGGACGATCGAGCTCTGCGAGGCGAGGTGCGGCACACCGGTCCCGCGGCCGCCGGTCTCGTACCGGCCGATCGAGTCGAGCTGTCCGCCGACCGAGCGGTCGTACGCGATGATCTCGTTCCGGTCGGCGTCATTGGTCTGGACATAGACGCGTTCGTTCATCTGGATTCCCTCCACGACCCCATCGCTTGTCGACGGTTCTGTCTCGCGGCGGCGGCGAGCGTTACGCGCTAGCGCGCGATCGAAAGCAAGGAAGGTGTCATCTGCCCGCCCGAGCCCGGCCGCAGGACGGTCACGTAAGCGGTCGTCCCGGAGATCGCGGTCGTCCACAGCATCCGCGAGGTGGGCTTCGGATGGTGTGCGCACGGGAGATGCTCGCCCTGGGTCGTGTGGCCCGGCTCATGCCCGAGGTCCTGGCCGGCGAGCGCCGGCAGCTGGTAGAGGACTCGGCCCCCGCCGTTTGCATCGACCGGCCCGAGGCGCAGCTGCTGCGAGCAGCGGCCTTCGCGCACGTAGAGCAGGCGCCCTCCGATCCTGGCCGGGTTCAAGAGCAGCACCCGGCGCGACGAGCGGAGCAGGCGGCGTTTCCCGGTCGAGAGATCGAAGGAGAACAGGCGGCTCCGCGTGGTCGACGCGAGGTGGTAGACGACGACCTCGCCGGTGAGTGACGGCCGGCCGAGCCGACCCGCCGGCTGGGCGCGAGAGACCACCGCCGTGACAGTCGGGTCGGCGAGGGCGAAGGCGCGGAGCTGCTCGGAGCCGTCCGCCAGCCGGACGCGGTAGGCGAGCCACTGGTCCGAGACGGCGAGCTTCTCGACGCCGGGGACCATCACCTGCAGGCTGGGCGTGAGCGTGGCGGCGTCCGCGACGGTGACGGCGTCGCCCGAGCGCCAGGTGACATACGGCCCGCCGAGCGCCGGGTCGGTGCCCGGGAGCTGCGTCTTCACCCCGTCCCGGAGAAGGAATCCACCGACGCCGGGCTGCTGCCAGACGACGTCGCCGCCTGCGGCGCTCGGATCGCCGCCCGGCGAGGCGACCGGAGTCGCGGCCCGTGCGGTCCCCGCCACGAGGGTGAGGGCAAGCGACGCGGCGGCGAGCACGCGCAGCGCACGTAGGCCTTCGGGCCGCTCGGCCAGCGCTCCCTCGTCGCCTCCTCGCGCGACGAGCAGGAGCACCGGCAGCGCGCGGCCTGCTGCGAAGCTCAGGCCGACCATGATCACAGCCGGAACGCTCGCGAGCCCGACGCTCAGCGGCAGCAATGCCCAGCCCGCCGCGGCCGGGACGAACGTCGACACGCCGGTCCCGAGCAGGACGCCGTACAGGAAGAGCGCGCGCGGCAGCGGCATCGACCGGCGCCAGGGCTCGGGCACCTGGAGGTGGACCTGTGGCCGCACGCGCAGCCCGGCGAGATCGGAGATCACGGCCGCTGCGGCGAGCACGGCTGCGGCGACCAGGAAGACGTGTCCCGGGTTGAGCGCTACGCCGATCGCGCCCAGTGCGCCGAACACCAGCACTGCGCCGAGACCTAACCCGGCCGCGTACGCGGCGGCCGCGGCGACGAGCGCCTTCCGTCCTCCCAGCTCGCGCGCGGCACTCACGGTGCCGACCATCGACAGGCTTCAGGGCGACCAGGCGCCCGCGAGCCCGACGAGCAACCCGGTCAGCGCGAGGGCCGCGGTCAGCACTTGATCTTCGAGTCGTAGTACATGACGCAGAAGACGTGCCGGCCGTGGTAGCAGTAGCCCGTCAGCGCGGCGTCGCCGTTGATCCGGGTGCTGACGTAGCCGCAGCAGTCCACGAGCCGGCGGACGTGGCCGCCGCAGCACCGGTACCAGGAGCCGTCGAGGTAGGCGCGGAAGCCGTACGTCTTCGCCGCGCCCTGGCAGACCCGGGTGCGCGGCGCGGGCGGGAGCGGGTTCCCGTCCGGGTCGCGGAGGAGCCGTCCCTGGGCGTCGACCGGGCGGCCCGCCTTGTCGATCGGGCGGCCGAGGTCGTCGACCGGCTTGCCGTCGGCCGCGCGCAGCGGGAAGCCGCGGCGGTCGACGCGCGGGAGGCCGGTCGGGTGCGGGCACGAGCCGGTCGTGTACGTGTGGCCGCAGAAGTGGTGGGCCTGGGCGGCCTGCGTGCGCAGTGCCCCCGCGACGATGCCGCCGCTGCCGACCGCGAGCAGGAGCTTTCCGGCTCGCGCCAGGAACCCGCGTCTCGAGCTCGCCTCGGTGACGGCGTCGCTAAACACGCTCTGCCCGGCTTGCATCCGCGAGCACGCTCTCGAGCTGGTAGAGCGAGTTGAACGTGCCCTTCGCCAGCACCTCGCCGTCCGGCGCGAGCGCCACCGCGTACGGGCTGCCCGGGATCGCGAGCGAGCGCCAGGCCTCCGCGTCCTCCTCCTCGTCGAAGAGCTCGAGCTCGATGTCCGGGTCGGAGCCGACGAGCCGTAGCGACGGCTCGAGGGCGTGGCAAAGCGCGCAGCCCGGCGAGGTGAACACGGCGACGAGCAGCGGCGACGCTCGCTCGAAGCGCTCGACGAGGCCGAGGCGGCTGCCGATCTCCGGGCCCTCGTGCTCGATCGAGAGCGCGGCCTGCGGCGCGATCGCGAGCCGCAGCTCGCCGACCTCGCGCGCGAGCGCGAGCACGGCCACGCCCAGGACGACGACCGCCGCGAGCGCGACGCCGAGGCCGATCCCGAGCCACGCGTCGGTCGAGGGCTCGGTGTCGGGCGCGACCGCGAGGGCGGCGAAGGCCAGGGCGAGGAGCGCGGTTCGCGCGACCGCCGGCCAGCCGATCCGTGACCGTGTGCCGAAGCAGCCGCACGGCGCGCCGGCCCGTCCACGCGCCATCGCCCAGAGCAGCGCGAGCGTGAAGATCCCGAGGAGCCCGGCCGCAGCCCAGGCCGCGCCGGGCAGCCCGGCCGCGACGGCCACGGCAAGAGCGGCTTCGACCGCGATCACGCCGCCCCAGAGCACGGCGCGCGCGGCAGGCCGGGTCACGCCGTAGGAGCTGAATGCTTCACGCGCGCGCGGGCCGGCGAAGAGCTTGGCCGCCGCCGAGGCGAGCAGCACCCCGGCGAGCAGAACGCGAAGTAGACCCACGACCGTCAAAGGCGGTGGAGAATACCGAGCAGAGACGACGTTCAGCGCTCCGCGGTCATACTGACCGCGACCCGGTAGGCCAGACAGAAGGAGGGAGCATGTGGTGGGGAATCGGTGGCGGTCTCGCGATCATCTACCTGATCCTGCTGGTCACCTGCGGGGTGATCACGCTCAGGAAGGGCCACTGGGTGATGTTCATCTTCGGGATCTTCTTCCCGCTCTTCTGGATCATCGGCGCGGTCATCCCGCCGGTCGCCCCCAGAGCAGCGAACACCTAGCGGCCGCAGGCCAGCAAGCATGAGGGAGTAGCGTGGCCCGGCCGAACCTGATCGAGCGCCAGATGTCGGGCTTCCTGCGCTCGCCGCCGAAGGTCAAAACCGCGGCGACCGTGATCGTGACGGCGACAGCCGCTGTGGTCGTCGTCGGCGGAGCCCTGATGCGGTTCCTCGACCACAAGGAGTACGCGAACGTCTGGGTCGGGATGTGGTGGGCGATCCAGACGGTGACGACCGTCGGCTACGGCGACGTCACGCCCAAGGAGGTCTCGGGTCGGATCGTGGCCGTGTTCGTGATGCTGGAGGGGATCGCCCTCCTGACGATCGTCATCGCCGCGATCACCTCGACCTTCGTCGCGCGGGCCGAGCGGGAGGCCGGCTTGGAGGACGATGCCGTCGACGCGCGCATCGAGGCCCGGCTCGACGACCTCTCGTCACGGCTCGAGCGCGTCGAGTCGATGCTGCAGCAGCTGACGAGCCGCTAATCGTGGCTGGCTAGCCACTCGCCGACGATCTGCATGTAGCGCTCGCGCTCCTCGACGTGCGGCAGGTGCGACGACTCCTCGAGCAGCACCCACTCGGAGCCGCGGATCCCGTCGCGCAGCACCTCCTGGAGCGGCGGCGCGGCCTCGTCGTAGCGGCCCGAGACGATGAGCGTCGGCACGTCGATCTCTCCGAGCCGGTCCTTCACCTGCCAGTCCCGGATCGAGCCGATCACGTGGAACTCGCTCGGCCCGTTCATCGTGTGGTAGACGGTCGGGTCGCGGTCGATCCAGGCGAACGCCTCGAGCACCTCGTCCGGCCAGGGATCGAGCCGGCAGAGATGGCGGTCGTAGAAGACCTTGCAGGCCTCGGCGTACTCGGGGTCGTCCGTCGTCCCGTCGGCCTCGTGGCGCCGCAGCGTCGCCTCGACCTCGGGCGGAAGCTCCGCGCGGAGGCGGTTTGCCTCGGCGACGAAGTCGGGGAACGACGCGGCCGAGTTCGCGATCACGAGTGACTGCAGGCCCTCGGGCTTGGTGAGCGCGTACTCCTGCGCGAGGAAGCCGCCCCACGACTGGCCGAGCACGTGGTGGCGATCGCGCACGCCGAGCGCGTCGACGAGGTTGTGCAGCTCCCGCACGAACAGGTCGACCGTCCAGAAGTCGGCGCCCCGCTCCGGGTAGTGCGTGCTGCGCCCGTTCCCGAGCTGGTCGTAGTGGACGACCGCGCGGCCGTCCACAGCCAGGTCGGCGATCGAGATCAGGTAGTCGTGCGAGGCACCCGGCCCGCCGTGGAGCACGACCAGCGGCGCGGGCCCATCCGTGTCTCCCGGCCGCAGCTCGCCGGTGACGCGGAACCAGGTCTCGGCGGTCTCGCCGCCGACCTCGAACGGAACGGTGCCCTCGCGCACCGCTGACAGGCTCACGGCTTCACCACGACCCCACCGCGACTCCGCCCCATTCCTCGGGGGCGACGTCGCGAACGGTCTGGGTCAGCTCCCAGCGATGGCCGGCGAGGTCGCCGAGCACGCACGAGCGCTCGCCGTACTCCCACGTCGTCAGCTCCTCGAGCACCGACGCACCGGAGTCGCGGGCGCGTTCGAAGGCGGCGTCGACGTCGGGCACCCGCACCTTGATCACGTGCGTCGCGCCCTCGGCGCCAGGGGCGATCCGGTCGCCGTCGGCCTCCGCGACGACCACCGCCCCGTCGGTGCCGACCCGCAGCTGGGCCCGATGCGACTCCCCAATCCGCACCCGCTCCTCGAACCCGAAGGCCGCGTCGAGCCAGGCCACGGCTGCGCGCACGTCGGGGTAGTAGAGCACCGGCGTCACAGTGACGGGCGGCGCAGACCGGTTCGTCAGCACGGGCCGAAGTCTAAGAGCCGGATGCCCCCGGCAAGAATCGAACTTGCGCACGCGGTTTAGGAAACCGCTGCTCTATCCACTGAGCTACGGGGGCCCGCGTGGCAGCGTAGCGCCCTGCCCGACCGAGCTCCGCGCGCCCTATCGATGGATGAGGCGCGGTCCGCAGCCGAAGCACTGGTCCGGGACGTTCTGCGCGATCACGCTGTTGCTCAGTGTCAGCGGCTCGTCCTGGAGGTAGAGGCCGCCGCCTTTCACCGTGAGTCCGGCGGTTCCGACGACCGCGTTGCCCGTGACGCTGCTGTTCAAAAGGGCGAGCGGGCCGCCGCCGTCGTCGTTCAGTCCGCCGCCGAGGGCGCTGCCGCTTGCCCCTCTCGCGACGATGGAGTTTCCGCTCACGATCGTGTTGCGCAGCGTCAGTCCGCTGGTGATGCCCATCCCTCCGCCTCCGGCATCCAGCGAGCCGAACGGGCTGAAGGCGTACAGGTGGTTGTCGCTCACGATGCCGTTCGTGATCACACCGCCGTCGAAGACCGACGCGCCTCCGCCGGCGCTCGCATCGCCGGCGGCCGACCTAGCGTAGACGGTATTGCCGGTGAGGCGAATCTTGTTGAAGGTGCCGCTGAACTCGCCCGCACCCGACTCCCCGTCGACGTTTCCGGTCGAGCCGGGAAGCGTCTGTGCGCTGACGTGGTTGTCCGAGATGACATCGCTGGCGAGGACGACGTCGATGTCGGCGTGCAAGCCGCCCGAATCGGCCGCCGCATCGCCGAGCGAGTTGGTCATCGTCGCACTGTTGCCGGTGATGGTGCTGCCGGTGATCGTCGCGCCCGTGGCGCCATCGGTGACGTGGATCCCGCCCGCGTGGGCGTCGAGCTCGACGCTGTTCGGCAGGTCGGCCGCGAGGATGGCGCTGTTGCCGCTGACGGTGCTGTTGCTCATGCTCAGCGAACGGCCGCCGACGAAGATCGCGCCGCCGTCCGCGAAGCGACCGTTCGGCGCCGAGCCGCTGGCCAGGTTGCCACTGATCGTGCTGTTGGTGATCGTGAGCGGCGCCAGCGAGCTATCGATTCCCGCGCCTTCGGCGTCGCTCGCGAGGGCAGACAGGCCCGACGCGGAGCCGATCCGGTTGTTGCTGATCGTGGTGCGGTCGAGTGTCAGCGTGCCCCAGCTGTCGACGCCGCCGCCGATCGCCGACGCGAACGCGCACGGACCGCTTGGACAGGACGGTCCGATGGGCAGCGTCGCGGACGGGGCGACGCGGTTTCCGGTGATGACGCTGTTGGTGATGGTGGCCGTGGCGCCGCCCGTGAAGTCGGCGTTGGGGGGGATCTCCACGCCGCCCCCGCGCGCCATCACACCCTCCTGACCGACGAACGGGATCGATTCCGGGCTCGAGCGTGTGACGCCGCCGGTGATCGTGACGCCGTCGATGGAGACGGTGGGCTCGGTCGGCGCGAAGATCTCGCCGATCGTCAGCACCGGGCCGCCGCCGTTGATCACGGTTCTGCCCGCGCCTGCACCGACGATCCTCACGCCGACGTCGATCGTGACCCCGCCCTGGAAGGTGCCCGGCCCGATGTGGATCGTGTCGCCGTCGTGTGCGGCAGCGATGGCTGCCTGCAGGCCCGGGAAGCAGCCCGGCGAGGCTCCGACGCAGAGTGACTCCGCCTTGGCCGAAGCGGCCGGGGCGGAGGCCGAGGCGGCCACGGGCGTTCCGATCAGCAGGAAGAGAGCGACGACGAGGTTACGGCGGGAAGCGCCCATGACAAGCCTTTCCGTTCGGGGTAACGAACTCGCTCGAACATTCACCGTGGCAGTCGCCGCTACCGAGGCGCTATCGACCGGCTACCGTCCGCCCTGGTTGCTCGAGTTCCGCATCCTCGGGCCGCTCGCGGTCCTCTCCGACGGCACGCCGCTTCGACTGGGTGGACCGAAGCAACGCGCGACGCTCGCGATCCTTCTCCTCGAGGCCAACCGGGTCGTCTCGGTCGAACGTCTTGCGGACGACCTGTACGCAGGCGCTCCTCCGGTGACCGCGGTGACGCAGGTGCAGCGCCAGGTCTCCGATCTCCGCAAGCTCCTGGGCTCCGCATCCGTGATCGAGACCCGCGCGCCGGGTTACGCCATCCGCCTGTCTGCGGATCAACTCGACCTGAGCCGATTCGAGCGGCTCACCGGGCACGCGGCCGACAGTCTCGCCCGTGGAGAATCCGGTCTCGCCTTGCAGCTGCTCGACGAGGCGCTCGATCTCTGGAGCGGAGCCCCACTGGTCGACCTCGGCTCGGAGCCCTTTGTCCAGGCCGCAATCGGGCGACTCCAGGAGCTGCGTCTGGCCGCCCTCGAGCAACGCATCGAAGCCGAGCTCGAGCTCGGCCGCCACGCGGAGATCGTAGGAGAGCTCCGTGAGCTCGTCGTTGCCGAGCCGCTTCGCGAACAGCTCTGCGGACAGCTGATGCTCGCGCTCTACCGCTCGGGCAGGCAGGCAGAGGCGCTGGACGCCTATCGGACGACGCGGTCGACGCTCGTCGAGCAGATCGGCATCGAACCAGGCCCCGCTCTCCAGGAGCTCCAACGGGCGATCCTCGTCCAGGATTCGTCGCTCGACCTCGCCTGGCGTGACGAGAGGGCGGGACTCGACAGCACGAGGGCCGTGCTCGTGCTCCCGAACAGCGAGGAAGAACTGGACGGTCTGCTCGCGATCGGCGAGCGACTAGCGAGACCTTCCGATCGGGAGCTGCTCGTCGCCGGTCTCGTCTCCGGCGAGCGCGAGTTGCCACAGGCGGTTTCGATGTTGAACGCGCGTCGCAGGTCGACATCCGCTCCGGTCCGAGTCGCAGCATTCACCACCCAGGATCGAGCGGCAGACATCGCACGGCTCGTGATTGCCTACGGGGTCGACCTCGTGCTGCTCGCCATGCCGGAGGAAGCCGGTGCGGACGCGGTTCCGCGCGAGCTCGCGACGATCTACGAGCGCTCACCTGCCGACGTCGCAATGCTCCGTGGGACGACATTCGAGCCGAGTGAGCGGGAAGGTGTCTTCGTACCCTTCGGCGGCGGGCTGCACGACTGGGCCGCGCTCGAGCTCGCGGCCTGGCTCGCCTCGGGAGAGAACCTGGTGCTTCGCCTTCTCGGCACGACCGCAGTTCCGTCGCGGCGCCCGCGGGATGCCAGCCGTCTCCTCGCCGATGCATCGCTTGCGGTGCAACGCGTGGTCGGGATCGACGCCGAACCGGTGATCGTCGAGCCGACGGAAGAGGCTCTTCTCGGAGCGGTCGAGGGTGCGGCGCTGATCGTGGCCGGCATATCGCCGCGTTGGCAGCACGAGGGGCTCGGCTGGGGCGGGCGAGTGCTAATTGCGGGCTGCCCAGCCCCGATCCTGCTCGTCCACCACGGGCCGGGCCCCGGCGGCCTCGCCCCGCCGGAGAGCCGCACCAGCTACACCTGGTCGATCGGAAGGTCGCAGTCAGCGAGTCACGAGCAGTGATGCTCGTTGATCGCCGTGTAGGTTGCGTAGTTGGCGGACTTCGCCGCTCTCGGCGCGCTGGCGTAGTAGAGGCCGACCGTCGAGACGTCCTTCGAGGTAACCGCCTCGATCGGACTCTGGGCCGCGAAGATGAGATTGGGGGCGAGGTCGTACGCAAAGACACTGCCGCCGAGAGTCGAGGTCGGTGAGGGACTGAGCCGAGACCCGTACACGTGTTTCGCGCGGGTGATCGTCGAGCACGGCCCGATGCCCGCCGCAGTCTTGTACTTCTCGTTCCACGTCGTGATCTCGACGGCCGTGTCCGTAAGACCTCTGAAGTAGACAGCGACCTTCTGGCGAGGGAAGGTGAACTTCGTATACGGCGGGTTGGTGAGGAGCGTACGAGTCCACGGCTGCCCGAAATGCTTCTCGTAGGCACTCGGCGTGAGCCCGAGCTTGGCGCCGCCGATCGCCGCCTGAGAGATGCCCACCGTCGGCCCGCGCGTCTCCGTGACCACCACGGCGACGATGGCGGCAATCGCCGCGGCGACGACTGCTGCGGCGAATAGCAGGAGCCTCTTGCCGTCCTTTCCGTGCGGTGTGAACCTTTCGCCCCGAAGCCCCGCCCGGGCGGCGTCGATCAGCTCGCCACACGTCGAGTAGCGGTCGTCGGGCGACTTCGCGAGCGTGGCGGAGAGCACGTCGCTGACTTCGGCCGGCAGCTCTGGCCGAACGTCCGAGAGTCGGGGCGGCGGCTCGTTCAGATGGGCGAAGACGACCGCGAGCTCGGTCTCGCGGTCGAACGGCCGGCTGCCGGCCAGACATTCGTAGAGGACGCAGCCGAGCGAGTAGACGTCGGCTCGACCGTCGATCGAGCCTCCTTCGATCTGCTCGGGCGCGACGTAGTCGATCGTGCCGACGAGGTTGCGATCACCGGTCAGGCTGCTGACGGACGACACGTGCCGCGCAAGCCCGAAGTCGCAGATGTACGCGGCCTCGCCTTCCGGCATCGTCGCGACGAGGATGTTGCCGGGCTTGACGTCACGGTGCACGAGCCCGGCGTCGTGCGCCGCGTCGAGGGCTTCTGCCACCTGGCCGAGCAGAGCGAGCGCGCGATCGGGTTCGAGGCGGTCATCCCGCAGGAGCAGCGCGCGGAGATCGACGCCTTCGACGTAGTCCATCGCGAGGTAGAGAAACCCGCCGTCTTCGCCCACATCGATCGTGCGGACGACGTGCTCATGTGCGAGGCCCTGTGCGAGTCGCGCCTCTCGGAAGAAGCGCCGGCGGAAGCGCTCGTCTCCGACCAGCTCCGGTTTGAGCAGCTTCAGCGCGAGGTGCTCGCCGGTCCTCGGATCTGTCGCGAGGAAGACGGCACCCATGGCGCCCTGACCGAGGAGCGATTCCACACGGAAGCCACCCACGAGCGCGCCGATGCTTACGTCGGTCGCCATGTCTTGAGCCTGACAAGGGATACGCGAGACCTCAAGGCCGCCCTCTTCGAGAGCTCGGCTAGACGAGAGTGAGACTCAGGCTGCTGATCGGCTCAGTCGAGCTCGAGCTGGCCGTGCGTCTCCCCATATGCGTCGAGGAGGTCGAGGAACGGTACCGCGTCGAAGGCCTCCGGCCCCAGCACACCCGCTCCCGACCAGGCGCCGTTCGCCAGCAGCTCGAGCGCGACGACCGGGTTGAGCGCGGTCTGCAGCACGACGGCCTGCGAGCCGTACTCCCGCATCGTCGTCTCGTTGTCGGAGACGTGGTAGAGGTAGGTGCGCCGCGGGTTCCTGTCCTTGCCGGTGCCGTTGACGACGGTGCCCGCGCAGGTCTTGCCGCGCATGCGGTCGCCGAGGGTCGCCGGGTCCGGGAGGGCGGCAGCGACGACGTCGCGGGGCGCCACCTCGATGCCGCGCACCGAGACCGGCTTTGTCGAGTCGAGCCCGAGCTTGTGCAGCGTCTTCAGCACGTCGATGAACTCGTCGCCGAGGCCGTACTTGAACGTGACGCGGTTGCACTCGACCTCGCGCGGGACGAGCACGACCTCCTCGTGCTCGACGTTCACGCACTCGAGCGGGCCGATCCCTTCGGGGAAGTCGAAGACCTCCGGCTCGGAGAACGGCTCGGTGGTGAAGAAGCCCCGCTCGCGCTCCCAGATCAGCGGCGGGTTGAGGCACTCTTCGATCGTCGTCCAGATCGAGAAGGTGGGAGCGAAGTCGTAGCCCTCGATCACGAGGTCCGCGCCGTCGCGGACGCCGACCTCGTCGATCTCGGAGAACAGGTGGTCGGCGGCGTAGCGGGCGAAGACGTCCGAGAGCCCGGGCTCGACGCCGATCCCGACGAGCGCCAGAAGGCCCGCCTCCTTCCAGCGCTCGTGCTCGGCGAACTGGAGGTCGCCGAGCATCACGCCCGGCTTCGAGTGCGGCTCCTCGGGATGCGGCTCCGAGAGCGTCATCGCCATGTCGAGGTACGTACAGCGCGTCCTGAACGCGGCTCCGAAGATCGGCGGGTTAAAGCGCGGGTCGGCTGCGTTGAGGACGACGTCGGCCTCGGTCGCGAGCGCGGCGACGCTCGCCTCGTTGGAGGCGTCCACCTGCGCCGCGGCGAAGCGCGGGTCGTCGAGCCGGGCGACGAGCGCCTCCGGGCGCGCGGGGTCGAGGTCGGCGAGCGTCATGCGCTCGAAGAAGTCGCGCTTCTGGGCGACGGCCGCGACCGCGCTGCCGACGCCTCCGGTTCCGACGACGAGGATCTTCACCGCGACAGCGCTCCGTGGCTCTCGAGCAGCTCGAGCACCTCGTCGTGGGGAAGCCCGCGCTCGACCCGGCCCTCGCGGCCCTCGACGTCCGGCGCCGCCCAGAGGGCGTTCAGGACGGCCTCCTCGGTCGCGTCGACGGTCGCCGCGAAGAGCTCGTCCAACTCGCGGCCGTCGACTCCCTCGCGGCGTGCGGTCGAGAACGCGAGAAAGATCTCCCCGCTCCCGTGATGGGCCACCGAGCCGGTGCGCGCGAGCCCGAGGCCGGCACGGCGGGCCACCCGCTCGAGCTGCGCGGGGCCGACCGGCGCGTCGGTCGCGACGACGACGATGCAGCTCCCGGCCGGCGCCGAGTGGGAAGCGCCCGGCAACAGCTGCCCGATCGGGACACCGCCCATTCGGAGCAGGCGCGCTCCGCCGAAGTTCGCGAGGACGAGGACACCTGCGGTGCAGCCTAACCCGGGCAGCGAGCGGCTCGCCGTGCCTATGCCTCCCTTCCAGCCGAGGCAGGACATCCCGGTCCCGGCGCCGACCGCGCCCTCGGCGAACGGCCACGCGGAGGCGGCCTCGACTGCACGGCCCGCGTCCGCCGCCTCGACCTGGACCGTTCGCGCGTCGTTCAGGTGGCTGTCGTCGCACTCGCCCACGACCGGGATGACGACCTCGTCCACACCCACCGAGGAGTCCGCCGCCAGGGCAACCGAGACGGCCCCGTCGTAGATCCGGCCGACCGCCATCGTGGAGGTCAGGTAGACGGGCGTCTCGAGCCAGCCCCACTCCCGGATCTCGAGCGAGCTCGTGAGCTCGCCCGCACCGTTCAGGACTGCGGTGCCCGCGCGGAGCGGCTGCCGGACGAGCGTCTCCACCGGCGCGGGCACGATCGCGGTCACGCCGGTGCGGGCGATTCCGCGACCCTCGGGCGGGTCGGACTCGTCCCGCCAGACGGTCACATGGCCGACGGTGACGCCCGGAACGTCCGCGATCGAGTCGGTCGGGCCGGGATCGAGCTCGCCGATTCGCAGGCCCAGCCCGCCCAGGCGCGGGCCGCGTGGATCCGGAGGGCGATCGGGCACGGGGGGACTGTAGAGTCGCCGGGTGGAGCTCGCCATGCCCGTCGTCTGGAGCGATGCGTGCCTGCTCCACGATCCGGGCGGCGAGATCTGGGTGGGCGTCCGGACGCCCGCGGTCGAGACCACTGAGCGGATCGAGGCGATCCGCGCGGCGCTGCTCGAGGGAGGCGCGAGGCTCGTGGAGGCCGAGCCGCACGAGGACGAGGCGTTGCTCGAGGTCCACGACCCGGGCCTCGTCGAGTACCTCCGGACCGTCTGGGGCGAGTGGGAGGCCGCCGGGCTGCCCGAGGACCCCGGTCAGGACAGGGTCGTCCCGTACGTCTTCGCGCACCCGGGGCTCGGCTCCACGCTGCGCGTACCCGCGGCCGTCTGGGCGAAGCCCGGCTTCTACGCCTACGACACCATGACGCTCGTTGGGCCGGGAACCTGGGAGGCGGCGCGAGCAGCTGCGGATGCCGCGCTGACCGCGGTGGACCTCGTCCTCGAGGGCGAGCCGTTCGCGTACGCCTGCACGAGGCCGCCCGGCCACCACGTCACACGAACCGCTTTCGGTGGTTCCTGCTATCTCAACAGCGCGGCGGTCGCCGCAGCGTCGCTTCGTGCCCGCGTCGGCGGGCCGGTCGCAGTCCTGGACGTCGACGCCCACCACGGAAACGGGACGCAGGAGATCTTCCGCGAGTGCAGCGACGTTCTCACCGGCTCGGTCCACGTCGACCCGGGCGAGGGCTGGTTTCCGCACTTCGTCGGCTTCGCCGAAGAGAACGACGACGCGAACCGGAACCTGCTCATGGCGCCCGGCTGGGGCGACGAGCCGTGGCTCGGCGCGGTGGCCGAGCTCGCTGCCTGGGCGAGGAGCCACGGCGTGGTCGCGCTCGTCGTCGCGCTCGGCGTGGACGCCGCGGCCGCCGACCCGGAGAGCCCGCTCCAGGTCAGCGCGGGTGGCTACCGCGAGGCGGGGAGGCTGCTGGGCGCGCTCGGCGTCTCGACGGTGGTCGTCCAGGAAGGCGGCTATCACCTCGAGTCGATCGGCCCGCTCGTCCTCGGGGCGCTGCTCGGGCTGGAGGAAGGAGGGTCGTGATCGAGACCTCGCCCGACTACCTCCGCCACGTCGTCGAGCGGCTCGAGTCGCTCGGCTCGCACCCCCAGGGGTTCCGGGTCGCGGGAACCTCGGAAGAGCGCCAGGCGGTCGACTTCATCGCCGGCGAGCTGCGCTCGCTCGGGCTCGTGAACGTCGTCGAGGAGCCGGTCCCGGTCGACGGCTGGCGGCTCGAGGAGGCATACGTCGAGCTCGGGGACGGATCTCGGGTCGAGGCGGCGTCCTTCGGCGGCGTTCCCGAGACCGGTGCGAAGGGCGTCGAGGGCGAGCTCGTGCGCGTCGGCCGGGGCGGCCGGAAGGAGCTCGACCGGCTCGACGTGGCCGGCAAGGTCGCGCTCGTCGAGTGGCAGGTGGCGCGCCTCTGGCCCTACCACGTCGGCCTCGAGCTCGGCCTGCGCGGAGCGAAGGCGATGGTGCTCTACGCGCCGGAGGGCGGGCCGTTCTACCAGGCGCCGGGAGCGATCGGGACGTTCGACGGGATCTGGCACGCCGACGGCCCGCCGTGCGTGACGATCCGGCGCGAGGACGCGCCGAGGCTCGACGGGCGGGCCCGGGTCGTCCTGCGCGCGCCGTGCCGGCCGAGCACCGGCTGGAACGTTGTCGGCGAGCTGCCCGGGCGCAGGCGCGGCGCGCCGACGATCGTCGCCGGCCATCACGACGGCTGGTTCCGCGCCGCGTTCGACGACGCGACCGGCGTCGCGGTCACGCTCGAGCTGGCGCGGGCGTTCACGGAGGCCGGGATCCGCCCGAGCCGGACGATCGCGTTCGTCTCGCACACGGCGGAGGAATACGGCATCGCGGAGTCCGCCTACGACTGGTGCTACGGCGCCTGGTACCAGGTCGTCGCGGAGCACCGCGAGTGGACGACCGGCTCGCCCTTCTACCTCAACGTCGAGGGCTCGGGCAGTCGCGGCGATCCCTTCACGCTCGACGTGCCGCCCGAGCTGACCGGCTGGATCCGCCGCCACTGCCGGGCGGCCGAGCGCGACGGCCTGCTCCCCCACGGCTGGAGGCTCGACCGGCCGACCACCTGGACGGAGGTGTGGCCGTTCCTCGTCTCCGGGATCCCGGCGATCAACGTCTCGACGTTCACCGACGAGTTCGAGCGGACCGGGTACCACACGCAGTACGACACGGCCGACACGGTCGACTTCGGCTACCTCGCGAAGCTGACCGGGCTCTGCGGGCGGCTGCTGCTCGACGAGCCCGTGCTGGACTTCGCGCCCCGCGCGCGGGAGCTGGCGAGGCTCGGCATCCGGCCCGAAGAGCCCTCGGGCGACCCGCGCAGGCGCTTCACGGCTCTGGCCCGGGGCCTTCACGGCCTCGACGCGGTCGACGCTCCGCGCTATCCGCACGAGCAGACGGCCGCCGACGTCGATCACCTGGAGCAGGCGCTCGAGGACCCGGCCAAGGCCGAGCGGCACCTCGCGCGCGTCGGGATCAACTGGCTCTGCGCTGACCTCTCGCACACGGCCTTCAGGATCGAGCGCGGCCGTCGCGGCCGGCACGCGCGCCGCGCCTGCTGGGGAGTGCAGGGCGACGCCGACCCCGGCCCCGACCTCTGGCGGGAGCTCGCCTCGCTCCGCGGGGAGCCCGGCGCGCGGCCTCCGGGCCCGTGGCTCGACCGGAGCCTGCGGCGCCACCTCGTGCGCTCGCGCCGTGAGCTCGAGCGCCGCCTCGACCGCATGGCCGCCGCCGCCGGCGGTCGCGTCTTCCCGCTTGCGCGGCCCCGCCCGGCCGACCTTCCGGTAGAAAACCGCGGATGAAGCCGCTCCCCAAGGGCGGGACGATCGGCGTCGCTGCCCCCGCGAGCCCCTACGACGCGCGCTCGGAGGTGCTGCGCGGCGTCGAGTGGTGGGAGTCGCAGGGCTACCGCGTGAAGCTTGCGGACGGCGTCTACGCGCGCGACGACTACGTGGCCGGCGACGCCGAGCAGCGCGCGGCCGACCTGAACGCCCTCTTCGCCGATCCCGAGGTCGACGTCGTCCAGGCGCTCCAGGGCGGGTACGGCTCGGCGCAGACGATCCCGTTTCTCGACTTCGACGTGATCGCCGCCAATCCCAAGCCCCTGGTCGGCTTCTCGGACATCACGGCGCTCCACGTGGCCGCCGCCCGCCGCACCGGCCTGCCGACGGTCTACGCCAACGGACTAACGGGCGTCGGCGACCCGGAGACGACGGAGTTCACGCGCGCGCGACTCCTCCAGGTGCTGCGCGGCGACGCGACGGGCCCGGTACCGCCCAATCCCGACGATCCCTACCTGCGCACGATCCGCGGCGGCAAGGTGACGGCGAAGCTCCTCGGGGGCTGCCTCTGGCTGATCCTCCAGACCATGGGCACGCCCTGGGAGGCCGACCTCGACGGGGCGATCTTCTTCTTCGAGGACTACAAGGCGCCGCCGCACTACGTGGACGGAATGCTGACGCAACTGAGGCAGGCAGGGAAGCTGGACGGCGTCGCGGGAGTGGTCGTCGGCGAGATGAAGGACTGTGACTGGGGAGACCTGCGGCCGGCCTCCGACTGGGCGCGATCCCGCTCGCTCGAGGACGTGCTCGAGGAGCACCTCGAGCCGCTCGGCGTCCCGGTGCTGTTCGGGCAACCGCTCGGGCACGGCAAGCATCTGGCCGCGCTTCCGCTCGGCGTTCGGTATACGCTCGACGCCGACTCTCGCTCGCTGACGGTCGACGAGTCGCCGTTCGACGAGTGAGCTCCAGGAGGAGGCAGACATGGGCAAGGGGTTGAGGCTGGTAGCGCTCTTCGGCACCGTCGCCGTGCTGGCCGGTTGCGGAGGGGGCGGCAGCTCGGGCGGGAGCGGCGGCACGTTCAGGCTGGGGACGAGCTCGCGGATCGACTCGCTCAACCCGTACGTGGCGTTCAACCAGGACGCCTACTCGATGTTCGAGTACATCTACCCGACCCTGATCCAGTACGACCGCGCGAACACGAAGTTCGTGCCGGACTTCGCCACCTCCTGGAAGTCGAGCGCCGACGGCAAGACGTGGACGTTCAAGACGCGGCCGAACGCGAAGTGGTCGGACGGGAAGCCCATGACCGCGGACGACGCCGCCTGGACGATCAACACCGACGTCAAGTACAAGGACGGCGGGGCGGCGAACTCGGCAGGTCTGATCGCCCACATCACGAGCGCCGAGGCGCCGGACCCGACGACGCTCGTCGTCCACTATGAGGCTCCCGCCGGCAACGTGCTCGGCCAGTTCCAGCAGTTCGCGATCCTCCCGAAGCACATCTGGTCGCAGCAGACGGGGAACAAGGGCAACGACCTGAAGACGTTCCAGAACGCGGCCCCGATCGTCAGCGGCGGGCCGTTCAAGCTGACGAAGTTCAAGAAGGACGAGATCGCGCTCTTCGAGCGCAACCCCTCGTTCTACGGCCCGAAGCCGAAGGTCGACGCGTTCGGCCTGCGCATGTTCTCGAACGTCGACGCGTTGATCGCGGCGCTCAAGGCGCACGAGATCGACTCGATCGAGGACGTTCCCGCGACCGGCATCGACACGCTCAAGAAGGCCGGCTTCACGATCTCGGACGTCCCCGGGGTCGACCAGACCGACTTCATCGTCAACTCGAACCCGAAGAAGACGGCGCACCGCGAGCTGCTCGACCCGCGCGTGAAGGAGGCGTTCATGCACGCGGTCGACCGCGACCACATCATCCGGGTCGTCTTCCTCGGCCACGCGAAGCCCGCGAACTCGATCATCCCGGCCGCGACGGGTGCCTGGTACAACCCGAACCTCCAGCCTGAGACGTTCGACATCGACAAGGCGAACCAGATCCTCGACCAGCTCGGCTACAAGAAGGGCAGCGACGGGATCCGCGTCGCGGACGGGCACAAGATGTCGTACTCGGTGATCACGCCGACCGACGTCCCGAGCACGTTCCGCACGTTCCAGATCCTCCAGCCCGACTTCAAGAAGATCGGCGTGCAGCTGACGCAGCGCTCGCTCGACTCCAGTGCGGCGTTCGACACGATCACATCGCCGGACAACAAGTACCTGACCTTCGACCTCGCGCTCTGGGACTGGGTCGGCCTGATCGACCCCGACTTCATGCTCTCGGTCGTGACGTGCGCGCAGTACGGCGGCTGGAGCGACAGCGGCTACTGCGACAAGAAATACGACGCGATGTACTCGAAGCAGCAGCTGACGCCGAATCAGAAGCAGCGCAAAGCGATCGTCTGGCAGATGCAGAGCTACCTCCAGAAGTCGCGTCCATACATCTGGCTCGCCGCGTTGAACCACGTTGACGCGGTCGACCCGAAGTGGACCGGGCTCGTCTACTCGCCGCAGGGGCCGTTCAACTCGCTCTCGAAGTTCAGCCTGAGCGAGGTGCACAAGAGCTGAGGCAAGCGGCGGGCGCGGAAGGGGCGGCGAGGTGAGAGGGACCGATTACGTCGTCAAGCGGGTGGCCTTTGCGCTCGTCACCATCTTCATCGCGATCACGCTCAACTTCATCCTCTTCCGGCTCGCGCCGGGAGACGCGGTGTCGAACCTCTCGCGCGTGCCGCACGCGACCCCGGAGACCAGGCTCGCCCTGCGCAAGGAGTTCGGGCTCGACAAGTCGAAGTTCCAGCAGTACGTCATCTACCTGAAGCAGCTCGGGCGCGGGAACCTCGGGATCTCGTTCGCGAACCAGCAGCCCGTCTCGCACAACCTGCGCTCGGCCCTCTTCAACACGATCCCGATGGTTCTGCTCGGGACGCTGTTCGCGATCATCTTCGGGACGCTGACGGGGGTGGTCTCGGCCTGGCGACGGGGGACCGGCGTCGAGGGGGCGACCGTGACGACGGCGCTCGGGTTCTACTCGATGCCGACCCACTGGCTCGGGCTGATGCTGGTGATCCTGTTCGCGGGGACGCTCCCGACCGGGGGGATGACGAACGACTTCCTGATCAACCCCTCCTTCTTCACGCACGTGAAGGACATCGGCGAGCACATGATCCTGCCGTCGCTCACGCTCGGGCTCGTTCTCTATGGCGAGTACACGCTGATCGCCCGCTCGGCGATGCTGGAGACGCTCGGCGAGGACTACATCCTCACCGCGCGCGCGAAGGGGCTCAAGCCCTGGGCGGTCGTCCGGCGCCACGCGCTGCCGAACGCGATGCTCCCGATCGCCACGCTGATCGCGCTCTCGCTCGGGTACATCGTGGCCGGGGCGATCCTCATCGAGACCGTCTTCTCGTGGCCCGGGATCGGCCGCGCGGTCTACGAGGCCGTCCTCCAGCGCGACTACCCGATGCTCGAGGGCGCGTTCCTCGTCCTCACGTTCTCGGTGGTGTTCTTCAACCTCTTGGCCGACCTCCTCTACTTCAAGCTCGACCCGAGGATCACGGAATGACCGTGGCGCTGCACGAGCCGGGCGCCGTTTCCGAGCCGGATCCCGTCCGCACGCGCCGCGGCTTCGTCTGGCAGACCATCAGGAGCCGGCCTTCGGCAGCGGTCGGCGCGATCATCCTGGCGATCATCGTCCTGATGGCGGTCCTCGCCCCGTGGATCGCTCCGTACGACCAGCACCAGCAGGTCGGGCCGGTCTTCGGCCACCCGTCCTGGTCGCACCCGCTCGGTCTCGACGACGGCGGCATCGACATGGTCACGCTGCTGATGTGGGGCGCTCGGATCTCGCTCGTCGTCGGCCTCGCGGCGACGTTCGTCTCGATGGTGATCGGCGGGACGATCGGCGTCGTGTCCGGTTACTTCGGCGGCAAGACCGACACGGCGCTGATGCGCTTCACCGACTACTTCCTCGTGATCCCGGACGTGCCGCTGATGATCGTGATCGCGGCGATCTGGGGCCCGAGCCTGTTCCACATCGTGATCGTCGTCGGGATCCTGCTCTGGGCCAGCACGGCCCGGGTGATCCGCGCGCAGGTGAAGAGCGTTCGCGAGCGCGTCTACGTCAAGCGCTCGCGCGCGCTCGGAGCCGGGCACACGCGTCTGATCCTCAAGCACGTGCTGCCGCAGGTCGCGCCCCTCCTGATCGCGAACACGGTGCTGACGATCGCGGTCGCCGTCTTCGACGAGACCGCACTCGCGTTCCTCGGGCTGGGCGACCCCTCGCGCGTCTCGCTCGGGAAGATGATCGAGAACGCGTTCGAGCGCGCAGCGATCTCCACGGGTGCGTGGTGGGCGATCGTGAGCCCCGGGGTTGTCGTGATGCTCCTGATCCTCTCCTGCAGCCTGCTCGGGACGGCGCTCGAGGACTCCCTCAACCCGCGGCTGAAGGTCGCGCACCTCTCGGCGCGGACGTTCCGGCTGCGCCCGCTCGTCGGCCGGGGGCCGGACGCGGTATGAGCTCGCTGCTCGAGATCGAGGACCTGAACGTCTGGTTCGACCTTCCGGACGGCGGCGAGCTGCACGCCGTCCAGGGGGTCAACGTGTCGGTCGACGGGGGCGGGCGGCTCGGCCTGGTCGGCGAGTCGGGGTGCGGCAAGACGACGACCGCGCTCGCTCTGATGGGCCTCCTCCCGTCGAACGCGAGCGCCGCCGGGCGCGTGCTGCTGGACGGGACGGACCTCCTGGCCGGGGGAGAGGAGACGATGCGGCCGCACCGCTGGGTCGACGTCGCGATCGTCTTCCAGGGCGCCATGAACGCGCTCAACCCCGTCCAGACGGTCGGCGCGCAGATCGTCGAGGCCCTCGAGGAGCACGGGCAGGCGCGCGGGAGGACGGCGAGGGCCCAGACGGGCGAGCTGCTCGAGGCGGTCGGGATCCCGGCCTCGCGCGCCTCGCGGTACCCACACGAGCTCTCGGGCGGGATGCGACAGCGCGCCGCGATCGCGATGGCCCTCTCGTGCAAGCCGCAGGTGCTGATCGCCGACGAGCCCACGACGGCGCTCGACGTGATGGTCCAGGCCCAGATCCTCGAACTGCTGGACGCGCTCTGCCGCGACTTCGGCCTCGCACTCCTGCTCGTCACCCACGACCTGCCCGTGGTCGCTCAGCTCTGCGATCGCGCGGCCGTCATGTACGCGGGCGAGATCGTCGAGAGCGGCCCGGTCGACTCGCTCTACCACGAGCCGCGGCACCCGTACACGCGCCTGCTGTTCGCGGCAACTCCGGATCTCCACGGAGGCGACATCCCGGTCTCGATCCCGGGCTCGCCCCCGCGGCTTGACCGCGTTCTGCAGGGCTGCCCGTTCCACCAGCGCTGCGACCGCGCCTTCGCCCGCTGCACCGACGAGCGGCCGCTGCTAAAGACGCTCGACGCGGGCCGGGCGGCCGCCTGCCACCTGAACGACGTCCCGGCCGAGGTCGCATGAGCACCACTGCAAACGGCCACAGGCTGCTCGAGGTCGAGGACCTCGTCGTTCACTATCCCGTGGCGCGCGGGATCGTCGGAACCATGACCCGGCAGCCGGAGAAGCTCGTCCGCGCGGTCGAGGGGATCAGCTTCTCGCTCGACCGCGGGGAGCTGCTCGCGCTCGTGGGCGAGTCGGGCTGCGGCAAGACGACGACCGCGCAGACGGTGCTTCGCCTGATCGATCCGGTCGGGGGCCGGATCGCGTTCGACGGCCGCGACATCACGACGCTCTCGAACAAGACGCTGCGGCCGCTGCGGCGCCGGATGCAGATCATCTACCAGGATCCGTACGAGTCGCTCGACCCGCGCCTGAAGGTGCACACGACGATCGAGGAGCCGCTCGTGATCCACCGGGCGGGCGGCTCGAAGACGCAGCGCGCGGAGCTGATCCGCGACGCGCTCGAGCGGGTCGAGCTGACGCCGCCCGACCTCTTCCTCGACCGGTACCCGCACGAGCTCTCGGGCGGCCAGCGCCAGCGGGTCGCGATCGCGGCCAGCATCGTGCTCGGGCCGGAGCTGCTCGTCGCCGACGAGCCGGTCTCGATGCTCGACGTGTCGGTGAGGGCGGGCGTGCTGACGCTGCTCGACCGGCTGCGGGAGGGCGGGCTCGGGATCCTGATGATCACGCACGACCTCTCCACGGCCGCACGCTTCGCCGACCGGATCGCGGTCATGTACCTGGGACGGATCGTCGAGGAGGGGCCGGCCTCGGCCGTCGTGAGCGACCCGCAGCACCCGTACACGAAGGCGCTCCTCTCCGTCGTCCCCAGCCGCGACCCCCGCGAGCGCTCGCAGCCCCAGATCCTGACCGGCGAGGCGCCCGACGCGGTGAACGTGCCGTCCGGCTGCCGCTTCCACCCGCGCTGCCCTCTGGCGGTCGACGATTGCCGCACGATCGACCCCGAGCTCGAGCGGGTCGGCGAGGCAAGAGGCCACCGCGCGGCATGCATCCTGGTGCGCCGGTGACCGTCGACGCCCTCCTTGCCCGCGAGCTGGAGCTCTTCGACCGGGAGCACCCGCGCTCCCGTGAGCTCGCGACCGCAGCCCAGAAGTCGCTGCTCTCCGGCGTGCCGATGCCGTGGATGATCCGCTGGGCCGGCGGCTTCCCGGTCTTCGCGGCCGAGGCCGGGGGCGCGCGCTTCCGCGACGTCGACGGCCACGAGTACGTCGACTTCTGCCTCGGCGACACGGGCGCGATGACCGGCCACTCCCCGGAGCCGACCGTGCGCGCGATCGCCGAGCAGGCCCGGCGCGGGATCACGTTGATGCTGCCGAGCGAGGACGCGCTGTGGGTCGGCCACGAGCTGGCCCGCCGCTTCGGGCTGCCGCGCTGGCAGTTCGCGCTCACGGCGACCGACGCCAACCGGTTCGCGATCCGGCTGGCGCGCGAGCTCACCGGCCGCCCGAAGATCCTCGTCTTCAACTGGTGCTACCACGGGACCGTCGACGAGACGTTCGCCGCGCTCGGCCCCGACGGCTCCGTCGTCTCGCGGGAGGGGAACGTCGGTCCACCGGTGCCGCTCGCAGAGACCACGAGGGTCGTCGAGTGGAACGACGCGGAGGCGCTCGAGCGCGAGCTCGCGCACGGCGACGTCGCCTGCGTCCTCGCCGAGCCGGCGCTCACGAACATCGGGATCGTGCTGGCCGAGCCGGGCTTCCACGACGCGCTGCGCGAGATCACCCGTGCGGCAGGGACGCTGCTGATCATCGACGAGACGCATACGATCTGCGCCGGCCCGGGCGGCTACACGGCCGCCTACGGGCTCGAGCCCGACCTGCTCACCATCGGCAAGCCGATCGCGGGCGGGTTACCTGCGGCCGCGTACGGCTTCTCGGGAGAGGTCGCCGAGCGGCTCGAGGCGATGCTGCCCGCCGACGAGCGCGCCGACGTCGGCGGGATCGGCGGTACCGTCGCGGCGAACGTCCTCTCGCTCGCTGCGATGCGGGCGACGCTGGCCGACGTGCTGACAGACGAGGCCTTCGAGCGGATGATCGCGCTCGGGGAGCGCTTCGAAGCGGGCGTGGCCCAGGTGATCGAGGGCCACGGACTGCCGTGGCACGTGACGCGCCTCGGCTGCCGCGTCGAGTACCTCTTCCGGCCGGAGCGGCCGCGCAACGGGAGCGAGGCGGCGGCGGGAGGCGACGCGGAGCTCGACCGCCTGATCCACCTCTACGCGCTCAACCGCGGGATCCTGCTGACGCCCTTCCACAACATGGCGCTGATGTCGCCGGCGACGACCGAGGCCGACGTCGACACACATACGAAGGTGTTCGACGAGGCCGCCGGCGAGCTTGCCGGCGGCCTCGTCTAGGGAGCCGACTCAGGAAGGCCGGTTGGACAGCGTCAGCTGGACGCTGTGGAGGGAACCGTTGCGGCGGTAGGTGATCGTGACCTGCTCGCCCGGCTTGTGGGCGGAGATCGCGGCGGCGAGCTCGTCGGAGGTCGAGACGGAAGTCCCGGCGACCGAGACGACCACGTCGCCCTTCTTCAGCCCGGCCTTCGCGGCAGGCGTGCCGCTCTGGACGCCTGCGATGAGCGCGGTGTTCGAGTTCGCGGCGAGCTGGACGCCGAGATAGGCGTGCTCCGCCTTGCCGCTCGAGATCAGCTGCGAGGCGACCGAGCGGACCGTGTTGGACGGGATCGCGAACCCGATGCCCGCGTTGTCGCCGGAGTCGCTCTGGATCTGCGAGTTGACGCCGACGACCTGGCCCTCGGAGTTGAGGAGCGGGCCGCCCGAGTTGCCGTGGTTGATGGCGGCGTCGGTCTGGATCGCGTTCGGGATGGTGAACTTCGTCTGAGAGCTGATCTGCCGGTGCAGCGCGCTCACGATCCCGCTCGTGACGCTCTCGGAGAGGCCGAACGGGCTCCCGATCGCGACCACGGCGTCACCGACCTGAAGCGCGGCCGAGTCGCCAACCGTGAGCGGGTGGAGCTGCGACTGCGGAGCTCCCGACACCCTGACCACGGCGAGGTCGGTCGTCGGGTCGGTGCCCACGACCGAGGCGTTGTAGGTCTTGCCGTTCCAGAAAGTCACCTTGACCGACTTCGCGTTCGACACGACGTGGTCGTTGGTGACGATGTTTCCGTTCATGTCGTAGACCCAGCCGGAGCCTTCGGCCTCTGCCGCCTGGGTGCCGCCGAGCGGAGACGACGTCTCGGTCGAGACGTTGATCTGCACGACGCCGCGGTTGGTCCTGCGGTAGATGTCGTTGATGGAGAGCGGGGACGTGCTGGACGCCGGCTGCGAGTCGCTGACGGTGACCTCGCGGACGACCGTCTTCGTGCTCCCGTTGGAGGCGAAGGCGGAGTAGAGGAGCGCCCCGCCGCCCGCGGCCACGCAGGCTAGTGCGAGGAGGGAGACGACTATCAGGGGAGTTTGCGGGCGACGGGGCATCGGAGAGAGGCTTCCTTTCGGTCGTTGACGCCCTCTATGTCACCAGCTTCGCCTAAGAGCATGCTGAGACCTCTCTAAGAAGTCGGTAAGAAGCTGTGCCGTTTCTCACGCAGTTCTCAGGTTCCGTGGACAGAATGGAGCTGTATGAAGATCCTGGTGGTCGACGACGAGCGGGCTGTGCGCGAATCGCTGCGGCGTGCGCTCGAGCTCGAGGGCTACGAGATCGAGCTCGCCGCCGACGGGCGCGAGGCGCTCGACTGCCTCGGGACGGAGGCACAGCCCGACGCGGTCGTGCTCGACGTGCTCATGCCGGGCGTGGACGGGCTCGAGGTCTGCCGAACGCTCCGCAAGTCCGGCAGCAGCGTCCCGGTCCTGATGCTGACTGCACGGACGCAGGTCGAGGACCGGGTCGAGGGGCTGGACGCCGGCGCGGACGACTACCTGACGAAGCCGTTCGCCCTCGAGGAGCTGCTCGCGAGGCTGCGCGCGCTCCTGCGCCGGACCGCCGACGGCTCGGGCGAGGTGCTGCGCTTCGCCGACCTCGAGCTCGACCCGGGCACCCGGGAGGTCAGGCGCGGCGGGGAGCCGATCGAGCTCACGCGGACCGAGTTCTCGCTGCTCGAGCTGTTCATGCTGAACCAGCGCCAGGTGCTGACCCGCTCGGTCATCTTCGAGCGAGTCTGGGGTTACGACTTCGGCTACGGCTCGAACTCGCTCGATGTCTACATCGGCTATCTCAGGCGCAAGACGGAGGCAGGCGGAAGGCCGAGGCTGATCCAGACGGTCCGCGGCGTCGGCTACGCCCTGCGCGAAGGGTGAGCTTCCGGGCAAGACTCACGCTCGTCGCCGCGGCGGCAGTCGCGCTCGCGATCGTCGTCGCCTCGGCGGTCGTCTTCGTGGTCGTGCGCGGCCAGCTGCTCGGCCAGGTCGACGAGGCGCTTCGCGCGCGTGCAACGGAACTGGCGACGATGCCGGTCCCTCTGCGGATCGACGAGGGCGTCCTGCGCGTTCCCGGCCAGGGGATCGGTGCGCCCTCGGACTACATCCAGGCCGTCCCGGCCAGTGGCCCGCCGGTCCTGACGCCCCAGGAGCGCGTCGCGCTCCCGATCTCCGACCGCGCGCGAGACGCAGCGACCGGCCGGGGCGGGCCCTACTTCAGCGAGACCCACGTCGAGGGCGTCGACCTGCGCGTGCTGACGGTCCCGGGCTCGCCGTATGCCCTCCAGATCGCCCGCTCGCTGGACGAGGTCAACCACACCCTCCACCGGATCACGCTCTTCCTGTTCCTGATCGCCGCCTCCGGAGTGCTGATCGCGGTGGCGCTCGGGCTCGCGGTCTCGCGGGCGGCGCTCGCCCCGGTCAGGCGGCTGACCGAGGCGACCGAGCGCGTGACCGAGACCGGCGAGCTCTCCGAGCGGATCGAGGTCAGCGGCAAGGACGAGCTCAGCCGGCTGGCCGCGAGCTTCAACACGATGCTCGGAGCGCTCGAGGAGTCGAGCCGCGCCCAGCGGCAGCTGGTCGCGGACGCGTCGCACGAGTTGCGCACGCCGCTCACGAGCCTGCGGACGAACATCGAGGTGCTGGCCGGCGAGCGGGCGCTCCCGCCCAACGATCGCGAGCGGCTCCTCGGCGACGTGATCGAGCAGCTGGGCGAGATGACGACGCTGATCGCGGAGCTGATCGAGCTTGCCCGGGCCGAGCAGCACCCCGAGGAGGTCGAGGACATCCGGCTCGACCTGCTCGCGGCCGACGTGGTCGAGCGCATGCGGAGGAACCGCCCGCAGGTGACGTTCACGACCGACCTCGAAGAATCGATGGTCCACGGCGCTCCCTCGACGATCGAGCGTGCGGTCGCGAACCTGCTCGACAACGCGGCGAAGTGGAGCCCCGAGGGCGGGGAGGTCCAGGTCGGTGTCCACGGCCCGGAATTGACCGTCCGCGACCACGGGCCGGGTATCGCCGAGGAGGACCTGCCGTACGTCTTCGACCGCTTCTACCGCGCGTCGTCCGCGCGCGGCCTCCCCGGGTCGGGTCTCGGCCTCGCGATCGTCAAGCAGGTCGCCGAGGCGCATGGCGGCCAGGTGGTCGCGGAGCGCGCCGAGGGCGGCGGAACCCTGATGCGGCTGCGGATCGACGGCAAGCCTTCTTAGACAGTTCTTAGCCGCTTCTCACATAGCTCTAAGGGTGAGGTTGTTCCCTTTGAGTGTCCAACCAGATCCCTTGGAGGCCGAAGAGAACACCATGAGTCGCCCCGTGATCGAGGACAGGAGGCCGAGATGGACGCACCGATGAAGAAGAAGGTCGCCGCGGCGGCGGCAGCCGCGCTCGCCGTCGGCGGGGCCGGAGCCGCAATCGCCGCGACCCAGTTCAACAACTCCCCCGGCGAAGAGAGCAAGGCCGTCGTCAGCGACGCGGCCAAGCAGCTCGGCGTACAACCGAACGAGCTCAGCGGTGCGCTCAAGAAGGCCCTCGAGGACCGCGTGGACGCGGCAGTTGCCGCCGGCCGGCTCACGAAGGCCCAGGGCGACGAGCTGAAGAAGCGGATCGACTCCGACGAGTACCCGCTCTTCGCCGGGCCGGGACTCGGGTTCGGCTTCCGGGGGCACTTCGGCTTCCGGTCGCACGGCAACGGCTTCCATCACGGCTTCCCCGGCCTCTCGACCGCGGCCACGTACCTCGGCCTCTCGGAGAGCCAGCTCCAGAGCAAGCTCGAGTCGGGCAAGACGCTCGCCCAGGTCGCGAAGGCGCAGGGCAAGTCGGTCAGCGGTCTCGTCTCGGCGCTCAAGGGCGACCTGCAGAAGAAGCTCGACAAGGCCGTCGCCGACAAGAAGCTCACGCAGGCGCAGGCGGACAAGATTTTGAGCGACGCGGGGAAGATGATCACCGCGGTCGTCACCGGGACGCCTCCGAAGATGCCCGGCTTCCAGCGCGGAGGCAAGGGCTGGTTCCGCGACCATCGCGGCTTCGGCCCCGGCCCCGCCCCCGGCCCTGGCATGGGCTTCCAGGGCGGCGGCTCGCCGCCCGAATCGGGAGGTCAGGCGGCCTGAGATGACGCCTGGGGATGGGCGGGTGAGGGAATCGAGGATCGAGGCGGCCCGGCGCCGGGCCGCCGGCGCGAAAGAGCTCGCGGTGGCCGTGGCCGCAGCGGGCTTCATCGCCGCCCTCCTCCTCGCCCGGGCCGGCCATCCAGGCCACGTGAAGGGCTCGTCGGGCTCCAGCGGCGGCGCGCAGTCGTCGAGCCGGTCCCGTTCCGAGTCCGACGACGGCGGCTTCGACTTCGGCTCCAGCTCGGCGGCTCCCTCCACGGGCGGGGGCGGGACGCAGGCCCAGACCGGTGTCTCCTGACGGGCACGTCTTCCGTTCGATGGGGGTCGACGTCCTCGTGTGCGGAGCGACCGACGACGAGCACGCGGCGATCCACCGGCTCTTCGATGAGCGGGACCGGGTCTTCTCGCGCTTCCGTCCCGAAAGCGAGCTGAGCCGTGTCAACCGCGATTCCTCCGAGGTGCTGGTGGTCTCGCGGCTCTTCGCGGACGCGCTGCGCACGGCGCTTCGGGCGGCAGCGGCGACGGACGGTCTCGTCGACCCGACTCTGGGCGCCGCGATCGAGGCCGCCGGCTACGACCGTGACTTCTCGCTGCTCTCCGACGACGAGCGGCCGCTCGGGCCCGCCGTGCCCGGGCGCCGCTGGACGGTCCGCCTCTCGGGTCGCCTGCTCTCGCGGCCGCCCGGGACCGCCCTCGACCTGAACGGCGTCGTCAAGGCTCTTGCCGTCGACGCGGCGCTCGAGCTGATCGACGGGGACGGGTTGGTGGCCGCGGGTGGAGACGTGGCGGCACGGGGCGGGGCCCTGGTCGGGCTTCCGGGGGGAGGCGCGCTGCGTTTGCTCGCGGGCGGCATGGCGACGAGCGGCACGACGAAGCGCCGCTGGCTTCGTGGCGGAACGCTGCAGCACCACCTGATCGACACGCACTCGGGCCGCCCGGCCGTCTCGTGCTGGGACGAGGTGACCGTCGCGGCCGGCTCGTGCGTCGGCGCGGACGTCGCCGCGAAGGCCGCGTTCCTGCTCTCCGAGAACGGGCCGGACTGGCTCGACGAGCGCGGCCTGCCAGGCCGCTTCCTCGCCCGTGGCGAGGTGACCGTGAACCGCGCCTGGCGCGAGCTCCTTCACGAGCACGAGCGCGCCGCAGCGTGATTGTCGCTGCGGCGAATTACACGTGGTACGTGGCGCGCGCGGGCGGGATGCTCGCGTTCGCGCTGCTGTCGGCCTCGGTCGTGCTCGGGCTCCTGCTCTCGGGGAAGGCGAAGCTCGAGCGCTGGCCCCGCTTCGCGCTCGAGGACGTGCACCGCTTCGTCGGGCTGCTCGCGGGGAGCTTCATCGCGATCCACGTGGGCGCGCTGCTCGTCGACAGCTACCTCCCGTTCTCGCTCCGAAGCGTGCTCGTGCCGTTCGCCGCGCCGTACCGCCCGGTCGCCGTTGCGGCGGGCGTGATCGCCGCCGAGCTCCTGGCCGCGCTTGCGATCACGAACCGCTACCGCTCCCAGCTTCCCTACCGGTTCTGGCGGCGGGCCCACTACCTGAACTTCGCGGTCTGGCTGCTTGCGCTCGTGCACGGGCTCGCGGCCGGGACCGACACGACCTCCGCGTGGGCACTCGGGCTGTACGCGGTCTCGGCGGCCGCCGTCGCGGGCCTGACCGCCCGCCGCGTGCTCGTCGCGATGCCGACCGCCGGCGCCTTGGCTCTTCGTCTCTGGCCCGGAACCGCGGCGCTCGTGACGGCCGAGCTGGTCGTCGCGCTCGCGCTCGGGCCGCTGGGTCACAACACCGGCTGACGGATACCCTCCCGCGCGTGAGCGCCGTCCTGCTGGCGTGCTGCTCGGCGGCGCTCTTCGGGGCGCTCGCGGTCGCGGTCCGCTTCGGGCTGCGCCGCGCGGACGACCCGGTGCTCGGCGCGCTCGTCACCGTGACTGTCGCACTAGTCGTGACCGCCGCGATCGGAGTCGCCGCGAGCGCGCGCGAGGGCGCCGACGCGTCGGAGCTGTGGCCGTTCCTCGTCGCGGGCGCGATCGCGCCGGGCGTCTCGCAGCTGCTGTTCACGCACGCGGTGCGGGAGGCGGGCGCCGCCAGGACGGCGGTCGTCATGGGCGCCGCCCCGCTCGTCTCGGTGGCGATCGCGCTCGCGGTTCTCGACGAGCCGCTGCGTGTCCCGCTCGTCGTCGGCGCGCTGCTGATCGTCGCGGGTGGGATCGCCCTCGCCGGAGAGCGCGTGCGCCCCACCGACTTCCGCCACCTCGGGATCGCTTTCGCGGTCGGGGCGACGCTGATGTTCGCCGTCCGGGACAACCTGCTCCGCTGGCTCGCGGGCCACACGGACACGCACGCGCTCGTGACCGCGCCGGTGACGCTCCTCGCCGGGGCGGGGACGGTCGCCGTCTACCTCGTCGCCACGCGAGGCCGCGCCTGGGCAGCCGGCGGCCGGGACGCGGTGCGCGCGTTCCTGCCGTCCGGCCTGCTGTTCGGCCTCTCCTACTCCGCGCTCTTCGAGGCGTTCTATCGCGGGCGGGTCACAGTCGTTGCGCCGTTGGTGGCGACCGAGTCGCTCTGGGGCGTCCTCTTCGCCGCGCTCCTGCTGCAGCGGACCGAGCTCGTCGGCAGGCGGCTCGTGCTCGGCGCCGTGCTGATCGTCGCGGGCGCCGCGCTGATCGGCGCGTGGCGATAATCCAGGCGTGGGGTGGCTGACTGACCTGGTCGAAGAGCGCGGCGGAGAGGCGCTCGACCTGCACGCGAAGACGATCAACCCGCAGTTCGTGCGGCTCCTGCGCGCGATCGGGTTCGACCGGCGCTGGGCCCGCGCCGAGGGCGCGTACCTCTGGGACAGCGACGGCAACCGCTACCTGGACGTGCTCGGCGGCTTCGGGATGTTCAACGTCGGGCGCAACAACCCGCGCGTGCGCGCCGCGCTGATCGAGGCGCTCGAGCTCGAGCGGCCGGGCTCGGTGCAGCTCGGCGTGGACGTGCTTCCGGCCCTGCTCGCGGAGGAGCTGCTGCGCCGGGCGCCCGCGAGTGTGGGCCGTGCGCTTTTCACGAGCTCCGGTGCCGAGTCGGTCGAGGCGGCGATCAAGCTCGGCCGCGCGGCAACCGCACGTTCGCGGGTGCTCTCGGCGGAGCACGGCTTCCATGGTCTGACACTCGGTGCGCTCTCGGCGAACGCGAACGCCGAGTTCACGGACCGTTTCGGCCCGCTGCTTCCGGGCTTCGACCGTGTCCCCTGGGACGACCTCGCAGCGCTGGAGCGGGCGCTGATCTCCGAGGACGTCGCGCTCTTCATCGTCGAGCCGGTGCAGGGCAAGGGCGTGAATCTCCCTTCGCCCGCCTACCTCCGCGGGGCGCAGGATCTGTGCCGACGCTACGGCGCGCTGTTCTGCGTCGACGAGGTGCAGACCGGCTTCGGGCGCACCGGCCGGATGCTCGCGCTCGAGCACTGGAACCTCGAGCCCGACCTGATCACGCTCGCGAAGTCGCTCTCGGGCGGCTACGTGCCGGTCGGCGCGCTGCTGATGTCGAACGAGGTCTACGAGGCGGTCTTCGACACGCTGCCGAACGCGGTCAGCCACGGCTCGACGTTCGCGCCCAACGACCTCGCGATGGCCGCGGGGCTGGCGACGCTCCGCGAGCTCGACGAGCAGGGCCTGGTGGAGCGCTCGGAGCGGCTCGGCGAGCTGCTGCTCGAGCGCACGCGGCCGCTGGTCGAGAGCTCCGAGGTCGTGCGCGAGGTGCGCGGGCTCGGCCTGATGTGGGCGATCGAGTTCGAGGAGCCGCCGGGCGGCTCGCGCACGTGGAAGCTGCTCGAGCGGATCCAGCCCGGGCTCTTCTCCCAGCTCGTCGTAGCACCGCTCTTCCGCGACCACCGGATCCTGAGCCAGGTCGCCGGCCACGGGATCAACGTGCTCAAGGCGATCCCGCCGCTGGTCGTGACCGAGGAGGACGTGGACTGGTTCGCGACGGCGCTCGAGGAGACGGTGGCCCACGCCGAGAAGATGCCGCGCGCGCTCGTCCGCTTCGCCCTCACGGCGGCGCGTGCGGGCCGGACAAAGCGCCGCCTTCTGGCGCGCGCATAAGGCTCCCGTACCGGGAGGGCGTTACTTTCGTGCGGGGATGAGCGAGAGAGGATTGATGAGGCACCCCGCCGAGCAGGCGTTTCGGCGCTACTACGGCGAGGTGTACCGATATCTACTTCGTCGGACAGGAGATCCCAGCGAGGCGGAGGAGTTGACCCAACGTGTGTTTGCTGATGCGGCAGCGGCAGAGCAGCAACTCGAACGTGACCCGCGCCCGATGTTGCCGTGGCTGCTCACAGTGGCGCACCGTCGCTGGGTCGACGAGCGGCGGCGCAGCCGGCGTCAGCGTGACGCGCTCGAGACGGTTGTCGCCGACACCGAGCATGCGAGGTCTTCGGACGACGAGTTGGCGGCCGAGGCGCTCCGACGCGTGCTCGCTCAGCTTTCCGACGATCAGCGCGAGGTGGTCATTCGCCGCCTCTGGCGTGGTCGCAGCTTCCGCGAAATCGCTTCCGAGCTCGACTTGTCGGAGGGTGCGGTGAAGATGCGCTTCAGGCGCGGCCTGGAATCGCTTCGCGAGCTCCTTCGCGAGGAGGGGTACGCGCAGTGACCCACGGGAAGAGTGATCAGTTGCCACGCGAGGTGTTCGAGGTCCTGCGCGACGACCCGGAGCTCACACGGCTCGCAGAGCGGGTAGCGGGGCTTGCCCCGGAGAGGGGCGGCGAGGCGCGC
>DATIXI010000050.1:0-13058 GCA_035518635.1 Gaiellaceae bacterium
ACCTCCGACCTCGCGCAGTCCGTCAAGGTGCCCGGCTTCCGCAAGGGCAAGGTCCCGGACCAGGTGCTGAGGGCGCGCATCGGCCGCGAGCGGATCTTCAGCGAGGCGGTCGAGAGCCACATCGGCGGCTGGTTCCTCAACGCCGCCGCCACGACGCGCATCCGCCCGGTCGCGGCGCCCGAGTACGACTACGAGCTGCCGGACTCCGAGGAGGACCCGTTCAGCTTCACGGCCACGGTCTCGGTGCAGCCGAAGCCGGAGCCGGCCGACTGGACGGCGCTCGAGGTCCCGTACGCGGAGCCCGAGGTCCCCGAGGAGGTCGTCACCCAGGAGCTCGACGCGCTGCGAGACTCGGTCGCGGAGCTCGTCCCGGTCGACCGGCCCGCGCGCACCGGCGACGTCGCCGTGATCGACGTGTTCGACGCGGAGGGCGACGGGCAGCGCGACCTCGTCGTCGAGCTCGGCGGCGGCCGGCTCGTCGAGGAGCTGGAGCGCGCGCTCACCGGCGCCTCGCCCGGAGAGACGAAGGAGCTGGAGCTCCCGCAGGATGACGGCACCCCCACCAAGGCAACCGTCACGCTCAGGGAGCTGAAGGAGAAGGAGTTGCCGCCCGTCGACGACGAGCTGGCGCGCGCCGCGAGCGAGTTCGACACGCTCGCCGAGCTGCGCGCCGACATCGAGGGCCGCATCGGCGACGTGCTCGAGGAGGAGGCCGAGACGGCCTTCCGCGCCGCGGCGGTCGACACGCTCGTCCAGGCGACTGGCGTCGAGGCGGCCGGGCCGCTCGTCGAGGCCCGGGCCCGCGAGCTCCTGAACGCATTCGCCCGCTCACTCGAGCGGCGCGGCATCAGCCCGGAGATGTACCTCCAGCTCTCGGGCGAGACCGGCGACCAGCTCGTCGAGCGGCTCCGCGCCGAGGCGCAGCTCTCGGTCGCCCGCGAGCTCGTGCTCGAGGCGGTCGCCGACAAGCTCGGGCTCGAGGTCTCAGACGAGGAGATCGAGGAGCTGATCCGCGAGCAAGCGGAGACGCACGGCGACGATCCCGACGAGGCCGTGCAGCAGGTCTTTGCGGCAGGCGGCTCCGAGGCGCTGCGCGGCGACCTGCGTCTCCGCAAGGCGCTCGACCGCGTGGCCGCCGAGGTGCAGCGGGTCCCGGCCGACGTCGCGCGCGCCCGCGAGAGCATCTGGACACCTGACAAGGAATCTCCCCCGACCGAGACGAAACTGTGGACCCCCGGCAGCAAGGAGCCAGCATGAGCCCGTTGATCCCGATGGTGATCGAGCAGACCTCGCGCGGCGAGCGCTCGTTCGACATCTACTCGCGCCTCTTGAACGAGCGCATCATCTTTCTCGGCACGCCGATCGACGACCAGATCGCCAACCTGATCATCGCCCAGCTCCTCCACCTCGAGTCGGAGGACCCGGACAAGGACGTCTCGATCTACATCAACTCGCCGGGCGGCTCCGTGTACCACGGGCTCGCGATCTACGACACGATGCAGTTCATCAAGCCGGACGTGCAGACGATCTGCGTGGGCACCGCGATGTCCATGGGTGCGCTGCTCCTCGCGGGGGGCGCGACAGGAAAGAGAATGGCGCTGCCGAATGCCAAGATCCTCATCCACCAGGTATGGGGCGGCTTCCAGGGGCAGGCAACCGACATCGAGATCCACGCCCGTGAGACAATCGCCCTCAAGCGACGGCTCGAGGAGATCATGTCCGAGCACACGGGACAGGACATCGAGAAGGTGTCGAAAGACATGGAGCGCGACTACTTCATGACCCCGCAGGAAGCCCAGGAGTACGGCATCATCGACAGCGTGATCATCCACCGAGACACCTCAAAGGACGGGGCAAAACCCTAGCCCTAGCCCCGGAGCCGATTCCGAGGTAAAAGGAGAGACGTGGCCCGCGCATCCGACGGCAACGAGCAGCTTCTCTGCAGCTTCTGCGGCAAGAGCCAGCGTCAGGTCAAGAAGCTCATCGCGGGCCCTGGGGTCTACATCTGCGACGAGTGCATCGACCTCTGCAACGAGATCATCGACGAGGAGCTGACCGCTCCCGCGCAGCTCGACCTCGACAACCTGCCGCGGCCGCGTGACATCTACGCCGTCCTGAACGACTACGTCGTCTCGCAGGAAGAGGCGAAGCGGACGCTCGCCGTCGCGGTCTACAACCACTACAAGCGCGTGCAGATGGCGGCCGACGACGACGACGTCGAGCTGCAGAAGTCGAACATCCTCCTGCTCGGCCCGACCGGCTGCGGGAAGACGCTGCTGGCCCAGACGCTGGCGCGGATCCTGAACGTCCCGTTCGCGATTGCGGACGCGACCGCGCTGACCGAGGCCGGCTATGTCGGCGAGGACGTCGAGAACATCCTGCTGAAGTTGATCCAGGCCGCCGACTTCGACATCAAGAAGGCCGAGACCGGGATCATCTACATCGACGAGGTCGACAAGATCGCGCGGAAGGCGGACAACCCGTCGATCACGCGCGACGTCTCGGGCGAGGGCGTCCAGCAGGCGCTCCTGAAGATCCTCGAGGGGACGGTGGCCTCGGTGCCGCCGCAGGGCGGGCGCAAGCACCCGCACCAGGAGTTCCTCTCGATCGACACGACCAACGTCCTCTTCATCTGCGGCGGCGCGTTCGCCGACCTGGAGAAGATCATCGGCAAGCGGATCGGCAAGCACGCGGTCGGCTTCGGCGCCGAGATCCGCTCGCGGAACTCGTTCGAGGCCTCCGAAATGCTCTCGAAGGTGATGCCCGAGGACCTGCTCGCCTACGGGCTGATCCCCGAGTTCATCGGCCGCCTGCCGGTCGTCTCGGCGGTGCACCAGCTCCAGAAGGAAGACCTCGTCCGGATCCTGACCGAGCCCAAGAACGCGCTCGTACGGCAGTACCAGCGCTTCTTCGCCTACGACAACATCGAGCTCGTCTTCACCGAGGAGGCGCTCTGGGAGATCTCGGAGAAGGCGCTCGAGCGGGAGACCGGCGCTCGCGGGCTGCGGTCGATCATCGAAAGTGCCCTTCTGGACGTCATGTTCGAGCTCCCGTCGCGCAAGGACGTCGTCAAGTGCGCGATCACGAGGGAGACGATCGAGCGCGGGATCAAGCCGACGCTCGTCACGAGCGCCGGCGCCGCAGCCGAAGAGCCGGCCGAAGAAGAGCTCGCCGAAGAGTCTGCGTAGGTAACCCGGCGCCAGGCGTGTCCGTTGCGGGCGCGGCCGGGGTCTGACCCCAGACGTCTGACCCCAGACGTGTCTTGGTGTGGCATGGCACTGGATGCGGCTCCGCTCTTTCTCCCGGCTGGCGATGGCGCTCCGCCGCGGGAGGCCGTCGCTTCCGGCCACGGCCGGGGTCTGACCCCGGGACGGGTCTCAGCCAGGCGTGTGGCCGGCTCCCGCCTCGTCCGCCTTCGCGCGGGCGATGACATCGCGCAGGCGCAGCGTCCGCAGCATCAGGAAGATCACCCCTGCGGCGAGCGCCACGTTCACGATCGTGAGCGCGATGTGCGCGCCCACGCTGAACGCGAGCAGGCGCGCCGACGAGGCCTGTCCCTGGAGGACATAGACGAGCAGCCCCTGCTTCGTCCCGGCGCCGCCGGGCGAGAACGGCAGAAGGGTCGAGAGGCTGTCCACGACCTGGGCGAGGAGCGCGTTGTGGATCGTCGCGTGGATGTGGAACGCGCGCAGGAAGAAGTAGAGCGTCGCGATGCGGCAGACCCAGCTCGCGAGCTGCCAACTGACCACCTCCCGCGCGTAGCGCCGCCGGTCGCGCAGGATCGCTAGCCCGGCTCCGACCCGCTTCTTGAAGTTCTCGATGTGACGCTCGGCCCACCACCAGAACGCGATCGCCCCGACGGTCAGCGCCGCGACGACGACCGCCGTCGCCTTCTGGTTCTGAAACAGCCAGCCCCAGTCGAAGGCGGGCACGTTCGGGAGGACGCTCAGGCTCGGCAGCACGCCCTGTGTCAGCGCCCACGCGAACAGCACTCCCGCGAGCACGAGATCGAGCAACGTCTCGACGAAGAGCGTCGCGGCCAGGGTCGTGTAGGTCGTCCCGGGAATGCTCCGCCGGACGAGGTAGAGCTTCACCACGTCGCCCGCGCGGCCGGGCAGGATCGAGTTGAGCCCGACGCCGGCCACGTAGGCGCCGGCCACCGGAGGCAGGGGCACGCGCTTCTCCGGGTACGAGGCCGCGATGATGTTTCGCCACGCGACGGTGCGGAAGAGCACCTTCACGAGCTGGAAGGCGATCGCGATCGCGAGCGCCGCCCAGCCGACCGAGGCTAGCTCGTCGAAGAACACCCCGAGCGCGTGAAAGAACTCGCTCACGTCCTCGTAAACTTGCCTCATGGAGCCGCTGTACGAGCCGAAGGGCGTGGAGGAGCGCTGGCAGCGCGCCTGGGAGGAGGAGGGTCTCTACGACGCCGAGCCAGGGTCCGGCCGCGAGACGTTCGTCGTCGCGCATCCGCCCCCGAACGTGACCGGAGCGCTGCACACGGGCCACGCGCTCCAGATCTCGCTGGCCGACGCGCTCGTGCGCTGGCACCGGATGCGCGGCTTCGAGACGGCGTTCCTCACCGGCTACGACCACGCGGGCATCTCGACGCAGAACGCAGTCGAGAAGCACCTCGTCGAGCAGGGCACCTCGCGCCAGGAGGTCGGGCGCGAGCGGTTCGTCGAGATCGTCTGGGACTGGCTGCGCGAGTACGGCGGCACGATCATGGGCCAGTTCCGCCGCATGGGCGCCTCGATGGACTACCGGCGGGAGCGGTTCACGATGGACGACGCCTACGTCCGGGCCGTGATGCAGTTCTTCGTCCACCTCTACCGCAAGGGCTGGATCTACCGCGCGAACCGGATCATCAACTGGTGCCCGCACCACGAGACGTCGCTCTCGGACCTCGAGCTCGTGCACGAGGAGGTCGACGACGCGCTCACCTACGTGCGGTACCCGTTCGTCGACGATCCGGACGACGGCGTCACGATCGCGACCGCGCGGCCCGCGACGATCCTCGCGGACGTCGCCGTGGCGGTCGGCCCGGGCGACGGGCGCTGGAGCGTCGCCGTGGGCCGCGAGGTGGTCGTGCCCTTCGTCGAGCGACACGTGCCGGTGATCGAGGACGAGCGCGTCGACCCCGAGTTCGGCACCGGTGCGCTGAAGGTGACGCCGGGCCACGACCCGCTCGACTTCGAGATCGGTCGCGACCACGGCCTTCCCGAGCTGACGGTGATCGGCCCGGACGGGCACATGAACGCCGCCGCGGGTGAGCTCGCGGGCCTGAGCCAGGACGAGGCCGAGCAGCGCATCCTCGAGTGGCTCCGCGACCGCGGGCTGCTGGTCAAGCGCGAGTCGTACCGCCACGCGATCGCGCTCTGCGAGCGGTGCAAGAGCCGGATCGAGCCGCTGATCTCTCTGCAGTGGTGGTGCCGGATGGAGGAGCTCAAGCAGCCGGCGCTCGAGGCGCTGCAGGAAGAGCGCGTCCGTTACCACCCCGAGTCGCAGCACCGCTTCGCGATCGACTCGCTGGAGACCGCGCCGGACTGGAACATCTCGCGCCAGATCTGGTGGGGCCACCAGCTCCCTGTCTGGGCGTGCCCGGACGGCCATCTCACCGTCGAGGAGGACGAGCCCGCGGCGTGCGGCGAGTGCGGCTCGAACGAACTGACCCGCAGCGAGGACGTGCTCGACACGTGGTTCTCCTCGGCGCTCTGGCCGTTCGCGATCCTCGGCTGGCCGGAGTCCACGCCGGAGCTCGACGCCTGGTACCCGGGGGCGCTCAACACGACGGCGCGGGAGATCATCCGTCTCTGGGAGAACCGGATGATCTTCTCCGGGCTCGAGCTGCTGCACGACATCCCGTTCCGCGCGGTGATCATCCACACGACCGTCCTCGCCCCGGACGGGCGGCGGATGTCGAAGAGCCTCGGGACCGGGATCGACCCGCTCGACCTGGTCGACCACCACGGGGCCGACGCGACGCGCTACGGGCTGCTCAAGCTCTCGTCCTCGCAGGACGTGCGCTTCTCGGAGGGCGCGATCGAGGAGGGGCGCAAGCTCGCGATCAAGCTCTGGAACGTGTCGCGGCTGATCCTCGACAAGCGGGCCGGCCAGGCCCCGGAGCTCCGGCCCGGCGAGACGGTCGAGCGGTGGATGATCGCCCGCCTCGGATCGGAGCAGGCCGCTCTCGAGGCGAGCCTCGGACGATTCGAGCTCTCGGCCGCGGTCGACACGCTCTATCACCTGACTTTCGACGACTTCTGCGACTGGTACGCGGAGGCGGTCAAGCCGCGCCTGTACGAAGGCGACGACGACGCGCTCGCAACGGCATTGGCGAACCTCGAGCACCTCCTGAAGCTGCTCCACCCGGTGATGCCGCACGTAACGGAGGAGATCTGGTCGCAGTTCCATTCCGACCGGCTGATCGTCGCGCCGTGGCCGGTTTCCGACGACCACGCGAGCGACCCCGATCTGGCCGCGCTCGACCGGGTACAGGACGCGGCGCTCATCTTCCGGCGCAGCGGGACGCTCGTCGAGCTGAACGAGGAGGAGCAGCGAATCTTCGACGCCGTGGTCAAGCCCGACCGGGTCAAGGTCGACGGCGCGAGCGTCGAGGCCGAGGTCGAGCGGCTCCGGGCCGAGATCGCCCGCGCCGAGGGCATGCTCGGCAACAAGCGCTTCGTCCAGAACGCACCGGAGAAGGTCGTCGAGGCGGAGCGCGAGAAGCTCGAGCGCTACCGCCGCGAGCTCGATGCCCTCGGCGCTTGAGTGGCTCGAAGCTCTTTCGCCGTGGCCGGAGGAGTTCGGCCTCGGGCGGATGCGCGCGCTCCTTGCCGAGCTCGGGGAGCCGCAGCGCGCGTATCCGGCGATCCACGTGGTCGGGACGAACGGGAAGTCGACCGCGACGCGCCGCGCCGCGGCCTTCCTCCGGCGCGAGGGGCTGAGCGCGGGCGCCTACACCTCCCCGCACGTGTCCGGCTGGAGCGAGCGGGTGCAGGTGGACGGCGAGGACGCCGACCTCGAGGCTGCGCTGGAGCGCGTGCGCGAGCCGGCCGAGCGCCTCGGCGCGACGCAGTTCGAGGTGCTGACGGCCGCTGCCCTGGCGGAGTTCGCCGAGGCGGCGGTGGAGGCCGCGGTGGTCGAAGCCGGGCTCGGCGGGCGCCTCGACGCGACCAACGTGCTCGGCGCGCGGGTCGTCGCGCTGACGAACGTCTCGCTCGACCACACGGACGTCCTCGGCGAGACGCGCGAGGCGATCGCGGCCGAGAAGCTGGCCGTCGTCTCGCCCGGCGCGAGGGTCGTCCTCGGCGAGCCGGAGTGGGAGGCGATGGCCCGTGAGCAGGGCGCGGCCGAGATCGTCCAAGCAGGAGACGTCGGCCGGGCCGCCGCCGAGGCGCTGGTCGGCCGCGGTCTCGACGGCGAGGTCGAGAGCCCGCTCCCCGGCCGGCTCGACGTCGTCGGCGAGGACGTCTTCTCCGGCGCGCACAACCCGGCCGGGGTCGAGTGGCTGCTCCAGCGCCTGGCCCGCCGCGACTACACCGTCGTCGCCTCGATTCTCGACGGCAAGGACGCGCAGGCCATGCTGCGCGGGCTCGCGCAGGCCGGCAGGACGCTCCTCGCGACGGAGTCGCACAACGCACGGGCCCTCCCGGCGGCCGGGCTCGCGAAGCTGGCCACGCCGTTCTTCGACCGGGTCGAGGCCGTTCCCGACCCGGAGGATGCCCTCGCGCGCGCGCGCGAGCTGGCGAGGGACGGAGGCGCCGTCCTCGTCACCGGCTCGCTCTACCTGCTCGCGGAGGTCTTCGTCCGGTTCGAGCGAATACCATGGGGAAGCTCGGCGAACGGCTGAGCGTCTTCGCGGTCGCCGCGATCGTCGTCCTGGCGATCATCGGCCTCGCGTTTGCCGCCGGCTATCTCGTCGGGAGGATCCTCCTCTGACGGAGGCACGGTGGTGGTAGCCGACAACGGAATCTTCGACTTCCTCAGCGCCGGGACGTGGGCGGCGATCCGGAACCTCTCGCTCTTCTTCGTAGGAGTCTTCTGGCTCGCCACGGCGTACTGGGTGTTCAAGGACGCGCGGAGGCGGATCGAGGACCCGTGGCTCGTCGGGATGGCGACGGTGCTCGGGCTGATCCCGCCGTTCCTCGGCCCGCTGATCTACATGCTCTTCCGCCCGCCCGAGTACCTCGAGGACGTGCGGGAGCGCGAGCTCGAGGTGCGCGCGATGGAGCAGCGGCTCTCGCGCCGCGATCTCAGCTGTCCCGTCTGCCACGCCGACGTCGATCCCGCGTTCCTCGTCTGCCCGGTGTGCACCACGCGCCTGCGACAGTCGTGCCGGAGCTGCAAGGCGCCGCTCGAGGCGCTCTGGCAGGTGTGTCCGTACTGCGAGACCCCGGTCGAGCCCGCGGCGGTCGACCTCGGCCAGACGCAGGCGCTCGCCCCGCCGCGCCGCGAGCGCCGCGCTTAAGCTCTTCAGTCCGTGGCCGTGGAGAGGACGTTGATCCTGATCAAGCCGGACGCCGTCGAGCGGGCGCTCGCCGGCGAGATCCTGGCGCGCTTCGAGCGGCGCGGCCTCGAGGTGCGCGAGGCGCGACTGGTCACCGTCGACCGCGAGCTCGCCGAGCAGCACTACGCCGAGCACGCGGAGAAGCCGTTCTTCGGCGAGCTGGTCGAGTTCATCACCTCGGGCCCGACGCTCGCGCTCGCGCTCGAAGGGGAGGGTGCGATCGCGGTCGCGCGGTCGACGATCGGCGCGACCAACCCCGCCGATGCCTCGCCGGGCTCGATCCGCGGCGACCTCGCCCTGGCGATGCCCGACAACCTCGTGCACGGCTCGGACTCGCCGGAGTCGGCCGAGCGCGAGCTGCGCCTCTGGTTTCCGTGACTGAGCCCGACTACGTCGCGATCAACCGCGAGGGCTGGACGCACTCGAACGCGGAGTACACCGACCGGAGCGCCCACGACGCGTGGGCCCAGGAGGAGATCACCTGGGGTATTTGGGCGAAGCCCGAGAGCGAGGTGCGGATCCTGCCGGAGGTCACGGGCAAGGACGTGATCGAGCTCGGCTGCGGGACGGCGTACTTCGGCGCCTGGTTCAAGCGAGGAGGCGCGCGGCGCGTGGTCGGCGTCGACGTCACTCCGGCGCAGCTCGACACCGCGAGGCGGATGGACGCGGAGTTCGGGCTCGGCCTCGAGCTGATCGAGGCGAATGCGGAGGACGTGCCGCTTCCGGACGAGTCGTTCGACTTCGCGTTCTCGGAGTACGGAGCGTCGATCTGGTGCGATCCCGCCAAGTGGATACCCGAGGCGGCGAGGCTGCTCCGGGACGGCGGTGAGCTCGTCTTCATGCGCGGGACGACGCTTCGCATCCTCTGCGTGCCCGACGAGGGGAAGACGACCGACCGGCTCGCGCGGCCGCAGAAGGGCCTCTACAAGCTGGTATGGGAGGACGACGACCCCGGGGTGGAGTTCCACCCGGGGATGGGGGAGATGCTCGCCATCCTGCGGGGCAGCGGCTTCCAGCTCGTCGACTACCGGGAGCTGTTCGCCCCCGAGGACGCGGCCGGGCACTCCTACTACGACGATCCGCCTGTCGACTGGGCGAAGCGCTGGCCCGCCGAGGAGATTTGGCGGCTCCGCCTGCACCGTCGCTGATCCTCGCCTCGACGTCGCCGCGGCGCCGCGAGATCCTCGAACAGCTCCGGATTCCATTCGACGTGGTTGCTCCCGGCTACGAGGAGGCGAGTGGCGATCCCGTCGAGCACGCGCTCGGCAAGGCGCGGTCCGTCGGCTTCTTCGACGAGCGCCCCGTGCTCGGTTGTGACACGGAGGTGATCTGCGGCGGCCGCGTCTACGGCAAAGCCGATACGCAGGAAGACGCCGAGGCGATGCTCGAGAGTCTCGCCGGGAGGACCCACGAGGTCGTCTCGGGCCTCGCGTTGCTCACGCCCGCCTGGGAAGAGGTGCACCGCGAGGTGACTCGCGTCACGTTCCGGCCGCTCACGCCGCGCGCCGTGGCACGCTACGTCGAGAGCCGCGAGTGGGAGGGACGGGCCGGCGCGTACGCGATCCAGGGGCTCGGCGCCTCGCTCGTCGAGCGGATCGAGGGCGACTACCTGAACGTCGTCGGCCTCCCGGCCGCGCTCCTCGTGCGCCTGCTCGCGGACCGCTTTCCCGGCGTCTACGGCTTCGGCTAGTCGAGCCGCGCCGGGCCGAGCCGCGTCCGGGGTCCGCGTCCGGGGTCAGACCCCGGACGCGGCCAATACGTTCAAGCCGAACGAGCTCGCGCGGGAGCTTCGTCAACGAACCTACTGAAGACCTCGCGCGCACGCTTGGGCTCGGGCGCGAACTGGCTCAATAGCCAATCTGTCGTTAAGAACGAGGCAGGCCGAGTCGGAGCGACCAATGTTCGATAGCTGCTCCATGGCCAGTCCATGGGCGCTTGGCACAGCCCGCCGCGAACGGGATTCAGTACGACGTAGCGGGTGAGGTCGAGGACGTCGTACGTGCTGTCGAGTACCCGCGAGAAGAAGCGCCGTTCGAAGACGTGGCCCGTGAGCCTGTGCTCAGCGTTGAACCATTGGGCGAACAAGCTGTTCAGGCGCTGCATCCCGCGTGACAGGTTCGGCTCAGGCGTCTCGATCACGAGGTGATAGTGGTTCGGCATCAGGCAGTACGTGTGGCATCGCCAGCGAAAGCGATCGACCACTCGACCGAGAATGCGTTCAAACATCTCGTAGTGAGGATCGTCCGGATAGATGGTCGAGCGCCTGACGCCCCGGTTCCCCACGTGATAGACGGCGCCTGCAAGCTGGGTTCGCGGCGACCGCGGCATCTCTCGCAGGGTACGCCCGAGGCGTCTGATCCGCGCGAAGGCGGCACGCTCTTGGCGCACTCTGAGCCGTCCGGTCCGGCCGCGTCCGGGGTCTGACCCCGGGGTCGCGGACCCGAACGCGCGGCTTCTCGCCCAGCGCTTCCCCGGCGTGTACGACTTCGGCTGACGCCCGGTTGCAGGACGTTTTCCCCGCTAGACTCGTGCATTGCAATGGGGATTCGGGGCTATTTCAACGGCTTCGGCGGGCGCGACATGGCGGTCGACCTCGGCACCGCGAACACACTCGTCTACGTGCGCGGGCGCGGGATCGTGCTCTCGGAGCCGAGCGTGGTCGCGATCGACCAGCTCACGGGCGAGGTGCACGCCGTGGGCGTCGAGGCCAAGCGCATGCTCGGCCGCACGCCGGGGACGATCTCCGCGATCCGGCCGCTGAAGGACGGCGTCATCGCCGACTTCGACGTCACCGAGCAGATGCTCCGGCACTTCATCCAGAAGGTTCACCAGAACCGGTTCGCCCACCCGCGCGTGGTCGTCTGCGTCCCTTCGGGCGTGACCGGGGTCGAGAAGCGCGCCGTTGAGGAGGCGACGCTCTCGGCCGGGGCGCGGCAGGCGTACCTGATCGAGGAGCCGATGGCCGCTGCGATCGGCGCCGGCCTCCCCGTCGCCGAGCCGACCGGGAACATGATCGTGGACGTCGGCGGCGGCACGACCGAGGTCGCGGTCATCAGCCTGGGCGGGATCGTCGTCTCTCAGAGCCTCCGCGTCGGCGGCGACGAGATGGACGAGGCGATCATCGCCCACATCAAGAGCGAGTACAAACTGCTGATCGGCCAGCAGACGGCCGAGGAGATCAAGCTCGAGGTCGGCTCCGCGTTCGACCTCCCGGAGGAGGTCCAGGCCGAGGTCAGGGGGCGCGACATGCTCACCGGCCTGCCGAAGACCGTGATCCTCTCCTCGGAGGAGGTGCGGCGCGCGCTCGACGGGCCGGTCGGCCAGATCGTCGACGCGATCAAGTCGACGCTCGACAAGACCCCGCCCGAGCTCGCGGCCGACATCATGGACCGCGGCATCGTCCTCGCCGGGGGCGGCGCGCTCCTGCACAGCCTGGACGAGCGCCTGCGGCACGAGACGCAGATGCCCGTGCACGTCGCCGAGAGCCCGCTGACGTGCGTGGCCGTCGGCTCCGGACGCAGCCTCGAGGAGTTCGAAGCCATCCACCGCAGCCAGGCGGCCAAGAAGAGAAGCAACCACCGGCCGTGAGGTGGCGCGCGGTGCCGGTCGCTTTTCTACACTAGGTCGCTCTCGTGCAACGGAACCGCACCGCACGACTTGCGGTCCTGGGGTCTCCCGCTCCGCGCTCCAGGCCCGCCGGGCAATCCTCCCGTAGCTCCTCCGCTGTCCGGCGGCGGATCGTGGTAGGAGCGCTCGTCCTGCTCTCGATCGTGCTGATCACGATCTACTTCCGCGAGCCCGCGGGCGGCGGCCTCCACGGCGCGCAGAGCGTCGGCGCCGCGACCCTCCGGCCGTTCGAGGTCGGCGCGGAGCGCGTCGCCCGCCCGTTCCGCGACGGCTACGACTGGTTCTCCGGCCTCCTGCACGCCAAGTCCCAGAACGCGAGCCTGCGCTCCCAGGTCGCGGGGCTGAGCCAGCAGGTGATCCAGAACCAGACGGCGGCGGAGCAGAACGCCGAGCTCCGGCGTCTGCTCCACTACGTCGGCTCACGCGACTTTCCGCGCGGCTACGACTACGTCGCGACCGCGATCATCAGCCGGCCTCCGGTCGAGTTCCAGCAGCAGATCGGGATCGCGGCCGGCTCGACCTCCGGCATTCGCGTCAACGACCCCGTCGTCAACGCGGACGGCCTCGTCGGGCTCGTCACCCAGGTCGGTCGGGACAACGCCGAGGTCACGCTCCTGACCGATCCGACGCTGCAGGTCTCCGCGGAGGACCTGAACACGAAGGCGAGCGGCGTCGTCAGCCAGGGCGAGGGACGCTCGACGCTGATCCTCGACCGGGTCTCCAAGTCGCAGACGGTCAACCCGCACGACCTGATCATCACCCAGGGCTGGAAGGCCGGGCCGCTCACCTCGCTGTACCCGCGCGGGATCCCGATCGGCGTCGTCACCGGCGCCTCCGTCAACGACGTCAATCTCTACTGGCAGGTCCAGCTGAGCCCGCGCGTCGACTTCGGCTCGCTGCAGTCGGTGCTCGTGCTCGTCCC
>DATIXI010000051.1:0-52486 GCA_035518635.1 Gaiellaceae bacterium
CCTCAGTCCCCATGCCGAGCCTGCCCCGCATCAAGCGGCAGCGTGCGCATGCCGAGACGGCGGTCGTCGGCCCGCCTGAGCCGCGGCTCGCAGAGCTCAGCGCTCACGGCCTGACCTGGGTCCATCTCGGCGCGCCGACCGGAGACGAAGCCGCGCAGCTCGCGGAGCGGTTCGGCTGGCATCCGCTCGACCTCGAGGACGTCCTCTCGAAGCGCCAGCGGCCGAAGGTCGACGAGTACCCGGAGTACCTCTTTTCGGTTCTCCACTTCCCCGCCTACGACAAGGCAATCCAGCGGCTGAACGCCGCCGAGCTCGATCTCTTCGTCGGCCCGGACTTCCTGATCACGCTCCCGACGGTCGAGCTGCTCCCGGTCACTCGGCTGTTCGCCCGTTGCGAGGTTGACGACGAGCTGCGGGACAATCTCTTCTCGAAGGGGTCGGGCTACCTCCTCTACCACGTGCTCGACGACCTCTTCGACTACTGCTTCCCCATCCTCGACAAGATCGGCCACAAGCTCGACTCGATCGAGGACGAGATGTTCGAGGGGCGCGCCGAGGCGGTCGTGCGGGACCTCTCCAACGTCAAGCAGGAGATCATCTCGTACCGCAAGATCATCAAGCCCGAGCGGTCGACGCTGCGGGTCCTCGACGGCCGCGTGCAGCGCTACCTGCCCGAAGAGCTCGACCTCTACTTCGACGACATCGTCGACGCCGCCGAGCGGATCTGGGACCTGCTCGACAACTTCAAGGAGGTGATCGAGGGGCTCGAGTCGACGAACGAGTCAGTCATCTCCCACCGGCAGAACGACATCCTGCGCATCCTGACGGTCTTCTCCGTCGTGCTCCTCCCGCTGACGCTGATCACGGGGATCTTCGGGATGAACGTGACCTTCCCGGGCTTCGAGACCCAGGAAGCCTGGTGGCTGATCGTCGTGGTGATGGTCGGGCTGCTGAGCGGCCTGCTCGGCTTCTTCCACTACAAGCGCTGGCTCTGAGCAGAGCGGCTCGGCCGTGCGGTCGAGCACGACCGAGCGGCGCGTACCTCCTGCAAACGGTCCCGCGTCATGCGATGATCCTCGAACCGCTAATGCGGTTTCGGACGTCCATCGCAGTCCTCAGCGCCGCGGCGATCGTTCTGACGATCGCACCTGCGACCTCGGCCCTCACCATCTATCAGCTCCGCGGACGGCCCGGCAAGACGATCATGGCTGCCATCGAGGGAATGGCTGCCACCGATGCGTCTCCGCAGGTCATCAATCCCTCCTACAAGAAGGGAGGCATCTACCGGTCGCCGGCCTCCCGTGCGATCCAGACGATCTGCGTCCGCTTCCGAGTCTGGTCGTCCGACCCCGCGGTCGAGTCCTGGCACGTCTTCTCGACCTGGCCGACACAGTGCGGGCGGGTAAAGCGCGGCAACCGCTTCCGTCCCCGTGCTCGCGGCCGGCAAGTCGAGGCGGTCAAGCGTTACCGGGTGACAGCGCAGATCACCTGGCGGACCGGGAAGCGTCTCCTCGGCAGCGAGGTTCTGGATTACGACAAGGAAGGCGACTACTACTGCGCGAGCACTCGCTGCTCGATCGAGCAGACGAGCGACGGTCGAGCCTTCCTCTATTTCCTCGCCTAGGCGCCGGCTACGGCGCGATGTTGTGGTTCAGGTGGAAGACGTTCTCCGGGTCGTACTTCCGCTTGACCTCGACGAGCCGGTCGTAGTTCGGGCCGTAGGCGGCGCGGATCGCGTCGTCCGCCTGGTCGTCGCCCAGGTAGTTGAGCCAGCGGCCGCCGCCGAAGTGGGGCTTCAGCGCCGCGAACGTCTCGCGGGCCCAGGCGATGTTCTTCTCCGTGTCTGCGGGGTCGATCCACTGGGACGGGAGGAGGAGGTTCCAGCCCTCGTTCCGGTGCGGGACCGCAGTGTCGGTCACGCCGACCCGCGTCACCGCGCCGTGGAAATGCTCGAACAGGATCACGGTCATCGGCGACGGAACGATCGCGAACCGCTCGGCGGTGATGTCGATCAGCTCGTCGGACAATCCGGTGATGAAGCTCGACAGCCAGTAGTTGAGTGCTCCCGGCGGATAGGCCGCGTCGAGGATCGTGTTCATGACCGGATACGGCATCGGGCCGACCTCGACCATCAGCGGCGAGCCCCAGGTCTTGAACGGCTCGAGGTCGCGCTCCGCCTCCTCCGGCGCCCCCGTGTGGAAGACGACCATCGCAGCGAGCTTCATGCCTGAGCCGTCGGGCGCGTGCACGAGGCCGGCGAAGACGGTCAGGTCGTCCGATGCGCCCGCGATCGCATCGCGGTAGAAGCGGAGCATGTCGGGCCCGGCCTCGATCGGGTGGGCGATCAGCCCGCCCACGACCGTCGCGAGTGGATGGAGCTGATACGTGAACGAGGTCGCGACGCCGAAGTTCCCTCCCCCGCCTCGAAGCGCCCAGAAGAGATCGGGGTACGACTCGGCGTCGACCTCGAGGATCTCGCCGTCCGCCGTGACGAGCTCGACGGCGAGCAGGTTGTCCGCGGCGAGGCCGTGCTTGGCCATGAGCCAGCCCAGGCCGCCGCCGAGCGTGAAACCGGCGATGCCGGTCGACGAGATGGCGCCTCCCGTCACGGCCAGGCCGTGCTCGGCCGCCGCCTCGTTGAGCTCTGACCAGAGAACACCGCCCTCCGCGGTGGCCGTCTGCGCATCGGAATCGACCGAGATCCTCTTCAGCTCGGCAAGGTCGATCATCACGCCGCCGTCCGTGACGGCGCGGCCCGCGACGTTGTGGCCGCCGCCGCGCACCGAGACCTCGAGCCCGGCGTTGCGCGCAAAGGCGAGCCCCGCGACGACGTCGGCCGCCGTCCGGGGGCGCACGATCAGGGCGGGCCTGCGGTCGATGAGCCCGTTGTGTACTGCGCGAGCCTCGTCGTAGCCCGCGTCGTCCGGCGAGACGACGGATCCGGAGATCCGGTCGGCGAGGCTCGATACGAGACCGGCGTCCAGGGTGCTGCTCATGGCCTGCTCCTCTCCTAGGCGGCGACGATGAAGACGGGCGTCCCGATGCGGACGTGGCCGAAAAGCCACTCGGCGTCCGGCACGTACATCCGGATACAGCCGTGCGAGGCCGAGTAGCCGATCGAGGCGGCGTCCGGGGTGCCGTGCATCCCGACGCCCGGCGCGTTGAGGCCCATCCACCGGGTGCCGAGCGGGTTGCCGGGCCCGGGCGGGATCGGCTTCAGGCCCTGGGCCCAGGGCGAGTCGGGCGGGATCCACCACGGGTTGCGCTGCATATCGGCGACGTGCCAGCTCCCGAGAGGCGTCGGGTAGATCGCCTGCCCGGTCGCCACCTTGAACGTCCGCCACGGGCGCGTGCCGGCGAAGACGTGCATGGTGTTCGAGCCGCGGTGCACCACGACCACCGTGCCGAAGTTCTTGCGCGTCGAGGTCGGCGCGATCGTCTTCGCGGCCGGCCGGATCAGCGGGCGGCGGGCGAGCGTCAGCGCGCCGTCGATCCGGTTCGCGGTCGCGCTGGGCCTAACCTGGAGACCGGGCTTGCCCGGATGGAGCACCGGCGTCAGCTTCGAGTTGAGCGTGGCGGTCGCGTCCTGCGGTGCCACCGAGAGCCTCGCCGCGAGCTCGTTCGCGTACGCGGCCACGCGGTCCTGGTCGACGCTCGCGATGACGCGCACGCTCTGTCCCGGCTGGGCCTGCAGCGCATGGCCGATCGTCCGGTCGACGTCGACCTTCGCGCCCAGCTGGGCCGGCCTGATCGTCCAGTGCCGGCCGTAGAAGACGAACCGCACCGGGCGGTTGTACGACCAGCTCACGGCGGCACGAGCCCTCTCGACCAGAAGACCGCCGAGGTTCAGGCCGCCGACGACGACACCGCTCGGTACGACTCCGCCTCGCTGGGCGCTCGGAGCCGCGGCCCCCGAGGCGACTGCGACCAGTAGCACAACCAGTAGCAACCGCTTCACTTCGTGGATGTTACGGCCTCGGCTTTACGGACGGTAGGCTCGGCCGGCATGACCAGACCGCTGTGGGCGCCGTGGCGCATGGAGTACATCGCCGAGGCCGACGAGGAGAGCGGCTGCGTCTTCTGCCTCGCGGCTGCGGCCGGCGACGAGGAGGGGCTCGTCGTCCACCGCGGTGAGCGGGCGTTCGTGCTCCTGAACAAGTATCCGTACACCTCCGGCCACCTGATGGCCGCGTCCTACCGGCACGTGGGCGACCTGTCAGACCTCGCGGACGAAGAGGTTCTCGAGCTCCACCGCCTCGCCGAGGGCGGGATGGCCGCGCTCGCGGAGGTCTACGCGCCGCAGGGCTACAACCTGGGCTGGAACCTCGGCCGGATCGCCGGCGCGGGGATCCTCGACCACGTCCACCTGCACGTCGTCCCGCGCTGGGCGGGCGATACGAACTTCATGCCCGTCCTCGCGGACGTGAAGGTGATCCCCGAGCACCTCGCAGAGACCCGCCGCAAGCTGGCCGACGCGTGGCCGCGTTGATCAAGGCTCCTGACACGAGGCACCAGGTTGTCCTCGCAATCCCCTTCGCTCTCGGGGCGCTCCTCAGCACGGTTGCTCTCGGTGCTGGCATCTACGACCTCGCCGCAGGGAACTCGGGCTCTGGCGTGCGTGAGCTCGTGGCGGGCTGCGTGCTTGCCCTCTCTGCCATGTATCTCTTCAGAAAGATCCGAGCGCTCGAGCCACCGAGGGCCGAGGCAGAGCGACCCAAGTAACAGACTGTTACTTAGTCGAAGAAGGCGGCCACCGCTTCGATCGTGCGGTCGATCTCTTCGTCGCCGTGTGCGGTCGAGAGGAACATCGCCTCGTTCTGCGAGGGCGCGAGATAGATCCCGCGCTCCAGGAGGTGGCGGAAGAGCGCGCCGTAATCATCGACGAACAGCGTCGCCATCGCGCCGACGCGCTCGAAGCGGCCGTGCTGGCCGAGCGCGTCGAGCCTCTCACCCTTCCGCTCCAGCCCCTCGTAGACCTCGGGTGTGAGCCGCCGCAGGACCGAAAGGCCGGCCGCGGTCGCGAGCGGGTTCCCGGAGAGCGTTCCCGCCTGGTAGACGTCCCCGACCGGGGCGAGTCGCTCCATCAGCTCGGCCCGCCCACCGACGGCCGCGAGCGGAAGCCCGCCTCCCACGATCTTCCCGAGCACGGTCAGGTCGGGCAGCACCCCGTAGCGCTCCTGAGCGCCGCCGCGCGCGACGCGGAACCCGGTGATCACCTCGTCGAAGACGAGCATCGCGCCGCTCGCGTGGCACAGCTCCCGCAGACCCGTGAGGAACCCCTCGGCGGGCGGGACGACTCCCATGTTCCCCGCGACCGGCTCGACGAAGACGCAGGCTGCGCCCTCGATCACCGGCTCGACCACCTCGAGGTCGTTGTACGGCACGACGCGCCCCTCCGCCGCCGCCTGGATGCCGAGCGTCCTCACGCCGGACCCTGCCTCGGAGAGAAACGGGTCTGCGTGCCCGTGATAGCAGCCGGCGAAGCGGACGAAGGGCTCGCGCCCGGTGGCCGCGCGGGCCAGCCGCAGCGCCGTCATCGCCGCCTCGGTCCCCGACGACACGAGCCGGACCATCTCGACCGACGGCACGGCACCGACGATCTCCTCGGCGAGCTCGACCTCCCGCTCGGTGGCCGTGCCGAACGTCGTGCCCTCCCGCGCGGCGGCGATCACGGCCTCGACCGTCTCCGGGTCTGCGTGGCCGAAGATCAGCGGGCCCCAGGAGAGCACCCAGTCGACGTAGCGTCGGCCCTCGACGTCCTCGAGGTACGCCCCCTCCCCGCTCCGCGCGAACAGCGGCGCGTCGAGCCCCACCGCCTTCATCGCGCGGACGGGCGAGTTGACGCCCCCTGGAATGACCTTCAGCGCCCGCGCGAAGAGCTCGCGCGTCGTCACTCGCCGTCGTCGCGCAGGGCGAAGAGGTCGCGCAGCTGCTCCGAGCCGTCCTCCTTCGCGCGCACGGTCGGGGCGTGCAGGAGCTTGTTCACGATCTGGGACGTCAGCGTCTCGACGGTCTTGCGCTCGCGGGGCGAGAGCTCGGAGAGGCGAGGCTCGGCGCGGGCGAGCTCCTCCGCGCGGATCTCGGCCGCGCGGCGCCTGAGAGCGGCGATCGCGGGCGCAGCGCCGCGCTCCCGCCGCCACTCCGCGAAGCGCCGGGCCTCCTCGGCCACGATCTGCTCGGCCTCGCGGACGTCCTCCTCGCGGCCGACCAGCCCTTCCCCCAGCTCGTCGATGTCGTAGAGCGTGCAGCCGTCGAGGGTCCCGATCGCCGAGTCGAGGTCGCGCGGGACGGCGATGTCGATCAGGACGAGCGGCTTCGTCCGCGGCTGGATCGCCTCGGCGTGGAGGATCGGATAAGGGCAGCGGGTGGCCGAGATGACGAGGTCGGCGTCGATCAGCTCCACGGCGACCGCGTCGAACGGTGCCGCCCGGCCGCCGACTCGTCCCGCCAGCTCGCGCGCGCTCTCCAGGGTGCGGCTCGCGACGACCACCTCGGCTCCGCGCGCCTGCAGGCTGCGCGCGGAGAGCTCGCTCATCTTCCCCGCGCCGAACAGGAGCACGCGCCTGCCGTCGAGCCCCCCGAGCGCCTTCGCGGCGAGGTCGACGGCCGACGTGGCGACCGACTCGGGCATCTCGGCCAGGCGCGCCTCCGTGCGGACGCGCTTGCCCGCGTGCAGGGCGTCCTCGAAGAGCCGGTTCAGGACGGAGTCGGTCGCGCCCGCGGCGAGCGCGGCCTCGTACGCCTGGCGCACCTGCCCGAGGATCTCCCCCTCGCCGGGAACGAGCGAGTCGAGCCCGGCCGCGACCCGGAACAGGTGCTCGACGGCCTCGTCGCCCTCCCACACGGCGAGCACGTCGCCGAGCTCCAGCCCGGAGCGGCCCTCGAGCGCGGCGCGGGCTGCCGCGGGGTCGCTCCCGCGCACGTAGACCTCGGTGCGGTTGCAGGTCGAGAGCACGACCCCGCAGAGCTCGACGGCCAGCTCGGCCGCGTGCCCGTCTTGCAGGTAGAGCTGCTCCCGCACCTCGAGCGGCGCGTTCCGGTGGGACACGCCCACGGCGAGCAAACCCTCGGACTCACGTGAGAAAGAAGCCACCCCGAACCGGGCGCGATGGTACCGGGACGGCCGCTGCGCGGCTACCCGGTACTGAACTCCGCCCACAGCGGCCGGTGGTCGGAGATGTGGTAGCGGGCGTACGAGAGATACGGCTTCACGCCGCGCTGCTCGTACAGATCGGCGAAGAGGGCGCCGTCGAAGTCGAACACGTTCATCTGCCCCGTGAATCTGTCCTTCGTGTCGCCGGGGAAGAACGCGATCTGGTCGTAGTGGCTGTCGGAGGCGATCGCGGAGCCGATCTGCGACGTGTGCGGCGGGATCTCGAGCCCGCGGCGAGTCAGCGCGTCGTAGATCGGGTCGCCCTTCACGGCCTTCGGCAGGTTGAAGTCGCCCAGCGGGATCGTGTCCGGGACGTAGGTGTTCGGGTCGGTGCGGCGCTTGTTGGCCCACCACGCGACCGCGTAGGTCTCCTGCACGCGGCGCTGGAGGTCCGCCTTCTTCGGCGACCCGTAGAAGAGATGGACGTTGGCGAGCAGGAAGCGGAAGGCGCCGCTCTCGAAGCTGCCGAGATACGGGCCCCGGTCGAAGCCGGGAAACGGCGTCGTCGCGCCCGGCACCGCGATCTTGCTCGTGCTGCTCGGCGGGATCGAGAGCCGCCCGATCTCGCGCAGGCGGTCGACCTTCGTGCCGTCGAACAGGAACGCCTGCCGCTCCTGATTCCCCGACGCGTCCGAGAAGAGCAGCTGGTAGCGGCTCGGAAGATGGTCGTGGATCGCCTCGATCCCGCGGAGGTTGTCGTTCACCTCCTGGACGGCGACGAGGTCGAACCAGCCGATGATCTCGGCCATCAACTGGTAGTCGGTGTCCAGTCGGTCCTGGACGCCGAGGTTGGCGATGTTCCAGGTGGCGAGGAGCAGCGATCCCTTCGCCTGCGCGGGGATCGCCCGGCCGGGCTTCGTGTCGCGGTACTGTCGAAGCGCGCGGGTCTCCGCCTTGACGTCGTAGGTGTAGTCGAACCTGGGCTTCGGGAACGGCGGCATGGGCCGGCTACGCGGCGTGCCTCATGGAATGGCGCCGCCCGTCGTCACGGTCGTCGTCACGGTCGTCGTGCTGATCACCGTCGTCGGGACCGTCTCCGTCGTTGTCGTAGTCTCGGTGCCCGTCTTCTCGAGCGTCCTCGTGATCGTCGTCGTGCCGGCGCTTCCCTTGTTGCCGTGGCCGATCGCGTAGCCCACTCCCACGCCGATCAACGCGACCAGGACCGTCCCGAGGATCACGAGCACGATCTTCCAGGTGTTTCCGCTGTCGCCGCCGGCGGGGGAGGCCTGCTCGGTCATCGGCGTCGGTTGCGGAGTCCGCTGCAGCTCATCGGCCTCACGAAGATACTGCTGCGCGCCCGCCGAGTCACCTGCCATCGCCGCGGCGGTCGCGAGCCGCTGCAGCATCCAGATCTCCGACTGCCGGTCGCCGAGCGCGTGGGCGGCGCCGCGCCCGCGGAGGAGGAGCTCACGCCATTCCTCGGCGCGCTGCGCGATCTCGTAGGAGGCCTCGACCGTCTTGACCATCTCGAGCAGCTGCGCCGACCGTTGCATCTCGGCCGCCCACTCGGAGAGGCCGAGAATCGCCGCGGAGTCGTCGGCCAGCCGCCCCGGGGTGAGGCGGCCGCTCTGAGCGAGCGTCGAGACGTAGCCCATCAGGCGGTCGCCGGTCGAGAGCGCGTCGTTCGTCCGCCGGATCTCCTCGCCGATCCGGCCGGCGGCCGAGCACCGTCTCTCGTCGCTGCGCACCAGGCCGCGGGCCTGGAGGTCGGAGACGAGTGGCGTGACGTCGTCGACGCGGAGCAGCTCGGCGAGCTCCTCGTGCGAGAGCGAGGCGCGACCGACGACGGCGAGCGCGGCCAGGATCTCGCGCTCCTGCGCCGGCAACGCCATGACCCGCGTCTCGGCGGTCTCCTCGCCCGGCCAGTCGCCTGCGCCACTCATCGGCTTCGCGATGAGGATACTTCAGGCACCCGCGCGCTCCCAGTAGAAGACCTCGAATCGGATCCCGTCCGGGTCGAACGCGAAGAACGCGTAGTAGTCCTCTCCGTCCTCGACGTAATGGAACTCGGGCGGTGACTGGATCGCGGCCTCGACGCCGAGGCACCGCTCGTACGCCTCGTCGACCTCCTCCGGCCGCTCCACCTCGAATCCGAGGTGCTCGATCCCCACGTCGTAATGGCGGTGCGCGCCGCCGTCGGCAGGCCGGAGGTCGAGGCACTGGCCCCCGTACTCCAGGAGGATCAGCTCCTCGGTTCCACGGTACGTCGGCCAGCGGCCGTGCTCCTCGAGGCCGAGCGGCCCGAGGATCGCGAGATAGAACGCCAGAGACCGCTCGACGTCGGAGACGGCCAGCGCGACGTGGTGGATCCCTCTCCCTGCCATTCCTGCTGGAGAGCGGACGACGGGGATCGAACCCGCGACCCTCGGCTTGGGAAGCCGATGCTCTACCGGCTGAGCTACGTCCGCGCTCGGCGGATTCTAGCCCAGTCCGAAAGAGCGACTTTCGGTAGGCCCCGGCCGCAGGCACGCTCGGAGCGTGCGCCGCCCCGCCGTCGTCCTCGGCCTCTTTCTCCTCTGCTGCGCGGCGGCCTGCAGCCTTCGAAGGCAGATCGTCCTCCCCTCGCCGTACTGCCGCCTCGGCGGCCCGCTCGCCGGCGTCTACCACCCGCAGCGGCTGATCGTGAAGAGCCGCTGCCGGATCGCGCTCGGCACCGTCGCGAAGGTGAAGTTCGAGTCGTACGACGGCGACGTCCACGTCGACCTCCGCCCCGACCCGGGCTACGGGCGGCTGCTCTCGGACGGCAACGAGCGCGTGGGTGGGAACCTCGTGGTCGAGATCATCCCGCAGGACCGCTCGCACGTAGCCGTCCCCGCGGAGGGGGACCGCGTCGAGGTCGTCGGCCCGTGGGTCGAGGACACCCAGCACGGCTGGAACGAGATCCATCCGGCGTGGTGGGTCAGCGCGGGCGCAATCCGGCCCGCGACGGCCGAGGAGCTGCGCCGTGTGCAGCTCCTGCTCCAGGGCGTCGAGGGAGCCGCCGAAGAGGACGACGACTGAGCGATAATCCCACTGGAACGAACGAAGGGGGAGCCATGGGAGCCGAACTCCACGAGACCGCGAGGGCGCTCGTCGCCGAGGGCAAGGGAATCCTCGCCGCGGACGAGAGCGATCGCACGATCAAGAAGCGCTTCGACTCGATCGGGGTCGAGTCGACGGAGGACAACCGGCGCGCCTACCGCGAGCTGCTCTTCACGACTCCGGGCGCCGAGGAGTTCATCAGCGGCGTGATCCTGTTCGACGAGACGATCCGCCAGAACTCCTCCGACGGGACGCCGTTCCCGACGGTGCTCGAGTCGCGCGGGGTCATCCCGGGCATCAAGGTCGACAAGGGGACGAAACCCCTTGCGCTGGCCGAGGACGAGACGATCACCGAAGGGCTCGACGGGCTCCGCGATCGGCTCGCCGAGTACTACGAGCTCGGCGCGCGCTTCACCAAGTGGCGCGCGACCTATTCCGTCGGCGGCGACCGGCCGAGCGAGTACTGCGCCTGGACGAACGCCCATGCGCTGGCCCGGTACGCAGCGCTCTCGCAGGAGGCCGGCTTCGTGCCGATCGTCGAGCCGGAGGTCCTGATGGACGGCGACCACTCGATCGAGGAGAGCGCGAAAGCGACCGGCCGCGCGCTCCAATCCGTCTACACGGAGCTCCACGACCAGCGCGTCGACCTCTTCGGAACGCTGCTGAAGCCGAACATGGTGCTGAGCGGCTACGAGGCCTCCTCACGGGCCGATGTGGACGAGGTCGCCGAGGCGACCCTGGAGTGCCTCTACCGGCACGTGCCGGCCGCGGTCCCGGGGATCGTCTTCCTCTCGGGCGGCCAGACGGACGAGGACGCGACCGCGCACCTGAACGCGATGAACGCCCGCGGCCCGCATCCGTGGGAGCTCTCGTTCTCGTACGGCCGAGCGCTGCAAGCTCCCGCGCTCAAGGCATGGGGCGGCGACCCGGCTCGCGCCGAGGACGCGCAGAAGGCGTTCTACCGGCGGGCGAAGTTCAACGGCGCCGCCCGCACCGGCTCCTATGCCCCCGAGATGGAGACGGCGACCGTCTAAGGCACCTAGTAACAGACTGTTACTAGGAGGCTCCGCCTAGGGCCGGTACTCGCGGCCCGAGAAGCGCTCGAGCTTGTCGAACGCGTGCGTGGCCTCGATCCGGCGCACTGTCCCTGAGCGCGAGCGCATCACGATCGAGTCCGTGACCGCGCCTTCGGCCGTGTAGCGGACGCCGCGGAGCAGCGCACCCGTGGTAACACCGGTCGCCGCGACGAAGACGTCCTCGCCCGAGACGAGGTCGTCGGTCGTCAGCACACGGTCAGGGTCGAGGCCCGCGTCGACGAGCTGCTGCCGCTCGTCGGCGTCGCGCGGCCAGAGCTTCCCCTGGACTCCGCCGCCGACGCACTTGAGCGCGGCGGCCGCGATCACGCCCTCGGGTGTGCCGCCGATGCCCATCAGGAGATCGACGCCCGTCGCCGGCTGGGCGGCGGCGATCGCGGGCGCGACGTCGCCGTCCGGGATGAGCAGCAGCTTCGCGCCGACCTCGCGCAGCTCGGCGATCAGCGCATCGTGACGCTCGCGCTCGAGGACGACGACCGTGACCTCGCTCGGCCGCTTCCCTTTCGCCTTCGCGACGCGCTCGACGTTCTCCCGCGCGGGCGCGTCGATGTCGATCGAGTCGATCGCCTCCGGGCCGCACGCGATCTTGTTCATGTAGACGGCCGCGCCAGGGAAGAACATCGTCCCGCGCTCCGCCACCGCGATCACGGCGATCGCGTTCGGCTGTCCCTTCGAGGTCAGGCGGGTCCCCTCGAGCGGGTCGACCGCGACGTCGACGGCCGGGCCGTGCCCGTCGCCGACCTCTTCGCCGTTGTAGAGCATCGGCGCCTTGTCCTTTTCGCCCTCGCCGATGACGACGACGCCGGCCATGCTCACCGAGTCCAGCATCGCCCGCATCCCGTCGACAGCCGCCTGGTCGGCGGACTCCTTCTCCCCCCGTCCGATCCAGCGGCCGGCGCCCATCGCGGCAGCCTCCGTCACGCGGACGAGGTCGAGCGCGAGGTTGCGGTCGGGGACGCTCCCTCTCGGGCCTTCCGCAACAGACGCCTCCGCCCGCGCCATCGGCTCCGATCCTACATTCGCTCGGGAGCTTCCACGCCCACGAGCCCCAGGCAGCGCGCGATCACGGCCTGGGTCGCGGCGCACAGCCCCAGCCGGAACGCCTCGGCGTCGCTCTCGAGCACGCGGTGGTGGTGGTAGAAGCGGTGGAAGTCGTCGGCGACCCGGATCGCGTAGGTCGGGATCGCCTGCGGGCCGCGCCTTTCGACCGCCTCGGCTGCGATCCCGGGGAACTCGGCGAGGCGCTTGATCACGTCGCGCTCCTCCGGCGACAGGTCGGCAGGCGGCTCCGAGGACACGTCCGCGTCGCCGGCGTTGCGCCGGATCCCCGCGATCCGCGCGTGCGCGTACTGGACGTAGTAGACGGGGTTCTTCTCGCTGCGCTCGGCGGCGAGGTCGACGTCGATCTCGATCGACTGGTCGGGCCCGCGATTGACGAGGAACCAGCGCGCGGCGTCGACGCCGACCTCGTCCATGAAGTCGTCGAGGAAGACGACGTCCCCGCGCCGCTTAGAGATCCTCGCCTGCTTTCCGCCCTTGGTCAGGTGGACGAGCTGGTAGAGCAGCACCTCGACCCGCTCGGGGTCGTAGCCCAGCATCTGGGCGATGGCCGCATACCACTTGCGCGTGCCGTGGTGGTCGGCGCCGAGGACGTAGATCGCACGCTCGAAGCCGCGGTCGAGCTTGTCCACGAGATAGACCACGTCGGCCGCACGGTAGGTGGGCGTGCCGCCCTGCTCCACCGAGCGCACGAGCACGCGGTCCTCGTCGTCGCCGTAGGCGGAGGATCGCGCCCAGACGGCGCCGTCCTTCTCGTACGTGTCGAGGCGGGGCAGGAACTCGGGCAGCCGGTGCTCGAGCTCGCTCTGGCGCTTCCAGGAGTCGAAGTGGATGCGGAACCGCTCCAGCGAAGCCTCGATCTGCTCGAGCATCTTCGGGACCGGGTCGCCCTCCTCGGCCGCCAGCCCGGCGACGTAATCCCCGCGGTAGCCGTCCTCCGGCGGCTCCTCCCCACGCCTGATCGCCTCGACCGAGGCCCGGAACAGCTCCATCTGCGCCCCGGAGTCGTTGTAGTAGTACTCGCGCTCGACCGCGTGCCCGGCCAGCTCGAGCAGCCGCGCGACCGAGTCCCCGTAGGCCCCGTTGCGCGCCGAGGCAACCGTGATCGGCCCGGTCGGGTTGGCGGAGACCATCTCGACCTGGATCCGCTCGGCCGGGTCGGCCCGGCCCGCGCCGTACGACGAGCCGGCATCGAGGATCTCTCCGAGCGCCTCGCCGTACCAGGCAGGCGTCAGCCAGAGGTTGACGAAGCCCGGGCCGGCGATCTCCGCCCGCTCGACGTGCTCGAGCCCGGCCGCCGCTCCGGCCAACTCCTCGGCGAGCTCCCGGGGCGCGCGCTCGCGCACCGGCGCGAGCTGCAGCGCGACGCTCGTCGCGTAGTCGCCGTGCGCCGGATCGCTCGGCCGCTCGAGCTCGACCGGCGCTCCCGCGAGCTCGGACAGCCGCGCCTCCAGGGCGGCTATCGCCTCAGCTCGCAACAGCCTCGCGGGGCGCGAACAGCTCCTCGAGCCGCCGCAGCTCCTCCGGCGTGCCTGCCGCGATCATCACGTCACCGACCCCGAGCAACGCCTCGGGCGTCGGCGTCGTGTCGAACGTGCCGTCCTGCTTGCGCAGCGCGACGATCATCGCGCCGGTGACCTCGCGCACCTTGAGCTCCCGGATCGACTTGCCCGCGTGCTCGCAGCTCGCCTTGACCTCGATCTCCTCGAAACGCAGCTCGGGGCCGCCGCTGGTCGAGACGATGTCGAGGAACGCGGCCACCTGCGGGCGCAGCACGAGCTTCGCCATCTCCTTGCCGGCAGTCGAGTACGGCTGGACGACCCGGTCTGCCCCTGCGAGGCGAAGCTTCCTGGCCGCGTCCTCGTCGGAGGCGCGCGCCACGATCAGCAGGTCCGGCCGCGCGGCCCGCGCCGAGAGCGCGATATAGAGGTTGTCCGAGTCCGAGTCGGACGACGCGACGAGCCCGCGGGCCCGCAAGAGACCCGCCTCCGCAAGATCCTCGTCCTCGGTGCCCGTGCCCTCGACGAACAGGTCGCCGGCCTCGCGAGCAGCCTCGATCGCCTCCCGGCTGAAGTCGAGCACGACGTAGTCGATCCCGGACTCGCGGAACTCGGCGGCCACCCTCCGGCCGACGCGGCCGTAGCCGCAGATGATGTAGTGCTCGCTCAGGTGCTCGATCGTGCGCCGTCTCCTTCGCTCGGCCAGCGCGCCCGTGAAGACGCCTCCCGCGATCCCCTCGACGAGGATCGCGGCGACGTACGCAAAGATAGTCAGTCCTGCTACGACCAGGACGATCGAGATCGCTCGCGACTCGTCGTTGCGCGGGACGGTGTCGAGCCCGGTCAGCGAGACGGTCACGACCGTCCGGTACAGAGACTGCATCCACGTCTCGTGGAGCGCCTGGTGGAACGCGACCGTTCCCGCGACGAGAAGCGCCGCCAGTGCCGTCACCGCTAGCAGGACCCGGCGCGGCGTGAACGACTCCCTCACGCCAGTAGTATCCTCGACGCGTGGACGAGGAAGGCCAGGAGCGCCAGCTAAACATCCATCTGGATCCCGAGCACCTGGCCGGCGTCTATTCGAACTTCGCGAACATCAGCTTCTCGGACTACGAGTTCACGATCACGTTCGCGCGGATCGACCACGAGGTCGAGGAGGGCGACGTCCCGGGCGTCGTCGTCGCCCGCGTGAACATGTCGACGCGCTTCATGCGCGAGTTGCTGGACGCGATGCAGGACTCCTGGTCGAAGTGGTCGTCCCGCGAGGGCATCCGCAACCTCCCGGAGACGACCGAAAACGACACTTAGGGATTCCGAGCCTCCCAGGCCTTCACCATGCCGATGCGCTGGACGAGGGTCGGGTGGTTCTCGAGCCAGACGTACGACCACCCGGGCGGGTTCGGCTGCTCGAGATCCAGCGTGCCGAAACGCTTGAAGAGCCCGATCGCGTCACGCGGGTCGCGGGTCGTCTGCAACGCGCGCCAGTCGGCCTCGGCCTCGTAGCGGCGTGAGACCACGTTCGTGAACGGGATCACCGCGAGGTTGAAGACCGCGATCACGAGCAGCGCGAACGGCACGACCTCGGGCCTCGCCATCCCGCCGCGCCACTCGGTCGCCAGGTAGAGCAGGAAGAAGAGCGGGATCGTCAGCAGGGCGTACCAGCCGAGGCCCTTCCAGACGTGCCGTCTTGCGACGTGCCCGAACTCGTGCGCCGCGACGACCCTGATCTGGCCGGGCGTGTAGCGCGGCGGGTTGAGCGTGTCCCAGAACACGACCCGCGCGGACGGGCCGATCCCGATCGTCTCGGCGTTCGCGGCAGTCGTCTGGTCGCTCACCCTCTGCACCCGGATCGGCGTGCTCCCGACGCCCTCCTTGTGCGCGAGCTCGCGAACCTGGGCGGCGAGCTTCGTGTGGTGCGGCGGCCGCGTCCCGATCGTCTCCACGTAGGGGAGCAGCAGAAGCAGGAGGAACGCGACGACCACGAACAGCGGGCCTGCGATCGCCCACCAGAAGCGTGGAAAACGGCCGGCAAGGAGCAGCAGGACGGTCAACACGATCGTCAGCCCGACCACCTGGGCGATCAGGCTCGGCCACTGCTGGACGAGCCAGTCCCCGTAGGACGACTTCTCGATCCCGTAGCGCCGCCCCCACCACAGCGCCGCGAACCCGAACGGAAGCGCGACCGCCCACGCGGCCAGCGTCGTCGCCGTCCCGATCATCACGCCCTTGCCGACGCGGCCGACATCGAACGCGCGCGCGATCCGGGGGGCGAGAAAGACGAACACGACGAGCACCCCGAGCTGCGCGAGCGTCGCCAGGACGTAGTTCCAGCTGAGGAAGCGGTCGAAGTGAGCGGCGCGGTGGAGCGCGGCGTCGCTCCAGTACCGGTGCGCGTCGACGTGCGGGAGCTGCAGGTTGCCCGGAACCGTCGTCTGCCAGAGCAAGTAGCCGGCCGCGAACCAGATCAGCGCGACGAGCACTAAGGTTGCGCTCTTGGCCAGCCGGGTCGCGGTCATCTCGGACGTTCACGCTAACTGGCACGCGCTCGCGGCGGTGCTGGAGGCAGTGGACGCGGAGAAGGTGGACGAGCTCTGGTGCCTCGGCGACCTCGTCGGCTACGGGCCACGGCCGAATCCCTGCTGCGCCGCCGTCGGCGAGCGCGCGTCGATCTGCCTCGCCGGTAACCACGACCTGGCCGTACTCGGCCGCCTCGACCTCGAGGAGTTCACGCCGGAGGCGGCCGCAGCGGCTGAATGGACGCGCAGGGTCCTGACCCCCGAGGCGCGCGCCTACCTCGAGTCGTCGAGCCCGAGCGGGCGGCGCGAAGGAGTCGAGCTCTTCCACGGCAGCCCGCGCGACCCGGTCTGGGACTACGTGCTCACGTTCGAGGCGGTCGACGCGACGTTCGAGCTGACCGAGGAGCCGCTGGTCCTCGTCGGGCACAGCCACGTGCCGCTCGCGCTCGCCTCGGCGGACGGCGCGCTGGGTGGAGGCCTCGCGCCCGAGGGAACCGAGGTCGAGCTCGCGGCGGACGCGCGGCTGATCCTCAACCCGGGCTCGGTGGGCCAGCCCCGCGACGGCGATCCGCGGGCGGCCTGGCTCCTGCTGGACTTCGACGCGGGGCGCGCGTCGTTCCGGCGCGTCGAGTACCCGGTCGTGCGCACCCAGGAGGAGATTCGCGAGCGTGGCCTCCCGGATTCGCTCGCCGGCCGCCTGGCGGGCGGCGTCTAGTCGTCTCCGCCGGACCCCTGTCCCGAGCTGTCGCCCGTGTCGTCGCCACCGCCGTGGTGGCCGTCGTCCGAGCCGGAGCCGTGGTCGTCGTTCTTGCCGTCGTCGCTGCCTCCTGATCCCTCGTGCTCCGCCTCGTTCGTGCTCGTCTGCTCCGTCTCCGTCATCGTCTCCCGCGTCTGCTCGTGCTCCGGCTCGGTCTCTCTCGGCTCCGCGACCGGGGAGCTGTCCTCGGAGTGCTGCCTCCCCCCGTTGCTCGCCGCGTCCGAGTGCCTGTGGCCGACGCGCCGGCTCCGGGTCGCCACGAGGGGCCTCGCGGCGGCCAGCGGCTTCTCGGATGCCGACGGCACCACAGCCGCTTGGCGAGTCGCGGGACGAGACGGCTTCTGGTGGCCCCGCTGCCGTGTCGTCGTCTCGACGCCTGCGACCGTTCCGACCGCGCCTACCGCGAGCGTCAACGCCGCAAGCTTGGCGGCGAGCGGCGCGGCTCCGACCTTGGCGACGGCAACCGCGCCCGCGCCTGCCCCACCGCCCCCGAAGCCGGGCAGCGCCCGCGCGAGCGACTCGCTGAGGGTCGGCGGGAGCGCGAGCGCGCCCAGAGCCGCCCGGAGCGGGCGCAGATGCTCCTGTAGGCGGCGGCGGCTGCGGAACAGGAGTGATTCAACGGCCGCACCGGACACCCCGAGCGCCGCAGCGACCTCGGAGTAGGACAGGCCGTAGAACTCCCGCAGGACGATCGCGTCGCGCTGCTGTTGCGGAAGCTCGGCGAGCGCCGCGCTGAGCGCCTCGATCTCCTCGTGCCGGGCGACCTCGCGCTGGGTCTCGTCGACCGACGCAGCCGTGACGAGCGTGAGCGGTTCGGACTTGCGACTGCGCAGGCGGCCGCGGCACTCGTTGCGGGCGATCGTCGCGAGCCAGGCCGACGGCTGGCGAGGCTCCTGGCCCCCGAGCAGGCTCCGGTACGCGGACAGGAACGTCTGCTGGGCCGCGTCCTCCGCCTCGGTCGGATCGCGGAGCATCAGCCGGCAGACGCCGTAGACCATCCGGCCGTGCTCCTCGAACAGCTCCGCGATGCGCTCTCCGGCCGCCCGCTCGCGCCGGCGGCCGGAGAGCGAGAGGGGACCCGGGGTCATGCGCTAGCCGCCGCCGTCTCCGTCGTGGCCGCCATCGCCGTCGGGTCGGGGCCGACGGGAATCGCGCACGCGACGCGAGAGGTCTCGTGGGACTGGACGATGACGCTGTCGGCTGTGAGGTCGGTAATCGTGCCCTCCACCTCGATCTTCCCGTGATCTTCGTCGATCCCTTCGTGGTGGTCGTCGTCGTTCTCGTCGTCCTGCTGTGGCGAGACGAGCGTGAACGAACCGTCGGAGCCCACCGCGAGCGCGAACGCCGTCGCCGGAGCGACGAGCACGGGCGCGACCGGAGCGAAGACGAGCAGTACCCGCTTCATCTGAGGGGTCCTTTCGGAAAGCTGGAGCGAACGGATCACCCTGCTAGAGGGGGAGCGCACGAAAAACTTGCGCCCACGGGCGCAAATCACTCGTACGAGTACGTCCTCTTCTAGGCCTGTTGGCGCTTCGGCTCGGCGACGGCCGGGGTGCCGAAGGTGATGCCCTCGCGGGCGAGCGCGAGCTGGACTTCTTCGCGGGCCTTGTAGATCCGCCACTTGACGGTGGCGAGCGTGATCTCGAGCGAGTCCGCGATCTCGGTGTAGGACAGGCCGACCACGTCGCGCAGGAGCAGCGCCATCTTCAGGTCGACCGTCAGGTCTTCGACGGCCCGCCAGAGCGAGTCCATCTCCTCGAGCCGCTCGACGGGGGTGTCGAGCACCTCGAGAGGGGCGATGTCGTCGATCGCGACGAGCGCTCGCGGCCTCCGCTCCGAGGCCCGCAGCTCGTCCAGCACGCGGTTCTTCGTCACCTGGAAGAGCCAGGTCGTGAACTTGCAGCGCGCGGAGAACTTCGGCAGGCCCTGGAAGACGCGGAGGAAGACTTCCTGGGTCAGATCCTCGGCCAGCGCCCGGTCTCCGTTGACGAGCCTCAGGACGTAGTTGAAGACCGGAGTCTCGTACGCCCGCAGGATCAGGCTGAAGGCTCGCTCGTCTCCACGCTGCGCTTTGCGGAGAACGCCGGGGTCGGGTTGTGCCAGGCTCAAGGCTCGCCGAGTATAGACCGGAAAACGGTCAGATGCAGAGATTTTCCCCCTTCATCTGTAAAGGTTTCGCAAGATTCAGGTAAGAAATCGCGGTCGGGACGAGATCCTTCAACTCGCCCCCCTCGCGCAGTTTTGCAGCGGGATCTGTGAGAACAAGCGGGACCAGATTCGTGGTGTGCGCGGTGTGCGGGCTCGTGCCGTCCGGCTCGAGCATCTGCTCGGCGTTTCCGTGGTCCGCCGTGATCATCGCCACTCCGCCCACGCCCTGAACGGTAGCCACGACGCGACCGAGACAGGCGTCGACCGTCTCGACCGCCTCGACGACCGCGGGGATCACTCCGGAGTGGCCGACCATGTCCGCGTTGGCGAAGTTGATGACCGCGAAGCTGTACCCGTCGTCCTCGAGCGCCTGGCAGAAGCGGTCGGTCACCTCCGCGGCCGACATCTCCGGTTTGCGGTCGTAGGTACCGACGTCGCGCGGGCTCGGGACGAGGATCCGCGTCTCCCCCGGCCACTCCTGCTCGCGCCCGCCGTTGAAGAAGTACGTCACGTGCGCGTACTTCTCGGTCTCGGCGACGTGCAGCTGCCACAGCCCGGCCGCGGCGACCACCTCCGCCATGGTCTCGCCGACCTCCTCCGGACCGAACGCGACCGGGCAGTCGAGATCGTCCCGGTACTGCGTCATCGTGGTCAGGTCGAACCCGCGCTCGAGGAGCAGCTGGCTCAGCTGCCGGGCGCGGTCCGGCCGGAAGTTGAAGAAGACCGCAGCGTCGTCGGTGCCGAGACGGGGCCGGCCGTCGAGGACGATCGGCTCGATGAACTCGTCCGTGACTCCGCGCTCGTAGCTCGCGCGGACGGCTGCAACCGGGTCGTCCGCATGCTCCCCCTTCCCCTCGACGATCGCGTCGTAGGCCCGCTGCGTCCGCTCCCAGCGCTGGTCGCGGTCCATCGCGTAGTAGCGCCCGCAGACCGTCGCTATCCGGTCGGCGGGCAGCTCGGCGAGGTCGTCGGCGGCCGCGTGCGGGGAGACGTCGCGCCCGTCCGTGAATGCATGGATCCAGGTGCGCTCGGGTGCGAACCGCAGTAGCGCCTGCAGGTGGTCGATGTGCGAGTGGACGCCACCGTGCGAGACGAGCCCGAGCAGGTGGACGTCGCCGCCCTTGTCGAACGCGGCTTTGAGCGCCGGGTTCTCGAAGAGCGAGCCGTCCGCGATCGCCCGGTTGACGCGCTGCAGGTCCTGGTCGAGCACGCGCCCCGAGCCGATCGTCAGGTGACCGACCTCGGAGTTGCCCATCTGGCCGGCCGGCAGCCCGACCGCCTCGCCCGACGCCTTCAGCGTGGTGTGCGGGTACTCGGCCCAGAGCCGGTCGAAGACCGGCGTCTCCGCGAGGTCGATCGCGTTCCCGGGGCCGGGCGGCGCGCAGCCCCAGCCGTCGAGGATGACGAGCGCTACGAGGTTGTAGCTTCCAGGCAAATCGCGGTGAACGATCCCACGTCCAGCGAGGCGCCGCCGACGAGAGCGCCGTCGACGTCCGGCTGGGCGAGCAGCTCCGCCGCGTTCTCCGGCTTGACCGAGCCGCCGTAGAGGACCGGGACGCGCAGCAGAGACTTGATGAACGCGTGGGCGTTCTGGGCGATCTCCGGGGTGGCCGTTTTGCCCGTCCCGATCGCCCACACCGGCTCGTACGCGACGACGAGCGCCTCGTGCTCGGCGAGCACGGACACCTGCCGGCGCAGGACGTCCTCGGTCTCGCCGCGGTCGCGCTCCTCGTCGAGCTCGCCGACGCAGGCGATCACGCGCAGACCGGCCTCCAGCGCGTGCTCGGTCCGGAGCCGGACCGTCTCGTCGGTCTCGCCGAAGTACAGCCGTCGCTCCGAGTGGCCCACGATCGCGCCCTGGACGCCGAGCTCGAGCAGGATCCTCGTCGAGACCTCGCCCGTGAACGCGCCCTCGTCCTCCCAGTGGACGTTCTGCGCGAAGATCGTGCGTCCGCTGGAAACGGCCGCCCCGAGCGACCCGAAGGGCGGGCAGAGGACGACCTCGACGCCGGCAGGCGGCTCGAACGCGGCGAGGAACTCCCGCGTCTCCCCCGGTCCCTTGTACATCTTCCAGTTGGCCGCCAGGAGCGCCACGCGCGCATGTTACGGCCAGGGAGGAGCGGCCCGGGCTGGGCCGCTTCCTCCCTGGAGGGGATGGTCAGCTGACTGGACAGACGTTCTTCAGATCGCCGCTGTTGAAGTTGTTGTACCGGTAGATCGGGGCGAAGCCCGGCCCCGGGTACACCGACTGCAGCAGCGGGCCGTACTCCGTGGTGGAGCTCCCGCCGAAGTCGTCGATCGTGTTGGGCAGATAGGGACCACCCTCCTGCCACGTGCACGTGCCGTTCGCGAAGGTCGTCGAGTAGAAGGGGTAGAACGCCGCTCCCATGGGCGGGTTTACGCAGTTCTCACCCGTGATCCGGTCGCCCGTCATCGAGCCGCTCTGGTGCGTCGTCTTGTCGTACAGGTCGACCCGGCACCCGGCCGGCGTGTCGTGCATGTGGATCCTGATCCGGTCGCCCGGGCTCATCAGCAGGTCCTTCTCGTAGTCCGGGTTCACCGCGTCGAGGTTCGGGTTGTCGAACGTTCCGGTGAAGAGCGGGTCGGCTGGAGCCTGGGAGACGCCGCTCTTCGTGACGTAGGCCCAGTTGATCGGCTCGGCGCCGCCGAGGATGTAGTCGTCACAGGCCTCGGTGTTGAACGTGCCGGTGTTCTGGTCCTCGTTCAGGCTGTCGATCGTCATCGCCGCGCAGTACTGCCGCGCCGAGCAGCCGAAGCCCTCGAACTGCGGGACGTACCCCGGCCCGTAGAACTGCAGCTCGAGGAACGCGTTCCCCGGGTGCTTGCCGATGTAGTCCTTCTTGTTCGGGTTCGACCCGACGAGGTCGTTCTTGTCGGAGTCCGGGGTGCACGTTTTCGTGTACTCGGGCGCCGACTCCGAGTCGCATAGCGTGAGCCCGAACCAGAAGGTCGGTCGCAGCTCGAAGTTCCAGGTTCCCCCCGAGCCGTCGTTCTGCGGCACGATCGGGGGCTCTCTCGGAAGCCTCAGGTCATAGGTGATGTCGTTCCCCGACCCGGGGCGGGAGGACTTGAACGCGAGCGACGGCTCGTCGTGCCCGACGTACTCCTCTCCGGGGCTGTCGTACGAGTCCCGGCACAGCGACGAGTGGCTTTCGCAGAGTGGTTCCGCGTACCCGCCGCCGAGTTTGCAGGCGCGAACGGCGCTCGAGCGCTCGGCCGCGCGGCGCCGGGGCCGAGCACTAGCAGCCCACCGATCGCGACGAGCAGAACGGCTCCACGAGCGAGCACGCTCAACCGAAGTCCTCGACACGGTCTGGGTCGTGTCAGGCTCCTCCTTTCCAGCTCCAAGAGACAACCCCGCTGGAGGACGCGCGAGGGCCGCCCCGCTTTGCCTGCCTCGGCCCGCGAGTGTCCTCTTCCCCGTTGAGAGTGTCAAGCAGGTAGCCGTCAGGCCACCGGAATGACCGCGACGCCCGGGAGCTCCTTGCCCTCGAGCAGCTCGAGCGCCGCGCCGCCTCCGGTCGAGGCCCACGAGACCCGGTCGAGCAGGCCGAGCTCGTTCAGCGCGCGGATCGAGTCGGCGCCCCCGACGACGGAAAACGCGTCCGCAGCAGCGACCGCCTCGGCGACGGCCTTCGTGCCCTCCGCGAAGCGCGGCCACTCGAAGACGCCCATCGGGCCGTTCCAGAAGATCGTCTCCGCCGTCGCGAGCTCCGCCGCGAACGACTCGCGCGTCTCCGGCCCGATATCGAGGCCGAGCCACCCCTCGGGAAGCGCGTCATAGGCAACGACCTTCGACTCGGCGTCCTCCTCGAACGCCGCGGCCGCGACCACGTCGCGCGGCAGCTCGACCGGGAAGCCGAGCGGGTTCTCGTTGCGGAGCTCCTCCGCCATCTTCCCGCCGACGAGCACGGTGTCGGCCTTCCCGCCGAGGTTCCGCAGGACGCCGAGCTTGTCCTCGACCTTCGCGCCCCCGGAGACGAGCACGAACGGCCGCGCGACCTCTCCGAGCAGCTTCCCCAGCTCCTCCAGCTCCCGCTCGAGCAGCAGCCCCGCGTACGAGGGCAGGAGCTCCGCGACGCCGACGGTCGACGCGTGCGCGCGGTGGACAGAGCCGAACGCGTCCTCGACGAAGAGGTCCCGGCCCTCCGCGAGCGTGCGCGCAAACCCGGGGTCGTTCTTCGTCTCGCCGGGGTCAAAGCGGGTGTTCTCGAGCACCTCGACCCGCCCGTCCGGGAGGAGCTCGCCCAGCCGCTCGCGCACGGGCGCCATCGAGAAGGCCGGGTCCGGGCCCTTCGGCCGGCCGAGGTGCGAGCACACCGCGATCGAGCCCGCGTCGTGCTCGAGCAGGTACTGCAGCGTGGGCAGCGACGCACGGATCCGCGTGTCGTCCGCGACGCGGCCGTTCTGGAGCGGCACGTTCAGGTCCGACCGCACGAGCACGTTCCTGCCGCCGACGTCGGCGTCGCGAACCGACCGTGGACGCACTACGCCGAGACTGCGGCCGGAAGCGTCGCCGCCACCTTCGCAACGAGATCGACCAGGCGGCACGAGTAGCCCCACTCGTTGTCGTACCAGCCGAAGACCTTGACCATGGTCCCGTTGGCCATCGTCAGGTCGCTGTCGAAGATCGACGAATACGACGAGTGCTGGATGTCCGTCGAGACGAGCGGCTCCTCCGAGTACTGGAGGATCCCCTCGAGCCGGCCGGTGTCGGCCTTCGAGCGGAACAGCCCGTTCACCTCGTCCACGCTCGTCTCGCGGCCGACGCGGACGACGAGGTCGACGATCGAGCCCGTGGGAACCGGCGCGCGCATGGACATGCCGTCGACCTTCCCCTTCAGGTCGGGCATGACGATCCCGATCGCGCGCGCAGCCCCGGTGGAAGTCGGGATCAGGTTGATCGCGGCCGCCCTCGCCCGGCGGAGGTCCTTGTGGGGCAGGTCCAGGATCTGCTGGTCGTTCGTGTACGCGTGGATCGTCGTCATGAACCCCTGCTCGATCGTCAGCTCGTCGTGGAGCACCTTCGCCAGCGGCGCCACGCAGTTCGTCGTGCAGGAGGCGTTCGAGATGATGTTGTCCGACTCGGGCTCGTAGACCTCGTCGTTGACCCCGAGCACGATCGTCACGTCCGGGTCGGTCGCAGGCGCGGAGATGACGACCTTCTTTGCGCCGCCTTCGAGGTGCTTCTTCGCACCCTCGCGCTTTGTGAAGAGGCCCGTCGACTCGATCACGACGTCCACCCCGAGGTCGCCCCAGGGAAGGCTCGCCGGATCGCGCTCCGCAAGGAGCTTCAGCTCCTTGCCTCCGACCGTGATCGTCTCTTCGCCCCATGAGACATCCTGGTCGAGCGTCCCCAGCACCGAGTCGTGCTTGAGGAGATGCGCCATCGTGTTCGCGTCGCCGAGGTCGTTCGCCGCGACGATCTCGAAGTCCCCGCCGCGCTGCAGATGGGCGCGGAAGAAGTTCCTTCCGATCCGCCCGAAGCCGTTGATCCCTACCCGAACCGCCACTGTTCCTCCCCCTTCGATTCCGCGACGAGTCTAACGGCCCAGTCCCTGTGGAGACTTGACCGGCACACGATGTTTATGGTTTTCAAGCGCGTAGTTTTTCGCCCACCTCGTGCGGCATACTTCGGGCCGGCGGGTTTGCGCTCGTCCGGCGATGGATTCAGACCCCGTCCGTCGCCAAGGTCCGGAGCGCGACAATGCGGAGGGGGAGGTCGTCCTCGGAGCTTCCCCTCCGGCCCGCCCTTGCTCACAGGGCAAGGGCGGGCGGTCGGGTCAAACAGGCGCACGGGCGAAGCCCGTACGCCCTCTCATGTCGGCAGCGCAAGCGCTGCCTTTGCGGCACGCCCGGTTACCGCTGGGACAGACGGACTAGCACTTGTAGTCGGCGCTGGGCGGCGGACTTCGTCGCAGATGGCTCGCATTTCGTGGCGAGCTCTCTCAGGGACAGCGACGGATGCTTCAGGCGCAGTTCGGCAATCTCGCGGAGGTTTGGGGAGAGTTGCTCCAGGCGGCCGGACTGCTCGAGGCGGCGGATCGCCTCGAGCTGCGTGTGCGCGGCGCGGCCGGAGCGGACGAGGTTGGCGTGGTCGGCGTTTGCGAGGCGGTTGGCCTGCGCCCGCGTCGAGCCGACGACCGCGCGCTCCTGCAGCGCGAGCGCCGCGTCACTGGCCCCCGCGGCGGCGAGCACGCCCGCGATCCGGTCGATGCTCTTCGCGTAGGCGAGCGACTGCTCGCCTCTGCTCGAGACGCGCAGGCCCGCCCCTTCGGCGGCGGCCGCTCCCGCGACGGCCTCGGCGCCCGCGCGGCTCTCGCTCCGCACCTCGAGGTGCGGGGAGGGCGGGGGGCTCACGGACCCGGCGGCGAGGAGCGCACCGCGGAGATACGCGGCGCGGCAGCAGCCGCGGCCGAGCACGCGCCTCGGCGGGCGGTCGCGGGGAGCCAGGTGCGCGTCGACGACGCCACACTCCTTCAGCAGGTCGATCGCCTGCCGCCCGCCCTCGACGTGCAGCTGGTATCGCGTCTCCCGGCCGAACGCGCTGCGCCGGTAGGTTCGGATCTCCGAGCCGACCCGGAACGAGCGCAGCAACGCGAAGGCCCGCCGGGCGACGGCGGCGCTCGCGAGGTCGAGGTGCAGAGAGACCTCGCCCCGGCCGAGCAGGTGCAGCCGCCCGGCGAAGTGGAACAGCGCCGACAGCTCCGCGAGCCGGTCGCACTCCCGCTCCGGCGCGATCGAGGCGAGCTCGTTGCGGACGTCCTCAGAGAACGACACCCTCGAGCTCCAGCAGGCGCCGCTTGTAAACCGGCCCGAGCGAGCCGTAGGAGCCCAGGCCGTCGGCCGCGACGACGCGGTGACAGGGCACGACCAGCGCGAACCGGTTGGCCGCGCACACCGAGCCCACGGCCCGCTGGGCGTTCGGATGGCCCGCCAGCGCCGCGACCTCGCCGTACGTCGCCGTCTCGCCGTACGGGATCGCGCGCATCGTCTCGACCACCCCCTGCTGGAAGGGCGTGCACCAGGTGAGGTCGAGCTCGACGTCCTCGAACGTCTCGCGCGCGCCCGCGAGGTAGGCGCGGACGCGCTCGACGAGCGCGTCGTGGCCCGACGGATCCGCAGCGCCGAAAGGAAACTCGTGCCAGGCGAGCGTCCGACCCGAGAGCCACAGCTCCCCCACGCCCCAGCCGTCCACCTCGTAGGCGATCCGCTCGACCATTCCGGAATCGTAGAATCCGGACGATGAGCCGCCCCGGGATCTTCCGCCCGCCGCCCGTCGTGAACGAGCCCGTGCGCGACTACGCGCCCGGCTCGGCCGAACGCGCCGAGGTCGAGGCCCGCCTCGCGGACATGACGAGCGAGCAGCTCGACATCCCATGCGTGATCGGCGGCGAGGAGATCCGCACCGGCGACACGTTCGAGGCGGTCATGCCGCACGACAAGGACCACGTGCTCGCCCAGGTGCACAAGGCCGGCGCGGCCGAGGTCGAGAAGGCGATCGCGGCCTCCGCCGAGGCCTGGGAGGACTGGCACCGGCTCCCGTGGGAGGAGCGCGCGGCCGTCTTCCTCCGCGCGGCCGAGCTGCTGTCCGGGCCGTGGCGCTCGACGCTCGTCGGCGCGACGATGCTGAACCAGTCCAAGACGGCGCACCAGGCCGAGATCGACGCGGCCTGCGAGGTGATCGACTTCTGGCGCTTCAACGTCGAGTTCATGCTCCGCATCTACGAGGAGCAGCCGATCTCCTCGCCGGGGGTCTGGAACCGGCTGGAGTACCGGCCGCTCGAGGGGTTCGTCTTCGCGATCAGCCCGTTCAACTTCACGGCGATCGGCGCCAACCTGACCGCGAGCCCGGCGCTGATGGGCGACGTCGTCCTCTGGAAGCCGGCATCGACCGCCGCCTACTCGAGCTACTGGACGCTGAAGCTGCTCGAAGAGGCCGGCCTGCCGCCCGGCGTCGTCAACTTCCTTCCCGGAAGCGGCGCCGAGGTCGGCGACCCGGTGCTCGCGAGCGAGCACCTGGCGGGTGTCCACTTCACCGGCTCGACGGAGGTCTTTCACTCGATCTGGAAGACGGTCGGCGCGAACATCGACCGCTACCGCAACTACCCGCGGATCGTGGGCGAGACGGGCGGCAAGGACTTCATCGTCGCCCACCCGAGCGCGGACGTCGACGCGCTCGCGACGGCGATCCTGCGCGGCTCGTTCGAGTACCAGGGCCAGAAATGCTCGGCCGCGTCGCGGGTGTACGCGCCGTCGAACATCTGGCCCGACCTGCGCGAGCGGCTGGTCGAGGAGATCGGCACGATCAAGATGGGCGACGTCAGCGACTTCTCGAACTTCATGGGCGCGGTGATCGACGGCAGCTCGTTCGCCCGTCAGCAGGAGGCGATCGCGCACGCGCGGGCCAACGACGCCGAGGTCATCGCTGGCGGCGGCACGGACGACAGCGAGGGCTACTTCGTCGAGCCGACCGTGATCCAGACGAAGGACCCGCGCGACCGGTTGATGAGCGAGGAGTTCTTCGGGCCGATCGTGACGACCTACGTCTATCCCGAGAACGAGTGGGAGCAGACGCTGGAGCTCGTCGACCAGACCGCGGCGTACGGGCTGACCGGCGCGATCTTCTCCCAGGAGCGCGAGGCGATCGACGAGGCCCAGGAGGCGCTCCGATACGCGGCCGGCAACTTCTATGTCAACGACAAGCCGACCGGCGCCGTGGTCGGCCAGCAGCCGTTCGGCGGCTCGCGCGCATCAGGCACGAACGACAAGGCCGGATCGATGTGGAACCTGATCCGCTGGGTGAGCCCGAGGACGATCAAGGAGACGTTCGTCCCGCCACACGACTACCGCTACCCCTTCCTCGACGGATCACGCTGAAGCGCCCGCTCCTCGTCGCGCTCGCCTTCCTGCTGGTGTGCGTCTCCGTGGCGACCGCCGCACGGATCCGCGGAACGGCCGGCCCCGACCGCCTGCAGACCGTCAACGGGGTCCGCGACACGGTCTCGTGCGGGCGCGGCCACGATCTCGCCACCGTCGACGGGCTCGACCGCGTCGGGTTCGACTGCGAGGTGGTCACGCGCCAGACCTCACAGGACCCGTACTCCAACGCCGAGAGCCAGCACCAGACCGAGGTCGAGCCCGACTCGTTCGCCAACGGGAAGACGGTGGTCACCGTCTTCCAGGTCGGGCGGATCTTCAACGGCGGCTCGCGCAACATCGGCTACGCGGTCTCGCGCGACCGGGGGCGGACCTGGAAGCACGGCTTCCTGAACGGGGTCGGGCCGGTCCCGACCGATCCGTCGATCGCCTACGACCGCAAGGACGGAGTCTGGCTCGCCGTCTCGCTCGTCCTCGAGGCGGGAGGCGGCTCGGCGATCCGCGTCAGCCGCTCGACGAACGGCTCGCGCTGGAGCGCGCCGGTCACGGCGATCGAGACGTCGGCGTTCGGCCAGGACAAGGAGTGGATCGCCTGCGACAACTGGCCACAGAGCCCGTACTTCGGCCGCTGCTACAGCAGCTACAGCGACGTGATCGGCGAGCAGGTCGTCGCGCAGACCTCTGCCGACGGCGGCCTCACGTGGTCGGCGCCGGTCACGGCACCGGGATTCCCGGGGCGCGCGTCGATCCGCGGCGACTACGCGCCGGGCGTGCAGCCGATCGTGCTCCCGAGCGGGAGAGTGCTGATCGCCTTCTACGACCAGGACGACCTCTCGGTGCTGCGCTCGGACGACGGGGGCGCGACCTGGACGCAGCAGTCCGGGATCGCCCCCGCCCCTTACCGGCCCCACGCCGGGATCCGGGCGGCTCCGCTGCCCACCTCGGCGATCTCGTCCGACGGGCGCGCGTACGTGGCCTGGGCGAGCTGCGCGTTCCGTCCGGGGTGCACCGCGAACGACGTCGTCTACACGTCCTCCGTCGACGGCCTCACGTGGACGCCAGTGGCCAGGATCCCGACCGGCGGAGGCGACGCGGAGCTCCCGGGCCTCGACGCCGACCCGACCCGCAAGGGGCGGCTCGCGCTGACCTGCTACGTGCTGCGCGGGTCGTCGCTCGACGTCCGCTTCGTCTGGTCGCGGACGGCGGGCGTCCGCTGGAGCAAGCCGCAGCTGCTGAACTCGCGCCACGTGCCGGTGTCCGGGATCGCTCGCACGTCCCTCGGCTCGATGGTCGGCGACTACATCTCGACGTCGTTCGCCGGCGGCCGCGCCGTGCCCGTCTTCGCACTCGCCCGCCAGCCCCGCGGCGGGCAGCTGCGCGAGTCGATGTTCGCCACCTCGCTCTCCGTGCCCTGATTCCTTGTAACAGACTGTTACTTGGAAGCCTCAGAGCGCTCGAAGCTCGGCGTGGTGGGCGTCTCTCTCAGGCGTCAAGATCGATGTCCCCGGAAATCACCTTGCACTCCATCATCTCCGACGGGGTAGGCCTTGTGTCTGTTGATCGCATCTTCATCTTCCGGGAGAGTCCCTCGCCGATCGCCCTGGTCCTGGATCACCTCACTGAAGGCGCGCGCCTCGGCGCGCGTGTAAAACACACGCTGACGGTCGAGTCCGACCGTGTCCACGAACAGGACGACGTACTTGCTGCCGGAGCGGTACACGCCGCGGTGGCGGGTGCGCTGCAGCTTGAAGCTCAGCGGATCGAGCGTCCTCGTCGCCTGCGCGAGAGCCTCGTCCAGCTCGGCCGTCGCCGCGACCACCCGCTCCCGAAGCGACACGATCCCCCGTTCTTCGAGCGCCTCGTCCAGCCTGCTGCCCGACTCCGCCGCCAGCTCGGCGAGCGCCTGCCGGCACTCGAGCAGCCGATCGACCGAGGCGATCTGCCCCTCGAGCCTGAGAACCTCGCCGCGGGCTCGAGGCGAGATGACGGCCGCCTCCCGCTGGACGCCGGCTCGACGGACCAGGTTCTTGCGGTCGACGCGGCCGAGGAACTCGTCGGCCTGGGTCGCGGCCCGGTGGGCGGTGAAGAGCGCCGCGCCCAACAGGGTCAACGCTTTCTGGCGTGGACCTCCGACCTTCGCCACCAGTGCCCGCGCCCGCCAGGCTTCCCCCTCGAGGGTGATCGCTCGCGCGCGGGTCGTCGGCAGGATTCTCTTCAGCAGGCCACGCTCGGCGCTCTCCACTCGAAGCGGCGGAAAGCTCGACCCGAGGTCTGTCGTGAGGAGCTGGAAGATCCGTTCGGGACGCGGGAGTCCGGCCAGGACGTAGGCCCCCAGATCCTTGAACTCGGCTTCATCCCCGACGAGGTGGCGCGTTGACCCGGAGACTAGAATCTGCCCACCGTGGGCGGCGGAGCAGATCCGGGCCGCCCGGTTGACGTCCAGTCCCAGATAGGCGCCGTCCTCGACGACGGGTTCGCCCGAGTGGAGGCCGATGCGTACGCGAACTCGAACTCCCTCCGGCCACGCGAAGGCGGCGAGACTCCGCTGAACGGAGACCGCCGCCTCGAGCGCGTCCTTCGCCCCCCGGAAGGCGGCGAAGAGCTCGTCGGCTCGGCAGTCGACCTCGTATCCACCCTCGGTTCCGACGGCCTCTCGGAGTACACGCCGAACGTGGTTGAGGGTGGCCGCGTACTCGTCCCCGAGCCGCTGGACGAGCTGGGTCGACCCCTCGACATCGGCGAACATCAGAGTCACGGTCCCGCTCGGCGGCTCGACCACGTGCGCCTCCCGGTCACACGGTACCGCTCCGTTACACGCCGTTCAAACCCGGCTAGGCCCTTCCCGCCTTGTGGAGCTGCGCGTAGATGTCGCGCGCGGTCTTCTCGGGGATCCCGGGCACGCCCTCGAGCTCCTCCTGCGACGCCGCGAGGAAGCGCTCCGCCGAGCCGAAGTGCTGGATCAGGGCCCGCCGCCTGGCCGGGCCCACCCCCGGGAGCGTGTCGAAGATCGACTCCCGCGCCTTCGCGTCGCGGCGCTGCCGGTGGAAGCCGACAGCGAAGCGGTGCGCCTCGTCCCGCACGCGCTGGAGCAGCTGGAGGCCGGCCGAGTCGCGAGCCAGCAGGATCGGCTCCGACCGGTCCGGGACGAACACCTCCTCGATCCGCTTGGCCAGCGAGATCACCGCGACCCGTGGGAGGTCGTAGGCGTGCATCGCGTTCAGCACCGCCGAGAGCTGGCCCTTCCCGCCGTCGATCACGACCAGGTTCGGCGTCGCCGCGAACGACTCGTCGTAGTCCTCGCCCGCGGCGTCGCCCAGCCGCGAGAACCGGCGTGAGATCACCTCGGCCAGTGCCGCGTAGTCGTCCTGTCCGTCGAGGCCACGCACGCCGAACTTGCGGTAGTGCGCCTTCTTCGGCAGCGCGTCCTGGAAGACGACCATCGAGCCGACGACCGCCTCGCCTTGGATGTTGGAGACGTCGTAGCACTCGATCCGCAGCGGCAGGCTCTCGAGGTTGAGCGCCTCGCGCAGCTCCTCGAGCGCCTCGACCCGCCGCAGCCGGCGCCGCTCGGTCTGGAGCGCGTCCGACTCGAGCGCGAGCCGCGCGTTCTGGGTCGCGAGCTCCTGCAGCCGGCGCTTCTCTCCCCTGACCGGCGCCCGCACCTCGACCCGTGAGCCGCGGCGCTCCGTGAGGAACTCGGCCAGCGCCGTCGTGTCGCCCGAGTCGCGCGGGACGACGATCTGCGGCGGGACGCTCGGCGCCGAGCCGTAGTACTCGAGGCAGAACGTCTCGACCAGCGCACCCGTCTCCTGGCCGCCCGTGTTCTCGAGGTGGAAGCCGTAGCGGTCGATCAGCCGGCCGTCGCGCAGCGGGAAGAGCTGAACCGCGGCCCGGTTGCCGTCGGCCGCGATGCCGATGACGTCGACGGTTCCAACGGAGCGCTTGTCTGCCGCCTGCCGCTCGACCAGGTGCCGCACCGCGAACAGCCGGTTCCGGTAGCGCGCAGCCTCCTCGAACCGCTCGTGCTCGGAGGCCTCCTTCATCTTCCGCTCGAGCTCGCGCATGATCGGCCGCGTCTCGCCCGAGAGAAACTCGATCACGCGGTCGATGATCTCGCGGTAGTCCTTCTTGGAGACGTACCCGACGCACGGGGCCAGACAGCGTTCAATGTGGTAGTCGAGGCACGGGATCCCGGAGTGGCGTCCCGGCCTCGGCCCCTCGCAGGGTCGGTAGGGGAAGACGCGGTTGAGGACGTCGAGCGTCTCGCGCACCTTCTTGGCGTTCGCGTACGGCCCGAAGTAGACGACACCGCGACGGTGGCGCTCCCGGGTGAACATCACGCGTGGGAAGTCGTCCTCGACCGTGACCGCGATGTACGGAAACGACTTGTCGTCACGGAGGCGGACGTTGAACGGCGGCCGGTGGCGCTTGACGAGGTTCTGCTCCAGATGCAGCGCCTCGACCTCGGTGTCGGTCACGATCACCTCGACGTCCGCGACCCGCCCCGGGAGCTGCGCGATCGTCGCCCGGCTGTCGGTGCTCGCCTGAAAATAGCTCCGAACGCGCGCCCGCAGGGACTTCGCCTTCCCGATGTAGAGCATCTCCCCGCGCCCGCCGCGGAAGAGGTAGACACCCGGCTTCGCGGGAAGCCGTTTCAGCTGCTCTTCGACCTGCTCTCTCAACCCGGGCAAGGGTAGCCTGCGGCCTCGTGAGGAACGCCCTGGTTGCCGCGGGACTCGCGGCGGCGGCCCTGATCGGCCTGATCGTCGCGGTCATCGTCTCGTCCGGCAGCGGCGGCGGGATTGCCTCGTCGCTCTCGAGAGCAGCCTCGCCCGCGACCGGGGCGCCCACGGGCTCGACCGCGCGCACCGTGACGCAGCCGCAGGGCACGAGGCCGGCGACCGGCAGCGGCACGCACACGACTCAGACGCGCCCCGGGAGCCGGCCGACGCACCATCCGGCCATCACGTACGACTCGGACACGACGGTCTCGCTCCCCACGACGACGGCGGCGATCCCGCCCCCGCCCCCGCCGCACAGCAGCCGGGTCCGCACCTTCAGCGTGGGCGTGGTGGACGACTCTCTGGCCCAGCCGACCCTGGCCGCCACGAGCATGGCCGTCGCCGCCTCGCAGCGCGCCGGCTTCGACACGGTCGTCGTCTCGGTGGGGTGGAGCCGCGGCGTGAAGCGGCCCTCGCCCTCGGCGCTGCACCGGCTCGGAAACATCTCGTCCGCCGCCCGCAAGCACCACATGCGGCTCTTCCTCGTCATCGGCAACGGCTACGCGCCGAACACGCCCCGAACCGCTGCGGAACGAGCCGAGTTCGCGTCGTTCGCGGCAGCGACGGTCGAGGCGGTTCCGCACGTCGCCGCGGTGACGGTCGGCAACGAGCCGAACCTGAACACGTTCTGGATGCCGCAGTTCACGCCCAACGGCCGCGACGCGGCCGCACCCGCCTACGAGGACCTGCTCGCCCGCACCTACGACGCCGTGAAGAAGGTCGCGCCCGACATGACCGTGATCGGAGGCGCGGTCTCCCCGCGCGGGGCCGACCGCCCCAACGGGATCCGGCCGACCCACTCCCCCACCGTCTTCATCCGCGACCTCGGCAAGGCCTACCGCGCGAGCGGGCGGCGGCGGCCCATCATGGACGCCTTCGGCATCCACCCGTACATGATCGCGCCGTGGGTCTCGCCCAAGGAGCGCCACCCCTACACGGGCGAGATCACGTTCGCCGACTACCCGAAGCTCGTCACCCTCCTCGACGAGGCGTTCCGAGGCACCCACCAGCGCGGCCGGACCCTGCCGATCTACTACAGCGAGTTCGGCGTGCAGACGCTGATCCCGGACTCGAAGCTCTCGGCGTACAGCGAGGGGTCGACGATCGAGTCCACCTGGGGCGTGAGCGCGGCCACGCAGGCTGCCTACTACCGGCAGGCGCTGGCGCTCGCGTACTGCCAGCCGACGGTCAAGGGCCTGTTCGTCTTCCACACCTTCGACGAGCCGAGCATGAACGGCTGGCAGTCCGGCCTCTACTACGCCGACCACACGCCGAAGCCGAGCCTGCAGGCGTTCCGACGGACGGTCGACGACCTACGGGACGGCAAGCTCGTGACCTGCGGGCGCTAGGCTTTCGAGCGTGGCCGGGCAGTACGTCGCGTACCGCTTCTTCAAGGTCTATCCCGCCTGGCGGCGGCTCCCGATCGACGAGCGCCGCGCGGGCAAGGACGCGTTCGCCGAGGTCGTCGAGGACTGGGCCGAGCGAACGGCGTCCTTGCGCGCCTACTCGCTCGCGGGCGTGCGCCCGGACGCGGACTTCTTCCTCTGGACGATCACGGAGCGCTACGAAGACCTCAACGAGCTCGGCGCGGCGCTGAACGCGACACCCCTCGCGGGTTGGCTCGAGACGCCGTACTCGTACCTCGCTACGACGAAGGCCTCCGAGTACACGAAGGCCCGCAAGCCGCGGCAGGTGATCCCGAAGGGCTCGCCGTACCTCGTCGTCTACCCGTTCGTGAAGGTGCGCCCCTGGTACGCGCTGTCCCAGGAGGACCGCCAGCGGGCGATGGACGAGCACATGCGCGTCGGCCACGAGTTCTCGACGATCCTGAACCACACCACGTACTCGTTCGGGATCGACGACCAGGAGTTCATGACCGCGTTCGAGTGCGAGGAGCCCTCCGACTTCATGCACCTCATGCTCACGCTGCGCGACTCGGAGGCGAGCCGCTACACGGAGCGCGACACGCCGATCTTCGTCGGAAGGCACTGCGAGATCCGAGAAGCACTGGACGAACTCGACGGCGCAGCGATCAGGGCCGAGCTCTAGTAGCCGTACGTGTGCTCGTCGCGCCAGACGCGCCACATGGCGAAGCCGGCGAGCACGAATACCGCCAGGAACGAGACCAGGCCCCACCCGTTCCCGACCGGGGCGAAGAAGCGGGCGGCCACGTTCACGATCATCAGCAGCACCGAGCCGTAGAACACGACCCGCGACCGCATCGACCACATCGAGATCTCGTCTCGGCGCTCGCGCCAGATCAGGTAGAGGAAGTACGCGATCGCGAGGAAGAACGCGATGCGCGCCAGAAGGAAGAGCGCGGTCAGCGTCGTCTCCAGCTGCAGCGCCACGACCACGCCGGCGATCAGCGCGACCACGATGAAGCCGCGGAGCGTCGGATTCATGTCTCGGAAGGCTCGCCGCATACGGCCCAGGGTAGCTAGCATCCCGGCGTGGTCGAGGAGGGCAGGCCGGCGCCGGACTTCGAGCTGGAGAGCGACAGCGGCGAGACCGTTCGGCTCTCCGACCTGCGCGGCAAGCCCGTCGTTCTCTACTTCTATCCGAAGGACGACACACCGGGCTGTACCCGGCAGGCCTGTGGCATCCGTGACGCCTGGGGCGAGTTCCAGCGCGCGGGCGCCGAGGTGCTCGGGATCAGCGCCGACTCGCAGGCCTCGCACGAGCGCTTCAAGTCGAAGTACGACCTCCCCTTCACGCTCCTCGCGGATCCGGAGCACAAGCTGTCCGAGCCCTACGATGTCGGCCAGGAGGGCAAGACGTCGTACGAGCGCTCCACGTTCGTGATCGACGCGGACGGCAACGTTGCGAAGATCATGCGCCGGGTGAGCCCGGACGACCACGCGGAGCAGGTTCTAGCCGCGCTCTCCGGCGCCTAGCCGAACGAACAGTTGCCCCTGCGGCGAGCTTTCGCCACCATGGATGTCTACAGCTCGACGGGAGGAACGGGTTGAAGCCTTCCGGGAAGCTGCGGCGCTCGGACTGCTCGGCTCGTCCTCCCTCTGAGGGTCTTGATGCACACGCCGCCGCCGCCCACACAGCACTGCTCGATCGCACTCTGGCGCGGGTACGTCACCGCACAGTTCTACGTCCAGACGGACGAGATCGACGACGCGGTCCGCGTCTCGCAGTCGTTCCGAACCTTGCGCTTCCCGTGGCAGGAGCGGAAGACGCTCGAGGACGACCCGACCGCCAGGGCCGCGCTCGACGGGCTCGAGGGGCACCTGCTCGCCCGCGGCTGGAAACGTACCGAGCCCCAACCCGACGACGAGTGGTACGAGCTGCACTTCCAGCGCGGCGACCCGGCCGAGCCCCCGGTCGCCGAGCCGAGGCCGATCCCCCGCCTCGCCGGGGTTCCGCGCCAGCGGATCTCGACGAACGGGGCGCGCGCGGCCGTGACGGTGGAGACATTCGTGACCGGGTACCGCGCCGCCCTCGGCCGCTACACCGCCGCCGTCGACCGCTGCGACCCGCCCGAGGACACCTACCTGCCGCTGTTCGAGACGCTGAACTGGGCCGCGAGGCTCGTGGACAGCCTGGGGCACCCGGAGATCGCCACCGCGCAGGGGCTCCGCTGGGCGCGAAACGCCGTTCACCTCCACTGGGCGAAGGCGCTCGAGCCGCGCGGCGTGCTCGCGCCCCAGCCGGTCCCGGCGGGCGAGCGCCACGAGATCATCCAGCACACCGTCGCCCTCGACTGGTTCTGGCTCCCGGTCGAGCGGATTCCGAAACCGCGCACCTCCAAGCAGGAACCGGAGCTGCGCGAGGCCTACGTCACGTGCTTCGCGGGGCAGCGGGCCCAGGAGCCCCTCCGGCGGCTTCTCGACGAGCTGGCTCCGCATCTGCCTGCAACAACCGGCACGACGCTGCGCTAACCGGCCGAATCGCCGCCCGTCAAAAGAGTGCGGATGAGAGGACTTGAACCTCCACGGGGTTTCCCCCACACGGACCTGAACCGTGCGCGTCTACCAATTCCGCCACATCCGCGCGGACGGACAGTGTAGCGGCGGCATGCCCGGGATTTTCCGCTTGAACAGGGGTCTTCTCCTGCTTGCCGCGATCGGCCTCGCGGTGCCGCTCGCCGCCGCCTCCGCGGCCGGTCCGGCCCCTGCGCCCAGCCCGTTCGTCGAGCAGGTCGTCCTGCTGAAGAAGCCGTCGCTGGCGAAGTCCGGGCTCGCGCTGCACAGCCGCGCCGGGTCCGGCTACCTGAGCGCGGTTGCCCGCGACCAGCAGCGATTCGAGGCGCGTCTGGAGCGGGCCGTGCCCGGCGCGACCGTCCACTGGCGCTACCAGGTCGTCCTCGACGGCCTCGCCGTCGTCGCGCCCGCAACGGCAGCGGCCCGGATCGCCACGCTTCCCGGGGTCGCGCACGTATTCAAGAGCGTCCGCTACGAGGACCAGGCCTCCAACGGCCCGGAGGTGATCGGGGCGCCGCAGGTCTGGGGGCCGACGCTCGCCACCGCGGGCGAGGGGATCAAGATCGGGATCATCGACGACGGCGTCGACCAGAGCCATCCGTTCTTCTCCCCGGTCGGGTTCACGATGCCGCCGGGCTTCCCGAAGGGCCAGAAGGCCTACACGACCGCGAAGGTGATCGTCGCCCGCTCCTTCCCGCCGCCTGGGCTGAAGTACCGGTACGCGAAGGTGCCGTTCGACCCGGTCGAGTCCGAGCACGGGACGCACGTCGCAGGGATCGCCGCGGGAGACAGCGACACCGTGGCGCAGGGCGACTTCGGCCCGGAGGTGGTGTCCGGGGTCGCCCCGCGCGCCTACATCGGCAACTACCGCATCGGGACGATCCCCACGAACGGTGCCGGCCTCGACGGCAACTCTCCGGAGATCGCGGCCGCGGTCGAGCAGGCCGTGAAGGACGGCATGAACGTGATCAACATCTCGTACGGCGAGCCGGACATGACGCCGTCCCGGGACATCGTCGCCCAGGCGCTCGACGGGGCCGCCGCCGCCGGAGTCGTCTCGACGGTCTCGGCCGGGAACGACTTCGACGCGCTCGAGTTCGGCACGATCGGGTCCCCCTCCACTGCGCCCAGGGCGATCTCGGTCGCAGCGGCGAGCACCGGCCGCCACATCGCGTACTTCTCGTCGGCCGGGCCGACGCCGTACGGGCTGCGGCTCAAGCCTGACGTGACCGCCCCCGGGGTCTCGATTCTCTCCTCCGTCCCGCGTCACGACGGGCTCTGGGACACGTTCGACGGGACGAGTATGGCGGCCCCGCACGTCGCCGGCGCCGCGGCCCTGCTGATGCAGCGGCATCCGACCTGGACGGTCGCGCAGGTCAAGTCCGCGCTGATGCTGACGGGCAACCCCGTCACTGGGCACAAGGGCGAGGCGCCGCCGACCCGCGAGGGCGGCGGGATGATCTGGCTCCCCCGTGCCGACCAGCCGCTCGTCTTCGCGAGCCCGTCCAGCCTCTCCTTCGGCTACCTGCGCCGCGGCCAGGCACGGGGCCTGCGCGTGCGTCTAACGGATGCAGGGAGCGGCGCGGGTGCCTGGCGCGTCTCGGTGCGCAACCTGGTCGGGGGACGGGGCGTGAAGCTCTCGGCACCCGGGAGCGTGACCGTCCCGGGCAGGGTGTCGCTGCGAGCGTCGGCGTCGCCTCGCGCCGCCGACGGCGACTCGAGCGGCTTCCTCGTCCTCAGGCACGGCAGCGACGTTCGCCGGATTCCGTACTGGGTGCACGTGAGCGTTCGGGCCCTCTCACAGGAGCCGAGCCGGCTGCTGCGGAGCCCTGGCGAATATCGCGGCGACACGCGGCTGGGGAGATCGCTCGTGTCCTCGTACCGATTCCCGAGCAGCCCCGCCGCGCTGGAGATCCCCTTCCGCCTGACCGGTCCGGAGCAGGTCTTCCGCTTCGTGCTTCGCAGGCCGGCGGTCAACGCGGGAGCCGTGATCGTCTCCGAGGCGCGCGGCGTCCGGGTCGTGCCGCGGCTCGTCCGGGCAGGCGACGAGGACCGCGTCGCCGGCTACACCGGGCTCCCGATCAGGACCAACACCTACCAGGCGCGCTACTTCGGCCCGGTGCCTGCCGTCGGCGTGTTCCGCCCGAACCCGGGCACCTACGACATCGTGTTCGACACCCCGCGGCACCGATCGCCCGGGCCTTTCACGTTCCGCTTCTGGCTCAACGACACGACCCCGCCATCCGCGAAGCTCCTCACCCACGCCGTCGCGCAGGGAGCCCGCCTGCAGCTCGTCGTCCACGATCGAGGCTCCGGCGTGGACCCGGAGTCGATCCTCGCGCTGGCCGATGGACATTCACGCAGGATCGTCTACACGCCGGCGACCGGCCGCGTCGAGGTCGTCCTCGGGAGCCTGGCCCGTGGCCGCCATCGCCTCGTCTTCAGCGTCGCCGACTACCAGGAGACGAAGAACAACGAGAACAACTCGGCGACGCTGCCGAACACCCGACGGCTCAGGGAGACCTTCGTCGTCCGCTAGTACCGGTCGGACTCGTCAAGCGTAGGCAGCTGCTCGAGATCCCGTTCGACGCTGGCGGCGAAGTCTTCCGCGTCACCGTCCCCGGCCTCCCCGCGGACGACCTTCCACTGCGACTTACGGCGCGCCCGCTGGCGCCTTCTCCGGCCCTCGAGCCCGAGCCTCTCCTGGAGCCGCGGCCACTCGGCGCCGATCACTGCCAGGACAGCACAGGCGAGGAGCGCTACTGACAGCCAGCTCACGTCCCCCATTCTAGCTCCCCGAAGGCGGTCGCTTGCGACGCCGACCAACAGAGGCCGGGCCGGCTTCGCCGGCACGGCCGACTAAACCGAAGCTACGCGTCAACCGATATTCCCTTCATGAGCTCACCTGTGGTGATCGTCTCCTACCTCGTCCTCTGGGCGGCGCTGATGCGGGCGCTGCTCGTCCAGGCCGCCATCCTCCCGGCGACCTGTGCGCGCTGCGGCCTCCATTTCGAGCGGCGGGCCCTGGGCGAGATCGTCTGCTCCTGCGGCCGCTAGCGACGCTTCAGAGCGTCAGGCCGCGGACCGTGAGCTCGCTCGTCGCCGCGTCGACGCGGTCGACCGCCTGCTGACCAGCGAGCCACTCGACGAGCTCGCCGATCCCCGTCTCGAGCTCGACGCGCGCGCGGAAGCCGAGCAGCTCCTCCGCCCTGGTCGTGTCCGCGTAGCAGTGCCGGATGTCGCCCGCGCGGTAGCGCGCGGTGCGCTCGGGCTCGAGGTCGACACCGAGCCCTTCTGCGAGGAGGCGGGCGATGTCGTCCACGGTGCTCGGGGTTCCGGTCCCGAGGTTGAGCCCCGTGCCCACGGCGCGATCCGACTCGAGCGCGAGAACGATCCCCTCCACGATGTCGCTCACGTGGGTGAAGTCGCGTGACTGGCGGCCGTCCTCGAAGACCACCGGCGGGCGCCCGTTCAGGAGCCGCGAAGCGAAGATCGCGGCCACGCCCGTGTACGGGTTCGAGAGCGCCTGCCCCGGCCCGTAGACGTTGAAGAGCCGGAGCGCGACGGTCGGGATCCCGTAGGCCGCGCCGGTCACGAGGGCGAGCTCCTCCTGGTCGCGCTTCGTGATCGCGTAGATCGAGGTCGGTATCAGCGGCTTACTCTCGCGGGTCGGCCGCGGCTCGAGCTGCCGGCCGCACTCGGGGCAGAGGCACTCCCACTCGCGCGCGAGCAGCTGCTCCTCGCCGCGCAGCTGCGGGGCGACCGCGCCGTGCTCGGGGCACTCGTACTCGCCCTCGCCGTAGATCGACATCGACGAGGCGACCACGAGCCTCTTCGGCAGCGGGGAGCGCGCGACGAGCCGCTCGAGGAACACTGCCGTCGCGAGGGTGTTCTCGCGCACGTACGCGGCGATCTCGTACATCGACTGACCGACGCCGACGGCGGCCGCGAGGTGCACGACGCGGTCGACGTTCTCGAGCGCACGGTCGACGAGCGCTCCGTCCGCGAGGTTGCTTTCGATCAGCTCGGCGCCCTCGGGCAGGGTCGGGCGAGCGCCGCCGTGCACCTGCTCCTCGAGGCTGTCGAGCACGACCACCTCGTCGCCCGCGGCCACGAGCCGGCGCACGAGGTGCGAGCCGATGAAGCCGGCGCCGCCGGTGACCAGGGTTCTCACGGCTCGAACGATAGCCCTCCGTCCGCCGCGGAGAACTCCACGAGCTTGGTGCCCGTCGCCTTGAACGAGGCGAAGGCGGTCCCGCCGCGCTCGAGCTGGAGCCGCTCCGCGGAGGCCTCGGTCACCTCGGCCGTCACGGGCCCGATCCGGACGCGGACGCGGTTGCCGACGCGGACGACCGAGGCGATCTCCCCCTGGATCAGGTTCAGCGCGGAGTCCTCGGAGCGCACCCGGCCGACCGAGACGTCCCAGGGGTAGACGACGACGCCGACCTCGCCGCTCGCACGGTCGGCCGAGAAGACGCGCTCGCCCGTCTCGAGCACGACGGCCGTCAGCCCGCCGTCGTCCCCGTCCGCCTGGCCCCGGAGCAGGTTCGCGCCCGTGAACGAGGCGACAAACGGATCCCGCGGCCGCGAGACCAGCTCCTCCGGGGCCCCCACCTGGCGCAGGCTCCCCTTCACGAGGACGCCGACCGTGGTCGCGAGCGCCGCCGCGTCCTCGTAGTCGTGCGTGACGATCAGCGTCGGCAGCTCGAGCGCGCCGAGAAGCTCCTGCAACTCCGCCCGCACGCTCGTCTTCGTGTGCGCGTCGAGCGCGGCCAACGGCTCGTCCAGCAGCAGCACGCCCGGGTCGCGCGCCAGCGCCCGCGCGAGCGCGACGCGCTGCCGCTCGCCGCCCGAGAGCTCACCGGGCCGCGCCTTCGCGAGGTGCGAGATGTGGAAGCGCTCGAGCAGCTCGCCTACCCGCTCCTTGCCGCCGTAGGCCACGTTCGCCTGGACGCTCAGGTGCGGGAACAAGGCGTACTCCTGGAAGACCAGGCCGACGCGCCGCTCGTCGGGCTGGCGGAAGACCCCGCGTCCGACGTCCACCCAGACGTCGTCGTCCAGCGCAACCCGCCCGGACCCGGGCCGGACGAGGCCCGCGATGATGCGCAGGATCGACGTCTTGCCTGCTCCCGACGGGCCCACGAGCGCCACGGTGCGCTCGACGTCGAGCGCGAGCCTCAGCGCAAAGGAGCGAAGAGCGAGGGAGAAGTCCGTCGAGAGGGTTGCCACGAGAGGATGAGTCTCAACGAAAACAGGAGCACGGCGCTGATCGCGACCAGGAGCGCGCCCATCGCGAGCGCGACGTCGAAGTTGATCGCGAAGGCCTGGTAGATCGCGAGCGGCAGCGTCTGCGTGATGCCCTGGAGGCTCCCCGCGAACATGATCGTCGCGCCGAACTCGCCGAGGCTGCGGGCGAGCGCGAGCGCCTCACCTGCCGCGAGGCCGTTGAGCGCCAGCGGCAGCACGACGCGGAAGAACGTGCGCGTCGAGCCGGCGCCGAGCGTTCTCGACGCCGCCACCAGGTCGGGGTCGACCGCCTGGAACGCCGCGATCGCGGTCCGGATGTAGAGCGGGCTCGCGACGAACGCGATCGCGAGAACGACGGCCGTCTGGGTGAACGAGACGCTCAGCCCGAGCGCCTCGAGCGTCGAGCCGAGCAGCCCGAACCGCCCGAACGTCACGAGCAGGCCGAGCCCGGCAACCGCGGGAGGCAGGACGAGCGGCAGCTCGACGAGCGTCACCAGGACGGTGCGCCCCGGAAAGCGACGGCTCGCGATGAGATAGGCGGCGGGTGTGCCGAACACCAGGATCAGCACCTGAGCGGCGAGCGTCGTCTTGAACGAGACGACGAGCGCGTCGGTGACGATCGGGTTGCCGAGGAGCCGCACGAGCCGCCCGGGAGCGACCTGAGTGAAGATCGCGATGACCGGCAGCGCGAGGAACGCGAACGCGACCGCGCAGGCGCCGAAGAAGAGGACCCCGAGCAGTCCGCCTCTCAGGCGCCGGCGCTGCACGGCCTACCTCTTCTTCGGCTTCGGCTTCACGCGCGGCAGGAAGCCGTACGAGCGCATGATCTTCTGGCCCTTCTTGCTCAGGACCTTCTTGATGAACGCGGCCGCGGCTGCCTTGTTCGTGCTCGCCGTGACCGTGCAGATCCCGTACTGGACCTTTGGCTGTGCCCAGGCCGGGATCTTGATCGTCTTCACCTTGCCCGGCACGGTCTTGGCGTCCGTCGAGTAGACGAACCCGGCGTCGCCCTCGCCGAGGGCGATCTTGGCGAGCACCTCGCGGACGTCCGTCTCCTTGCTGACGACGTTCGCCAGCACGGGCGCCGTGAGGTTCATGTTCTTGAGCACCTGCAGCGTGTACGTCCCGACCGGGACGCCCGAAGCGGCGATCACGATCTTGACCCCTGGCTTGCGCAGGTCGTAGACGTTGCGGATGTTCGCCGGGTTCGACTTCGGCACGATCACGACGAGCGTGTTCCGCGTGAACACGACCGGCTTCGAGCAGAAGCCGTCCTTGTTCAGGCCCTTGGGCAGCGTCATGTTCGCGGAGGCGAACACGTCGGCCGGCGCGCCCTTCCGGATCTGCGTGGCGAGGGCGTTGGAGCCTGCGAAGGAGAACTTCGCTCCCGGCGCGATCTTCGGGAACGCGTCGGTCAGGGACGCGGCCGCGTAGACGGTCAGGGTGGTGTTCGTCCGGGCCGCGGCCCCGGAGATGGCGAATGCGGCGACGACGCCAACGAGTGCGAGCGTCCCGAGCTTCATGCGACTTCTCCCTCCCATCAGTGCTGGACCATCACCGAGGTCGCCTTGACGACCGCCGTGGCCGCCTGCCCCTTGCGGAGATCGAGGTCCTCGACCGCGTCAGCGGTGACGATCGCGACGACGCGGGCAGGTGCGTCGATCGTGAGCTCGACCTGGGCGATCAGCCCCTCCACCTTCACCGATGTGACCGTCCCGGGGAGCCGGTTGCGCGCGCTGAAGTGCTCACTGTCCGGCTCGCCGCGCAGCCGCACGATCTCCTCGGCCGGCACGATCCGGCGGTTGCTCGAGTCTCTCGCGGTCTTGATCTTCCCGGAGCTGTCCCAACGCCGCAGCGTGTCGAGGCTGATCCCCAGGGTCTTCGCGGCCTCTCCCGCCGGGTAGAACTGTCTCGGCATCGCCGGCCTCCTAGCTCGTGTAGACATCGAGTGCGTCGGACACGCGGTCGATCGTGAGCGGCCGCGGCAGCGCCGAGCCGAGCCGCGAGCCTCCGGCGGCCGCGGAGAGGACGCTCAGATGCTGCGCCTCGCTCGCCGCCGCCCGCGCCGCGAGCTGCGTGTACGCATCGGCGTCGAAGCCGTCGACCGCACCCAGGTACGCACCCAGGAACAACGCCTCGAGCCGGCTTCCGAGCCTCGCGACCGAGCCGCGCTTCACCCATGCGGCACGCGGGTACGAGAAGTCGATGTCGTCCGCCGTGGCAGGCGTCTGGCCCGCGTCCATGAGGATCGCCGCAACGGCGTCGTAGTGCCGCTTCTCGTCCGCGCGGGCCTTGCGGAGGTTGGCGAACGCGGCCCCGGTGAAGTGCTTCGAATCGATCGCGTTGTCGTAGAAGTCGATCGCGAGCAACTCGACCGCGACGAGCAGCCGGGCGTAGGCGAGGTCGCCGTCGGAAGGGGTGTCGCCGGTCGGGGCGGCCGAGGCCGACGGCGCGAGGCTCCCGAGGGCAGAGCCCCCCAGGAGCGCCGCAGCGCCCGTTCCTCCGCGCGCGAGCAGCGCACGCCTGCTGAACCCCATCCCCATGACCGCGGCATTATACCAATGCAATGCCTATGTAATGCAAACAAGCGCCACCGCAGTACGCTTTCCCGGTGTTCCTGCTCGTCGCAATCGCACTGCTGCTCGCCCTCCCGTCGCCGTGGAACTGGGTCGGGTTCGGGATCTGCTTCTTCTTGTTTCTCGGCGAGGCCGCGTTCTGGAACTCGAAAGTCCGCGGCCGGAAGGCGCGGGTCGGCGCGCAGACGCTGGTCGGCCAGAGGGCGACAGTCGTGTCTGCCTGCCACCCGGACGGCCAGGTCCGACTCCAGGGCGAGATCTGGCACGCGCGCTGCGCCGAGGGTGCCAACACCGGCGAGACGGTGATCGTGACCGCCCGCGACAGGCTCACGCTGGTCGTCGAGCGCGCTGCGCGCTGAAACCCTCGGCGTGGCTGCACTCGGTTCCAGAGCTTGCCCGCTCTGGGCTCTTTTGGTGTTCGGCCGCGTCTAGCGAACGCAGAACGTCTTCGCGCCCGGCTTTGCGCAGACGAGCCCGAGCAAGGCGACGCCCTCCTCGTCGAGGACGATCAGCCGGGGCTCTCGGGCGCGCTCGAGCAGCTCGATCGCGTCGGTCATCGGTGTTTCAGGCGTGACACTGGGCGGGTCGAGATCCGCGTACCCGGCAGCCGGCTCGTCGTCGTCGGCGTTCGCCGGGAGCCCGCCGCGTTCGATTGCGCCCCGGAAGTCGCCGTCCTCGGCCAGGAGGATCGTCCGGACGCCGCGGTGCTCGAGCAACTCCCGAACGTCGGCGACACTCGAGTCGGCGGGAAGCGTCTTCGGCCGCGGGATCATGACGTCCCCGACCGTGAGATCGATCACGTCCTCCCGCCGCATGGTGCCGCTCGGATTTTCGATTCCGGCCATCCTCCGCATGGTAGGCGCTGCAGCTACTTGCCGATCATCACCTCGGTCGCCTTGATCAAGACGATGACGGCATCTCCTTCCACGAGTCCGAGTTGCTCGACGCTTCCGCGCGTGATCGCCGCGACTACTTCCTGCCCGCCGACGTCGACCACCACCTCGGCCATGATCGTCCCGGTCGTGACGCTCTTTACCGTGCCCTTCAACTGATTGCGGGTGCTGAGTTCCACGCGCCCTCCCCCGGTCGCCGAACGTTTCGCGTCAGCTTAGAGCGGCTCCACCGGGGGCGCGTCGGGCATTGGGGAACTGCTGCGCGATCGTCTCCTCCAGCACACGCTCCACGAGCGTCAGGAACTCCTGCGGATCGCCGACCGTTCGCCGCACGCATCCCGCGTCACTTGATTGCGCGAGCTTCGGCGGCCTGGGGAGAGAGAAAGAACCCGCTGTTTCCAGCGGGTTCGTCCTACTCCCCGGGTTGGACTCGAACCAACAACCCTCCGGTTAACAGCCGGATGCTCTGCCAATTGAGCTACCGGGGATCGGTGCTCGGCGGGGGCGAATTGTAGCGACGTCTCACGCGAGATTGGCCGCGGTCGCACGGATGCGCTCGAGTTGCTCCTGCAGCTCTTTCGTTCGCTCGAGGTCGGCGCCGGCGAGCTCGCGGCGGAGCTGGCGCTCGCGGAGCCGCAGCAGGAGCTCCTTCGCCGTCTCGTCGTCGATGCCGCCCTCGGCCGCGCGAGCGTCGAGCTCGGCCAGGAGCGGCACGAGCTCGGCATCGGGAGGCTCGGCGGGCTCGAGCAGTTGCGCGCGTGCTCGTCGGTGGAGCTCCGAGTCGAAGTGCTCGGGAGGAAGCTCGGCCAGGAGGCCGTGCAGGTCCGGATGCGCGGCGACGCCCGCGAGGGCATCGCGTTCGAGCCGCTCCCCCGCTTCGAGCAACCGCGGCGAGATCGTTCCCGTCGCGGCGCGCCGCCCTCCCGGCGCGAGACCGGCCTGTGTCTCCTTCGGCAGGTCGAGGCGGTCGGCCGCGAGGCGGACCGCGTCCTGTCGCTCGGGCGAGTCCTCGAAGCCGGCCAGCGCCTCGCGGACGCGGACGAACGCCTCCTGGCGGTCCGGGGCTCGCTCGATCTCCAGCCGCACGCGGTAGCCGAGGTAGGTCTCGGCCCCCGCGAGCAGCTCCTCGAAGCGCTCGGCTTCGTCGTCGGGATCCGTCCCGGGCGGCAGGGTGACGACTCGCACGTCGAACCCCTGGCCGGCCGCGAGCTGCATCCCCCGCAGCGAGGCCGCCTCGCCAGCGGCGTCGCCGTCGAAGCAGAGGTAGACCTTGTGCGTCAGGCGCGAGAGCTCGCGCAGCTGTCGCTCGGTCAGCGCGGTGCCCATCGGCGCGACCACGGGCTCGAGGCCGGCCTGGTGCAGCGCGAGCACGTCCGGGTTTCCCTCGACGACGATCGCCTGCTGCTGCTTCGTGATCGCCGCGCGCGCCTTGTCGAGCCCGTAGAGCAGGTCGCCCTTGCGGAACAGCTCGCCCTCGGGCGAGTTGACGTACTTGGCCCGCAGCGGGTCGTCCTCGTGCAGCATGCGCGCCTGGAAGCCGCGCACGCGCCCGCGCGCGTCCGCGAGCGGGAAGAGCAGCCGGCCGGAGAAGTAGTCGTTCCCGCGGCGGTTGACGAGGCCCGCGGCCCGCAGCTCCTCGGCCGAGAAGCCCTTCTCGCGCGCCTTCCGGGCGATCGTCGTCCCGCCGGGAGCCAGCCCGAGTCGGTACTCGCGGCAGACCTCCTCGCCGAGCCCGCGGCCGCGCAGGTACTCGCGTGCCGCCGCACCGCGAGACGAGTCCCAGAGGCACCGCTCGTAGAAGCTCGCCGCCTGGTCGAGCAGCGCCAGCAGCCGCTCGCGCCGACTCCGCTCGGCGTCCCGCTCCGGCGACGACTCCTCGTACTCGAGCGTGACGCGGTAGCGCTCGGCGAGCCACTCGACAGCCTGCGCGAAGTCGAGCTGCTCGGTCTCGCGGACGAAGCTGATGATGTCGCCACCGGCGCCGCAGCCGAAGCAGTAGTAGAGCTTGTCCTGCGGGTTGACCGAGAAACTCGGCGTCTTCTCGTCGTGAAACGGGCAGAGCCCGACGAAGCGCGCGCCCGAGCGGCGGAGCTGGGTGCGGGCGGAGACGACCTCGACCATGTCGGCCGCGTCGACCGCCTCGCGAACGGATGCGTCCCGGATCCGCGCCACTAGTCCAGCGACTCGGCGTAGCTCAGGGCGAAGCGGTCCGTCATGCCGGCCACGTAGTCGATCACATCGTCGACGGAGTCGCCGCGCTCGATCAGGTGGTCGAAAATCCGGCGCACGACAACGCGAGCCCGCTCATGCTCGGACCGCGAGGCCTCTGCGAGGTAGACCCGCTCGAACATGAACGAGCGCAGCTCGAGCATCGCCTCGCCGACCTCCTCGCTCTGCCGGATGTCCCCGGCCTCGGCGGAGGTCTCGACCAGGTCGTGGACGAGGGTGTCGATCCGGCGGGAACCGGTCGGCCCGAGCAGCTCGATCTCGGCGCTCGGCAGATCGCCCGGGTCGAGGACTCCGGCCCGCACCGCGTCGTCGATGTCGTGGTTGATGTACGCGACGCGGTCGACCAGGCGGACGATCCTGCCCTCGAGCGTCTCCGGCTCGTTCGGGCCTGTGTGGTTCAGGATCCCGTCGCGCACCTCGGCCGTGAGATTGAGGCCGCGGCCGTCGCGCTCGACCACGTCGACCACGCGGAGCGAGTGCTCGTTGTGGCGAAAATGCCGGCCGAAGCGCTCGTGCAGCACCTCGTCGAGCGCCTCCTCGCCCGCGTGCCCGAACGGCGTGTGGCCGAGGTCGTGCCCGAGGCCGATCGCCTCGACGAGATCCTCGTTGAGCCGCAGCGCGCGGGCGACGCCGCGCGAGATGCCCGTCGTCTCGAGCGTGTGCGTGAGCCGCGTGCGGTAGTGGTCGCCGGCCGGGTCGATGAAGACCTGCGTCTTGTGCATTAGCCGCCGGAACGACTTCGTGTGCACGATCCGGTCGCGGTCGCGCTGGAACGGCGTGCGCAGCCGACACTCCTCTTCCGGCTCCGCCCGGCCGCGCGTGTCGTACGAGCGGACGGCAAGCGGCGAGAGCCACCGCTCCTCGTGCTCGCGGACGCCCGCCTCGAAGGCGTCCGCGGCCCTTCCGGCTACTTCCGGCACGCGGTGAGACTAGATGATGATCGGGACGGTCCCGCCGTCCGCGCTCCAGGCCGCGCCGGTCACGTACGAGGCCCGGTCCGAGCACAGGAATGCAACCACGTCCGCGATCTCCTCCGGCTCCGCCAGGCGCCCGAGCGGCCGGCCCTTGGCGACGGCCTCGAGCACCTCCTCGCGGGTCTTGCCCGTCCGCGCCGCCTGCTGGTCGGCGAGCGCTCCGTCCCCCAGCCAGGCCGCGGTCGCGGTCGGCCCGGGCGCGACCGCGTTGCACCGGATCCCGTTACCCCCGTAGAGGTCGGCCACCAGGCGCGAGAGCGAGAGCACTGCCGCCTTCGTGACGGAGTAGTCGGGCATCGACGTCGAGGGCCGCTTGCCGGAGGTCGAGGCGACGTTGACGATCACACCGCTGCCTCGAGCCTGCATCGCGGGCAGGACGGCGCGGATCGCGCGCACGTAGCTCATCACGTTCAGCTGCCAGACCTCGTCCCACTCCTCCTCCGTGACGGCGACGAGGTCGCGCTGAACCGCGATCCCGACGTTGTTGACCAGCACGTCGACCTCTCCCGCTTCGGCGATCACCCGCTCGGGCTCGCCTCGCTGCGAGAGATCGGCGCGCACGTGGCGCGCCTCGCCGACGCCGGGCGCGTCGCCCCGCCCGCAGGTGACGACCCGCGCTCCCTCGCCGGCGAGCACGCGGGCGGTCGCCAGGCCGATCCCTCCGGTCGAGCCGGTGATGACACAGCAGCGGTCTTGAAGGCCAAGGTCCAAAGCGACGCCTAGGCGTCGCTTGCGATGCCTAGCTTCAGGATGCGCGGCTCAGCCGCGCATCCTGAAGCTACCGGTTGACACCGTGGCCGTTGGCGACTCACGCGTCTAGCCTAGCGCCATGACGACGCTCCTCCTCGTGCGGCACGGTGAGACGGACTGGAACCGGGACGAGCGCTTCCAGGGACAGGCGGACCCGCCGCTCAACCAGACGGGCCGGTCCCAGGCCGTCGACCTCTCGGTGCTGCTGGCCGCCGATCCGCTGAGCGCCGTGTACACAAGCCCGTTGCAGCGCGCGTTCGAGACCGCCGAGATCATCGCGGCCGCCCACGGGCTGGAGCCGTCGACCGTAGAGGCGCTGCGGGAGATGTACGACGGCTCGTGGGAGGGCCTCACGCGCGCGGAGGTCGAGGAGCGGTTCCCCCACGAGTACGCCCGCTGGCTCGAGCACCGGCGGGGCCCGGGTGACGGCGAGAGCTACGACGGGCTGTGCGGCCGCGTCGTCCCTGCGATCCTCGAGATCGCAGCGGCACACCCGAACGGGCGAGTCCTCGCCGTCACCCACGCGGGCCCGATCCGCGCGACCCTGGCCCATGCCGACGGCATCAGCTACGAGGAGGCGCGGAAGCGCGGGCCGGCGATCGAGAACGGATCCTTGGTGGAGCTAGCCATCGAGGATGGAGACCTCCGGCGGTTCGAGGAGGACGAGTGAGTGCCGCTGCCCCTAGCCGGGTTGGCCGTGCTCTCGGTGAGCACAGCCGCAGCGGCGCTTGCCGGAGGCGGCGCCGCCGGACGTAGCACTCCCGTCACGCTCGTCCGCGCCAAGGGGCTTATCACCGCGTTCGCCCAGGACGGCGGCCGGATCGGCAGGATCCGATCGCTGCTGCTCCCGGCATGACCCGGCCGCAGTGGAGCAGCGCGGCGGTGCGCTAGGCTCGGACCATCGAGGACTACACCAACAAGTACAAAGGCGAGCAGGTGGAGGTCGCGCTCTTCGGCGGGGATTACCAGGACGGCGTGCTGACCGCATACTGCCTCGTCGAGGACGTGGCGCACATCGAGCTGAACGGCCACATCCTCATCCCGCTGCAGAACATCGCCTCGCTCCACTGCTCGAGCCGGTGCGACGCCCCCGAGCCGGACTGGCCGCCGCGCGGGCTCGAGGACGAGCAGCAGGACGAGAGCTGAGTTGCGCCGCAGGCTAATCGTCGTCTGGAACGTCCTCAAGGCGTGGCTTCTGCTCGCCGTCGGCTGTGCCGTGCTCGGCGCGATCGGCTGGGCGCTCGGTGGCTACCGGCTCGCCTCGCTGCTCGTCTTCTTCGGGCTGCTCGTCGGGCTCGGCGCCTACTGGTATGGCGACCGCGCCGTGCTGGGGATGCTCGGCGCGCGCGAGCTCCCGATCGGCGAGGCACCGGCCCTCCACACGACCGTTGCGCGCCTGGCCACGCTCTCCGGAGTGCCGAAGCCGAAGGTCTACCTCATCGCGGACGGGCTCCCGCGCGCGCTGACCGCCGGCCGCGGCGCGCGTAGCTCCGCGATCGCCGTCAGCAGCGGCCTGCTCGGCGCCGCTCCGCCGGCCGAGCTGGAGGGAATCCTCGCGCACGAGCTCTCGCACATCCGCAGCCGGGACGTGATCCCGCAGACGGCCGTCGTCGTGCTCGCGTCGGCGTTGATCGAGCTGAGCCGGATCGGCGGCTGGCTCGAGGGCCCGCTGTTGTTCGTTCTCGGCCCTGTCGCTGCCGCATTCGTCAGCGTCGTTCTCTCCCCGAAGCGAGAGTTCGAGGCAGACCGTGCGGCCGCCGCGCTGTGCGAGTCCCCGCACGGGCTCGCAGATGCGCTCATTCGCCTCGACAAGGCATCGGAGCTGGTCGAGTTCAGCGCCAACCCGGCCACCGAGCCGCTCTACACGTTCAACCCGTTTGCGGAGGAAGGCCTCGCCGCGCTCTTCTCGACGCATCCACCGGTCGGCGATCGGGTTCGCCGGCTGCGCGAGCTCGACCCTTCCTGGCTCGAGAAGCTGCGCGCCGCCTAGGCGAGCTCGTAGAGCGCGGCAGTCCGCGTTCCGTCGCGAAAGGCGGGGTGGTCGGCCATCGTGCCGATGCGGCGGAAGCCCCCTTTCTCCGCAACCCGCTGCGAGGCGCGGTTGTCCGGATGCGTCGTCAGCCGGAGCGGCCGCAGGTCCGTCCACGAGCAGAGCAATACGAGCGCCCTCGTCGCAACGCCACGGCCGCGGGCCTCGCGAGCCACCCAGTAGCCGACCGTCGGGCCCGCGAAATGGAGCTCGATCGAGCCCAGCAGGTCGCCGGTCTCCGCGTCGACGATCGCGAAGGGACACGACTCCCCGGACCGCCGCACCTGGTTGCAGCGCTTGACCCACGCCTTCGCGTCCGCGCGGGTGTATGGAGACGGGACGCCGGGAATGAACCGAACGATGTCCGGGTCGTTCAGGGCGAGAACGAGAGCATCGGTGTCACGGCGCCTGATCGGCCGGAGCACGAGTTGCTCGTCCCGGATCTCCACTCCCGGATGGTACGGGACCATGAAGAGGCCGCCTTACGGCGGCCTCGAAGAATTCGGCGGCGACCTACTCTCCCGGGAGGTTGCCCTCCGAGTACCATCGGCGCTGGCGGGCTTAACTGCTCTGTTCGGAATGGGAAGAGGTGTACCCCCGCCGCTATCACCGCCGAAATGTCAGAAGTTGCATACGCGCGGCATGCACCCTCAAAGCTCCATAGCGACTCAACGTGTTCGAAATCAAGACCTCGGGCAATTAGTACGGGTCCGCTGAACGCATTGCTGCGCTTGCACGTCCCGCCTATCGACGTGGTGGTCTCCCACGGCCCTTACTCCCTCGAGGGGATGGGAAGCCTCATCTCGAGGTGGGCTTCCCGCTTAGATGCTTTCAGCGGTTATCCCATCCAGACGTGGCTAATCAGCAGCGCCGTTGGCACGACGACTGATACACCAGAGGTCTGTTCGTCCCGGTCCTCTCGTA
>DATIXI010000052.1:0-3850 GCA_035518635.1 Gaiellaceae bacterium
CGCGCCGAGCTCGACGTCGTGGTCGAGTCGCCCGACGGCACACTCGTGGCCTGCGCGAACGGCTGGCTGGACGAGCGCAACGCCAGCGTCGAGCTCGAGCCGGTGGGCACGGTCGCCGAGGCGCGCGGGCTCGGCCTGGCCGGTGCCGCCTGCGCCGCGCTGCTGCGCACCGCGCGCGCGCTGGGAGCGCGACACGGCATCGTGTACGCCCGCGGTGACGCCGCCTACCCGCGGCCGCTCCGCACCTACCTGAAGCTCGGCTTCGCACCCTACGCGCGCACCCGGACGCTCGTCGGCTAGAAGATCGTGTAGCCGCCGTCGACGACGAGCCGGTCGCCGGTGTGGAAGCTGAGCGATGGGTCGCACAGGTACGCGCCCACCGCCTCGAACTCGCTCGGCTCGGCCCAGCGCCGCACCGGCGTGCGGCCGGTGATCACGGTGCGGAAGCGCTCGTTCTCGTAGCCGGCTGCGGCCATCTCGGTGATGGTCCAGCCGGGGAGGATCGCGTTCACGCGGATCTTGTGACGCGCGAGCTCGACCGCGAGCGCGCGCACCAGCCCGAGCACGCCCGTCTTCGCGCTCGCGTAGGCGTGGTTGCGCTGCGCGCCGTGGATCGCCGAGGTCGACGACACCGCCACGAGCGCGCCGCCGTCGCCGCGCGCGATCATGTGGCGCGCGACCTCGCGGAAGGTGACGAAGAGACCGTCCAGGCTGACCCGCGTGACCCGCCGCCAGTCCTCGAGCGTCACCTCGGTGAGCGTCTTCTGGTAGCCGGGCGCGCCGGCCGACGCGACGCACGCGTCGATCCGCCCGAGCTCGGCCAGCGTGGCGGCGGTCGCGGCGACGATCTGCGCCTCCTCGCCCACGTCGCACACGAAGCCGCGCGCACGCACGCCGTGTTTCGCCAGCCGCTCGCACGCCTCGGCGTTGCGGTCCGCCCGCCGGCTCCACACGGCGACGTCGGCGCCCGCCTTCGCGCAGCCCTCGGCCATCCCCAGGCCGATCCCGGAGTTGCCGCCGGTCACGACCACCACTTTCCCGCGCAGGTCCACCATCATGCGCGAGACGATATGCCAGGCGGGGGACGTGAGTCGGCCCGCAGAGATCACGCAATGGTCACACGGCGCCTCGCGGGACCGCCGTAGCCTGGGCCCATGCGAAGAACGATCGCTCTCGTCCTCGCCACCCTCGTGGGCGCGGCCCTCGCCGACGAACCGGCACGCGCCGCCACCTTGCAGGAGAACCCCTCGCTCAGCAGCGCGCCCTCGTTCTGGGATCCCCTGAACTGGCTCCCGAACGCGACCCCCGGCAGCGGCGACAGCCTGCACCTCCTCGGGTTCCACCGCGGCGCCTACTACCTCGGCGACGTGACCGGCGGGCCATCGGCGCAGACCGGCCAGATCCGCGAGCTGCACTACCAGGGCCCCAACGGCTTCGAGACCATCTACTGGGGCAGCAACTTCGCCGGCGGCAACGCGGGCGGGCTCACCTTTTCGAACGACGACCCGAACGACCCCGGCGTCGGGATCCGCGTCGGCTGGACCACCGTGAGGACGGCCCTGAACACCCTGCAGCTCATGGATGCCGAGATCCCGGCGTCGAGCCCGGTGAACATCGCGCTCGGCTGGACCGACGCGTTCTCGCAGCCGACCGAGGCCGCCTTCGGCAACCGCCTCGTGTTCTCCGCGACCAGCGTCGGGTCGTCCGCGCCCGTGCACACGGTGAACGCCGGCATCGCGAACCTGCAGAGCGACTACTCGTTCCTCGACATCAACCCGAACATGGCGCTCGTGGCGGCCTCGCTCCGCACGGAGAGCCCGTTCGGCGCCTTGCCCAACACGGGCAGCCAGGTCCACGTGGCCGGCGGCGCGCTCTCCGCGGACGACGCCTTCTTCTTCATGCACGGCAGCGGGAACACGCCCCTCGTCGTCGACCAGAACGGACGGGCGGACTTCGGCCAGCTCCGCGTCCAGGTGGACGGCACGGGTTCTCCGGGGAGCGCCGCGACGGTGAGCGTGCTCGACGGCACGCTCACGGCGAACGACGCGATCCTCCAGTCCTACTCGGGCGGGACGGTGGGCCTCGAGGTGAACGGCGGGCAGGTCGTCACCGCGAACAAGGGCGGCGACGGCCTCGACCTGTCGACGGACGGCGGGAGCGCGCACCTCACCGTCTCGCACGGGGGCCAGCTCTCGGGGGTGACGTCACTCTCGGCGTACGACTTCTCGGGCGCGCCGGGAGACGCGCAATTCCGCGCCTCGGATCCGAACACCGTCGTCCGCGGCCGGCTCGATCTCACCGTCGAAGGCACGTCGACGGGCCTGGTCCGATTCAGCAAAGGCGCGAGCTGTGAGAGCTGCGCGCTCAGCCTCGCGGGCGGGACGCTGGAGCTCGGCTCGAGCGCGCAGGTCAAAGACTCCTCGCTCGTACTGAGTCAGGGCGCAGCGGCGAACGTCGTCGACACGGCGAGCGTGAGCTTCAACTCGATCCAGCTGACCCCCGAGGCCACGTCGTTCACGATCACGAACTCGAACCCCCCGCTCGGGACGGTCGACGTGTCGGTCGGCACGCTGAACATCGGCTCGGACCTCGTGCTGCACGGCGACGGGACGAAGGACGGCGGCGACCTGACGTCGAGCGGGGGCGCACAGCTCACGGTGGGCCCGGACACGCGGCTGCGGGTCGGCATCGCGGGGCAGACGGACCTCCCGTTGCTAGCGCTCGGCAGCGGCGGACGGCTCACGCTCGATCCCCACGGCGCCGCGTTCATCGGCTCCCCGGGCACGCCCGACGACTACCGGGAGGGCATGCTCGTGGTGGGTCCGGGCGGCAGCTTGTACGGCAAGGGCCGCATCGACGGCCTGGGATTCGGCGCGGGCACGAACCCGGACCTCGTGAACGCGGGCGGAGACGTGAATGGCGGCTTCTCTCCTGGCACGCTGACGATCGAGGGCGGCTACCTCCAGGAGAGCGGGATACTCGATCTCGAGATCGGCGGCGTGGGCACCGGCCAGTACGACGTCCTCGACGCCACCCTCGGCGCGACCTTCCTCGGCGGAACGATCCGGTTCGAGCGTCTCGACGGCTTCCTCGGCGAGCTCGGGGCGCAGCTCGACTTCTTCGCGGGCCGGCCCGTGTCGTTCGACCCGGGCGTCGCGTTCGAGGACGACACGGGCCTCGGGCTCCAGTTCGACCTCGCCACCGGGGTCGCGACGATCACCCACGTGGTCCCCGAGCCCCCGCTCACGGCACTGCTCCTCGCATTCGCCGCGCCGCTAGCCTGGCTGCGCCGGCGCGATTCCCGTCAATTCGCGGAGTAGGCGGGCCGAAGCGTCTTCCAGCAGAGGAGGCGCTCGCGCATGGCGGTTCCGTCCATCAAAGGCACGGCCTACAGCTCGGTCCACGACGATCTGCACCGGATGCTCGACGAGGAGCGGCTCGCATACGAGGAGCTCGAGGCGGAGCTGTCCAAGGACGAGCTCGAGCTCTTCGATTCCAAGGTGCTGGCCACGCGCTGGTATCCGATCGACACCTACCGGAAGCTGCTGGCGGTGGTGGCGCGCGTCGAGGCGAGGAGCCGGATCGACGAGTACCTCTTCGAGCGCGGCTGGCGGGCGGCCGAGCGCCTGAAGGAGGCGGGCATCTACCGCCAGCTCGGCGCCGACGAGCACAGCAGCAAGAGCTGGGGCGCGCGCGTCGCGGCGCTGGTCGGCGGGATCTCGGGCCTGCTCTACAACTTCACGCGCTGGAGCGTCGAGGAGACCACGAACCCCGCCGCGTTCCAGATCGTGGTCGACGACGCCAAGGACTTCGCCGACGAGTGCCGCTGGACCGCCCAGGGCTTCGTCGC
>DATIXI010000053.1:0-38543 GCA_035518635.1 Gaiellaceae bacterium
CTAGCTTTCTTGAAGTGAGGCACCCTGGGACTTGCAGGGAGTTCAGTTCGCGAGCTTCTGGCCCGACTGACAGAGAGGAGGCTTCGGCCGTCTAAGGGAACAGCGACGCCGCGGCGTCCGCAGGCCTGATCGCACCGACGAACCCAAGCCTAGCTGCGGTCTCGGAAAGACTCGCGAACTTGACCACGTCCCCGGGATGCGGCGCCTCGATGATCTGATCCCCGCCTGCATAGATCGCGACGTGCCCGGGTCCGTCCACGCCGGGCTCGAAGAACACGAGGTCGCCCGGTTCGAGCAAGGATGGATCCACCGGAACGCCCTCGCTCCACTGGGCGGCTGCGTAGTGAGGGAGCTGGATCCCCAGCTGCGCGTAGACGTACATCGTTAGCCCGGAGCAGTCGAAGCCCCCGGGGGTCGACCCACCCCACCGATAGGGCACGCCAGGTACTGCTCGGCGATCGAGACTGCCTCGACTCCGAGCGGAGCTCCAAACATCGACATCGTCAGATCGACTCCAGGTGCCAGAACGGGATGCGCCTCCTTCTCGAGGGCCGCGATCTCCTTCTGGAGCCGGTCGCGGCGGGTTGCTGCAGATTCCTCCGCTTGCCGGAGCGGGATGGACCGCTTTTCTGCCTCGAGCCAATCCGAGAGCGATCGCGACGACGCCGTCGCACGCAGTGCCCGCGCCATTGCGGCTCTCATGCTGCTCGCCCTGAGCCGGGCATGTGCGAGCGCGAGGTGGTCGGCCCGCAGCTCTCGTTCGAGCTCGCTTCCACCCACCGTGGCTGACAACGGTGTCGGAGCGCTCTCTCTCGCCTCGGCGGCCGTCGTCGGCACGACAACGAAGACCGGGCCAGAGGCGTAGGCCGGCGCCACAAGGATCAGGGCAACGAGGACGCAAAGCAAGGAGCGGGATCCGCGCATGAGACCCTGCCACTATCGGCGTTGCGAGACACACGCTTGAACGTCTCGGGGAAGCATGAGGCGGCCTCAAGAAGAGCGACCACGGTGTCGATCTAGGGCGTGCCGCCATGAGCCTCGACTTCCACACGCCGGGCCGAGGGTTCCCGACGCGCCGGCCTTCCGGCGTCGCGACGAGACGCACCCAGAGGGACGGCAAGCCGGCGTCGCGGTGGTCGCTCCTGGTTCCACTCGTACTTGCTGCGACCGCGCTACTCGCCGGTGTAACCGTGGGGAGCCTGATCAAGCTATGGCCACACGGCGCCGCCCAACGCGTCAGCGGAATCACAGCCACGAAGACCAATGGGGCCGAGGTGGAGAGTGTCGTTGCGGGACGATGCTCTGATGTCGGCCTCGACACCTGCTTCAACCTGCGAGTCAAGCTCCTTGACGGGCCCGACAAGGGCTCGAAAACTACGGTCTGGGTCGGCAAGACAACGGGGTACGCCAGCTTCAGCGTCGGCGATCACGTCCGCGTATTCCGTAACCCGCCTCCGCCCGTCGGGTACAGCGGCCCGAACGTCGGGCGCTACTCCTTCTCGGATTACGATCGGCGAATGCCCATGGCCTGGCTCGCAGCTGCCTTCGTCGTCCTGCTCATCGTCGGTAGTCGCTTGGCCGGTGTTCGCGCGCTTATCGGTCTCGCCGCGAGCCTGGGGCTAGTCGTCTTCTTCGTGATCCCGTCGATCCTCGCGGGCCACTCCGCTCTCGCGGTCGCGCTCGTTGGTTCCCTGGCGGTCCTGCTTGTGACCGTGCCCGTCTCCTACGGCCTCGGACCCAAGGCGATCGCCGCCTGGCTGGGCACAGCCTTGAGCCTGTTCTTCGCCGTCGGCCTCGCGGCGCTCTTTACGGCCCTGACGCATCTGACCGGAACCACCTCGGAGCAGGCGGTCACGCTGGCTACGAGCGACAGTCGCGTTTCCCTCCGCGGGCTGCTGCTCGCGGGAATGATCGTTGGGGCGCTGGGCGTTCTCGTCGACCTCACCGTCAGCCAGGCCTCGACGGTGATCGCGCTGCGGCGGGCGAACCGGTCGCTTGGGTTCGGCGGGCTCTTCCGTGGGGCGCTCGGTGTAGGTCACGACCACATCGCCGCCACCGTCAACACGCTCGTGTTCGCGTACGCAGGAGCAGCACTCCCGACGCTGTTGATCTTCTCCGTGGGCGGTAGCTCCTTCACCGATGCGATCAACAGCGAGGTCGTCGCAGGTGAGGTCGTCGCCACCTTGGTCGGCGCGATCGCCCTGATCGTCTCGATGCCGCTCACGACCGCCCTTGCGGCAGTTCTCGCGACCCGGATGGCCGATCGACGGCTGGGCGCGGACGTCGGCCACGCGCACTAGTCCGCCGCAAGTACCGCACATCCCCAGCCGCGGCTCCCGCTCTGCCTGCGGACTCCGGAGTCGCCTCCCCTGGTCGACCGGAGCGAGCGCGAAGTCCGCCTGCTGATGCAGGTGTTAGCCACCGTCGAGGGCGAGTCAAGCGGTGGGCGCTTCCGGCCGATCTATGGAGAGAGGCCTACATGCGTTTCCTGGTCGTCGCCCCACTTGTTCTCGCCGCCGTCCTCATCGGAACGGCGCTCGGGGCTGCGAGCCTCGTTTCGCCGCCGCCCGGAGCCAAGGTCTCGACATCGCGCCCGACGTTCAGCTGGACGCTTCCTACGAACGAGCACTCGGAGGAGCTCGACATCGCGGACGTGCCCGACCTCGAGAGCACCGGGAGCTTCGTCTCGGCGAACGTCGTCCAGGTCGCGATCTTCAAGAACGACGAGCGCCAGTGGACGCCGACCTCGCCGCTCTACGCGGGGCACTACTGGTGGCTGGTGCAGTCGAGCGACTTCAACCACCTGGACAACCACTACAGCGCCCCGACCGACTTCACCGTCCCGGTCTCGCTCTCGATCCTCCCGATCAGGACCGTGCGCTCGACCTACCTCAATCTCCTCGCGATGAAGGTGCGCTGGACGGCGAACGTCCACACGCTGACGCTTCGCCTGCGGCTCCTTCGCAAGAAGCGGGTGATCTGGAAGCAGACGGAGAGCGAGCCCAACCTGATCGGCTCGACCGGCGCGAAGACCGTCGGCTGGTACAGGCCGCGCGGGATCAAGCGGGGAGCCCGCCTGACGCTCCAGGTGACGCTGCTCGCGGGAGGCGCGAAGAAGACGCGCGTCCACGTCGTGCGCGCCCCCTGAGCGATCGCCGGGCCCGGTCAACGTTCGGCAGAGCCGGGTACGGCATCCAAGGACGCTAGCGTTCGTCAGGTGACGGGGTCCGATTCCAGCGAGAAGCCTTCGTGGAGGAAGGCATCTCGTCGGCGCCGAAACGCTTGGATCATCGTCGCTCTTGTGCTGGCGGCCTGTGCTGCTGCGGCGGTCGGAATCGTCGTGCTCGCCCGTCCGGGCCAGCAATCCCTGGTGCGGATCTACGACCCGACCGGCCAGGTGAAGGACGAGGTGACTTCAGGTGACATCGTTCCGGCGTCCATCGAGGTCTCCGGAGCCTTCGCGGACTGGGCGCTGAGCTTCCACTTCACGCCGGACGGTGCGCGCAAGATCCACCTGCTGACCCAGGCCCTGGCGCAGCGCGGTGCCCAGGTACACGTTCCGCAGGCGTTCGCGTTCGCGGTCGGCGGGCACGTCTACGCCCGGCCGACCGTCGACTACGAGAATTCTCCCGACGGGCTCTCGGGTCGGGCGGGCCTCCAGATCCTGGGACTGCGGTGCGATGTAGCGCAGCGACTGGCAGTTCAGATGCGAAAGCCGTTGTTTACCCCGGAGCAGATCGGGTGCGTCCAAGGTGCCCGGCCGAAGCCGGCCCGGCGCGGGACGGCGGTCGTGGTCGTCGCGGGGAGCTCGCACACCTGTGCTCTGACGGCCGCCGGCGGAGTGGATTGCTGGGGGACCAACCATTTCGGCGAGCTAGGCGATGGCACCGCCGAAGGGGCCTTCGTCCCGAATCCGAGTCCGGTGAGCGTCACGGGGCTGACCGGTGGAATTCGGACGATCTCCTCCGGCTCGGATCACACGTGTGTGCTGATGAAGCGGGGAACGGTCAGTTGCTGGGGGCTGAACCAGTTCGGGGAGCTCGGCGAGGGGGATCTCGTCAATCGGAACGCCCCGGTCGCGGTGAGAGGCCTCAAAGGAATCCGTGCGATCACTGCCGGCGACGGCCAGACGTGTGCGCTGACGAGCTCGAAGGCCGTCTGGTGCTGGGGGCTCAACATCCAGGGGCAGCTCGGCGACGGAACGACGGTCAATCGCTCTCGACCCGTTCGCGTCCACGGGCTCGGCCCGGTCCGCTCGATCGACGCGGGCGGTGTTCACACGTGCGCGGTGACAACCGTGGGAGCGGTCAGGTGCTGGGGCTTCAACGAGTTCGGGCAGCTCGGCGACGGCACAACCGTCGATCGGCACACTCCGGTGCCCGTTGCCGGTCTTGCGGCCGGCGTCCGGATGATCGCCGCCGGAGGGCTCCACACCTGCGCGCTAACGACCGGAGGAAGGGTCCTGTGCTGGGGCGGGAACTCCCAGGGGCAGCTTGGCGACGGCACGACGAAGAAGCGCCTGACCCCAGTTGCGGTGAGCGGCCTGCGCGACGTGACGGCAATCGCGGCCGGCGACTCCTATGCCTGTGCACTGACCAGCACGCGGAAGGTCGAGTGCTGGGGCTACAACCCGAATGGTCAACTCGGCGACGGCACGACTAGGACGCGCCTCACCCCGGTCGTGGTTGCGGGCCTCGGCGGTGTTCGCGCGATCGCAGCGGGTGGGTCGCACGCCTGCGCGCTGCTCGCGAGTGGCGGGCTCGAGTGTTGGGGCGCCAATCAGTACGGACAGCTCGGCGATGGGACGATCCACGATCGTCACGCGCCAGTGGCCGTCGCGGGCTTCGGCCCGGAGCGGCACTGATCCTCGCGTCTGGCGGCGCCAGGCGGCACACTTTGCGGATGGATCGCACCGAGCTCGCCGCTCCTCCTTTCGTACGCGAGCACCGAGTCTCGACCGCCGCGAGGCGACTCAGGATTGCCTGGCAGACACGGACGGTCTCAGAACCTGCGCTCGGGCGCCTCCTGGGGCTCTTCGTGCTCCTGGTCGCAGCAGCCGCTCAGGCGGGACTCGGCCACGGGCCGGCGACGCAGACGTTCCTCCTCGTCTTCTCGTCCATCGTGATCGAGGCCCTTCCGTTCATCCTTCTCGGAGCACTCGCCTCTGCTGCAATCGCCGTGTATCTCCCGGAGCGGACCCTGGGTTCAATCGCGCGATTGCCGCTGGGCCTGCAGATTCCGACCGCGGCGCTCGGAGGCGTCGCCTTCCCTGTCTGCGAGTGCGGCTCGGTTCCGGTCGCGCGACGGCTGATCGCGCGTGGTGTCCATCCAGCCGCCGGGATCACGTTCATGCTTGCCTCGCCCGTGATGAACCCGATCGTGCTCACGTCCACCTGGGTGGCGTACGGCGGTCACACGCGGGGGGCGGAGATGGTTGTCGGCCGGGCGACCCTCGGACTCATCGCGGCGACAACAGCGGGGTGGGCGATCGGCAGGACACGAGCGCCCGATCTGCTGCGCGCTCGGGCCTCGGATCACGGCGACGAGCACTCTCATGACGACGATCACGCCGGCCGAGGCGTCGCCTTTGCAGGCCACCTCGTCGCCGACTTCCTCTTCATGGGCAAGTTCATCGTCCTCGGTGCTGCACTCTCCGCATTCGTCCAGGCCGCCTTGCCCGAATCCTTCGTGTCCACGCTCGGCGGCGCTCCCGTCCTCTCGTCGCTCGCGCTGATGGCGGTCGCGTACCTGCTCTCGCTCTGCTCCGAGGCAGATGCGTTCATCGCGGCCTCCTTCACGTCGTTCACGCTCGGCGCGCAACTCGCGTTCCTCGTCTTCGGCCCGATCGCCGACATCAAGCTCTCGGTGCTCTACGGCGCGACCTTCCGCCGGTGGTTTGTTCCCCGGCTGCTGCTCGTGACGGTCCCGGTGATCGTGGTCGGCTCGCTGATCTTCGAGGCGATGATCCGGTGAGCGTCGACGCCCGCATCGTGCGGGGAGCTGTGCTCGGTGCCTGGGCCTTCTTCTTCCTGGTCCTCTGGGTCACCGATGGAACGAGCCGGTATCTGGGCTCTCGAACGCAGTGGGTCGTTCCGTTCGGAGCCGTGGTTCTGACGCTCGCCGTGCTCGCTTACGTGTTTGGGTTCCTACGCTCGCGGGGAAGAGCCGCGGCTCTCACGCTCCGTGAGGCCGTGAGCCTCTTCGCGCTCCTCGTCCCGCTGGCCGCGATCGTCCTGGCTCCCCACGCGGCACTCGGCTCGTTCGCGGCGTCGCGCAAGGGCGGAGGGAGCTTCTTCCTGAGCATGCGTCCCGCGCCACCGGCAAGCCCGGCTGACGTGTCGTTCCTCGACATACGGGAAGCCGAGGGAGGCAAAGACTTCGCGGACGAGGCCGGCATTCACACCGGTCTACGAGTCAGGCTGCTCGGGTTCGTGACTGGGTCGAAGTACGTGCCTCCCGGCACGTTCGAGCTGGCGCGCTTCTACATCGCCTGTTGCGTCGCCGATGCGATGCCGGTCGGAGTCCCGATCGACGGCAGGGCACTCCATCGCGGTTCCTTCAAGCGCGACTCGTGGCTCCAGGTGACCGGGGCGCTCGAGCAGCGCGGGAAGCGACTCGTGGTCGTGGCGGACCACATTGCACCCGTTCCCGAGCCCTCTCACCCCTATCTGAGCTTCCGCACCTAAGCGGGTTCGACGAACGCGAACAGGCGGCGGGGCTCCGGGATGCCCTTCAGCTCGTGCTCGCCGCGATCCTCGAACTCGAGCCCCGTGCCCTTGACGAGCGCGCACGTCGTCTCCGAGACGAGCACCTCGCCCGCACCCGCCTTCGCCATCACCCTCGCCGCCTCGTGCACGGCGAGGCCGCGCACGTCCGGGCCCGCGACGACCACCTCACCCGCGTGCACGCCTGCCCGGATGTCGATCCCCTCGCCGGCCGCCCTCCTCCTGATGGCGCTCGCGCACCGGAGCGCGCGCGCAGGGGCGTCGAACACGGCCAGCACGCCGTCACCGGTCGAGTTCACCTCGCGGCCGCGGAACCGCTCGAGCTCGACGCGCACGGCTGCGTAGTGCATCTGCAGGCGCTCGTGCCAGGCGGCGTCGCCTGAGCCCGCGAGCGTCGCCGTGGACTCGACGATGTCGGTGAAGAGGAGCGTGACGAGCGCGCGGTCGTGGAACTGGCCGAGCTGGCCGGCGATCGCGCGCATCCCCATCCACTCGATCAGCACGCACGGCTCGTCGCCGATCGTGTACCCGTCGTGCCCGGGAGGCATGTCGTACACATCCCCCGGGCCGAACTCGAGCTCGGTGCCGTCGCGGAGGAGCGCCCCCCAGGAGCCGGAGACGACGACCCCGACGTGGCGCGCCTCGCACCAGTCCCCTCCCACGACGGGCTTCACGTGCTCCGACCAGCGCCAGCCGGGGTCCTGGACCGTGCGGCTGACCGTCATCCCTCCGATCTCGACCATGTGCTCCTCGATGCCCGGGAGCTCCACGGATTCCTCGGGGGAGGCGAAGTTCTTCTTCGAGTACTGCTGCCTGATGGGGAGAGGCTAGCGTTCGCCGGGTGGAAAAAAGCACGCTGCGGGCTCTAGCGATTGCCGGAGCCGTTCTCCTCGCTGCGCTCGTCGCGGCGGTCGTCGTGCTGGCCCGCAACGGCTCCGGGAGCGGCTCGGCGGTCGGAACCTCGTCGCTGACGGTCGGCGTGGAGACGCCTCCGGCGCCGCCGCGCGACGCGGTTGTCCTGGCCCGGGAAGCTGGCTCCCGCGCGGTGGCGATCGCGGTCGGGCCGGGAGCCCGGCCGACGGTGACCGTGACGGCTCTCGCGCCGTCGGGCGGCGGCCTCTCCGGGCTGCGGGCCTCGGTCGTGTCCGGCGACCAGGTCGTGGACGCGCCCGCGTGCGGTCAGGGCTGCTACCGGGCGACGGTGCCGCGCTCGGGGCGGTACGAGGTGCGGCTGAGCGGGAGCCGCCCGGTCGTGTTCGCCCTGCCCGAGTCGGCGCGGGTGGGGACAGCGATCCTCAGGCGCGCTTCTCGCGTCTTCCGGGCGCTCCGAAGCCTGGTCTACATCGAGTCGCTCCGCTCGGACCCGACGACCGGGATCGTCACGACCTGGCGCCAGCTCGCCCCGAACCGGCTCACCTACCAGATCCGCGACGGGGCGGCCGCGGTCGTGATCGGGCGGCGCCGCTGGGACCAGGACACGCCCGGCGCCGCCTGGGTGCGCAGCTCCCAGATCCCGCAGCTGGTCGTGCCGCAGCCGAGCTGGGGGAGCGTGACCTCGAACGCGCACGTGCTCGCGGCCGCGAGCCTCCACGGGCGACCGGTCTGGGTCGTCTCGTTCCTCAACCCGACGATCCCGGCCTGGTTCACCGCCTGGATCGACCGGGGCAGCTACCGGACGCTGCAGCTGCGCATGACCGCGGCCGCGCACTTCATGTTCCACCGCTACGTCGCGTTCGACCAGCCGCTGAAGATCGTGCCGCCGCCCTAGAGGTAGCGCTGGAGCGCCTCGGGCTCCTCGTAGCTCCGGAGCAGGTCGAGGACGACGAGGACGGCGAGGATCGCGGCCGCCGCGCCTGCGGAGATCGCGACGACCACCGCCAGGCGGGCGAGCTGGCCGGGAAGCGCCGAGAGGACGATCCCGTGCGTCAGAGCCTGGAGCTTCGTCAGCCCGGCGGCGAGCGCGAGCAGGCCCAGCAGGCCGCCCGTCACGGCTCTTGTTTCGCGGGAGCCGCGGATCAGGAAGACGATCCCGACCAGCGCGAGGACGATCTCGCTGACGGACTGGACGACCATGCCCTCGGACGCCGTCGAAGCAGTTGCGAACCCGACCGCGGCCAGGATCGTCGCGAGGCCCGCGATCCAGCCGAGCACGACACAGGCGCCTCGCAGCCGCCCGGCCGAGCGGCGGGCGAGGACCACGCCCGTCACAACCGCGAACATCGCGCCGACAGCGATCCAGGGCCAGGCGGACGGAGCGCTCACGCGGTGGATCTCGCCTCCGATCCGCGTCGGCCGGCCGTCGACGAGGAGTGGCACCGTCCAGGCGCCGACACGCTCGCCCTGTGGGAGGCCGCGCAGGCGTGCGTCGTGCCAGATCACGCTCGGCTTCCTCGAGCGCAGCCGCCAGCGGGGGGTCTTCCCTGAGCGCGCGCGGGCAACCGCGAGCCCCGTTCCGGCCGCGGTCAGCGACGCATCGTTGACGAACACGCCGGCCGGGCCGAGCCGGAGGAACGGCTCGCCGAAGTAGCCGAGCACGATCACGCTGTGGCCGTCGAGCGCCCGCAGCCCGAGCGCGAGGTCGGACCGGTACACGCGTGCCTTGACCGCACCGAAGAGCGGCGGCTGGAGCGCCATGACGTCTGCCCGGTAGTCGACCGCGACCCGGCCGGTCTTGAGGTGCGCCGCCGCCGTTCCCGGCGCCACGAGAGCGGCCGCGACGGCGGCGAGGAGTGCGCGTCGCACCTAGACGGTCCGGCGGATCTGCTCGATCACCACGATCCAGGCGACCGCCGCGGCCGCGAGGGCCACGAACGCGACGAGCAGGCGCATGCGAACGCTCATCCGCCCGCCTTGTCGAGCAGGGTGACGATGAACGGCTGTGCCCCGGGCGGGGTCACCTGGAACTGGAGCGCCCAGTGGCCGACCATCACGAGCGCGGGCGCTGCCTTCGAGAACGTGCCCGGCGCGCGCTCGTCGAACTTGTAGCTCTGCTGGCCCATCTGCATGTCCAGCATGTCGAACTGCGTGATCACCTGCGCGCCCGGAACCGGCTTCCCGTTCTTCGTGACCGTGACGGAGAAGTCGTTCTGGACGGCGGCCCGGTTCGGCGTCACCCTGACGCGCACCTTGTACGGGCCCTTCGTCACGACCGTCGAGACCGGGCCCGGGCCGACGCGCGCCGCGATGTTCTTCACGCTCGCGAGGGCGCTCGAGGGGGGAGGCAGGCTGGTGAGCACGGCCGCGGCGAAGAGCGCGCCCACGACGAGGACGATCTCGCCCGAGACGAACCGGCGAAGCTCGAACGCGGCGCCCGGCTGCGCAGCCTCGAGCCGGGGCTTCGTGCGCGCGAGATTGACCGAGGCGAGCACGAGCGCCGCCGTCAACAGGCCGATCTTCCAGAGCAGCGCCTGTCCGTAGGAGGTCTGCCAGAGCGACGCGAGCGTCGGGACCTCGAGCAGCGACTGGCCGATCCCGGAGCCGATGAGGGCGAGCACCGAGACGAGCGCGACGTTCGAGAACCGCGGGACGACGACGCCGAGAGCGGCCACGCGCCGCGCCGCTCCCACCGCGAACCAGAAGACGATCAGCCCGATCAGCCCCCCGAGCCAGATCGAGCCCGCCGCGAGGTGGAGCGCGTCGAGTGGCAGCGAGAGCCCGCGCGGCGACTTCTGGCCCGCGTGGCCCGCGAGCCCGGGCATCACGAGCGCTGCGGCCGCGGCTGCGAGCGCGGACGACAGAGAGAGCACCTCTGAAACCGAGCGCTCGGGGCGCTCCGGCCGGTCGACCGCAAGCGCGGCGGCCGCGGCCACGCCGAACAGCGCGAGGACGAGCTCGAGATCGAGGAAGTCGCGCCCGAAGGAGGACGCGCGGACGACCGGGAGGATCGCGCCGAGGTCGAAGACCGAGCGGAGCGAGAACTGCGCGGTCGCGATCAGCACGTAGAGCGGGGTCGCCACGAGCGCGACGGCGAGCGCGACGCCGAACGCCCACGTGAGGAGGTTGAGAGAGACACCGCGCACCCGGCGGGCCACCGGGCGCGCGATGAGGGCCCGGAGCACGAACAACCCGACCGCCGTCATGGCCGAGAGGAAGACGACCCAGCGTGCGACCAGGAGCTGAGGGGTCGTCGCCGTCTCGCTCAGCGACGGCACCTTGAACTGGGGCGGTGGGCCCGGGTTCGGGCCCACCGCGAACGTGAACGCGCCTCGCACCGGGTGCCCGTCCGCGGAGATCACCCGCCAGAAGACGAGGTACCAGCCCTCGGGCACCCGCCGCAGCGGGGTCACGAGGGTCTGGGGCTGCCCGGGCGCGGTCCGGGGAGCACCCGAGGTCACCTGTCGACCCTGCGCGTTCGTCACCGAGACGATCGCGAAGCGCGGCTCGATCGGCTCGCTGTAGGTGAGCTGCACGTTGGGCGGCGGGCGGTTCACGGTCCCGCTCGCCGTCGGAACGGTGTGCAGCAGCGCCGCGTGGGCCCAGGCGGACGCGGGCACGGCCAGCGCCGCCGCCGTGGCCGCCGCGAGCCCGAGCAGGGCGCGTCGTCTCAACCGAGCTCGCGCCCCCTCGTGACGAGCGCGATGATCCCGAGCACGACGCCTGCGGCGCCGAGGACGAGTGCGACGATCGTCAGCGTCGAGGTGGAGCTCCCTCCGATCGACGAGACGGCCTTCACCGTCGGCGCCGGTGTGTCGGAGCTCTCGGGCCCGCTCCAGTCGACGACCTTGCCGTTCGAGTACGTCTGGAGCACCTTGAACGTGTAGGTCTTGTCGGAGGTGGCGTCGGCGTTGAACTGGAAGACGGAGTCCTCTTCGGTCGGAACGTTCCCTCCCGTCCAGGTCACCTTCTGGACGACCGCCTCCTCACCCGAGCCGGTCGACTGCACCTCGCGCTTCCAGCCGGGAGAAGGCGCGAACGAGTCGATCGAGAAGCCGTTCGGCACGGTCAGCTCGATCTCTGTCGTCGTCGCGTTCTCCTCCTCGGTCGGGACCGAGAGGGTGTACAGCTGCAGGGTCTTCGCTTTCGCCACCGGTGGGCTCACGACCGCGTGCGCGAACGCCACGTCGGCGAAGACGAGCGCAACCACCGCCACTACGGCGGTAAGCAGAGCCGTTCTCACGTGTTCTCCTTTCCGTCTTTGAATGCCGGCCTAGGCCGGCAGCGGCGGTGCCCGCGGGCGGGCCCGGACGACGGCCGTGCGCGCGACGGGCAGGAAGCGCCAGGGCGGCGCGTAGAGCGGGAACACGCCGGTCAGCCTGCGGCGGCGCAGCTCGCGGACGACGGCGCGCATCCAGGCGAGGACGTGCGCGCCGGCCTCCACGAGCGCTGCGGCGGCGAGCGCGAGCGCCGCGAGCAGCGGGATCGCGTTCCGGTGAACGGGACCGACCAGGCACTTGAGCCCGTGGAAGCCGATCCCGGCTCGCCAGTGGAGGTACGACTCGAACATCGCGAACGTGAACGAGCTCGCGACGAAGAGGAAGAGCGCACTGGCTGCGAATCGTCCGACGCGGAGACGCGGCGGTACGCGCTCCGGCCGCAGCCGCTGTCGCTCCCGGACGCCAAGGGCGGCGATCGAGACGGTGGCCGTCGAGACGAGCGCGGCGAGGCCGAGCGAGACGAGCGTCACGACGACGAGGCGCGGCCCGCCCGCCGAGGCCTGCAGACGGGTCGAGAGCAGGGTAGGCGGCGCGAGCGCGTAGCACAGCCAGCGCGCGACGAGCACGAGCAGGGCCACCAGGCCGAGCCAGCCGAGCGCGTGGGCTGTCCGGCGCCTCATCTGACGGTCAGCGTAAACGGCGCCGTGAGAATGCGTCCGCCTCCTTGGAACTGGAGGAACAGGCGCCACGTCCCGGCCACCGGCAGCAGGACGCCGACCTGGAGCTTGCCGGGCTTGGTGGAGAGCCCCTTGATGCTCGTTCCCCCGAGCACGCTCGTGCAGCCCGGCGTCGAGGGCCCGCAGACGTGCGTATGGAAATAGTCAAGCGTGCCGTTCCGGAAGAAGATCGCGTGCGCGAGGGCACCGTACCAGGGCCGGAACGTCACCGGACGCCCGCGCGGATCGGTGACCCGCGCGACCAGGTACGCGGGCTCGATCGCGTGCAGCGTGCGCGGGCCCGAGAGCACGACGCGGTAGCCGTCGACGTCCACCGTGCGGGAGAACGGCGGGAGGGGCTGCGGCCGGTACGGGCCGGCGACGCGCACGTCCTGGTGGAGCTGGAAGTTGCGCGGGCCGCCCTTCACGGCGGGGTACGCGTCGACGAGCACGCGGTACGGGCCGGGCGTCGGGAAGTCGACCGCCTGGACGATGCGGCCGTTCGCGCCGACAGGCGGGTGGCGGTGGATGATCGCCCCGAGGTCGCGGCGAACGACGATCAGGTGCACCCCGACATGTGGCCCGGGCCCGGTGCGATAGGTGGTCAGCGGCGCACCCGACGGCTGGCGGATCGTGAACGAGAGGCGGTGGACCCCGGGCCTCGCCATCCGGACGGGCTGGAAGCCCGAGAGCGCGAACGTCCGGGCGGGCCCGACCGGGCCGATGCTCGGCCGTGAGGACGAGCAGCCGGCGACGACGAGCGCAGCGCAGAAGAGGAGCAGGGCGGGGCGCATCAGCAGGCAGAATCGCGACCCCGGACCGCCGGTGTCAAACGAGAGGTGTCGGTACGCTGCGTCGGCCGTGCGGAGCGCCGACCCGTGACACCGCCCGCCGCCAGCTCGTTCAGCTTCGAGCCTCTCTTCCTCGTCCTCGCAGCGGCTGCCGTGTACGGCTACGTGCGTCTCGCCCGGACGGTCGAGCGACCGAGCGGCTGGCGCGCCGCGGTCTTCGGGACCGGGATCGCGCTCGTCGCGTTCTCGCTCAACTCGCCGCTCGAGACGATCGCGATCCACTACCTGCTCGTGATCCACCTGCTGCAGAACGTGATGGTCGCCGACTGGGCGCCTCCGCTTCTGATCCTCGGCCTGACGCCTGCGATGCGCGACACGGTCGCGGCCGCGGGCGGGAGGCCGCTCGCGATCATGACCAGGCCGGTCGTGGCACTGCCGTTCTGGCTGGGCGTCTGGTACGGCGTCCACCTGCCCGCGTTCTACAACTGGGCGCTGCGCGACACCTGGCCGCTCAACATCGAGCACGGGCTGCTGCTGCTCGCCGGGCTCGTCTTCTGGTGGCCGGTCTTCTCGAACGAGCCCAACCGCGTGCCGACGGCGATCCGCCTCGCGTACCTGGGCGCGGCCTACATCGGCTCGGCGTTCCTCTCGCTCGCGTTCATCTTCTCCGTGCGGGTGTTCTACGCGTTCTATGAGGACGCGCCACGGCTCTGGGGCTTCACCGCGACCAAGGACCAGAACCTCGGGGGGATCCTGATGAACGGGGAGCAGATGATCGTCTTCTTCTCCGCGCTGACCTACTTCCTGCTCCGCCTGCTCGGCGAGGAGGAAGAGGCGCAGCGGGCGCTCGAGGGCCAGTGAGGCGCCTCGCGTTCCTGGCGGCGGCGCTGGCGCTCGCCCTCCTCCTGCCCGGGGGCGCGCTCGGAAACGGCGACCCGGCCAGCGACACGCTCCCGTTCCAGCAGGTGTTCCTGCCCTACGAAGCGCCGGTCTCGGCCTCCGCGGCGACCCGCTTGAAGAAGACCGTCGCCGCCGCCAACGAGAAGGGCTACAAGATCCGGGTCGCCCTGATCCCGTTCACCGGCGACCTGGGCACCGCCGTCGTCCTCTGGAAGAAGCCGCAGCTGTACTCGGAGTTCCTGGGCAAGGAGATCGCGTTCTCGTACACGGGGCGGACGCTGATCGCGATGCCGTCGGGCTTCGGGCTCTACAACGGCGGCAAACCCGTGACGAACGAGGTCGCGGCTCTGAAGCCGATCCAGCCCGGGCAGACGCCGACCGACCTCGCCAACTCCGCCTCCGACGCGGTGCGCGCGCTGGCCGCCGCGGACGGCGTCTCGGTGCCGAAGAGCTTCGGCAGCAGCGCCACGCACGACCGCCTGATCCTCGCCGCGGGCCTGGTCGTGCTCGCGCTTCTGGTGGCGATACCCGTCTGGTTCGTCAGGAGACGAGCCCGAGGTGGCGGGCGATCACCATCCGCTGAACCTCGTTAGTCCCCTCGCCGATCTCGAGGATCTTCTGGTCGCGGTAGAGCCGCGCGATCGGAGACTCCTCCATGAAGCCGTAGCCGCCGTGGATCTGGAGCGCCGCGTTGGCCACGCGGTGTGAGAGCTCGCCCGTGTAGAGCTTCGCCATCGCCGCCTGGAGCGCGAACGGGCGGCCCTGGTCCTTGAGCCACGCGGCCTTGTAGGTCAGCACCCGCCCGGCCTCGATCTCCACGGCCATGTCTGCGAGCGCGAATTGCACGGCCTGGAAGCGCGCGATCGGGCGGCCGAACTGCTCGCGCTCCTTCGCGTAGCCGAACGCGAGGTCGTACGCGCCCTGCGCGAGCCCGACTCCCATAGCCGCGACCGAGATCCGGCCGCCGTCGAGGATCTCGAGGAACTGGTTGAAGCCCTTTCCGCGCTCGCCGAGCAGGTTCTCCTCGGGAACGGCGCAGTCCTCGAACGAGAGCTCCCGGGTGTCCGACGCGCGCCAGCCGAGCTTGTGCATCGGGGCCGAGATCCCGTAGCCGGGAGCTCCGTTCGGGACGATCAGGTTCGAGATCTCGTCCTCGCCGGTGCGGGCGGTGATCGTCACGCAGGCGGTGATGTCCGTGCCCGCGTTCGTGATGAACGTCTTCGAGCCGTTGACCACCCACTGCCCGTCGCGCAGCTCGGCCGTGGTACGGGTCGCTGCAGCATCGGAGCCGGCGCCGGGCTCGGTCAGCCCGAACGCGGCCAGCTTCCTGCCCGTCGCGAGATCGGGCAGCCATCGCTGCCTCTGCTCGTCGGTGCCGAAGAGCAAGATCGGCATCGCCCCGAGCGAGGTGTGCGCGGCCAGGGTGATCGCGACCGACGAGTCGACGCGCGTCAGCTCCTCGACCGCGATCGCATACGAGACCGTGTCCGCGCCGGCGCCGCCGTACTCCTCCGGGACGGGCATCCCCATCAGCCCGAGGTCGGCCAGCTCGGCGACCAGGTCGTAGGGAAAGCGCTGCTCGCGGTCGAGCTCGGCAGCCAGGGGCGCCACCCGCTCCTCCGCGAACTCCCGGACGGTCTTGCGCACGAGCTCGTGCTCGGGCGCGAGATCGAAGTTCACGTGAGGCGGGAAGCCAGCTCGACGATGAGCCTGACGCCGTACCCGGTGCCGCCGCGCTGGCTGAGGTAGTCGCCCCGCGAGCGCTCGAGGAAGGCCGGGCCTGCGATGTCGGCGTGCGCCCAGGGGCCCTCGCCGGCGAACTCCTTGAGGAACTCCGCGGCGTACACGGCGCCCGCCTGGCGCAGGTCGGAGGAGTTCTTCAGGTCGGCGAAGGACGAGTCGACGTAGCGGCGGTAGCGCGGGTGCATGGGGAAGCCCCACGCGTGGTCTCCGCTCGCCTCGCCGGCGGCGACGACCTCGTCGCGCCACGCGTCGTCGTTCGCGAAGATGCCTGCGTAGAGGTCGCCGAGCGCGATCTCCATCGCTCCGGTGAGCGTGGCCAGGTCGAGCAGGTGCGTGGCTCCGTTCTGGCGCGCGTACCAGAGCGCGTCGGCGAGGACGAGGCGGCCTTCGGCGTCGGTGTTCGTGACCTCGATCGTCTTGCCGTTCATCGCGGTCAGGATGTCGCCGGGCCGGTAGGCGTGACCGCCGGGCATGTTCTCGCACGACGCGACCACGGTCAGCACCCGGATCGGGAGGCCGAGGTCGGCGATCGCACCAGTGGCCTCGATCACGGCCGCGCCGCCGGCCATGTCGCCCTTCATGTCCTCCATCCTCAGCGCGGGCTTGAGCGAGATCCCACCGGTGTCGAACGTGATCGCCTTGCCGACGAGCCCGAGCACGAGGCCCTTCTTCCTCGGCCTCGGCGGCTCGTAGCGGAGCACGATCAGCCGTGGCTCGGTGTCGCTCCCCTGCGAGACGGCACGAAAAGCTCCCATGCCCAGCTTCTCGATCTCCTTGGGCCCGAGCGCCATCGCCTCCACGTGCTCCTGCGCCGCGGCGATCTCGGCCGCGCGCGCGGCCAGCGCCTCGGGGTTCGTCTCGTTCGGCGGGCTGTTGACGAGATCGCGCGCGCGGTTCACCCAGCCCGTCACGACCGCGCTGCGCTCGACGAGCTTCTTCAGCCCCTTGGCCTTGTCGGGCGCGAGGATCGTGAGCTGCGCGAGCTTCGACCTCGGCTCGTCGTGCTTCCAGCGGGCCTGGTCGTAGTCGCCGAGCAGCATGCCCTCGACGACCGCGCGCGCCTGCTCAGCGAGCGGCACGGGGAGCGAGGGATCGAGCGTCCACGCGACGGTCTCCGCGAAGCCGCGCACCTGGTGGGCGACGGCCGAGGCGGCGGTCCGGAACGAGTCGGCGTCGAGCCACTCCGGCTCTCCGAGGCCCGCGGCGACGACGCGCCGGAAGGGCATGTCGTCGACGTGGACGACAGATGCGGTGCCGGCCTCTCCGCGCAGCTCGCCCTCCCGCACCAGGCGCTCCAGGAGGCCGTCCAGCGAAGAGTCGAGCTCGGAGCCGGCCTTCGTCAGGCCCTCGTCCTCGAGCAGCGGGACGGCGAGGACGTCTGCCTCGATCCCGGCCGGCGCGGTCGACTTGAGGACGACGTCCATCGCCGCGCGATGCTAGCCGACTCGACGACCCGGCGACGCCACGCGATCGAGGGATTGCGCAACCGGGTCCGCGCACCGACGCTGAAGGTGATGGCCTGCGGCGGCTCTCGTGCAAACCTGCGCTCGGTCGAAGCGCTCACTGAGCGCATCTCCGAGCTCGTCGCGAAGCGCCAGGAGCTGAGGCGCAGCGATGCCTCGCTCCCCGCCATCGAGCGCAACCGCCTCGAGATCGCGCGGGCGCAGTGGGACTTGTCGCATGCGCTGATCGAGCGCTACCTGCCGAGTCCTAGTCGCACGGCCGCGTAGCGCTTGAGTACGCTCGGCTCGTGCGAGCCGAGCTGGACAAGCGCGCGATGACGGCGCTCTCCGCCGGTCATCTCGCCACGGACTTCGCCGGAGGAGCGTTGCCGGCGCTGCTTCCGTTCCTCGTCGACCGCTTCGACCTCAACTACGCGATGGCTGCCCTGGCGATGCTCGCCTCGGCCGCGTCCTCGTCGCTGATCCAGCCGCTGTTCGGGCTCTGGTCGGACCGGCGCGGCGCGATCTGGCTGCTTCCGACCGGGGTCGCGATCGCCGGGGTCGGGATCGCGCTAGCCGCCGCCTCGCCCTCGTACTGGCTCGTGCTGCTGTTCGTCCTCATCTCGGGGCTCGGCGTGGCCGCGTTCCATCCCGAGGGCTCGAAGTTCGCCGCATACGCGAGCGGCAACCGCCGCGCGAGCGGCATGAGCTTCTTCTCGATCGGCGGCAATCTCGGCTACGCGCTCGGGCCGATCGTGACCACGCCGCTCGTGATCGCGTTCGGGCTGACCGGGGGGCTCTTGGTTGCGCTCCCGTGCCTGCTCGTCGCGGCGATGCTGCTTCGGGTGGTGCCGTTCCTGTCGGGCTTCGCACCGGAGTCAGGTCGGGTCATGGCCGCCTCCGGCGAACGTGACCGCGTGGGCGCGCTCGTGCTGCTCCTCGCCGTGATCGCGTTCCGGAGCGTCGCCTGGTTCGGCCTGATCACGTTCGTCCCGCTCTGGGAGGTCTCGATCGGCAACTCGGCTGCGCACGGCAACCACCTGCTCTCGCTGATGCTGCTCGCCGGAGGACTCGGGACGATCGCCGCGGGCCCCATCGCCGACCGCGTGGGGCGGCGGCCCGTGGTGATCACGAGCATGTTCCTCGTCTGCCCGTTGATCGTCGTCTACGTCCTGGTGGGCGGCGTGATCGGGGCGGTCGCGCTTGCCTGTGTCGGGATCTGCGTGATTGGCACGTTCGGCGTCACGATGGTGCTCAGCCAGGAGTACCTGCCGACCCGGATCGGGATGGCCTCCGGCCTGGCTATCGGCCTGTCGATCGGTCTCGGCGGGATCGCGGCGGTGGCGCTCGGGGCGCTCGCGGACTCGATCGACCTGCAGGCCGCGATGTACGCGGCCGCTGCGGCCGCCGTGCCCGGGTTCGTGCTCGCGACGATGTTGCCGGCGAGCAGGGCCCGCCGCCCGCTCGCGCCCGAGCCCGTGCTCTGAGGCGCCGCTTGCGGTGCCGCCCTCAGGACGCGCGGGCTCCGCTCGTGCGTCCGTCGGAAATGACCGGTCGACACACGTGGACGTTCCAGTCAGGGACGCTGTAGGCTCAAATCAATGGACGAGCCGAGAGAGTTCTTCGAGTCGTTGGAGTCGCGGGTCGACGCGTCGAAGGCGGCAGGTCTCACCGCGAGCTACCTGTTCGAGATCGAGGGTGCCGGCAACTGGCTCGTCGACGTCGACGACGGGAAGGTCACGGTCACCGAGGACGGCGGCGACGCCGACTGCACGATCTCGACCTCCTCCGACACGTTCATGAAGATCGCGAGCGGGGAGCAGAACGCGACGGCCGCCTACATGTCCGGCAAGCTCAAGGTCGCCGGGGACATGGGCCAGGCGATGAAGCTTCAGAAGCTTTTCTGAGTCACTCTTCGAGCTCGACGAGCAGCTGGCCGCCGGCAACCTGCGCACCCTCGCTCACGTGAACGGCGCGGACGACCGCCTCGTACGGCGAGACGACCGGCGTCTCCATTTTCATCGCCTCGAGCACCACGAGCGGCTGGCGCGGCTCCACGCGGTCGCCCTCCTGCACGAGCAAGCGGATGACGGTCCCGGGCATCGGCGCGGTCAAGGCGCTCTGCTCGCTGCCCGTGCCGTCGTGATGTGAGGCGAGGGCGACGTCCGGCGACGGCGCGGCCGGCGGCGGCGCCAGGTTGAGGCGGAAGCTTCCCGCCCAGGAGCCGTCCGCGATGCGCGCTGGCGGCTGCGAGAGCGGCGTGTAGTCGGTCAGGAAGGAGGTCGAAGTGCGCCCCGCCCGCAGCGCAGGATGCGCGACGAGCCAGCGCAGGAACGGGAGGTTCGTGACGACCCCGTCGACCTCGGTCTCGTCGAGCGCCGCGGCGAGGCGGTCGAGCGCGTCCGCGCGGGTGGCGCCGTGGGCGATGAGCTTGGCGAGGAGCGGGTCGTAGGCGGTGCCGACCTCGTCGCCCTCCTCGACCCCAGCGTCGACCCGGATCCTCGACGGCAGGCGCAACCGCGAGACGCGGCCGGTCTGGGGCAGGAACGTCTGCGGGTCCTCCGCGTACAGACGCACCTCGACCGCGTGGCCTTCGAGGTACTCCTGCGGCGCGTGGAGCGGCTCGCCCTGCGCGATGCGGATCTGCTCCTGGACGAGGTCGATCCCGGTCACGGCCTCGGTCACCGGGTGCTCGACCTGGATCCGCCCGTTCAGCTCGAGGAACCAGAAGTCGCGGCCGTCGAGCATGAACTCGGCCGTCCCCGCGCTGCGGTAACCGACTGCCTCGGCGAACGCGACCGCGGCCTCGCTCATGCGGGCGCGCAGGCCGGGGTCGAGGGCCGGGGACGGCGACTCCTCCAGCACCTTCTGGTGACGCCGCTGGACGGAGCACTCGCGCTCGCCGAGCGCGACGACCACGCCGCGCGAGTCGGCCAGGAGCTGGATCTCGACGTGCCTCGGCCGCTCGACGTAGCGCTCGCAGAAGACGCGGTCGTCGCCGAAGGCGGCCTGCGCCTCGCGCCGCGCGGCGGCAAGCGAGTCCTCCAGCTCGCCGGGCTCGCGCACGACCCGCATCCCGCGCCCGCCACCGCCCGCCGCGGCCTTGACCAGCAGCGGGAACCCGAGCTCCTCCGGCTCGCCCTCGCGCACGACAGGCACGCCTGCCCGGCGCGCGATCCGCTTGGCGCGCTGCTTGTCTCCTCCGGCCTCCAGCGCGTCCGCGGGCGGGCCGACCCAGACGAGCCCGGCGGCCTCGACCGCTGCCGCGAAGCGCGGGCTCTCCGACAGGAACCCGTACCCGGGGTGGATCGCCTCGGCGCCGCTCTTCTTCGCCGCGCGAATGTGCTCTTCCGAGTGGAGGTACGAGTCGATCTCGACCGCCTCGTCCGCGGCCCGCTTGTGCGCCAGTGCACGATCGTCCGGGGTGAACACGGCGACGGTGGAGATCCCGAGCTCCCGGCAGGCCCGGAAGACGCGCAGCGCGATCTCGCCGCGGTTCGCTACGAGGAGCTTCCGGATGCCCACTCGGGCCGACGCTTCTCGAGGAAGGCGCGGAGGCCCTCCTGGCCCTCGACGCTCGTCCTGCGCTGCGCGATCCGCCGCTCGGTGCCGAGCGAGTCGGGCCGATCCTGCACCAGCTGCTTGGCGTGCCTCGCCGCCTCGGGGCCGGCGGTCCTGAGCTCTCCGAGCACCCGCTCGACCGCGCCGTCGAGGTCGCCCGCCACCTCCTGGACGAGCCCGATCCGGAGGGCGGTGGCCGCGTCGAAGCGCTCGCCGGTGACGAAGTAGCGCCGCGCCGCGCCCGCGCCGATCTTGGCCAGCGCGTAGGGCGAGATCACGGACGGGATGATCCCGAGCTTGACCTCGGAGAACGCGAACTGCGCCTCGGGCGCGGCGATCGCGACGTCCGTGCAGGCGACGAGCCCGCAGCCGCCGCCGAGCGCGTGCCCCTGGATGCGGGCGATGACGGGCGCCGGGCACTGGTCGATCGTCTCGAGCATTTTCCGGAGCCGGCGCGCGTCGGCGACGTTCTCCTCGTAGCTCAGCTCCACGGAGGCTCGCATCCAGTCGACGTCGGCTCCTGCGGAGAAGCTCGGCCCCTCCCCGGCGAGCACGACGGCCCGCACGCCGTCGACGTCGGCGAAGGCCGTCGTGAGCTCCTCGATCAGCTCGGCGTCGAACGCGTTGTGCCGGTCCGGCCGCGCCATCGTCACCCGCAGCGTGTCGGCGACCTGCTCGATGCGCAACGCAGCCATGCGCGCGCATCGTAAAGTTGTTCCATGCTGCGCGGAGCTCTCGCGGCCGCCGTCACGCCTCTCCGCGACGAAGGCGCCGCTCTCGACGAGGAGGCCGTCCGGCCATATCTCGACTTCCTCAAGGCCGGGGGCCTGGACGGAATCCTCGCGCTGGGCACGACGGGGGAGGGGATCCTGCTCTCCGCGGCCGAGCGGCGGCGCGCGGCCGAGCTGTTCGTCGACGGCCCGCTGCCGGCGATCGTCCACTGCGGCGCCCAGACCACCGCGGAGACCGTTGCGCTCGCGGAGCACGCCGCTTCCTCCGGTGCCGTGGGTGTCGCGGTGATCGGCCCGCCCTATTACGCGCTCGACGACGCGGCGCTGCTCGCGCACTTCGAGGCGGCCGCCCGGGCCTGCGCGCCTGTGCCGTTCTACGTCTACGAGTTCCAGGCCAGGAGCGGATACGCGGTCCCGCTCGCCGTGCTCTCCCAGCTCCGCGAGCGCGCGCCGAACCTCGCCGGCGTCAAGGTCTCCGACCGGCCGTTCGGCGCGGTCGAGCCGTACCTGATCGAAGGGCTCGACGTCTTCGTAGGCGCCGAGGAGCTCGTCCTGTCCGGCCTGGAGAAAGGGGCCGCCGGAACCGTGTCCGGGCTCGCGTCCGTCTTCCCGGAGCGGGTCGTGGCGCTCGTCCGCGACGGCGCCGAGGAGGTGGGCGAGCTGCGGGCCGTGCTCGACCGCTACCCGTTCCAGGCCGCCGCGAAGTTCATCCTCGGCCTCCGAGGCGTGCCCGTCCGCGAGGACGTGCGCGCGCCGCTGCGGCGCCTGACCGGGGACGAGCAACACCAGCTGGCCCACTGGCTCGAGTCCTCGTAGCGCCGTGAGCTAGCCCAGGGTCTCGAACTCCTCGCCGATCTCCGGGTCCTTGCCGATCAGGTCCCGGATCTGCTCGATGCCCCTGAGCGAGCCCGAGACCGAGACCAGCCCGAAGCGGTCCGTCGCCGGGTCGGAGATCCACCGGTCGCCCTCCGGGAGCTCCGGGAGCTTTGCCTGCAGCTCGTCGAGGGTCGTCTTCGAATCGGCGAGGTTCCAGAGCAGGAGCTTGACCGTCACTCGTCGGGCACGCCGGGCGTGGGCAGGCGTGCGATCAGCTCCTTGAGCCTGCGCAGCACGTCCGCCTCCTCGTGCCCGAAGTCGTTCAGGTACGCGTGCAACGCCGCCCGCAGGAGGCGGAGGTCGTCGTCGGTCAGCTCCAGCGTGTGGTTCAAAACGGCCCCCTCGGCTCGTAGCTTCCGCGGCGTGCGCCGACGGCCACCAGCGTCATCCCCTCCGGTCCCGCGACTGGCACGCGGGTCGTCTCGGGATCGAAGCGCATGAACGTGCCCGCCTGGACCGGGATGTCCTTGCCGTCGACCCGGTAGACGCCGGACCCGCGCACGACGACGTTGACCTCCTCCTGCTCCGAGTCTGCCTCGTCGTGCTCGAACCCCTCCGCGCCGGGCGGGAGGTCGATCCAGTTGATGCCGAAGGCCTCGACGCCCAGCTCCCGGCGCACGAAGTGAAATGCGCCCGTCGGCCCGCCGCCCTCGATCTCGTCCACGTTCACCATCGAATAGCCCATGCGCTGCCTCCTGTCGCTACATCCGGAACACGCCGAAGGTCGTCTCGGGGATCGGCGCGTTGAGCGCCGCCGAGATGCCGAGAGCCAGGACCCGGCGGGTGTCGAGCGGGTCGATGATCCCGTCGTCCCAGAGCCGTGCGGTCGAGTAGTACGGGTTCCCCTCGGCCTCGTACTTGGCGCGGATCTCGTCCGGATCCGCGTCGCCGACCATCGTCAGGACCGTCGCGGCCTGCTCGCCGCCCATCACGGAGATGCGCGCGTTCGGCCACATCCAGAGCTGACGCGGGCCGTACGCGCGGCCGCACATGCCGTAGTTGCCGGCCCCGAACGAGCCGCCGACGATGACCGTGAACTTCGGCACCTCGGCGCAGGCGACCGCGGTCACGAGCTTGGCGCCGTCGCGCGCGATCCCGCCCGCCTCGTACTCCTTGCCGACCATGAATCCGGTGATGTTCTGGAGGAAGACGAGCGGTACCCGGCGCTTGCAGGCGAGCTCGATGAAGTGGGCGCCCTTGGCGGCGGACTGGCCGAAGAGGACACCGTTGTTGGCCAGGATCCCGACCGGATAGCCCTCGATCCGGGCGAAGCCGCAGACGAGCGTCTCGCCGTAGAGCGCCTTGAACTCGTGGAAGCGCGAGCCGTCGACGATTCGCGCGATCAGCTCGCGGGCGTCGACCTGCTGGCGGAAGTCGGTCGGGATCAAGCCGTACAGCTCGCCCGGGTCGGCCTCCGGGGCCATGGCTGGGGTCTGACCCCAGGGCAGGTCCACTTCGGGCGGGCTCAGGTTCCGCACGATCTCGCGGACGAGCGCGAGCGCGTGCTCGTCCGAGGTCGCGTAGTGGTCGGCCACTCCGGAGAGCCGCGCGTGGACGTCGGCGCCGCCGAGTTCCTCGGCGCTCACCTCCTGGCCGGTCGCCGCCTTCACGAGCGGAGGGCCGCCGATGAAGATCGTGCCGGTGCCCTTGACGATGATCGTCTCGTCGCTCATCGCCGGCACGTACGCGCCCCCGGCCGTGCACGAGCCCATCACCGAGGCGATCTGCGGGATCCCGGCGGCCGAGAGCCGGGCCTGGTTGTAGAAGATCCGCCCGAAGTGCTCCCGGTCGGGGAAGACCTCGGCCTGGAGCGGCAGGAACGCGCCGCCCGAGTCGACGAGGTAGATGCACGGGAGGCGGTTCTGCTCGGCGATCTCCTGCGCCCGCAGGTGCTTCTTGACCGTGATCGGGAAGTAGGTGCCGCCCTTGACGGTCGCGTCGTTGGCGACGACGACGCACTGCATGCCCTCGATCACGCCGATCCCGGTCACGATCCCGGCTGCCGGGGCCTGACCCCCGTACATGTCCCACGCGGCCAGCGCCGAGAGCTCGAGGAAGGCGGTGTCGGGGTCGAGCAGCCGGTCGATCCGCTCCCGCGCGGTCAGCTTCCCGCGCGAGCGGTGCTTCTCGAGTGCCGCCGGGCCCCCGCCGCGGGCAACCTGCTCGGTGCGCTCGCGCAGCTCTACGACGAGCGCTTCCATCCGGGCACGGCGCTGCTCGAACGCCTCGGAAAGTTCGACCTGCGACGTCAGCACCGCCACGGGCTGAGCCTACCGGGTGATACGGCGCGGACCGGTTGGCCGCGCTGGCGGAGCGCGTGGGCGAAGGGCCGGGAGACCCGCGCCCGCGACGTGGAACCTCGCAGCCCACAGCCTGGATATTTGGAACTAGACTGCGCGCGAGAAAGGCGGCTGTCGATCGTCGGGGGAGAGCCATCGGCACCGGTCGACGAACGTGTGCAGGCACGGCCGCCAGGGGAAGGGGAAAGGAAAGGAGACCGATGCACCCGTTCGCAACCGACAGCCGTCCGGTGGGCCGGACGACGCTGGGGCTGCTCGCGCTTCTGCTCGCGCTCGCGGCCGCCGTGCTACTGGCCGGCGGAGCCGCGGCGGGCAAGAAGCCCGCGCTCGTCGCACCTGCGCCGTTCCACCGGGTCCCTGCCGGCATCAAGGCGCTGAGTTTCCCGCCTGATACCGACTACTGCCTGGCCAACTTCGGCATCCGCTGCTACCAGCCGGCGCAGCTGCAGAAGGCCTACGACGTGGGGCCGCTGTTCGCGCACCACATCGACGGCCACGGCCAGACGATCGTGATCGTCGACTCGTTCGGCTCGCCGACGATCAAGAACGACCTGCACGTGTTCGACCAGACGTTCGGCCTGCCGGACCCGCCGAGCCTGAAGATCTACCAGCCTGCAGGCCCGGTTCCGCCGTTCGACCCGACCGACGACGACATGGCCGGCTGGGCCGAGGAGACGACCCTCGATGTCGAGTGGTCGCACGTCTTCGCACCCGGCGCGAACATCGTCCTGCTGGAGACCCCGGTCTCGGAGACCGAGGGCGTGACCGGGTTCCCGGAGATCGTCAAGGCCGAGAACTGGGCGATCAACAACGGCATCGGCGACGTCATCTCGATGAGCTTCGGCGCAACCGAGCAGACGTTCCCGAACGCCCAGTCGGTCTACAACCTGCGCAGCGCGTTCATCAACGCCGCCAGGCACCACGTCGCACTCCTCTCGTCGAGCGGTGACGCGGGGGCGACCGACTACGAGCTGAACCTGGAAGATCTCTATCCGTTCCGGGTCACGAGCTGGCCCACGAGCGACCCGCTCGTCACGTCGATCGGCGGCACGCAGCTGACGCTCGACGAGAACGGCAACCGGCTCACGCCCGACGTCGTCTGGAACGACCCGTACGGAGCGGGCGGCGGCGGCCGCTCGATCTTCTTCTCACGGCCGGACTTCCAGGACCCGGTCCGCTACGCCGTCCACCACAGCCGGGGCGTCCCGGACATCAGCATGAGCGCCGCGGTCGACGGCGGGGTGGTCGTCTACTACTCGTTCGTGTCCGACTCGGCCACGCCGGGGTACCACATCTTCGGCGGGACGAGCGAGTCGTCGCCGGAGTTCGCCGGCGTCGTCGCGCTCGCCGACCAGATCAAGCACGGACGGATCGGCGACCTGAACCAGGCGATCTACGACCTGAACGGAAGGCCGCACAACGGGATCGTCGACGTGACGCAGGGGAACAACTCGATCACGTTCGAGAACTCGGACGGCAACACGTACACCGTCGACGGCTTCGACGCCGTCCCCGGCTACGACCTGGCGAGCGGCGTCGGCACCGTCGACGTCTCGAAGTTCGCCCCGGCCCTGGCGGCGGTGGCACAGCAGCACCACTGGTAGGAGCACGAACCGGAGGGGCCCTCGCAGTCGCGGGGGCCTCTCCGCACTCGGCGTAGACTCGGCGCGTGCCTTCGGAGCACGCGCGCCCGCCGCGAGAGGCCGACGTCATCCTGGACGTCGAGCTCGACCACGGCCTGCTCTTCCTCGTGCTCAGGAACCTCGGCGAGAGCCCGGCGCACTCGGTGCGCGTCCGCTTCGCACAGCCGTTCCACGGGCTCGGCGGCGACCGGCGGATCGACCGGCTGGGCGTCTTCCGGCGGCTCGAGTTCCTCGGCCCGCGGCGCCGGCTCCGCGTGTTCCTCGATCGCTCGTCGCTCTATTTCGCGCGCGACGAGCCGCGGACGCTTTCGGCCAGGGTCGCCTGGCGGACCGACGAGGGCGTCCGCCGCTCGCGCAGCATCACCCACGACCTCGACGCGTACCGCGACTTCCCCTACCTGGAGGTGCCCGGCGATGCCCACCGTCCGTGATGATCCGTACCTGAACTTCAACTTCCTGGTCGAGCTCGACGGCGACCAGGTGGCGGGTTTCAGCGAGGTCGAGCTGCCCGAAGGCCGGATCGACGTCGTCGCCTACCGCGACGGCTCGGACAAGACCTCGAATGCCCGCCTGCTTCCAGGGCGCGTCGAGTTCGGGCCGCTCGTGCTCCGCCGCGGGTTCACCGGCGACACGACGCTCTACGACTGGTGGCACTCCGTGTCCCAGGGGAGCCTCGACCGCCGCGACGTCGTCGTCACCCTGCTCGACGAGACCGGGGAGCCGGTCGCCCGCTGGCACCTCCGCCGCGCCTGGCCCACCAAGTACGCGTCGAGCGACCTGAACGCCCTCGGCAACGACGTCGTGATCGAAACCCTCGAGCTGACGCACGAGGGGATCGAGCTTCGCTAGCGCCAGTCGACCGAGACGACCTCGATCGGCCGCTCGAAGCCCTTCAGCACGGTCGCGCGGGGCTCGGACAGGTCGAACGCCGTCCCGACCCCGTCGAGCGTCTCGCGACTGACGAGGATCTCGCCCGCGCCCGCGGTGGCCCCGATCCGCGCCGCGATGTGCACGCTCTGGCCGCCGTAGTCGGTCAGGTTCGCGCCTGTCTTGAACGCGCCGCCCGCATGTGCGCCGATCCGGACGTCCGGAGCAGACTCCTCCGCCTCGAGCGCGCGCTGGATCGCCACTGCGGCGTCGATCGCGGCCTTCGGCTCGTCGAACGACGCGAAGAACCCGTCGCCCGTCTGCTTGATGACGCTGCCGCCGCTCTCGCGGATCCGCGCCTGCACGAGATCGTCGTGCAGGACGAGCAGCTCCCGCCAGCGCTCGTCGCCGAGCGTCTCGACCAGCCTCGTCGAGTCGACGATGTCGGTGAACAGAAACGTGCGCTGCCCCTCGACCCGGCCGAGCAGCTCCTTGACGCGTTCCTCGTCGAGCTTCGCACCGAGCCGCTCGAACGCCGCGAGCGCGGCCTGCAGCTCGGCCGTCGCGCCGTGGTCGTCTCCCTCGTGGCGCAAGACGAGGCCGAGCAGCATCCTCGCCTGGGCCGTCTCGTACGGCGCTCCGACCTCCTGCCACTCGTCCCGCGCCTGCTGGAGCTCTCGGATGGCTCCCTTCCAGTCCTTGTCGAAGAGCCCGATCTGCCCGCGGGCGAGGTGGACGGTGGCGTCGAAGGCCGGCGCCCGCCGGTCGCCGATCTTGTAGGAGTCGACGATCCCCTCGAGCTCCGCCGCGGAGGCTCGCGCCGTCTCGACGTCGGCGGCCGCGAGCGCGATCTCGATCCGCGCCGGAAGCGCGCGGACACGCTGCAACGGCTCCCGGAACTCCTCGAGCGCGCGCGTGATCCCCGCGGTCGCGCCTTCGAGGTTGCCCTCCGCGAGCTGCAGGAGCGCGAGGCCGGGCTGGGGTGGACGGCCGAACTCGTTCGCGGTCCGGAAGGCGTCGTGAGCGGCCGCGAACTCGCCGCGGCGGCGGCGGATCTCGCCGATCTCGTAGTAGCCGCCCGCGGTGATGATGCGGTCGAAGTCCTGGAGCTCCTCACACGCGGCGAGCGCCGTCTTCTCGGCCTGGGGCCAGTCGCCGCGGAGCCGCATGATCTCCGCGCGGTGGATGCGACAGGCACCCGGGAAGCCGTTCATGCCCTCCTGCTCGCACCACCGGCTTGCCGCCTCCGTCCATTCGGCAGCCCTGCGGAAGTCACCGACGGCCTGGCACGACGAGATCGTGACGCAGTAGACGAGGCCCGTCGCGAACGGCCGCAGCTCCCCCGAGACCGCCGACGTGCTCGCCTCGTCGAGGATCGCAAGCCCGTTCTCGACCTCTCCGCTCTGGACGAGCGCCTTGCCCTTGCCGACGAGGGCGAGGACTTGGGTGTCGCGGTCGCCGGCGCGCACCGCGATCTCGTGGGCCTGCTCGAGCTCGGGGAGGGCGAGCCCGACGTTCCCCTCGGCCAGGAGAGCCGTGATTCCCCGCGAGAGCGCGAGGTATCCGTGCTCGGCGCTCTCGGGCAGCCCGTCGAGCAGGCGCTCCGCGTTGGCGAACCACCCACGCGAGACCGCGAATGCGCCCCGGTTCATGTGGTCCCAGGAGAGCGTCAGCGCGAGGCGTCCCGCGCCGCGCTTGTCGCCTGCGGTCGAGAACCCGGCGTACGAGCGCTCCCTCAAGCCGATGGCCTCGTCGAGCTTGCCGGTCCACCACGCCGAGTCCGCGAAGCGCTCCAGGTCGACGGGCGTCAGCTCGAGCTCGTCGGACCCCGAGTAGGCCTCGTACGCCTCACGCCACGCGCCGCGCGCGGAAGCCCTATGCGCGAGGTCCAGCGAGTCCACCATGCGGCAAAGGTATCCAACGTTCGACCGAGGGTCGCGCGCAGGCTGGCCGCTGGCCGCTGGGGGCGCGAGGCCCGACAGCGTCGCTACGCTCGCCTGATGCCGAAGGCGTCCTCGCCGAGGGCGGGTCGGCGTCACCGCAGACTGTTGCTCCTGATCGGCCGCTGGCGACTCGCCGGAGCGGCAGCAGCGGCAGCAGTCGTCCTCCTCGCCCGCTCTGACGAGCACCCGCGCGTACAGATCTACGATCCCACCGGCTAGATCAAGGACAAGGTGACGACCAGCGACATCGTGCCTTCTTCGGTCGAGGTCCTCGGATCGTTCGAGAACTCGGCCTGAGCTCCACTTCACGCCGGAGGCGGCGCACAAGTTCCATCTGCTCACCCGCGAGCTCGTGGAGCGAGGCGCCCAGGCTCGTGCTCCCCAGGCGTTCGCATTCGAGGTCGACGGACACGTCTACGGTCGGCCGACGGTCCTTACCAGACCTCGCCTGATGGGCTCTCCGGGCGATTCGGGCCTCCAGATCATGGGCCTCGGCTGTGACGTTGCGCACCGCCTCGCGGTCGAGCTGAGACGGCCGCTGTTCACGCCCGAGCTGATCGGTTGCATCTCGGCCGGTCGGGCGAAGCCGGCCGGTCGAGCGACGGACCGGCGCGATCGTCGGCAGCGCGCACACGTGTGCGCTCACCATGGTCGGCAAGGTGGATTGCTGGGGAACAACCCATTTCGGCGAGCTCGGGACCGAACGACCGGAGGACCCTTCGTCCCGAATCCCACTGCCGTGAGCGTGGCGGAGCTGACGAGCAGGGGCCCACGCGATCGCCGCGGGCTCCGACCACACGTGCCTGCTCGTCGACGCCGGCCCGGTCGAGTGCTGGGGGCTGAACCAATTCGGGCAGCTCGGCGTCGGAGACCGGGTTGACCGGAACAGGCCCGCGAAGGCGTCGGCCTCACGGGCGTCCGCGCCATCACCGCGGGCCGGGTCAGACAAGCGCGATCACGGCTTCGCGGCGCGCCCGGCCGGGGGCTCAACACCAGGGGCGAGCTGGGCGACGAGACGACACTCGATCGTTCGGCTGCCTTACGAACGGAATTCGGATGATCGCAGCCGGAGGACTGCACACCTCTGCGCTCACGCTTGGCGTCCCGGTTGCCCGCCGGCTGATCGCGCGCGGCGTCCATCCGGCCGCCGGGATCACCTTCATGCTCGCCTCGCCGGTGATGAACCCCATCGTCTTGACCTCGACCTGGGTGGCGTACGGCGGCCACACGCGCGGCGCGGAGATGGTCGTCGGGCGAGCGACCCTGGGGCTAATCGCGGCGACGACCGCGGGCTGGGCGATCGGGAGGACACGGGCCGGTGACCTGCTCAGGAGCCGGGCCTCCGATCACGGAGACGGACACGCTCATCCGGACGAGCACGCCGGCCGAGCCGTCGCCTTCGCAGGCCATCTCGTGGCCGACTTTCTCTTCATGGGCAAGTTCATCGTGCTCGGCGCGGCGCTCTCGGCGTTCGTGCAGGCGGCGGTGCCGGAGTCATTCGTGTCCGCGCTCGGCGGCGCTCCCGTCCTCTCCGCCCTGGCGCTGATGGCAGTGGCCTACCTGCTCTCGCTGTGCTCGGAAGCCGACGCGTTCGTCGCGGCCTCATTCACCTCGTTCTCGCTCGGTGCCCAACTCGCGTTCCTCGTCTTCGGCCCGATCACCGACATCAAGCTGTCGGTGTTGTACGGGGCGACCTTCCGCGGCTGGTTCGTGCTCCGACTGCTGGTGGTGACGGTTCCGTGATCGTGGCCGGCTCGCTGATCTTCGAGGCGATGATCCGGTGAGCGTCGACGCGCGCATCGCTCGCGGTGGAGCGCTCGCGGCCTGGGCACTGTTCTTCGTCGTCCTCTGGGGGACCGGAGCGACCGGCCGGTACCTGGGCTCGCGGACGCAGTGGGTGGTGCCGTTCGGAGCGGTGGTTCTGACGCTGGCGGTGCTCGCCTACGCTTACGGCTACCTGCGCGCGCGACGAAGCGCCTCCGTCCTCACGCTTCGGGAAGCGGTCAGCTTGTTCGCGCTGCTCCTCCCGCTGGCGGCCGTCGTCCTCGCCCCGCACGCCGCGCTCGGCTCGTTCGCGGCGTCACGCAAGGGCGGAGGGGCCTTCTTCCTGAGCATGCGTCCGGCACCACCCGCAAGTCCGGCGGACGTGTCGTTTCTCGACATACGGGAAGCAGAGGGAGGCGAAGACTTCGCGGACGAGGCCGGCATTCACTCGGGCCTGCGTGTTCGCCTGCTCGGGTTCGTGACCGGGTCGAAGTACGTCCCGGCCGGCACGTTCGAGCTCGCCCGCTTCTACATCGCCTGCTGCGTCGCCGATGCGCTGCCGGTAGGGGTGCCGATCGACGGGAGCGCACTTCACCGGGGGCGGTTCAGGCGCGACTCGTGGCTCCAGGTGACCGGATCGCTTGAGCATCGCGGGAAGCGGCTCGTCGTCGTGGCCGATCGGATAGTGCACGTCTCGGAGCCGTCCCACCCGTACCTGAGCTTCCGAACATGAGCCGCCGCGCGGGAGGGAGTCAGATCAGACTCCGCGTCGTCGTAAGGCCAGCACGTCCGCCACGAACTGCCGCGTGGCCGGGAACTGCCCGTATCGCCTGAGCGAGGCCGGGCCCTGCTGCCACGCGGCGAGCGCGAGCGTCTCGCTGCGGCCGAACTCGCGCAGCAGCTGCCGCAGGTAGACGACCCCAATCTGGATGTTCCCCGAGACGGTGTTCTGAATGCGCCTCCGGAGGAGCACGGTCTCGACGTAGTCGCGCGTGATCGGGAGGATCTGCAACACACCCCGCGCGCCTGCTTTCGAGACGAGCCCCGGCTGGTACCCGGACTCCATCCAGGCGACTGCCCGCACAAGGCCCGGGTCCATCCGGTAGACGCGGGCCCAATGGCCGAGCAGCGCGCGCACCGAGAGAGACGGCGCGGGCGCGGTGCGTCGCACGAGCGAGACGGACGGCCTGCCGCGGGCCAGGGCGGAGATCGTCAGCGGTCCTGCGATCCCATCGGCTGTAAGCCGGTGTGATCGCTGATAGCGCCGGAGGTCGCGCTCGGTGGCGCCATCGAAGTAGCCGTAGACCGGCACGACGTAGCCCTGGCTGCCGAGCATGAACTGGAGTACGGAGACGTCCCAGCCGAGCAGGCCTCGTCGCAGCGTTCGCCTTCCGAAGAACGGGCCTCCAAGCGACCCGAGCGCCCTCCGGGTCGCAGGATCGGCACGACCGTCGACCCTCAATCCTTTCCGCTGCTGAAACGCCTTGGTCGCCCGTACCGTCTGCGGCCCCGCGATCGCGTCGATCGGACCCGTGTAGAGGCCGTATGCGCGCAGCGCGACCTGGAGCCCCGCGATCTGGGGGTTCGCTGGATGCGCGGCCGCCGCGAGCGTGAGCCCCAGCAGCGAGGCCGCACCGATGGCGACGAGTCTGCGGGCCACGAGCGTTCCGTGGCCTCTCTTCTGCCGCCACGGCCGGATTCCTCGGCGATCAAATCCGCGGCCGGGCGAGGTGGACAGGCCGAGTCGAAGCGAGATGCTCGGGGCGATCGGCGGCGGGCGAGATCAGTACGACCATCGCGACGACGATTGGGACCGTCGCCGGAAGTACAGGGGTCACAACGAAAAGGAGGCCCCAAGCTCCCGCGGCGACGCCGACCGCAATCGCTGCGCGCGTGCGTTGTCCGAGCACCAGGGTCGTGGCCAGCAGGGCTGGGGCAAGCAGGTCGAGCCAACCCATCAACGCCGAGCCAAAGGTCGCATCCTGCAGTGCCGGCAGCGGATGGGGCGCAAGGAAGGGAAGCGAGAGCGCCGGCAGGCTCGCCCGATCCAGAGACACCGCCGCCGGACCTACCTGGGGCGTGCCCCAGACCAGGATGACGTCGACGAGGGCAAGAAGGACGAGCCCCGTCTGAATCGCTCTGCGCGGGGTGATCGCGGCGAAGGCCGCGGCGATGGCTAGGCAGGCGAGGCCAATGATCGCCATGCCCGCTGCTTGTCCAACCGGTGAGTGGACCTGCCACGCGATGAGGTAAAGCGCAGCGACAGTCGCGAGCATCGGCCACGACCGGCGCCAACCCAGCACCCAGCCCAATGAGGCCGCCAGCACGGGGGCGCCGATGGTCGCGAGCAGGGCGAGCGAGATCGGACCGGCTGCGAAGAGACGAAGCAAGCCGACGCCGAGACCGAGCGCGATGGCCGGAAGGAGGGCGCCCCCCGAGAATCGCCCTTGGCGGTTCCTGTGGACCGGGGCCCCGGCAAGTGCCGCCTGTACGAGGCAGAGCACCGCATAGGAGAGAACGAAACCCGCGCCCACCGACGCAGGATAGAGCGGTGCTCTAGGGGAACAGGGTTGACAAGGCGCTAGGCCTGACCGCACCGACGAACCCGAGCGCGCCGGCGGTCTCGGAAAGTGTTGCGAACTTGACCACGTCCCCTGCGTGCGGTGCCTCGATGATCTGATCTCCGCCGGCGTAGATCGCGACATGGCCCGGCCCGTCCAAGCCAGGCTCGAAGAATACGAGGTCGCCCGGTTCCAGCTCGGACGGATCGATCTGGGCTCCCTCGTTCCATTGGGCTGCGGCGTAGTGCGGCAGCTGGATGCCGAGCTGCGCGTAGACGTACATCGTGAGACCAGAGCAGTCGAAGCCGCCGCTGGGACTCGACCCACCCCAACGATAGGGCACTCCCAGGTACTGCTCCGCGATCGAGACCGCCTCGACACCGAGCGGGGCACCGACAGACGGCATCGTCCAATCGAGCATCGGGGCCGGAAGGGGTTGCAGTTCCTTCTCGAGTTGGGCGATCCGCTCCTCGAGTCGCTCACGGCGGGCTACCGCGGACTGCTCGGCGAGCCGAAGCTGGACCGACCGTTTTTCTGCCTGTAGCCAATCAGACAGCGCGGTGGTAGACATCGTGGCGAGTCGCGCGTGTGACATCGCGGCCTTAACGCGGACAACTGCGAGCCGGGCGCGTGCGAGGTCCCGCCGGTCGGCTCGAAGTTCTTCCTGGATATCGGGGCTTCCCGCCGCAGGCGACACCGGCGTGGAAAAGCTCTCTCGGGCCTCGGCCGACGTCGTTGGGACGACGACGAAGACCGGGCCGGAGGCGTGTGCCGGCGCGGCCATCGCCAACGCGACGAAGGTAGGCAGGAAGAAACGCGACGCGCGCACTCGTCCGGTATCGGCGCCCATGGACGCCGGGTTGAGCCTCGACGGAAGCGCGGGGGCCGCTCAAGAGTGGCGGGCGACCTGTCGATCAAGGGCGTGCCGCCATGAGTCTCGACCTCGATTCCCCAAACCGAGGGAACGGTTCCGATGTCGTTGCCGCCGCGTTCGGGACGACGAAGGCCCGAGCCAACGAGGCAGGAGGGACTCGCGGGGCGCGTGCGAGTTCACGGCCGTCGCTTCTCGTTCCGCTCGTCCTTGGGGCGACCGCGCTGCTGGCCGGCGTAACGGTTGGCGGGCTCATCAAGCTGTGGCCCCACGGCCCCGCCCCGCGTGTCAGCGGTATCACGGCGGTGAAAACCAACGGGGCTGTGGTGGAGAGCATCGTCGCGAAACGATGCTCCGATCTCGGCCTTGACACCTGCTTTCGCGTAGGGGTCAAGCTCCTCGACGGGCCGGATAAGGGAACCGCGACGACGGTCTGGGTCGGGAAGAGCACCGGGTACACCAGCTTCAGCGTCGGCGATCACCTCCGCGTATTCCGTAACCCACCGCCGCCCGCCGGCTACAGCGGCCCGAGCGTCGGACGCTACTCGTTCTCCGACTACGACCGGCGCATCCCCATGGCCTGGCTCGCCGCCGCCTTTGTCATCCTGCTGATCCTCGGGAGTCGCCTCGCCGGCGTTCGCGCCCTGGTCGGCCTCGGCGCAAGCCTCGCGCTCGTCGTCTTCTTCGTGATCCCGTCGATCCTCGCGGCTCACTCGGCCCTTGCGGTTGCGCTCGTCGGCTCGCTCGCGGTCCTGCTCGTGACGATTCCGCTCTCCTACGGGCTCGGCCCAAAGGCGATCGCCGCCTGGCTGGGCACGGCGCTGAGCCTCTTCTTTGCGGTCGGCCTCGCGGCGCTCTTCACGCACCTGACGCATCTCACGGGAACCACCTCGGAGCAGGCAGTCACGCTGGCTACGAGCGACGACAGGGTCTCCCTCCACGGGCTGTTGCTCGCGGGAATGATCGTCGGTGCGTTAGGGGTGCTCGTCGACCTGACCGTCAGCCAGGCCTCGACCGTGATCGCGTTACGACGGGCGAACAGGTCGCTTGGGTTCGGCGGGCTCTTTCGTGCAGCGCTCGGAGTGGGTCACGACCACATCGCCGCCACCGTCAACACGCTCGTGTTCGCGTACGCAGGGGCGGCGCTCCCGACGCTGTTGATCTTCTCCGTCGGGGGTAGCTCCTTCACCGATGCGATCAACAGCGAGGCGGTCGCGGGTGAAGTCGTCGCCACCCTGGTCGGCGCGATCGCCCTGATCGTCTCGATGCCGCTCACGACCGCCCTTGCGGCCGTGCTCGCAACCCGGATGGCCGATCGGCGGCTCGGCGCCGATGCGGGCCATGCGCATTAGCGCCTGAACAAGCCAGCAGGGGCGGCAGGACTCGAACCTGCAACCCCCGGTTTTGGAGACCGGTGCTCTGCCAGTTGAGCTACGCCCCTTGGAGGTTGTGCGGTCGATTGTAGCCGCGGCTTTCCTAGAGTCCTGTCGTGGCTCCGCCTCCGCCCAGGCCCGCGCTCGGCGCGCTCTTCCTCTTCCTGGCGGTCGCGTTCGTCGGCATCGGCGCGGCTGCTGCGGAGGCCGTCGACAGCAACAAGGGCCTCGTCGTCGTGGTCCTGGCGGCGGGCGTGATCGCGCTTTGGCTGCTCACGCTCGCAGTCCGGAACCTGCGCAGAAAAACAGGCCCCTGAGGAAACAGGAGGCCGAGGCCGTATTCTCTATACGCGTGGCGGACGAAGACACCCAGGCACTCTGGCGCCAGTACAAGAAGACCAAAGACCAGGCCGTCCGCGACCGGCTGATCCTCACCTACGCGCCGCTCGTCAAGTACGTCGCCGGCAGGCTCGGCAGCGGGCTGCCCGCCCACGTCGACGAGAACGACCTCGTCTCGTACGGCCTGCTCGGACTGATTGGGGCGATCGAGCGCTTCGATCCCGACCGGGACATCAAGTTCGAGACGTACGCGATCGCCCGCATCAAAGGGTCGATCATCGACGAGCTGCGCGCGATGGACTGGGTCCCGCGCTCGGTGCGCTCCCGTGCGCGCGACATCGAGCGCGCGATCGCCGAGCTCGAGCGCAAGCTGATGCGCGCGCCGACCGACGAGGAGATCGCCGAGAAGCTCGGGCTCACCACCGACGAGCTCGACGACAGCCTTTCCGAGATCGGCCGCTCCTCGATCGCCGCGCTCGACGAGCTCTGGACGATCTCCTCCGGCTCGGGCGGAGGCGACCAGGTGGCCCTGATCGACACGATCGAGGACACCCAGGGACCGGAGCCGCAGTCCGAGCTCGCGCAGACCGAGCTGAAGGAGGCGCTCGGCGAGGCGATCGCCCGGCTGCCCGAGCGCGAGAAGCTCGTCGTCACGCTCTACTACTACGAGGAGCTGACCCTGCGCGAGATCGGCGAGGTGCTCGGCGTGACCGAGTCTCGCGTCTCGCAGCTGCACACGAAGGCGATCCTGCGCCTCAAGGCCCGGTTGGCCGGCTCGCCCTCCCGCGAGCCCCTCGGCCGCTGAATAACGCGGGCTAAGATCCTCCGGTCCCCGTCTCGAAGGAGGAGCCAGCCGCATGGCCGCAGTCGAACCAGGGAAGATCCGCAACGTCGCCGTCGTCGGCCACCGCGGCACCGGGAAGACCTCGCTCGTGGAGGCGATGCTCTTCCAGGCCGGCTCGATCAACCGGCTCGGCACCGTCGAGCAGGGGACGACCACCTCCGACTGGGACGAGGACGAGCAGCGGCGGCAGATGTCGCTGGCCTCGTCGCTCTGCCACTGCGAGTGGCAGGGCCGCAAGATCAACCTGATCGACGCTCCGGGCGACCCGGGCTTCGGGGGCGACACGGTCGCCGCGGTGCGCGTGGTCGAAGGCGCGCTCGTCGTCGCGAGCGCCGTCATGGGCGTGGAGGTGCAGACGACGCGCGTATGGGAGCGCTCCGACGAGCTCGACCTCCCGCGGGTCGTCTTCGTCAACATGCTCGACCGCGAGCGGGCGGACTTCTACCGCGCGCTCGAGCAGTTCCGGACGCTGCTCTCCGACCGCTGCGTCGCCGTCAACCTCCCGATCGGGAGCGAGCACGAGCTGACCGGGATCGTCGACGTGCTGCACATGAAGGCCTACACGAGCCCCGAGGGCGAGCGCGAGGGCGCGCCCGGCGAGATCCCCGCCGCGATGGCGGACACCGTGGCCGAGTACCGCGAGAAGCTGCTCGACGCCGTCGTCGAGACCGACGAGTCGCTGATGGAGCGCTACCTCGAGGGTGAGGAGCTCGGCGACGAGGAGGTCGCCCACGCGCTGAAGGACGCAGTAACGCGCGGCGAGCTCTTCCCGGTCGCCTGCGGCGTCGCGACCAAGAACCTCGGGACGACGGCGCTGCTCGACCTGCTGGTCGAGGGCGTCCCTTCGCCGGCCAAGCGCCCGCCGGCGGTGGACGTCGACGGCGCCGGGACCGCCGTGTTCGTTTTCAAGACCGTCGCCGACCCGTTCGCTGGCCGGATCAACCTCTTCCGCGTCCTCGCAGGGACGCTCACGTCCGACTCGACTCTCGTCAACGCCCGCTCGCGCGGGAAGGAGCGCGTGGGCCAGCTGCTCGAGCTCCAGGGCAAGGAGCACGAGCAGGCGACCGAGTTCGGCCCCGGCGACATCGGCGCGGTCGCGAAGCTGAAGGAGACGACCACCGGCGACCTGCTGCTCGACGCCGAGCACGACATCGAGCTGCCGAAGATCGACTTCCCGGAGCCGGTGATGAGCTTCGCGGTGACGCCGAAGGCGAAGGGCGACGAGGAGAAGGTCGCCACGGCGATCCGCCGTCTCGCCGAGGAGGACCCGACGCTCCGGCTGCGACGGGATCCCCAGACCGGCGAGGAGATCCTCTCCGGCATGAGCCAGGTGCACGTCGAGGTTGCGCTCGAGCGGGCGAAGCGGCGCTTCGGCGTCGACGTCGAGCTGCACCCGCCGCGGGTGCCCTACATGGAGACGATCCGCAAGGAGGCCAGGGCGCACGGCCGCTACAAGAAGC
>DATIXI010000054.1:0-12042 GCA_035518635.1 Gaiellaceae bacterium
CGCGCCTGCCTGGATCACGAGCGACGCCGCCTCGGGGATCGTCATGAAGTAGCGCGTCATCTCCGAGTGCGTGACCGTCACCGGCCCGCCTTTCGCGATCTGGCGCCGGAAGATCGGGATCACGCTGCCAGACGAGCCGAGCACGTTCCCGAACCGGACGGCGACGAAGCGGGTCGCGACGTCGGTGCGTGCGCCGTAGGCCTCGACGATCCACTCGCAGAGCGCTTTCGACTGGCCCATCACCGTCTTCGGGTTGACGGCCTTGTCGGTGGACACGAGCACGAAGCGCCGGGCGCCGAACTCGATCGCGGCCTCGGCGACGACCCGCGTCGCCAGCGCGTTGTTCCGCACGGACTCGAGCGGGTTCGCCTCCATCAGCGGCACGTGCTTGTACGCCGCTGCGTGGAAGACGACGTCCGGCCCGTAGCGCTCGAAGACCTGGCGCATCTTCGTCCGGCTCTTGCAGTCAGCGAGCACCGGCACGGTCGCGGCGAAGCCGCGCTCGTCGACGAGCTCGCGCTCGATCTCGAACAGCGCGGTCTCGCCCTGGTCGACGAGCACGAGCCTCTGCGGGCCCAGCCGGGCGATCTGGCGGCAGAGCTCGGAGCCGATCGAGCCGCCTGCGCCGGTGACGAGCACGGTCTGCTCGCGCACGTACGCAGCACTCGCCTCGAGGTCGACCTCGATCGGCTCGCGCCCGAGCACGTCCTCGACCTGCACCGGCCGGATCTGCGTCGCGAGGTCCGACTCGCCCGAGATCAGCTCGTAGAGGCCGGGCAGCGTCTTGACGGGGACGTTGTTCTCGCGCGTGATCGTCACGATCCGCTGGCGCGCCTCGCCCGAGGCGGCCGGGATCGCGATCAGGACCTCGTCGGGCCGGTTGTCGCGGAGGATGTGCGTCATCTGCTCGGTCGTGCCGAGCACGCGCACGCCGTGGATGCGGAGGTTCTTCTTGCGCGGGTCGTCGTCGATCAGGCCGATCGGCGTGTAGCCGAGCTGCCGGTTGCGCTGGAGCTCCCGGATCACGAGCTGGCCCGCGTCGCCCGCGCCGACGACGAGGACTTCCTTGCCCCGCGCGACGAGCCCGCCGCCCGAGGGCCGCTCCATCAGCGTCCGCGCCAGCAGGCGCGAGCCGGCGATCAGCGCGAGGCACAGCAGCAGGTCGAGCGCCGCGATCCCGCGCGGCAGCTTGACGCCGTGCACTGGCGAGATCAGGTAGACGGCCACGTCAGCCAGCACGCTCGCGAGTGCGACGCCGTACGCTATCCGCCACATGTCGCGTGTCGAGACGTAGCGCCACCAGCGGTTGTAGAAGCCGCAGAAGACGAAGACGACGAGCTTGATCGCGACGACGATCAGGATCGACCGCCGGAAGAGCGTGTCGTAGAAGATCGGGATGCCGTTGTCGAAGCGGAGCTCGAACGCGAGCCACCAGGCGAGCGCGACAAGCAGCCCGTCTGCCACGAGCTGCCACACGCGGTGACGGTTGATGGGGATCAAGCGCGCACCGCCGCGGCCTCGCGGATCACGGAGACGACTCGCTCCTGCGTCTCGGCCGGGATCCCGGCCCACATCGGGAGCGCGAGGTTCTCGCGCGACGCCCGCTCGGTCTCCGGCAGCGAGCCCTCCTTCCAGCCGAGGTACCGAAGTGCGGGCTGCAGGTGAAGCGGCGTGACGTAGTACGAGGCGTGCCCGATCCCGGCGGCGCCGAGCGCCTCGGCGAAGCGGTCGCGCTCGGGCGAGCGGACGACGTACATGTGGTAGACGTGCGCGGGCTCGTCGAACGGCAGCTCGCAGAGCTCACCGAGGCCGAGCTCCTCGTAGCGGGCCGCGGCGTCGCGCCTCGCCTGGCTCCAGCCGTCGATCTCCTTCAGGAAGAGCCGGAGCACTGCCGCCTGCAGCTCGTCGAGCCGCGAGTTGTAGCCGACGGCCTCGAACTCCTTCTTCTCGCGCGAGCCGTGGAAGCGGAGCAGGGCGATCCGGTCGGCGAGCGCCTCGTCGTTCGCGGCGACGAGGCCACCGTCTCCGAGGCCGAAGAGGTTCTTGGTCGGGAAGAAGCTGAACGTCGACAGCACACCGGTGCGAGCGGCGCCCTCCCCGCCGAAGGCCTGGGCGGCGTCCTCGACGATCGGCACCCCGAGCTCCTCGAGCGGCGCGAGCGGCATCACGCGCCCGAAGAGGTGCACGGGCATTAGCGCGCGCGTCCTGTCCGTCACCTTCGCGGCGACGTCCTCGGGATGGAGGTTGAGCGTGGCCGGGTCGATGTCCGCGAACACGGGAGTCGCGCCCCGGCGCGCGATCGACTCGGCAGTCGCGTAGAACGTGAACGAGGGGCAGATCACCTCGTCGCCGGGCCCGATCCCCATCGCGTCGAGCGCGAGCACGAGCGCGTCGGTCCCGTTGGCCACGCCGATGGTCCGCGGCACGCCCAGGTAGGCGGCGGCCTCTGCCTCGAAGGCCTTCACGTTCGGCCCGAGGATGAAGACGCCGGAGTCGAGCACCTCCCCGATCCGCTCCTGGATCTGCGGGATCAGGTGCTCGTACTGCGCCTTGACGTCGACGAGAGGGATGGAATCGGGCACGGGGTTTTGAGTCTAGTTCGAGCGTCGCCGCGCTACCAGATACAGCACGAGCGCCACGGCTCCTGCCACGATCGCGACGTCCACGAAGTCGAACGCGTGGTGGAAGCTCTCGTAGCTCGCCCCGAGCGCCCAGCCGATCCCTGCGAAGACGAAGCACCAGAGGGCCGAGCCCGGGATCGTCAGCAGCGTGTAGCGGCCGAACGGCATCTCGAAGATCCCGGCCGGCACGGAGATGAACGAGCGCACAAGCGGGACGACCCGACCGAGCGCAACGGCCCAGTCGTCCCAGCGGTCGAACCAGCGCTCGGCCCGCTCGAGCCGCTCGGGCCCGAGGTGGAGCAGCCCGCCCCGCCGCTCAGCCAGCGGCCGCCCTCCCCTTCGGCCGATCCACCAGCCGACGATCGCGCCGAAGAGGTAGCCGAGCGTCCCCGCGAGGCACACGGCGAGGTAGGCCCAGAGCGGCGTCGTGATGTCGTCGCCGAACAGCACCACGTGCTGACCGGCGAACGCGCCCGAGGCGAGCGCGCCCGCGTAGACCATCACGAGCTCGCTCGCGGCCGGGAAGACGGCGTCGATCGCCATCAGGAGGAACACCGCGTACAGCCCGTGGGCTCCGATGAACGACGTGATCGAGCCCGACAGGGAGGCGAGCACGGGAAGAGTCTACGGTTGCGCGTGCCGGGACTAGCGGCGGACGCCGAAGACCTTCGTCAGGTCGACCGGCCCGTAGGCGTTCTGCGCGTAGACCTTGAAGAGGTACGTGCCGCGGTAGGCGAGGTGCCCGCCGGCGAAGCGGCCGTTCCAGCGGACCGACCGCCGCCCCGCCTTCATCTTGTACGCCCCGATGCGGCGCACGAGCACGCCCGATCTCGTCCAGACCGAGACGACCACGCGGGCGTTGTGCGCGAGCTGGAAGCGCACCACGACACGGTTGGCCCGCTTCGGCCCGAGCCTCACGACCTTCGGCGAGACGCTGACGAATCCGAGCGTGTCGTTCACCCAGAACGAGCGCTCGACCGACGACTGCCTCGCGAGATCGTCGGTCGCGTTCACGACCCAGCGCCAGCGCCCCAGCGCTTCCTGCGCCTCGCGCTTGGCGGTCATGGTGGCAGGCCAGGTGACCTTGTAGGTGCCGGGAGCGCGCGGGCCGGTGTCGGTGAAGGCCGTCGCCCCGGTCGGGTCGATCAGGCTCGCGGTCACGGTCGAGGGGCGGACGACCTTGAACGAGAGCGTCTGCTTCTCGGCCGACCCGTCGCCGTTCGGAGACACCACCGGCAGCGTCGGCGGGGCCGCGTAGACCCCGTAGTACATGACCGCGAGCATCTCCTTGATCGAGCGCTCACCGCCGGGGTCGGACGGCCGGTTCAGCAGCTTGCCGTCGAACGCCATCGTCGTCGAGCCGCCCGCGTCGAGCGCGGAGCCGGTGACGGCCCCGAGGCGGACCAGCGCCTGGGCGAGCTCGAAGTTCGTCAGCCCGACGCTGTAGCCGGGATGCCGCCCGTCGACCGCGACCATCACGATCTTGCCGTCCTTTCGCTGGCCGATCCCGGTGCGCGGATCGCGCGGGGCGAGCTGAGACGGCAGGAAGTCCTCGCCGGCCGTATAGACGGCTTTCCCGTTCCGGACGATCACCGGGCCGCCGCCGAGCGCGTCATCGATCCCGGCCGCCGGCCAGTCGGGCGTGAGCACGAGCTGGACGTTGATCGGCGTGCCCACCGGAGCCTCGGCGGCCAGCTTCGGCGCCTGCGAGCCGACGGCCACCAGCACGGCGCCGTCCGGCGGGATCGGCGTCGCAACGCCGCTTCCCTGCGAGACCACGGTGCCCTGGAGGACGCCGCCGCTCGTCGCGGGCGGGAACGGGCGGAGGACGACGACCACCGCGCCCGACACCGCCGGCGTCTTCGCGCCCCACGCGGGCGTGAACAGGGAGGTGCCGTCGCCCTTCGGAGTCTTGTTCACGGTTATCGGCCGCCTGCTCCCGAGGCCCTGCCAGTAGCCGTAGAGCGCGACCCGGGCCACGTTCAGCGTCCCGGTCGTGGAGATGCCGATGCTCGAGCGCGTCCGGACCGGCGGGCTCTCGATCACCCCGTCCTGGATCACGAGCCCGCTCGGGTGGCCGTCCGTCCAGTTGAAGAGGTCGCCGTTGACGCCGGCCACCGTGGCCGTGCTCGAGATCGCCTTCTGCATCGCCGTCACGCGCTGGCGCCCCGTGATCGTCCCGTTGGCGAGCACCGGCTTCAGCGAGTAGAGGCCGCCCGGCTTCGGTGCCCTGATCACGTTGATCACCACCGGCCCGTGCGCGGTGAACTGGATCTGGCGCTGGTAGGTCACCCCCGGCATGAGCACCTGGGTGACTGCCTGAGCCGGCGCCGCGACGCCCGCGGCGACGCCGACCAGTACGGCGACGATGAGGACTAGGCGCTGCACGACCCCGAATCACGGTACCGCAAGTGTGTAAACGAAGCGTTTGCACCCGGACGCGCGGTAGGTTCCACGTGTGAGCGCGACCGTCGACACACGCACCGGGCTTGTAGAGGATCTGATATCGCGCTACCCGCAGGTGCCTCCGGAGGCCGTCCTGAAGGAGGACCTGCTCCGCACCGGGACCGCGTTCGACGACGCTGCGCTGACGGACAACCTCGACGGCGCCGTCAAGCCGAAGTCGTACTTCATCTTCTCGTTCGACCAGAAGCCGCTGACCGAGCTCGGCAACGCGGCCACGCAGCGGCCGCCCGAGGAGATCGCGCTGACCGGCGGGCCGCACGGCCTGCGCCGGACGATCGTCTCCGTCCGCGTCAACCCCGCCTCCCCCTACCGCGTCTCGCGCGGGGACGAAGGGCTTCGCCTCTCGCTCGAGGGCCGCGACCTCGCCGAGGTCGCGCTGCCGCCGATGCCCGAGTACTACCGCCACACGCTCTCGAACGGCAAGACGGTCATGGAGACCGCGCCGACGATCGAGTGGGGCTACCTGATCTACCTCACGGTTCTGCGCCTGTGCCAGTACTTCGGCGCGCACGAGGAGTGCGGCTTCTGCGACATCAACCACAACTGGCGCCAGCACAAGAAGGCGGGCCGGCCGTACACCGGCGTGAAGCCGGTCGAGGACGTGCTCGAGGCGCTCGAGCTGATCGACCGCCACGACGACGGCTCGACGCACGCCTACACGCTCACCGGCGGCTCGGTCACCTCGACGGTCGACGGCCTGGCCGAGGCGGACTTCTACGGGCGCTACGCGCAGGCGATCGAGGAGCGCTTCCCCGGCCGCTGGATCGGCAAGGTCGTCGCCCAGGCGCTGCCGCAAGCAGACGCGCAGCGCTTCAAGGACTACGGGATCTCGATCTACCACCCGAACTACGAGGTCTGGGACAGGCGGCTCTTCTCGCTGATCTCGCCCGGCAAGGAGCGCTACGTCGGCCGCGAGGAGTGGCACCGCCGGATCCTCGACGCGGCCGAGGTCTTCGGGCCGCCGAACGTGATCCCGAACTTCGTCGCCGGGGTCGAGCTGGCGCGGCCCTTCGGCTTCGAGACGATCGACGAGGCGATCGCGTCGACGGTCGAAGGGCTCGACTACTTCATGAGCCACGGCGTGACGCCGCGCTTCACCACCTGGTGCCCGGAGCCGACGACGCCACTGGGCCGCGACAACCCGGACGGCGCGCCGCTCGAGTACCACGTGCGCCTGCTCGAGGCCTACCGCGACGCGCTCGAGCGGCACGGGCTCGAGCCGCCGCCCGGCTACGGCGAGCCGGGCGTCGGCAAGGCGGTCTTCTCGGTCAGCTCCTTCATGGACGTGCTGTGACCCGGATCTCCGTCGACGAGGCCCGGACGCTCTGGAGCGAGGCGTCCGACGAGGAGCTGAAGCGGCTCGCGCAGGAGGTGCGCGTCCGCTACCACGAGCCGAACCGCGCGACCTACATGGTCATGCGGATCATCAACTACACGAACGTCTGCGTCGCGCAGTGCGACTACTGCGCGTTCTACGTCCTGCCCAACCAGGAGGGCGGCTACGTGCTCTCGCGCGAGGACGTGTTCGCGAAGATCGACGAGCTGCTCGAGGTCGGCGGCGACCTCGTCGGCTTCAACGGCGGCTTCAACCCGCGCCTGCCGCTCGACTACTACTGCGACCTGTTCGCCTCGGTCCGCGAGCGCTACGGCGAGCGCGTCGAGTTCTACGCGCTCACCGTGGCCGAGTTCGTGTTTCTCGCCGACCGCGCGCGGATCTCCTACGCCGAGGCCGCGGCCCGGCTCCGCGACGCGGGCGTGCACTGGATCACCGGCGGCGGGAGCGAGATCCTCACCGAGGACTTTCGGGCGCGACACGCCAAGTGGAAGTACACCGTCGCCGACTACTTCGAGGCCCAGCGCGCGCTGGTCGAGGCCGGCCTGCAGACGACCGCGACGATGGTGATCGGCTTCGACGAGACGATCGACGAGCGGCTCGAGCACCTGCAGCGCACGCGCGACTTCCAGGACGAGACCGGCGGGCTCTTCTCCTTCCTCTGCTGGACGTACAAGCCGTACGGGACGGCCTTCGGCGGCCGGGAGATCTCGGCGCACGAGTACCAGCGGCACATCGCGCTCTCGCGGATCTTCCTCGACAACGTCAGGCACATCCGCACCTCGGTGCTGACCCAGAACGAGGAGGCGTTCCGCGCGCTCGACTACGGCGCGGACGACTTCGACCTGCCGATCGAGGACGAGGTCACCCAGAAGGCGGGCGCCCGCATCGACCTCGACCTCGAGGCCCTGCTCGCGATTCCGCGGCGGCTCGGCTACGAGATCGAGTACCGCCGGGCCGAACGGCCTGCGTCGCTCGCTTCGTCGTAGCGGACGAGGCCGAAACCGCGAATTGCGCAGAGAAGCCGGAGCCTGCAAGCTCGACGTATGAGCGAGCTGGTGATCGATCGAGACGAGGTCGTTGCCCTACTCTTCAACGTGAGCGACATCACCGCAGCGGTGTTGCGCATCGAAGCCTAGTTGGAGGACGACGGTGAAGCGGAAGAAGCTGACGAAGGCTGAACGCGAACAGCGCGCAGCCGAGCGCGCGCGAGCCTTCGAGAACGCCCGCCGAACCCGCGAGCTCGCCGAGCGCGCGCAGGCAATGCTCGACGCCCAGCGGTCAAGCGACTAGAACACTCGCCCGGGCCAGCGTGCGGGAATGTCACCCGAACGTCGGTAGGAGCGTGACCGTTCGCGTGTCCAGCGGCGTATATGTCGCGACTGGAAAGAGCGAAACCTATTCTTGGAACACGATGAGCCGGCGCAGACTTGCTGCACTCGCAGTCCCGGCCGCTGTCCTCGGCCTCAGTGTCGTGGTCAGCGGATGCGGCAGAAGTGCGCCGCCTTTCGCCGCGGATGCCGGGATAGAGAGTGGGCCGAGTAGCCGTCTGTGGGGGGACGGGTCATCGGGGCCAGACGGTATGGAGATCGGCTGCATTCACGGACGACGATTCGCTGTGCTCATCACCGCTCGAAACCAGACGAAACGAACCGTCACGCTCCTCGGCGCCGGTGGGCCTCCCCCTTTGCCCGGAGTGATTGACCGAGTAGCGGTGCAGGTCCGCCTCGCGCCGCCGCCGCCGAAAGGCGACATCGCGGTGATGGGGCTTCGTGGCTGGAGTCGGCGGAACCCAAAGCCTGCTGCGATTCCGCCGGGGCGGTCAGCGTGGGTGCAGTCCAATTTCCTGATGCGGAACTGCGATCTCTTGAGCCGACCGTCGAGCGTGGACGGGGCGATCACGCTTCGCTACCGCGCTGGCGGGTCTCCGGGAAGCCAGGTCGTCTCGGTCTCCGCCGCCCAAATACTCCTGACCCGTGGGCCTCAGCATCCTTCCCTGCCAATCAATCAAACCGGCTGAGCGGAAGACGTCGGTAGACGCCTCGTTCAGTTCGGACGGGTCGAACACAAGGGCACTTGATTGGGCCAGCGTGCGGGAATGTCACTAGAAGAACGCCATTCTGACGCCTGCCCGGCTCGCCTCGGCCACCCCGCTAGCGGCAGGCGGGTGTCGGCGGCAGCTTGTTCATCGGAACGAACGCGACCGGTTCAGGCTTGCCCCATTGCTTCGAAGCGATCGCGTGGACGACCACGAGCGAGCGTCGGTCGATGCGCGTCCAGCCACCGCGGCCGATTTGGAGGTAGCGCCCGAGCTTCGTGTTGCCCAGGAACGTCCGTGGGTCGATTCCAAAGCCGACCCAGCGCCCGTTTATCTGCACCGAGTTTCCAATCGCGTTGGCGCGGGGGCGGTGACGACGAGTCGTGGCTTCGCGGTCAACGAGGGCGCGACCCAGAGCGACTTGTAGTTCGCGCTCGGGAACGCGATCGCGTGGCCATCGGTGTAGAGACCTGAGATGCCGCGCAGCATCCGCAGTGCAGGCGGAGGCGTGACCGCTTGACCGCTCGCCGGGTCGAACCCGAACATCCGCGTGCGTGTGCCCCGAGCCGGCGACTCCGGCCAGACGACGAGCGGGCCGGCGACGAGGAACGACCCCTGCGGATGTCCAGTGTGGGCGACCACGTCGCGCACCTGCGCGAGGTGGTAGACGTGGACGTCAGCGATCCCGCCGCGACCCGAGCCCTGGGCCCAGGTGGCGATCCCGTCGCGGACGTCTGGCTGTCGCCAAGGCGAGACCCAGAACGAGCCGTCGGGGGCGCGTTGCGCCGCACCGATCTCCGTGACCGTGCCGGTGCGCGAGTTCCACGCCCAGGTCGTGAAGTCGTCGAAGTTCTCGAGCGAGTGGTACTCGTTCCAGACGAGCCAGCGGCCGTCGAAGGCACCGTCCGCCTGGTCCGTCCTCGGGTGGGCGAAGCCGCGGATACGCGTGACGCGACCGGTCGGGACGTCGACGCGCGCGACGCCGGACCAGCCGCCGCGCTTATAGATCGACGCGAAGAACGACCGCCCGTCGTGGGCCAGTGACCACGGGACGAGCGCGAACGCGCCGCGACAGCGGCAGGACGCGCGTTGCGAGGACGCGTTGCCAGGCTGCGTTGGGCTGTGCCAGGCACCAGCGTGGGGGTGCCTGGTGCGCCTGCGCCTCCCGCTGCGACGCGCTCGCGCACGAGGCGGCCGCGAGCCCGACGGCCCCCGCAGCGATCAACACGCTGCAGCGGCCGCGTGGGCGTGCATTAGACGTAGCCACATCCTGATGATCTACGCGATGTTCGGGCTCGGCAACGTCGTCTGGACCCTGGACGCCGGCGTGCGCCAGCGTGCGGGAATGTCACCCGAACTCGGGGCAGGCGCCCGGATCGACTTCCGAAGGTAATCGAACTACTCGCCGGCGCCGATGGCTGACGAATGGAGCGTCGCCTGGGCTCGGCCTTCGTCGGACTGGGATCCGCCGCCGCAGGGGCGGTGCTGTTCGTCTACGGCGTCTTGTTCGTCAGGAATTCCGTGGCACTCCTCGGCGCAGCGCTAGCGGTTGCCGGTGCACTTATCGCGGTTGCCGCCGCGATTCTTGCGCAACGCCGCTTGACAACGGGCATCGTCGCGGCGATCGCCGTGCTCCCCCTCGCCTTGGTCATCTGGATCATCTGGAGGCTCGCTCACGTGACAACGTGAGTCCTGACGATCCCTCGCGTCGTACACCAAACACGCCCCGATGGGCCAGCGTGCGGGAGTGTCACCCGAATCGCTCACGATTGATCGCAGTGAGTGAGGAGGCAGAGGCTGTAGCGAACCGCGAGGGAGGCACCGAACAGCACAGGGACAAGTACTGCCGCGACCGTCGCGTACTCCGCCGAGGTGCGTCGGCCTCGCCTTACCGCAAGGCAAGACGCCGCTGTGATCGCTGCGGCGATGGCGCAGAACAGGCCCAAGGTACGGAGAAAGGCCGAGTCCTCCAGGTCGTAGTGATCGCGTACGAGGACGAAGGTGGCCGCTGCGACCAGCGCAGCAGACAGAGGCGCGAAGCGCGTGTACGCCTTGCTCGCCCATCGCACCGCGGCCAGCGCTCCGACGAGCAGGGCGACGTCGAGGGCGACGATCTCCATCCCCTGCGCATCGGCGTTGCAGCTGCACGAGTTGAGGCGGCGGCGGTTCCGTCGGCTGGACCACTGTGCGGGAATGTCGCCCGACGACCGATACTCAACGGGTGACCGCTCCGCGAGAGAATCTCCGGCCCTGGTGGCTCGTTGTGATCGCCTTCTGGCGGACGATCCCGGTGGTGATCGCGTTGGCCTTCGGGTACGCCGTCGGGCATCCGTCGCTCGGGGCGGTGATCGGCCTAGTGTTCATCCTTAGCAGCTTCGCTTTCTCGCGCTGGGTCAGCGCGAGCGCAGAAAGGCAGCACGATGACCGCTTCGCCCGGGCCCTCGCTAACTACTTCGTCGGCTTGGCTGCACTTCTTGTGCTCGTCGTGATTGGGTGGGCCGTCGTCGAGCGGGCGTGACAGCTCGCGTGGCCTGGGCCAGCGTGCGGGAATGTCACCAGAAGGGGCGAGCGCGGCGGAGTAGGGTCTCAGGTGTCGATGTTGCGCTGCACCCTCCTTGTTCTGGCGTCGGTCGCGGCCGCGACAGCGGTGGCCTCCGCTGTGCCGGCGAAGCCGAACGGAACGCCGAGCGCATGTAGAGCGCTCGATCTCCACCGCGATCCATTCCCTGTCTTCCAGCCGGCTGGTTCGGCCGCTGAAGGGGTGATCCGGATCACGTCAAGGAGGGCGTGCGTGCTCCCGCGACGTATCGAGGTGCGGTTCATCGCGCCAGCACACAGGCAGCGTGTTCGCTACGGTCGCCAGCGGCTCTTTGCCGGCGAAGTCCCGGTGCGCACGATCCGTCCTCACCGGACCGTGCTGCTGCGCGTCATGTGGGAGAACTGGTGCGGGCCGGGCTCGAACTCGCTCGGAGTGAACGGCGCTCCGCCACGGGCGCTCGTGATCGGTCGCGCTGGTACGTCACCGCTCTTTCGCCTACCCGTCAACGGTGCGCCGCCGTGTTATGTGCCCTCGCGCCCATCCACCGTTGGCGTAACACCGTTCTTCCGCGTGGCGCACGCAATCAACTAGGCGGGACGCCTGTCCGAGTGGAGCAGCACCTGCTTGGGCCAGCGTGCCGGAATGTCACTCGACATCCCGTTCGAGAGGTCTAAGGTGGACAGACGATGGACGAGCGGGAGCAACGGAGCCAGGCGCTGTGGTCTTTTGCGGACGGAATGCTTGCGTCGGAGGACAGCGTGAAGGGCTTTCGAGTCGAGGCGACCGACGGGCAGGCGGGAAAGGTCTCGTGGGCAAGCTATGCACCCGGCGAGAGCTACCTCGTCGTCAGCCACCTGCATAACCTCCGCCACAGCCATCACGTCGTTCCGGCCGGGGCCGTCACCAGGGTCAGCACTGACGAGCACACCGTTTGGCTTGGCCTGAGCCGCGCCGAGGTCGAGGAGTTGCCGGAGCACCACGACCCCCCAGCGCCCGTCGAATCGTGGATGGTCGCCGCCATCGAGAGAGCGACGGCGACGCTCCC
>DATIXI010000055.1:0-76777 GCA_035518635.1 Gaiellaceae bacterium
GGCCTCGGCGCGGTTGTAAGTCACGCCCGACACCACCAGGCGCTCCATGATCTCGCTCTCGGGAACCACCCAGGTGCCCTCCTCGTCTGAAAACGTGCTGCGCACGTGGATCGGAACACGGAACTGCTTGCCGAACTTCACGGAACGGATCTGCAGCACCTTCGAGCCGAGGCTCGCCATCTCGAGCATCTCGTCGTACGAGATCCGCGCGAGCTTGCGCGCGTTGGGGACGATGCGCGGGTCACTCGTGAAGACGCCGGTGACGTCGGTGAGTATCTCGCACACGTCGGCGCGCAGCGCCGCCGCGACTGCGACGGCGCTCGTGTCCGAGCCGCCGCGGCCGAGGGTCGTGATGTCGAAATCGGTGGAAACGCCCTGGAAGCCGGCGACGAGCACGATCCGGTCCTGGTCGAGCGCCTCGTGGATCCGGCGGGCGCGGACGTCGACGATCTTCGCGCGGCCGTGCACCGTGTCGGTCACGATCCCCGCCTGCGAGCCGGTGAGCGAGATCGCCTCTGCGCCCAGGTCGTAGATCGCCATCGCGGCCAGCGCGCACGAGATCCGCTCGCCGACCGAGATCAGCATGTCGAGCTCGCGTGGCTTCGGCTGGGGCGAGACCTCGTGTGCCAGGCGGACGAGGTCGTCGGTGGAGTCGCCCATCGCGGAGAGCACGGCGACGACGCGGTGCCCCTCACCGCGGGCGGCGACGAGCCGGCGCGCTACGTCCTTGATCTTGGCCGGGTCGGCGACGGACGTGCCGCCGAACTTCATCACGAGCGTCCCGAGTCGCGGCTCCGCGCCCTCGACGGCGGGAAGGGCCTCGAATTGGGTGGTCGTCACGGCAGGAAGTGTAGGGAAGGGGCTCGCGGCTCTACATTTCGCGCCGGCCGGAGAGCGCCCTGCCGAGCGTGACCTCGTCCGCGTACTCGAGGTCGGCGCCGACCGGGAGGCCGCTCGCCAGGCGCGTCACGCGGACGCGGCCGCGAAGGCGGTCGGCCAGGTAGGCGGCGGTCGCCTCGCCGGTCATGTTCGGGTTCGTCGCGAGCACGACCTCCTCGACGCCGTTCCGCTCGACGCGGCCGAGCAACTCGTCGATTCGCAGGTGCTCGGGCTCGACCCCGTCGAGCGGCGAGAGCGCGCCGCCGAGCACGTGGTAGAGGCCCCGGTACTCGTGTGTGCGCTCGAGCGAGATCAGGTCGGCCGGCTGCTCGACCACGCAGACCGTCGTGTGGTCGCGACGCGCGTCGCGGCAGATCTCGCAGGTTTCCTCCTCGGTCAGGTTCCCGCACTCGCGGCAGAAGCGGACGCGCTCCTTGACCTCGGCGATCGCCGCCGCGAGCGCGAGCGCCTCGTCCTTCGGCACGCGGAGGATGTGGAACGCGAGCCGCTGCGCCGTTCGCTGGCCCACGCTCGGGAGCCGCGTCAGCTGCGCGACGAGGTTGTCGACGGACGGGCTGAACATGGCTGGATTGTGCCTGCGCGGCCCGTCGTCAAAGGCATCGCTTGCGATGCCGACACCAGGGCGTACGGGCTCGGCCCGCGCGGCCGTCTGAAATGACCGGTCGATGCGAGGGCACCAGGCCCGAACGCGTCTCTGGGCTCAGGCCTCGGGGTACTGCTCGAGCAGCTGCGCGGCGAGGTCCTCGTCGACATGCTCGCGGGCGATGCCGAGGCAGCGGACGTCGGTGAGCGCGCTGACGCGGCCTCCGCGCGTCCCGCCGATCGCGAGCGCGCGCTCACCGATCACCTCTCCGGGCCCGCGCTCGAGCTGCGCGCCGGGGGCGTGGACGGCGACGCGGCCCTCCAGGATCAGGTAGAGCCCGGCAGCCGGCGTGTCGTACTCGATCAGGACGTGCCCGGCCGGGAACTCTGCTTCGGTGGCGACGTCTGCGAGCCGGGTCAGCGTCTCGTCCGAAACCCCGTCGAAGGCGGGAGCGGCGCGCAGCTGGTCGTAGGTCTCGCTCATCTCAGAGACCCGGGAGGCCGAGGCCGTGGAGCCCGCCGAGCGCCGGGCCGAGCTTGGCCTCGACGAGGCTCTGCGAGGAACGGAGCGCCTCGTTCACCGCCGCGACGACCATGTCGGCGAGCAGCTCGGGGTCGTCCGGGTCGATCGCCTTCGGGTCGATCTTGATCTCGCGGATCTCGCCGGCGCCCGTTGCGGTCACGATGACCATGCCGCCTCCGGCCGTTGCCTGGACGATCTCGTCCTTGAGCTCCTCCTGAGCCCGCTCCATCTGCGCCTGCATCTGCTGGAGCTGCTCGAGCATCTTGTTCATGTCCATCCCACTCATTGCTCCGGCTCCTCCACCTCGTGCGCGTCGAACGTTCCCTTGACCAGCTCGATGAAATCCTCTTCGGTCTGCGGCTGCTCCGGCTCCGACTCGGCCTCGCCGCCGTTCTCTCCGACCTCGAACGCGAGGTCGAGATGACGGCCGGTCACCTCGTAGAGGGCCTCGGCGAGCAGCGTCGCGTTCTTCGGCTCCTCGGCCAGCTGTCGGTGGAACGAGGCCTCTCGCGGAAACTCGACCGTGAGCGTGTCGCCGGCAAGCCCCTTCGGGTGCGCCTCGCGCAGGACCGATGCGGTCGGGATCGACTTCTCCTCGACCGCGGGCAGGATCGTCCGCTGCCAGGCCTCCTGCAGCTGCTCGAGCTCGAGCGAGGGCGGCCCAACCGGCTCGATCGCCTCCTCCGCCGGGCCAGGACCAGTCTCTTCCGGCCGCGGCCGAGGGACTGTCCCCGGGTCATGGCCGGAATGGACACCGCGCTCCAGCTGTTCCAGCCGGTAGGCGGTCGACTCGCGCGACAGGTCGGCGGCCGGGCGCGTCACCTTCACGAACGCGAGCTCGAGCGGGAGCCTCGGGTCGCCGCCCTGGCGCAGGTCCTCGACCGCCACGGCGAGCAGGTCGCAGAGCCGGAGCACGGTCGCCTCGCCGAGCTGGTTCGCCTGCTCCTTCAGCCGGTCGCGCGTCTCGTCGGTCACCGGCAGGGACTCAGGCACCTCGCCGAGGTGCTGAACGAGCATCAGGTGGCGCAGGTGCTCGAGCAGGTCGGTGACGAGCCGCCCGAGATCCTGCCCCTGCTCCGAGAGCTCCTCGATGAACGTCAGCGCGCCGGCCGTGTCTCGGTCGACGACCAGGTCGCAGAGCCGGAACAGCGCCTCCTCCTCGACCGCGCCGAGCAGCTGCATGACCGCCGGGACCGTGACCTGCTTCTCGGTCGCCGCGCCGAGCTGGTCGAGCGTCGAGACCGCGTCGCGGTAGGAGCCGCGCGCCGAGCGCGCGATCAGCGACAGCGCCGCGTCAGGCGCCTCGATCCCCTCGCCGTCGGCCACCCGCCGTAGCAGCTGCACGAGCTCCGGCAGACGAGGGCGCGAGAACGCGAACGTTTGGCAGCGCGAGCGGACGGTCGGCAGCATCTTCGAGAGATCGGTCGTGCAGAAGACGAAGACGAGGTGGGGCGGGGGCTCCTCGATCAGCTTCAGGAGCGCGTTGAAGGCGGCGTCCGTGAGCTGGTGCGCCTCGTCGAGGATGTAGACCTTGTAGCGGCCCTCGACCGGCTGCAGCACGACGCGCTCCCGGATCTCGCGGATGTCGTCGATCCCGCGCTGCGAGGCCGCGTCCATCTCGACGACGTCGAGCGAGGTGCCCTCGGCGATCGCGCGGCACGCGTGGCAGGTCTTGTCCGGGCTCGGCGTCGGCCCCTGCTCGCAGTTCAGCGCCTTGGCGAGGATCCGCGCCAGCGACGTCTTACCGGTCCCGCGCGGCCCCGAGAACAGGTACGCCTGGCGGATCTGCTCGTGGGAGATCGCGTTCTGAAGCGTCCGCACGACCGCCTCCTGGCCCACCACCTCGGAGAAGTCCTGGGGGCGGTACTTGCGGTACAGGGCGGCCATGCCGCGAGCTTATCGAAGCGGGATTGAGAGACCCGGGCCGGGCGCACCGCACGCCTGGGAGGGATTGCTTAGCGCTGCTTCCTTCCGGATCTGACGCGGTTCACAAGCTCCCACCGCACGGGGCCCGGCCCGAGGCCGGCGATGGTAGCACCGTGACTTGTGCGTTTAGACTCTAGGGCGGTGGCTGTTGCTGATGTGATGGCGTTCCGGGTCGTGACCGTCTCGCCGGACGACACCGTTCAGGTCGCGATCGCGCGGATGATCGAGGAGACCGTGGGCTCGGTCGCCGTCTGTGAGGGGGAGCGACTCGTCGGGATCTTCACGGAGCGCGACGTGCTCAGGCTGGTCAGCGAGGGCCCCGGCTTCGCAGAGGTCCAGGTCGGCGACGTGATGACCCGCCAGCTCGTGACGCTCGCTCCCGACGACGACATCCTCGACGCGGCCCGCCTGATGGGCGAGCGCAAGATCCGCCACCTACCGGTGCTCGAGGGTGAGAACCTGCTCGGGATGGTCGGCATACGCGAGGTCGTCCGCGCGCTCGTCGAGCGCCTCTGGCGCACGCACGACGAGGAGGCGCGCGCCCGCGCCCGCGAGCTCCTCGACGGCGCGCCGGTCTCCTCGAACGGCTAGTCGACTGATATCGCTTGACTGATTAGGCGCGACGTACCAAGATCTCGCGCAACGGCCCCGATTGCACTTTCCATCCGGGGAAAACGGGCTGGCAGAGGGGAGAAGAGAAGTTGGTGCGAACGACGGTGACTCGGCATCGCCGAGCGCGTTATCTCGTCGCGGCCACTTTCCTTGTCGGGCTTCTGAGCTTCGTCGTGATCGGCGTCGCCTCCGGGTCCGGCAAAGCGTTGACCGTTAGCCACCTGAGGCTGACGCCGACCTCGACCTACACGGTCGGGAGGTCGGCGAGCGGCTGGCTTGCGAAGACGGACCAGTCGCTGGTGCGTCAGACCAGCTCACGATCGGTCAGCGTGATGATCAAGTACGCAGTCGTCCCCACGGCGACCTACGCCGGCGGGGTCAGGCACCTGAAGGCGACGAGCCCTCGGGTGACGCACAGGTCGATCAGGAACAACACCAAGGCCGTCAAGGCCTACCAGACGTACGCCAGAGGCAGGATCCAGTCGATCGACTCGAAGGTCCGGCAGGCCGTTCCGTCGATCAAGATCGGGCAGAGCTTCACGATGGCCTACGGCGGCGTCGCGGCGCGTCTGCCTGCGAACAGGGTGAAGGCGCTTCTCGCGACTCCCGGCGTGGTCGCAGTGCAGAAGGACACGCTGAACCAACCGCTCGACGACAACACGTCGTTCATCGGGGCGACCAACGTGTGGCCGTCCCTCGGGGGCGCCAGCCACGCCGGCAACAACGTCGTCGTGGGCGTGCTCGACACGGGCGTCTGGCCCGAGCATCCGATGCTTTCTCCCGCGGGAATGCCCGTCCCGGCGGGCGGCCTCAAGGGCTGCCAGTTCGGCGACGGGAGCGACACGGCCCATCTGGGCCCGACGTTCGCGTGCAACAACAAGCTGATCGGGGCCTACGCGTTCACGCAGACCTACATGGCCACGATCGGCTCGGACGGACAGGAGTTCTGCAACAACTCGACCGGCGTGTGCTCGCCGCGTGACCCCGAGGGCCACGGGACGCACACGATGACCACGGCCGCAGGGGACTGCGTTTCCTCGGCCGTCCTCTACGGCGTCGAGCGCGGTCCGGTATGCGGAATCGCGCCGGGCGCGCACGTGGAGGAGTTCCGCGTCTGCTTGGCGCAGGGCTGCTTCAGCTCCGACTCGGTGGCGGCCGTCCAGCAGGCGATCGCGGACGGCGTCAACGTCATCAACTTCTCGATCTCGGGCGGTGCGGACCCGTACACCGACCCGGTAGAGCTCGCGTTCCTGGATGCCACGAACGCGGGGATCTCGGTCAACGCCGCTGCCGGCAACGCCGGCCCCGGCGCGGGCACCTCGGATCACGGTGGGCCGTGGACGACGACGGTGGGCGCTTCGACAGGCCCGCGCACGTTCGGCTCGACCCTGCACCTGACTGCCGACGGCGGCGCGACGTTCGACATGCCGAACGGCGTGACGCTGACGAACGGGATCAGCACGCCGACCCCCGTCGTCCTCGCGCAGAACCTGCCCGGGGAGGATGCTCTCTGCCAGTCGCAGCTGGCACCGGGCACGGCGACCGGCAAGGTCGTCATGTGCGAGCGCGGCGTCAACGCCCGCGTGGACAAGGGCTTCAACGTCCTGCAGGGCGGTGCGGCCGGGATGATCCTCTACAACCCGATCAACGAGGACCAGGAGTCGGACAACCACTGGTTGCCGGCGATCCACGTGAACGGGCCCGACACGGACCTTCTGAACTTCGTCAACAGCCACACGAACGTGATGGCGACGTGGGCTCAGGGCTCCGCGCAGCCGGGCCTTGCCGACGAGATGGCAGCGTTCTCGTCCCGTGGGCCGGTCGGTGACTGGATCAAGCCGGACATCGTGGCACCTGGTGTCCAGGTGCTCGCCGGCATGACCCCGCAGCCGGACGAGACGACTCCGACCAACGGGCCGCCAGGCAACCTCTACCAGGCGATCGCGGGAACCTCGATGGCAAGCCCGCACGGGGCGGGCGCCTCCGCGCTCGTCAAGGCGGCTCATCCGTCGTGGACTCCCGAGGAGATCAAGTCGGCCCTGATGACCTCGGCGGTTCCTTCCGTGGTCAAGGAGGACGGCGTCACTCCGGCCAACCCGTTCGACATGGGCGCAGGCCGCGTCCAGGTCGACCGCGCGGTCAACCCGACCGTCGTCTTCAACGAGACCTACGCGGACTTCGTCGCTGCGGGCACCGACACGCTGCACCGGATCGACCTGAACCTCGCGAGCATCGACGCCACGACGATGAGCGGGTCGATCTCGACACAGCGGACGGCGATCAACGTCTCAGGGAAGAGCCAAAAGCTGCAGGTCCAGATCAGCGAGCCTGCCGGCGTGACGATCACCGTCGGGAACAACAACCACGACCTGAGCATCCCCAAGAACGGGTCGCTCACGTTCCCGATCACGATCAGCGCGCCGACGATTGCGAACGGGCAGTACTTCGCCCGGATCAACCTGGTCCCGGCCAACGGCTCGAACACGGTCACGATGCCCGTCGCGTTCGTCAAGAAGCAGGGGAACGTGACCCTGTCGAGCACGTGCTCGCCGAGCTCCTTCACGGCGAAGACCGGCAGCTCGCACTGCATGACGAGCGTCCAGAACCTCGGTTCGGTCGCTGCGCTCACGTCGCTGAACGTCGCGCAGGGCGAGAAGGGCGGCGCTCTCACCTACAAGAACGTCGGCCTGCCAGGAACGGTCATCGGCTCGGGCAACGGCGTCCAGTGGAGCGGAACGCTCTCGCCGGCGCTCGCACCCCCGGTGCTGTCCATCACGCCCGGCGGTCAGCCGTACGGATACATCCCGCTCTCGTCGTTCGGGATCACGCCGATCGCCGGCACCGGTGACGAGACGATCTCGAACTTCGGGGTGCCGACCTTCTACTACGGCGGCGAGCCGTACACGTCGGTCGGCATGGTCTCGGACGGCTACGTCGTCGTCGGCGGCGGCAACTCGAACGACGTCAACTTCATCCCGCAGACGTTCCCGGACCCCGCGCGACCGAACAACGTCGTCGCGCCGTTCTGGACCGATCTCAACCCGTCGTTCGGGGGCAACATGTACATCGGCCTCCTCGGCGACGGCACCGACAACTGGATCGTCTGCGACTGGGAGGCGGTCCGGAACTACGACACGTCTGACACGCACACGTTCGAGGTCTGGATCCGGCTCCCCGGCGGCACGGGAGGCAGTGGCGCCGGAAGCGAGCAGACCACGATCGCGTACGGCCCGAACGGGGCCGGCGATCCGGACAACCCCCCGGGCTCCAAGTACTGGGGCGCGGAGAACCGCGACGGGTCGAGCGGCATCTCGCTCGACTCGTACCCGGGCAACGGCACGTCGGTGCAGGTCAACATGGGCTCACCGACGCCCGGCGGCTCGGTGACCATCCCGTACGACATCACGTCGAAGAAGGTGGGCTCGTACACCTCCGTCGCGACGATGTCGTCCAATCAGACACCGGGACTGACGCAGGTGGTCAGCCCGATCACCGTCACGCCGTAGCGCAAGGCGACGGCTCGTGGCACCGAGGGGCCGCCTCCGGGCGGCCCCTCACCCACGGGATAGACCTCTCCATATGCAATTCGGTCTCTCGAGCCGGATCCGCAGAGCGAAGCCGAAACATCGAATCCGATACCGGGTCTTGACTGAGCGGGCAAGGCGTACAAAGATCCCGCCTGACGGCCCCCATGGTGGGCATCCATACGGGGAAAACGTGCTGGGAATGGGAAGAGGGGAGTTGGAGAACTTGTTGCGAGACATGCTGGCCCGGCGACGCCGGGTGGTGTACCTCGTTGCAGCAACGCTCTCGGCCGGTCTCTTGAGCTTCGTCGGAAGCGGCGTCGCCTCGGGGTCCGGCCACGAGCTGAGTGTTGCGGCGGGCACCAATCTCACGGCGACGTCGACCTACGCGGTCGGGAAGTCCGCCAGCGGCTACGTCGCGAAGACCGACAAGTCGCTGCTCGGCAGAACCGACTCGAAGATGATCAACGTCGTCATCAAGTACGCGTTCACGCCGACGGCGAGCTACGCGGGGACGATCCACGGCCTGAAGGCCACGAGTCCCCGCGTGACGCACAAGTCGCTGCGGAAGAACAAGAAGGCGGTGAAGGCCTACCAGGCCTACGCCGCGAAGCGGATCAAGAAGATCGACAAGGCGCTTCGGAAGGCCGTGCCGCAGATCAGGCTCGGGCAGAGCTTCCGAATGGCCTATGGCGGCGTCGCCGCACGCGTGCCGGCGAACAAGGTCGCGGCGCTGCTCGGCGCCCGCGGCGTGGTCGCCGTGCAGAAGGACACGCTCAACCACCCACTCGACGACAACACGTCGTTCATCGGCGCGACCAGCGTCTGGCCCTCGCTCGGCGGCTCGGCGAACGCGGGTTCGAACGTCGTCTTCGGCGACATCGACACGGGCGTCTGGCCGGAGCATCCGATGCTCTCGCCTGCGGGAATCTCCGCACCGGCCGGCGGCCTCAAGGGCTGCCAGTTCGGAGACGGCACCGACACGGCCCACCTGGGCCCGACGTTCGCCTGCAACAACAAGCTGATCGGGGCGTACGCGAAGACCGCGACCTACATGGCCGCGATCGGCTCGGACGGGCAGGAGTTCTGCAACGACACGACCGACGTGTGCTCGCCGCGTGACTCCGAGGGTCACGGCACGCATACGACGACGACCGCGGCCGGCGACTGCGTCTCCTCTGCCGTCCTCTACGGCGTCGAGCGCGGTCCGGTCTGCGGGATCGCCCCCGGTGCGCACGTGATCGAGTATCGCGTGTGCCTCGTTCAGGGCTGCTTCGGCTCGGACTCCGTCTCGGCTGTCGCGCAGGCGATCGCCGACGGCGTCAACGTGATCAACTTCTCGATCTCGGGCGGCGGCTCGCCGTACACCGACCCGGTCGAGCTTGCGTTCCTGGATGCCACGAATGCCGGCATCTCGGTCAACGCCTCCGCCGGCAACGCCGGCCCGGGGGCCGGCACCTCCGACCACGGCGGGCCGTGGACGACGACCGTGGGCGCCTCGGCGGGCCCGCGCGAGTTCCGCTCCACGCTGCATCTGACTGCTGACGGCGGCGCCACGCTGGACGTTCCGGGCGTGACGCTGACCAACGGCATCTCGAGCCCGACACCCGTCGTCATGGCGGCAACCCTTCCGGGCGAGGACGCGCTCTGCCAGTCCACCCTCGCGCCGGGCCTGGCTACGGGCAAGGTCGTGGTCTGCTCACGCGGGAACAACGGCCGCATCGACAAGGGCCGCAGAGTCCTCGCGGGCGGAGCGGTAGGGATGATCCTGTTCAACCAGTCGGCTGCGGTCACTGACCTGGAGTCGGACAACCACTACCTGCCGGCGATCCAGACACAGTTCAACTCGAACTCGATCGCCAATTTCGTCACCAGCCACACGAACGTGATGGCGACGTGGGCGCAGGGCACCGCACAGCCGGGACAGGCCGACGTGATGGCCTCGTTCTCGTCGCGCGGCCCGACCAGCGACTGGATCAAGCCGGACGTGACGGCTCCGGGCGTGCAGGTGCTCGCCGGGACGACGCCGCAGCCTGACCAGACGACGGCCGACAACGGCCCGCCAGGCAATCTGTACATGGCGATCGCCGGCACGTCGATGTCGAGCCCGCACGCGGCAGGCGTCTCGATCCTCGTCAAGGCCGCGCATCCGAGCTGGACGCCGGAGGAGATCAAGTCGGCGCTGATGACGTCGTCCGTGCAGTCCGTCGTCAAGGAGGACGGCGTCACTCCGGCCGGCGTGTTCGACATGGGTGCCGGGTCGATCCGCGCCGACCGCGCGGTGAATCCGACGCTCCTCTTCAACGAGACGTACGCGGACTTCGTCGCCGCTGGAACGGACACCCTGCACCGCATCGACCTGAACATCCCGAGCATCGACGCCACGACGATGAGCGGCTCGATCTCGACCCAGCGGACGGCGATCAACGTCTCCGGCAAGACCCAGAACATGGCGGTCTCGATCACGGAGCCGGCGGGTGTGGACATCACCGTCGGCAACAAGAACCACGACCTGCACATCGGCAAGAACGACAGCCTCACGTTCCCGATCACGATCAGCGCCCCGGACGTGGCGAACGGCCAGTATCAGGGCCGGATCAACCTCACGCCGAGCGCGGGCGGGAACACGGTGACGATTCCGGTCGCCTTCGTGAAGCAGCAGGGCAGCGTGACGATGAGCAATTCGTGCTCACCCACGAGCTTCGTGGCCAAGAGCGGCGTGTCCCACTGCACCGCAACGGTGGCGAACCTGGGACAGTCGTCGAGCACCGCGTCGCTCAACGTCTCGCCGCGCGAGTCCGGCAAGCCGCTGCAGTACAGCAACGTGGGCCTGCCGGGTTCGGTCATCGGCTCCGGTGACGGCGTCCAGTGGAACGGCACGCTCTCGCCGGCGATCCCGCCGCAGGTCACCGCGATCAACAACATCACCGGCGGAGGCCCGGCGGGCGGCTACCTGCCGCTCTCGAGCTTCGGCGGAAACCTGGTCATCCCGGGCGGCGACGACGCGCTCACAAACGTCAACGTGCCGGCGTTCAACTACGGCGGCGAGACGTACAGCAGGATCGGCGTCGTCACGAACGGCTACGTCGTGATCGGAGGAGGGACGGCTTCGGATGTGAACTTCTTCCCGCAGACGTTCCCGAACCCGGCCCGGCCGAACAACGTGATCGCTCCGTTCTGGACCGATCTCAACACCACGGGCGGCTCGGGTACGAACAACGTGATCCTCGTGAACGTGCTGAGCGACGGCGTGAACAGCTGGATCGTCGTCGACTTCGAGGCCGTGAAGAACTTCAGCAACTCGACCACGCACACCGGTGAGATCTGGATCCAGGTGGGCGGCACCGAGCAGCTGACGATCTCGTACGGCACGGCCAACGCAGGCGCCGGCGATCCGGGCTCCGCGATCAACTGGGGCGCGGAGAACCGCGACGGCACCAGCGGGAAGAACATCAGCTCGGCACCGGCCAACAACACGGAGTATCGGCCGGTACTCAGCGGGCCGACCGCGGGTGGGTCGGTGACCATCCCGTTCGACATCACGAGCAAGAAGACCGGCACGTGGCACTCGGACGCGACGATGACGTCCAGCACCACGCCCGGCAGCACGATCGCTCCACAGACGCTCACGGTCACTCCGTAAGCGCGAAGCAAGCGTTCGACTCACGAGGGGCCGCCTCCGGGCGGCCCCTCGGAGTTCCGGGGGTGGCATGCTCGCCCCCGCGCCTCTACGATTTGGCCGAGGACGAGGGAAGGGAGTCGCACGATCATGAGCAGGGGAGCAGTGGCACGAGGCGTGCTGGCCGTGGCCGGGTCGCTCGCGCTCGGCGCGGCGGGCTACGCGCTCGCCGGCACCCTCTCGGTGTCGCTCGGTGCCAAAGGCCCGAATCCGGCCACGGCCACGGTCAACTGGGGCGACACGGTCGAGTTCCGCAATGCCGACGCCGTTCCGCACGGGATCACGTCGCGGTACCCGGACCTCCGGGTCGAGACGATCCCGCCCGGCTCGACCTATACGACGACGTTCACGAGTCGCACGAGCACGTACGGGTACCGCCAGACCGGCCCCAAGCGGTACACCGGCCAGATCGTCGTGAGGTTCTCCGGGCACGTCTCGTTGAGCGCGCGCCCGACGGCGGTGGCCCGCAGCCGCGCGCTCGTCCTCAAGGGCGTCGCGAGCCTGCACGGCACGCCGGTCCTGCTCGAGCTCCGCGCGGGCGGCGGTGCCGTCTGGACGAAGCTCAAGGTCGTGACCAGCGGCCAGAACGGCCGGTTCTCGACGACGGTGCGGCTCACGCGCGGCGGGAGGCTCCGCGCTTCGATCGAGGCCGGGCGAATCCGGTCCGCGCTCGTGACCGTGGACGTGAAGCCGACCATCTCCGTCGCCGCGGGCGGCGGACGGGTTCGCGCCAGGCTGGTGCCCGCTGCCGCCGCCTCGAAGCTGACGCTGGAGTGCCGGCTGCGGGGCCGGTGGAAGCACGTAGCGGCGAGACTGCCCGGCGCATCCGGGGCCGTGTCGTTCCCGTGGCGCGGCAGCTCTGGCCGGACCCTCGTTCGCGTGAGCGTTCTCGGACGGGACGTCGCCGCCGGGTTCGCGCCGCAGAGCAGCCGGACGCTCGCTCTCGGCGGAAGCTGCTAGCCGATCAGGCTCCGCCCGCGCATCGACGGCAGCGGCTCGATTCCGAGCAGCTCGAGCACCGTGGGCGCCACGTCGAGGAGGTGCATCCCGTCGGCGGGACCGGGCTCGATTCCGGGCCCGGCGATGATCAGGAGGCCGTCCTGCGCGTGGTTGGCTCCATCCGGGCCGGTGTCGTTCTCGAAGGTGTGCAGGCCGTTGCCGCCGCCAACGGTGCCCACTGCCCGCCAGGCGAGATCGCCGAAGAAGACGAGCAGGTCCGGCGCGATGCCGTTGACCTCCTCGTAGAGCTCCTCGGGCCGGTAGACCCTGGTGCCGAGCGGCGCCCCGTCCGGCCCAGGAATCGCTTCCAGGCGCACGGCGAGCTCGTCCCGGACGCGCTCGACCTCGCCCGGAGGGACTATCCCCTGCGGCTCGCGGCCGCTCACGTTCAGGAAGACGCGGCCGTAGTAGCCGCCCTCGCCCCAGGCCGTCGTCTCCGCCCAGTCGACCCCGGCCTCCTGTAGCGAGCTGACCCCGTCCGGCTCCTGCAGCATCCGCAGCAGGCCCTCGCGGCGCAGCCACTCGTTCAGGCGGATCCCGCCCTCCATCGCGCGTGCGCCGTGGTCCGAGACGACGAGGACGACGGTGTCCTCGTCGGCGCGCTCCAGCAGGCGCGCCATCAGACAGTCGAGATGGCGGTGGTAGTCGAAGATCGCGTTCTCGTAGGGGCTCCCGGGCTCGTGTAGCGGGTGCGCGGGGTCCATGTCCTTCCAGAACGCGTGATGCATGCGGTCGAGGCCGATCTCCACCATCGCGAACAGCTCCCAGGGCTTCGTGTCGAGGAGGTGCTCCGCGAGGTGGAAGCGCTTGTCGGTCATCTCGTAGACCTGGAGGAGCAGGTCGTCCCTGTCGTCGGTGCGGAAGTTCTCGCAGTCGAACCGGTACTCGCCGACGACCTGCTCGACCTCGCGGGCGAGCTGCGGCGGGTGCGTGTATCGGCTCTCGAGCGAGGGAGTCAGGAAGCAGCTCACGAGGACGCCGTTGAGCGGGCGCGGCGGGTAGGTGCCCGGGACGGCCAGCACGATCGACGGCTTGCCGTACCTGGTCGCGAGATCCCAGAGGCGCGGGGCCTTCACCGCCGAGCCGTCGGCGATGCCCAGGCCGTCGTACGAGTGGTCGGTCCGGTTGCGGAAGCCGTAGATACCGAGGTCACCGGGCGAGCGGCTCGACATCATGCAGGACCAGGCCGGCACCGTGATCGGCGGCACCACCGACCGCAGGCGCCCGTACCGGCCGCGCTCCATCAGGCCGGCGAGCGTGGGGAGGTCCTGGCGCCAGCGCTCGAGCACGAGCGAAGGCTCGGCGCAGTCCAGCCCGATCAGTATGACCTTCACCCCCACCTCCACCTGAGTGTAGTCCCGTTCGGAGCGATCAATCCCGCTCGCCTACACTGATATTCATGTCTATCCCGGCTCTCACGGTGATCGGGCTGGACGCGGCCACCTTCGACGTGATCGATCCGCTGGTCGAGGCCGGCGAGCTCCCGACCCTGGCGCGGCTCCTCGACGGCGGCGCGCGCGGGTCGCTTCGCTCGACGACGCACCCGCTGACGCCGCTGGCCTGGACGACCATGACCACGGGGGTCAACGCCGGCCGCCACGGGATCTGGGACTTCACCGAGCGCGACGAGACCGGCTACGGCCTCCGGATCGTCAACGGGAGCCACAGCCGCGCTCCGGCTGTGTGGTCGCGACTGTCCGCCGCCGGCCGCCGGGTCGGGATCGTGAACGTCCCGTTCACGTGGCCCGCTCCCGACGTCGACGGCTTCGTCCTCGCCGGCATGGACGCCGCCGCCCGCGAGGACGGGATGACCTCGCCCCGCGACCTGATCGGCGAGCTCCAGAGCCGGTTCGGCCGGCTGCTCCTCGACCACACGTTCCCGCTCGACCGCCGTGGGAGGCTCGACGTCGAGCTCGTACGGGAGTCGTGCGCGCAGAAGGCCGCGATCGTGGACTGGCTCGTCTCGCGCTACTCGCCGGAGCTGCTCTTCGTCGTCTTCATGGCGGCCGACCACGTCCACCACCTCGCCTGGCCCGACTGGGAGGAGCGGGGTCCCGAGAGCAGGGTCGCGGAGGTCTACCGGATCCTCGACTCCACCGTCGGGAAGCTCCTGGGACGGCTCGGCGACGACGCGAACGTCCTCGTCGTCTCGGATCACGGCGGCGGCGCGCTTCGGGGGGTCGTGAACCTCAACGCCTGGTTGGCCGAGCAGGGCTATCTCGAGTACGCCTCGGCCCCCGGCTACGCGAACGGGAACGCCGCCCGGCTTCCGGCCCGGCGCCTGTACGAGCTGTGGCGCAGGCTTCCGAGAGAGCTGCGCTACTCCCTCAAGCAACGGCTCCCCGGCCTGCGCGAGCGGGCGTACGGCCTCGGGGCGCCAAGCGTGATCGACTGGCAACGCACGCAGGCGTTCGCCTACGGGAGCTTCGGCAGCGTCGTCCTCAATGTCGCGGGCCGGGAGCAGTTCGGCGTCGTCCCGCCCGGAGAGCCGTACGAGCGGCTGAGGGAGGAGCTGCGGGAGCGCCTGCTGGATCTGCGCTGGACCGACGGGCAGCGGATCGTCGCCGCCGTGCACCGGCGGGAGGACCTCTTCGTCGGGCCCGAGCTCGACCGGATTCCCGACCTGATCGTCGAGCTCCGCGACTACGCCTGGCTCGGCAAGGGCAACCTCGTGCGCCGCACGCCGACACTCGAGGACACCATCTCGATCCGCGCGCACCCGGACCAGCTGTACGTCGGCAGCCACCGGCCGGACGGGGTCTTCGTCCTGTCCGGCCCGGCCGCGCGGGCTGGCGCGGAGCTGCATGGCGGGGTGGCGGACGTCGCGCCGACGATCCTCTACCTGCTCGGCGAGCCGATTCCGGCCGAGCTCGAAGGGCGCCTGCTCGCGGAGGCGCTCGAGCCGTCCCTGCTGGACTCGCGGCCGCCGGAGTTCGTCGATCAGGAGATCGCCGGAGCCGCCCTTGCCGGGGCACCGACGGCGCTCGCGAGCCCGCCCGAGGTCGAGGAGCGCCTGCGCGACCTCGGCTACGTCGAGTAGCCGACGAGCTCTTCGAGGTAGGCGCGGAGATCAGCGGCGAGCAGGCTCTCGCCGCCCGGCGTTCTCTCGAGCGGCGGCACCGGCCCGGCGAGCGCCGCGGCCAGATCCGCGGGATCCTCCACGAGCGTGAGGAGCCCGGTCTCGGCGAGCCTGCGGGCGAATGGCACCTGGTGGTCGTCGACCGCCTCGCCGTAGCGGTGCAGCCGCGGCACCACGACCGGCCGCTTCCCCTCGGCCACGGTCGTCATCACCGAGCCGACGCCTGCGTGCGAGACGACGACGCGCGCCCGGCGGACGTGCTCGCGGAGCTCCGGGTACTCGAGGTAGTCGAACCAGACTGCACCGGCCGGGTGAAACGTCGAGACGCCGGCCTGCACGACGAGCTCCTCGTCGTCGATCGCTTCGAGGCCTCGGAGGAGCCGGTCGAACGGATACGCCTGGGTGCCGAGGGTGACGAAGATCACGTCTGCTCGAAGACGTTCCCGCGGAAGCGCGCCCGGGGCAGGGCGCGCTGCAGCTCGGGCCACTGAACGTACGTGCGCGAGACGATCGGCGCGGTCATCCGGTAGCTCAGCGACGGCCTGTCGATCCGGGTGAGCGTCTCGACGTAGACGATCCGGGCGCCGAAGATCCGGCCGACCCAGGCGAACGGCACGGCCACCCCGGCCCCGGTCGTGACGACGACGCGCGGCCTCGTGCGGCCGACGACGCGGAAGGCGAGGACGACGTTGCGGAGCAGGTTCGGCAGGTTCCGGTTCGTGGGCGAATGCGCCCAGACGACCTCCTCGTCGGCGAGCAGCGTGCGCGTGTCGCCCGCGTCGAAGCTGACCCAGAGGCGGCTGAAGCCTTCCCAGGCCTTGCGGAGCGCCAGGAGCTGCAGGAGGTGCCCGCCGGTCGAGCAGACGAGCAGCAGCTGCGGCCGCGCGGTCGATCTGCGTGTCATGCCGGCTAGTAGGCGCCGCTCTTCTGCAGGACACGCGGAATCGTCCGCGCCAGCAGCTTCACGTCACCCCAGAGGGACCAGTTCGTGACGTACAGGTAGTCGAGCGTGATCATCTCCCGGAAGGGGATGTCGCTCCGGCCGAGGACCTGCCAGAGGCCTGTCACCCCTGGGGTCAGCCTTAGTCGCTGGCGCCCGGTGCCGACCACGTTCTCGTCCTCGGCCAGGATCAGCGGGCGCGGCCCGACGAGGCTCATCTCTCCGCGCAGCACGTTCCACAGCTGCGGCAGCTCGTCGATCGACCAGCGGCGGAGGAAGCGGCCGAACGGCGTGATGCGCGGGTCCTCGGGGATCTTGAACATCCGTGGGCCCGGCTCGGTGTGCTTGTTCAGGTGCTCGAGCGCCTCCTTGCGCTCCTCCGCGTCTGCGTACATGGTGCGGAACTTCAGGATCCGGAAGCGACGGTCCTCCGCTCCCACCCGGTCCTGGCGAAACAGGACAGGGCCGGGTGACTCGAGCTTGATCCGCAGCGCGACGAAGGCGAACAGCGGGGCGAGCAGGACGAGCAGCGCCGCCGAGACGAAGAGGTCGAGGCAGCGCTTGAGCAACCACGACGAGCGCGGGAGGCGAGGTGCTCGCAGGCCGACCAGCGGAAGGCCCTCGACGTCGTGCACCTGCATGCGCGAGCCGATCACCTCGTACAGCCGCGGGACGATGTCCACCTGTACTCCGAGCTCCATGCAGCGGTGGAAGAGGTCGATCTGCTCGTTCACGGGCAGGCGGGAGAAGGCGAAGATCACGCGCTCCACCCGGAACCCGCGGAGGACGGCCTCGATGCGCGAGGTGCCCCCGAGCTGGGGAGGGCCGCCGTCGAGGCTGCGCAGCGGATCGTGCAGCGGATCGTCGTCGAGGAACCCGATCACCTCGAGGCCGTACTCCGGCCGGCGGCTCAGCTTGCGCGCGATCTCGGAGCCGACCTGGCCGGCGCCGACGATCAGCGTCCGCTCGCGCGGGACGAAGCGGTGGCGGACGACCGACCTCGCCGTCGCACGGGCGGCCAGCAACAGCGGGATCGCCGCGAGCCAGAACACGATCGCGAGCCCGAGTCCGGCGCTGCTGATCCCCGCAACCTCCAGGACGAGCACGCCGATCCAGGTCGTGAGCGTGACGAGCAGGATCACGCCGGGGACGTCGTCGGCCGTCGACCGCACCGCCTGGATCTCGTCGTTCGCGTAGAGGCCGTAGCCCTGAGCGAGGAGGACCCACACGCAGAACGCGCCGAGGCCGAGAGCCCAGGGAACGGGGTCCTCGAGCGCCACCTGGGCCCCGGCAAGGTCGACGACGACGACCGCGCACAGCAGCGCCACCAGGTCTGCGAGGAGCAATCCTCGCCGGAGCAGCCAGCCGCGCCGCCTGAGCCTGTGGCTCCGGAGCGGGAGCGGAGCCTCCACCGGGGCCGCCGCCTGCTCGACCACGTCCTCGCCCACGATCTGCTGCGAGCCGGTCAGCCAGGCAGCCGCCACTGCCCCGACCAGCGCAGAACAGACCACGTCGACCGCGCCGCACCCCCGAGCTCCCCTCATATATACCGCTCTTCATCTCGCATTGAGAGCCGAAAGTCAAGGGATTTCCGCCGCTTCCCCGGAGCCTCTAGGAAATTCGGGTATATAGGCCTATAGTCCGGGTCGAATACCCTTTGCGGGCCGGGTGGGGCACGCTTTGTCAGTGATGGAGGGTCGCGAAACGAGGAACGAGGTGGGGGCGCTGTGAATTCGAACGTCCGTGCTCTGGCGAGATTCTGGTGGCTCGTGGTCATCGGGCTGATCGCCGGCGCGGCTGCGGCAACGGCCGTCTACCGCGCGGAGACGAACAAGCGGTACGCCGCGACGACGCAGCTGCTCGTGAACAGCCCGAACGCGCCGTACCTCCGGACGGGGCAGACGCAGGTGACGCCGCACGCGACGACGGTTCGCCGGGGCCGCAAGAGCATCATCTCGTCGGGATCCGACACCAGCGTCGTAGCTCCGGACACCCAGACGGTCGTCAACGCGGCGAACCTCTATCCGTTCCTGATCCAGTCGGTCCAGATCGCCGCCTACCGGGACTCGATGTTCGGGTCGACCCCGGGGACGGTGACGGCGGTCGCCCACAACGCCTCGACGAACACCTACGGCGTCTACCACCCCTCGCCGCTGCCGATCATCGACGTCACGGCACACTCGAAGCTGGCCTCCGACGCGAGCACGCTCGCCCAGCAGACGGTCGAGGCGTTCTCCAAGTGGATCGTCGCCGAGCAGCGCTCGAAAGGGATTCCCGCCTCGCAGCGGATCGACATCCAGGCGCTCACCGCCCCGACCGTGACAACGCTCGGGGGCCCGAAGCTCGGGCTTCCGCTCTTCGTCGGCTTCCTCGTGCTGCTCGGGTTCTGCGGCCTCGCGATCGTCCTGGGACGCGTGCGCCAACCCTCCGCGGAGGCTACGAAGGCCGGCGCGGTGCGGGCGACCGTCACCTCGGTCTCGCCCAAGCTGGACTCATAGCGTGAGCGCGTCAGCGGTCGGGCTGGAACGGCCGTCGCTGGAGTCGAGAGCCGACTCGAGAGTCGAGAGCTGGCTGTCCTGGGCCAGCGCGATCTCGCTGCTCGTCCTGGTCGTCTGGCTCGTGCCGATCAAGACCTACCGCCTGCCGGTGAGCCTGCCGTTCTCGCTGGAGCTCTACCGGCTCCTGATCATCGTGTTCATCGGCGCCTGGATCGTCGGGATCGTGAGTGGAACGCGCGGCGTGTCGGCGGCAGGCCTGGGTAAGCCGGTGATCCTGCTGGCCGGGGTCGCCGTCGCGTCCGTGCTCGCGAACGCGCGATCGCTCTCGCACTCGGGGCTCGAGACCCAGGCGATCAAGTCGCTCACGTACTTCCTCAGCTTCCTCGTCGCCTACCTGCTCGTCTGCTCGACGCTCGACAGCGTCTCCGCGGCCGAGCTGGTGGTGCGGGCACTCGTTCTCGGCGGTGCTCTCGTCGCGATCGCGGCGATCTACGAGTCGCGGACGCACTACGACGTATTCAACCACCTTCACAAGTGGTTCCCGTTCTTCGAGCCGACGCACGCCGTGAAGGAAACGGCGCGGCGAGGCGGTCGGCTGCGTGTCCGGGCCTCGGCCCAGCACCCGATCGCGCTGGGCGCCGCGCTGACGATGACGCTCCCGCTGGCCGTCTACCTCGCCTCGCGGGCTCGGGCGGAGGCCGGGAAGCTCCTCTGGGCAGCGGTGGGCGGCCTCCTGGCCGTCGGCGCGCTCGTGACGATCTCGAGGACGGTCGTGCTGATGGGGCTCGCGATGCTCGTCGTCGCGCTGCTCGTCCGGCCGCGCGCCGTGCGCCGCTACTGGCCCGCGCTGCTCGTGCTCCTCGTTGCGGTCCACTTCGCCTCTCCGCACACGCTCGGAAGCCTGTACCGCTCGTTCGACCCGAAGGGCGGGCTCGTCCAGTCGCAGACACGGCGGCCGAGCGCCGTGGGCTCCGGCCGGGTTGCCGACATCGCCCCCGGCCTGCGTAGCTGGAAGCAGGCGCCGTTCTTCGGGCACGGCCTCGGCACCGGCAAGACGCGCGACTCGACCACGCCCGGAGCGATCGTCGATCCGAAGACCGGCGCGCCGATCATCTTCGACGACCAGTACCTCAACTCGCTGGTCTCGATCGGCTTCCTCGGTCTGGTCGGCATGCTCTGGTTCGTCTGGGGCGGCGTTGGCCGGCTCGTCGGGGGCGCGAGGCTGATCCGGGGCGCCGCGGGCGACCTCGTCGGCGCCTGCGCGGTGGCCTGCGCGGGCTTCGGCGCCGGGATGCTCACCTTCGACGCCTTCGCGTTCGTGCAGTGCACGCTGATCTTCTTCCTGATCGCCGCCATCGGCTTGCGCGCCCGCTCGCTCGCCCTGTGAGCGAGCCCCGGGCGATGCGAACCGAGCTCGCGCCCGACGCGCGGACGATGGCGCGCGGCGCGGCTGTGAACGTCGTCGGCGCTCTCACGACCACGGCGCTCTCGTTCGCGCTGAGCCTGCTGATCACGCATGAGATCCGCGCGAGCCCGTTCGGCCTCTACTCGCTCGCGCTCGTCATGGTCCTGCTGGCCCAGGTGCTCGCCACTCTCGGCGTCGACGTCGGTGCGGTCCGGTTCGTCGCACTCAGCGCGTCGCGTGGGGACGAGGAGGGTGCGCGCGGAGCTCTGCAGGGGGCGTTCGCGGTCGTCGCCTCGTTCAGCTGGGCGCTCGCGCTGCTCATGTACCGCTCGGCACCCTGGCTGACGGAGTCGTTCTTCCAGAAGCCGGGGGCGGCGCACCTCGTGCGCCTGATCGCGCTCTCGCTCCCCGCGCTCGCGCTCACGCGGGTCGCGATCGGGGCGCTGCAGGGCCTCGGCATGATGCGCTACGCGGCCCTGCTCAGCCCGGTGAGGGTCGCCCTGAACATCGCGGTCGCCGCGCCGGTCCTGCTCCTCGGCTACGGCGCCGACGGCCTTGCGCTCGCGTTCGTGACCACGTCCTGGGCCACGCTCTTCGTCTCGGCGACGCTCCTGACGCGCGCGCTTCCTGGTGCCTTCCGTCCGACCTTGCGTCACTGGCGCCTCGGCGCGCTCATGACGTTCTCGGTGCCACAGACGCTGACGACGCTCCTGCTTCAGACGATCCTCTGGACGGACACGGTGCTCGTCGGCCGTCTGCGCCCGGCGGCCGAGGTCGCGGTGTACTGGATCGTGCAGCGGCTGCTCTCGCCGGCCCAGACGGTCTCGACCGCAACCGGGCAGATGTTCGCGCCCAGGATCGCCACGGAGCACGCACGCGGGGACGTCGCGACGCTCGGCATGATGTTGAAGCGCGTGACCTACTGGAACGTCTCGATGGCGATTCCCGTGTTCGGGCTGCTCCTGCTGGTGCCCGGCCCGCTCCTGGCTCTCTTCGGCGCGACCTACACGGCCGGCGCGACGGCTCTCGCGATCCTGGCCGCGGGGCAGATCTTCAACGCCGCGACCGGGCCGCTCGGCCAGATGATCAACATGTCCGGCCGCCCGTACGTCACGCTCGCCAACAACTGCGCGGTCGCCGCGCTCAACATCGTCGGCTGCCTGGTCCTGATCCCGCGCTACGGCATCACCGGCGCCGCGTGCTCGACGACGGGCGCGATCACGCTCGTGAACCTGATCAAGCTCGCGCAGGTGCGAATGCTCTTCGGGATCAACCCGTTCCGGCCGGAGACGCTCCGCGCGCTCGGCGCGGGCGCCGTCGCGGTGCTCGTCGCCCTGCCACTCGTCGTGCTCATCGCCTGGCCGAGCGCTCTCGTGGAGGTGCTGGCCGCGGCCCTCGTGCTCGTTCCCGTCTACGGCGTCCTCTACTGGTTGACGGCCGCCGGCGACGAGGAGAAGGAGCTGCTGCGCCTCCGCGGCCGCCTGCTCGTCGCCCCGGCGACCGAGCCTCCTCCCGTGTCCCCCGTCGGGTCGTGATCGTTCTCCTCCTCCTCGCCCTCGCACTGGTCCCCCACGGCGCGCACGCGGGAGGGAACCAGGTCGTGCAGGTCGACAAGACGTGGACCTGCACCTCCAAGGTCGACCTCGACCTGGTCAAGGTGACGATGACCCGTGCGGTGATCGGCAATCGCAAGCTCGAGGACGCCGTCCACCTCCGCAACGGGTGCACCGGCCGGATCGGGCGGCTCGAGATCGTCCAGTGGGCGGCCGACGGCGTCAAGATCGCTCAGGGCGCACACGACCTCACCGTCGGCGGAGGGAGCATCCGCTGCCTCGGGAAGGCACCGACGCTCCACCAGGACGGGATCCAGGCTCTGGGCGGCGCGCGCATCACGTTCCACGACCTCACGATCGACTGCGGTCGCCAGCAAGACCGGCTCATCGACTCGAACTTCTTCGTGAACGAGGCCGGCAAGTCGACTCAGCCGCCGACGGACATCGTCTGCGACGGCTGCTGGCTCGGGGGCTGGGCGGCGCACACGGTGAATCTGCAAACGTCCGTGCGCTCGGGCGTGACCGACTCGACGCTCTGCGTCGCGCGCTTCCCGAAGCTCACCTTCCAGGTCGGATCCGGCGCAGTCGACCCGGTCCGGACCCGCAACCGGATCCTCCAGTGCGGCAACGGCCAGCTCACGCTCGACCGCGGCCGTCGAACCGTCGTCTTCGGGCGGCCGCTTGTCCTGACCGGGCTCTTCCTCGGGCAGGCGCCCGGCTCGCCGGTCTCGGCCGAGGAGCGCCCGCAGGGCTCTTCGCGGTTCGTCCCGCTTCCGGGCACGGCCCACAGCTCGACGAACGGGCACTTCACCCTCGTTCTGCGGCCGCGCGTGGGCGGCACGGTGCGGCTCCGCTCCGGCTCGACCGTGGGCCCCGTCGCCACCGTGCACGTCAGGCCGCGGGTGCTGCTCACGCGCTCACACGGCCGGCTCGTCGCGAAGGTCGTGGCGGGGCGGTCCTACGCCGGCCGAACGACGATGCTGCAGGCTCTGCACAAGGGGCGCTGGGGCACGGTGCGCAAGGTCGTCCTCGGGCGCGGCTCGAAGGCCGTCTTCAGCCCTGGGATCGCCGGCGTGCGGGTTCGGCTGGCGGTGCCCGCCACCCGCGGCTACCTGGCCGCGACGAGCGGAGCCATTCGGCTGTGATGGACGGCCCGGTCTTCGTCGTCGGCTCCTCGCGCTCGGGCACGAACCTCACCCGCGCGCTGCTCAACCGGCACAGCGAGCTCTGGGTCTCGGGCGAGACGCACTACTTCGACGATCTTCGCCCGCGTCTACCCGGCTGCGGCAAGGAGCGGCTCGAAGGCCCGGCCCGGGACCGCTGCGAGGAGTACTTCCTCGCGCTCTCGCACCGCGCGTTCGGGCAGGCCGGAGATCCCGCCGGGAGCCGCGTCGACGCCGGGGAGCTGCGCTCCGCCGCGACGGAGCTTGGAGGGACGGGCGACGCGTACTTTGAGGCGCTCTGCGTGATCCGGGCCGGGCTTCATGGCCGTCCGCACTGGGGTGAGAAGACGCCCAGGCACGTGTACCGGATCGACGCCGTGCTGGGCGCGTTCCCGAACGCGAAGGTCGTGTGTCTCGTCCGCGACCCGCGCGCGGTCGTGGCCTCGTACCGCGACTGGCACCGTGCGGCCGAGCGTCGCGGGGTGGTGGAGTCCGAGCAGCTCAGCGCCGACCGGGAGCGGACGCGTCGCTCCTTCAACGTCGTGCTGATGAGCCTGCTCTGGCGTGCCGTCGTGCGCGCCTCCTACACGGCGCTGGAGACGCACGGCGTCGAGCGCGTCCGCATCCAGCGCTTCGAGCGCCTCGCGCAGCAGCCCGAGGCGGAGGTGCGTGACCTGTGCGCGTGGCTCGGCCTTCCCTTCGAGCCGGCGCTGCTCGAGATCCCGGTCGTCAACAGCTCGTATGCGACCCAGGGCGAGGGCATCTCGACGGAGCCGCTCGACCGCTGGCGTGAACGCCTCCCCGACGCCGACGTGGGCGTCGTTCAGGCCTGTTGCGGGAGTCTGATGGACGAGCTCGGCTACGAGAGGGTGGACGCACCCGTCGGCCGGGCGAGGCTTGCCTGGGCGTTCGGGACGGCACCGTTCGCGGCAGCACGTGCGGGGGTCGCGAACCGCGCGAGGCTCGGCCGCGCGAGCCAGTACCTGCGCCGGCGTGCCGGGTCGGCGTTCTCACGCGGCCCGCTCGGGGCCGAGTAGCTACCTGCGCCCTTCGGCGTAGACGGTCTCGCTCTCGCGCTGCGGGCTGTCGGGGGGCGGGTCGAGATCGGAGTCCCCGAACGACCGGCGCCTCACGTCGCGGAAGCCGGCCTCGGACAGGACGCGCTCGAGCGTCTCCGCGTCCCAGACCGACCGGTGGCCGTGGTCGAGCGCCACCTCGGCCACCGCGAGAAGGCGGGTGGGCCGGCCCGGCCGCTCTCGCTCGATGAACGCCTGGTCGCCCACGTAGCTCTCGAGGTAGCGCCCGAAGTCCGGGACGCCGACGCGGACGATTCCGTCTGCCGCCAGCACACGCCGAGACTCGGCCAGCATGTCGAGCACCTGCGCGAGCGGGAAGTGCTCGAGCACGTGCTCGAGGAAGACGGCCTCGGCGGCGCCGTCGGCGAACGGCAGGGGCCGGGTCAGGTCCCACAGGAGGTCGGGGCTCATCCCGAGCACGTCGACGTTCACCCAGCCCGGCAGCCGGTGCGCTCCCGAGCCGAGGTGCAGGCGGAGAGGATCGGCCTCGGCCAGGCGCCGCGCTTTGCGCCGCTCGAGCGGGGCGAGTACGACGGTGCCCTTGACCTTCGCCGATTGGCGGAGCTCGAAGCTCGAGACGCGGCGCAGCATCCGGGTCGCTTTGCCTCGCTCGAGGCCTCGCGTCCGGGCCGCCTCGCGCTCCTCCAGGTAGCGGCGGATGTCGCCCACGCTGACAAGCTACCGTCCCCGCGTGGACGATCTCGCGGTCATCGTCGTCTCCACCGACCAGGAGCGCTGGCTGCCGCGCTGCCTGCCGACGGTGCTCGCCGCATCCGATGGCCTCGGTCTCGACCTCGTCGTCGTGGACAACGGGACGTCGCAGGCGACGCAGGAGCTCGTCGAGCGCGAGTTCCCGCAGGCGCGGGCGATCGTGTGCGAGAACCACGGCTTCGCGCACGCGAACAACGTGGCCCTCGCGACCTGCGACGCGCGCTGGGTGCTGTTCCTCAACCCGGACACCGAGCTGCTGGAGGGAACGCTGACCGGCCTCGTCGGGGAGCTCGACGGCCGGCCCCGGATCGGCGTGGCGGGAGCGCGCCAGGTCGATGCCGACGGCGCCGTGACGCCGACGATGCGCCGCTTCCCCTCGGTGTCCCGTGCGTTCGGGGACGCGTTCGGGCTGGAGCGGTTCCCCCGCAGGCCCGGGTGGCTCGGCGAGCGCGAGCTCCGGCTCGAGCTCTACGAGCGCGAGTTCGAGAGCGACTGGACGATCGGCTCGTTCATGCTCCTCCGCCGCGAGGCGCTCGACGCGGTCCGGGGGTTCGACGAGCGCTTCTTCCTCTACTCGGAGGAGGTCGACCTCTGCCTCCGCGTCCGGTGCGCGGGCTGGACGGTGGTGCACATGCCGTCAGTGACGGTCCTCCACCACGGCAGCTCCGGCCGCACGCTCGACCCGCGGCTCGCGAGCCAGAGCGCCTGGTCGCAGCTCCTCTACGCAGAGAAGAACATGTCCGCCCCCTCGAGGGTGGCGTTCCGGGCCGCCCTGTTGACGCGTTACGGAATCCGATCGCTGCACGGCGACCCGAGGCGGCGCGAGGCGGCACGGGCGGCCACCGCGCTGCTCGCCGGGCGACGGCGGCCGCCGTTCGAGCAGGCGGCGGGCGCATGAGGTCGAGGATCAGGCGGCTCCTCCGCGGGATCCGCGTCGAGCCGCGGAGGTCCGAGCCGGAGCCGGTTGGCGAGGCCGAGTGGGAGCGGTTGGCGCTGCGGTTCGCCGACGACGGACCGGGGGTTGTCGGCGCGACCGGCGGCTCGGGCACGCGCGTCGTCGCACGCGTGCTGCGGCGCGCCGGGATGTTCCTCGGCGACGACCTCAACCGCTCCGAGGACGCGCTCGACTTCGCTGCCTTCTCGGACCGCTGGATCAACCGCTACGCAGCCGGCGAGAGCCCGCCCGAGATGAGCCGCGAGCTCCGTGGCCTGGTCGCGCGCCAGCACGCGGACGCGGACGGACGGCGGTGGGGCTGGAAGGAGCCGCGCAGCGTCTACCTGCTCGAGCTCCTCGACCGGCAGCTGCCCGGCCTGCGCTTCCTGCACGTCGTACGCGACGGCCGCGACATGGCCTACTCCGAGAATCAGGTTCAGCTCCGCAAGCACGGCGACGCGGTGCTCGGGCATGCGCGGGAAGGCGAGACGGACGCGCTCCGCTCGATCGCGCTCTGGAGCGAGGTGAACCTCCGGGCTGCCGACTACGGCGAGCGCGCGCTCGGGGACCGCTATCTCCGCGTGCGCTTCGAGGATCTGTGCGCCGACCCGTCTGGAACGGTTGCCGGGATCCTGGGCTTCTTCCGGCTTTCGGTCGACGTCGAGGGCATCGCGGCCGAGGAGGTGCACCCGCCCGAGACGCTCGGCCGCTGGCGGAACGCGACGCCTGAGACGACACGTGCGCTCGAAGAGCGGGCCGGGGACGCGCTGCGCCGCTTCGGCTACCAGTCGTCGTCCGAGTAGAAGAGGGGCCACACGTCCCGAGTTCGCTCGCGGAGGAGCGCGATCTCGTCGGGCTCGAAGATCGTGCGCCAGCTCTCCGCCGCGCGAGCGGTGTCGAGGTCGACCGCGTGCGGAGCGCTCGCGTCGGCCGCGACGGGGTTGTCCGAGCTGCTCGCCTCCTCGATCCGCCCCCGGGCGGAGGGAGTGAGCTCGAGCCCGAGGCGCGAGTACAGCCGCTCGAAGGTGCCGCCCGGATCGGCGCACGCGTCCTCGTGCCGGAGAAAGACCCAGTCCGCGTGGCGCTCGCGGTACCCGGCGACGGTGCCGTAGAGGATCCGCCAGAGCAATGCGGCCTCCTCGAGCGCATCACCGGGGGCCCTGGCGAACGAGACGATCTCGCGCTCGTACGGACGCAGGAGCTCGGGAACCTCCCCGTCCACGAGGAAGGATCCGAAGTCGTGCCTGAAGCCGAGCCGGGTGACGCTCCCGGCAAACCCGGCCGGGTGGCGGATCAGGACGACGACTTCCATCCCGAAGCGCTCCGCCAGCCACTCTGCCGAGAGGAGCGCGATCGGATCCTTCACGAGCGGCCGGGCCCGGGCCCACCGCGACCTGGCGCTCCGCCCGGAGTCGCGGAGAGCCCGGAGGGCGTCGCGCGGCCCGCGTAGGGTGTGCAGCTCGGCGCCCCAGTCGTACTGGAAGGCGAGGGTCTCCGTGAGCCCTGGGAGATAGCGCTCCTCGTTCCGCTCGGTCACGACCGTGAAGTAGCGCTCGAACGGGGCCGGGCTGAGGCCCGCAGGCGTCCGGGGGCTGAACGGCTCGTGGATGTACCCGACTCCGGGCGCGAGCGCGAGCATCTTCCCGACCCAGGTCGTGCCCGAGCGGTGGGCGCCAGTGACGAGGATCGGGCCGCCGTCGGTCACTCGAACAGCGGTTGGGCGCCGCCTTGCAGCGCCGGCCTGCGCGCCGCCTGCCGGACCGCGCTTGCGCCGAGCGTCCATTCCGCGACCGCCATGCGGGGCAGGAGTACGAGGAATCGGCGCCGCAGCTCCGGGTTGTCGGCGACCCTGCGGTAGACCACCGGCAGGCGGAGAAGGAGGAAGTACTGCAGCGGCACGTGCCGGCTGAGCCGTCGGGCGCTCCCGGTCTCGAGCGACGATGCGCGGGCGAGCCCGTACGCGAGCCGCCGCTGCTGCCTGCGCAGGTCGGTGTAGGTGCGGCGCTCGTGCTCGTGGGCCGCCGTGAACCGCGGGTCGAAGACCAGACGCGCGCCGGCCTCGCGCGCGGCGGCGCAGAAGAGCGCGTCCTCGGCGCCGTAGCTCTCGTCCCAGCGCAGAGGCAGATCTCGCGGGACGATCATGCAGAAGGAGGAGACGAACGACGCGTCCCTCGGGAGCCCCCGAGGCAGGTACGGCGTCTCGACCTGCAGGTGCGCGACCCAGCCCCAGGGGGTGTCCGAGTGAAACGTCCGCCCACAGCCGACGATGGCCCCCGGGAACTCGCGCGCCGCCCGCACGATCCCTTCGCCCCAGCCCGAGTCGGGCACCGCGTCGGCGTCGAGGAAGACGACGAGCTCGCTGCTCGCCGCCTCCCAGCCGACGTTCCGGGCACCGCCCGCAAAGCCTCGCCGGTCCGGGGCGATCACGCGGGCGCCGTGCCGCTCGGCCACGCGGCTGGTCTCGTCAGTAGAGCCGTCGTCGACGACGAGCACCTCGGCCGGGCGGGGCTCCTGGGCAGCCAGGGCCTCGAGCACACGCGGCAGGGTCCGCGCGGCATCGCGCGCCGGGATCACGACGCTGTACGACGGGCCGTCCACGACCCTGACGATAACGCGGCTAGCAGGCCCCGACCGAGTCGCGGGCAATGACGGGATCGACCGCGTCCGGCCCGACGTCCAGCGTCAGCCTCGGGAACTTCCCCGCACAGAGCGTCGAGTGCTCGACGCCGGAGCGGACCGAGCGCTGGATGCTGACGGTGTGGGCGGCCGATCCGCCGAGGCGGCATCGGACGCAGACCACGTCGGTCGGCGGCGCCCGCGACCGGCCCGACTCCTTGATGAACAGATTCGAGTTGATCAGCCGTTCGCCCGCGCGGCCGCAGTCGATGCGCAGCCGCTCGAGCGTGATCCTGGCGCCGCCCATCACCTGCACGCCGTCCTGGTGGACGGCCGGCAGCTTCCCCAGGCAGCGGATGCTGCCGCCCCGGACGGTCAGGTCGTGGACGCCGTCGGCGATCTTGACCCCGTCGGCCACCCAGGTCCTGACGACGAGCCTGCCGATCCGGCCGGTGCAGCCGCGCTCGAGGTGGACCGCGTCGCCGCCGCGGCGGCTCGGATGAGCCCGAGTCATCGTGACCGTGACCGAGGCGAGGCCGACGGGCCCGGCACAGACCCAGGTCTCGTCGGTCAGCGAGACCGCTTGGAGCCCGGGCCGCCGGTGTTCTGGCGGATCGCGCTTCAGCAGGGCCGCGAAGCCCGGGAGGAGGTGGCTCTCAGTCGACTGACCGGGCCCCGGCGGTCGCGCCGCGCCTGAGGCGGCGAGCCCCCCGGTTAAGGCAAGCGCGAGCGCGAGCAGCACGAGTGCCGAGCGGCCGGTCACAGGCTCGTGCATCGGCCCGCCCCGGGGCCCGGGCATCCCTCGACTCAGGGAGGCAGCGCCGGGAGCAAGCCGTGTCGGCGGTGCGAGTGCTGGCGCAACCTGTGCGTGAACCCGGCCGTTAGGAGAGCGTCCTCGCCGCGTCGATCGCACAAGCTGGGATGGGGGATCGGCGCTGCGGCACCGATCTCCCACCCGTGCGGAGGTGACCCCGCGAGGTGCTCAGACCTCGAAGACCGCGACCTCGTACCGCCCGACCTTCGGCGCGTCCGTCGCGCCCATCTCGTTCGCAGCCTGCGCCCGCAAGGTGTTCGCGCTGTCCTCGCTCGCCTGCATGGCCTGCTCGTCTTCCCAGAGGGTGATCGCCAGCGCATCGCCGCTCTCGCGGTCGAGCAGGAGGATCGCGCCCCTTCCGTTGTCGCGTACGTATGGGACGACGTTGGCGCGGAAGTTGTCGATGCCGGCGTCAGCGTTGGCGGGCGATCCGGCCAGAGATGTCACTCGTGCATGCATCGTGAGCCCTCCTGGTTCGATGGTCGAGAGCGACTATCTCAGCCCCGGGGTATGGCGGTCGGCCTCCGCCGGGCCAGGGCCGAGCCAAGGCGCACAGAGAAACCCGCCGTTTCCAGCGGGTTTCTCAGTGGGCGTGCCTGGGATTGAACCAGGGACCTCCCGCGTGTGAAGCGGGCGCTCTCCCGCTGAGCTACACGCCCGACCGTCTGAGGATACCGCCGCGCCCGACCGATCAGTGCACCTGATCCCACAGCACCCAGGCCGTGGGCGTGCGCGCGACGTAGAACCAGAGGTTGCCACGCAGATCGGGCGAGGCTCGCTCGGCAGGCAGGAAGATCTGCACCAGGGCGCTGCGCGTGAAGGCCGCTCCTCGGCATGACCGCCGCGTCGGCAGGATGTCGCCCTTCCGGTGCGTGTGCCGGAGCCCGATGACGCGCGCGCCACGGATCCGGAGGCTGGGCTGCCACTGCTTCGCGACGGCCGGCAAGGCCAGGAGCGCGGCGCGCTTCGCCCCGACGAGTCCGCTTCGACCCAGACGGAGGGCGTGCGAGGGGCACCTTCCCCACGCGTCTTGTGTGGCGGGCGCGCGCACGGGGGCCGAGCCGAGGTGGGCCACGACGGGATAACCCGCCGCCGGAGAGAGCGCGGCGGTCGCCAGTGCTGCGGCCACGCCTGCCTTCATCAGTGCCGGTATAGCGCCTTTTGGCGCGACTTGCCGGCCCAGGCGGCCAGAGTCTAGGCGGGGAGCAGCGGCGCGACCTCCGCGCCGAAGCGGCGGATCCGCTCGTCGAGGCCGTCGGCGTCGTAGTCGAGGTTCAGGACGAAGCCGTTGCAACCCGCCTCGACGTACTCGGCGAGCCGCTCGACGATCCACTCCGCTGGGCCCGCGATCGCGTGACGACCGCGCTCGTCCATGCCTGCCGCGGGCTCGTCCGCGAAGGTGGCGTTGATGCGGAGGACGACGCGGCCGTTGTGCCGCCGCTCGCGGAACTCGGCCGCCATCTCCCGCAGCTCTTCCGGCGGGAGGGCTACTGGATGCCACACGCCCGTCTTCGCGGCGCGGCGGAGCGTCGCCTTCGAGACGCCCGCGACCCAGAGCTCCGGGCCGCCCGGCCGCACGAGCGCCGGCGCCAGCCAGCCGTCGACGGAGAGGAGCGTGCCCTCGTAGCGGACGCGACCCGGCATCTGCTCGAAGACCGAGGCGGCCAGGTCGAGCCACTCGTCCAGGAGCCTGCCGCGCTGCTCGAACGGCGCTTGGAGCGTCTCGAACTCGCCCTCCATCCAGCCGGCGGCGACCGCGGTCACGATCCGTCCGCCCGAGAGCAGGTCGAGCGTCGTCAGCTCCTTGAGCACCACGAGCGGCTGCCGCGCCGGGACGATCAGCGCCGAGACGCCGAGCTCGAGCCGCTCCGTACGGGCCGCGAGGAACGCGAGCGAGACGAGCGGCTCCGCGATCGACCCGTAGATCGGCGCGTGCTCCTCGGGGACGATCAGGTGGTCGGTCGCCCAGGCGGAGTCGAAGCCCGCCTCCTCCGCGGCCACGGCCGCGGACGCGAGCCGCTCGGCCTGGAGGCGGTCGCCGTAGTTCGGGAGGATCAGGCCGAGGTGAAGGGCCACGGCGAGACGCTAGCGGTGGGGCCGCACACGGGCACGGCCCCACCGTGGAGCGGTCTTACTTGCGCGCGTAGTAGATGAACTGCAGGAACAGCCCGGGTGTGAACGGGGACGGGTCGCGCATGTCCGTCCACGTGGCGTTGGCATGCCCGTCGCTCCCGTAGTCGAGACCGATGTAGTCGCCGTGGAAGACGGCGCAGAACTCGCACCCTTCGACGCCGGCCTGGAAGAACTCCGACTCCGTCGGGTTCGACGGCTCGGTGCTCATGATGGTCTTCGAGAACGCGCCCGGCTGGCCCTCGGCCAGCGCGGTGTCGTAGGTCGGCCCGTTGAACTTGCCGCGGTCGTGGTAGAGGACGCCGACCTTGCCGTTCACCGGGTTCACGTCGACCCACGGGAACCACTGGTCGCCCTTGCCCTTGTCCACCTGCGACGGATACGTCCAGCTGTTGCCGCCGTCGGACGAGCGGACGATGAAGACGTCCGAGTTGGTGACCGGGTTGTTGCTGTCGTGGACACCGTTCCGGTTGTCCGAGAAGACGAGGTAGAGCTTCCCGTTCTCCTTCGGGCTGGCGACGATGTTGCCCGCGCCCCAGACGCGCACCTGGTAGCCGGTCAGCGTCTGCCGGCCGTCGACGTTGATCGGGTAGTCACGCGCTCCGTCCTCCATGCCTGCGACGAAGCTCGGCTTCGACCAGTGGTCGCCGCCGTCCTTGGACTTGACGACGAGGTACTGGTCGTCGAACTCCTCCGGCGACTCCCACAGCGACTCGTTCTGGCTGTTCATGAACGCGACGTAGACGGTCCCGTCGGGACTCGTCGTGATGACCGACGCCTGGGACTCGTCGCACTGGCCCTTCTTGCCCTCAGTCTGGAAGGTGCAGAGATCGCGGTTCGAGCCCGAGATCTCCTGCGGCTTCGTCCAGTGCTTGCCGCCGTCGTCGCTGTGGCTCTCCATGATCGGCGACTCCACGAACTCGCCGAAGTTCGACAGGAACGCCGTCCAGGTGACGTACGTCCGGCCGAAGTACGGCGAGCGTGGGTTGTTGTCGGTCGCGATCCAGTCCTTGTCGTTGAAGACCTGGACCGCGTCGAGGTCGCAACCCTGGCCGAATCCGACGACCTTGGGGTTGTCCCAGGTGAGGCCACCGTCCTTCGAGGGCGAGACCACGACGTCCCCGTCACAGGCTTCGCCGTCTTCGGCGAACGTGTAATTGAGCGACGAGTGGAGCGCGACGTGGTGCTTGACGTCGATCGTGGTCACCGGGTCGCTGCCGGTTCTCGTGTCGTCCTCGGTGGACATGTTCCCGGTCGACCAGCTCTTGCCCGCGTCGAACGACGTGTAGTACTGGTCGCAGCACGACCCGTAGTCGTTCGAGCTCGAAATCATGTGCTTCGGGTTCGACGGGTCGACCACGATGTTCGGCTCGTTGTTCGGAAACGGGTCGTCGCAGTCGAGGTTGGTGTTGAAGCCTCCGGAGAGGGCGGTGCACTCGAAGACCCAGTTGTGGACCGCGTTCGGCGGGATCGTCCGCACGAAGGGTTGCTTCTCGGCGCCTTCGCCGCCCGGAGGGTCGGCCCGCACGCTCGTGGCGAGGAACAGGCCGATCGCCGCTGTCACGAGAAGCAGCAGCGGAAGTCGAATTTTGCTCATCTCTCCCCCTTGGTTGCCTGCCTGCAGAACGTACTAGATGAGGCTCAGCTGGGCTTGAGGTCCCGCACGAGCGGCTCCTCGCGGCGCCTCGAAGGAAGCACGTCCTCGACGAGCGCGGCCACTTCTTCGAGGCGGTCCAAAATGTCCCGCTTCCGCTGCTCGAGGGTTCGCACCTCGGCCCGCAGCTGCTCCTGACGGCCGCGGAGGTCGCTCTCGGCGTCACGCACCATCTTCTCGGTCCTCTCCCGGATCGCGGTCGACTTGATCTCGGCGTCCTCGACCACGTCGCGCGCCTCGTCCTCCGCCTGCTGGCGGTGCTGCTTCGCATATGCCTCGACGGCCTGGCGCATGTCGCGCGCGTACTCCTCGGCCTCGGCCCGGGTGGCACGGGCGTCCTTCGTCAGCTCCTCCGTCAGGCGCTCGGCTTCCTGGGCGGCCAGCCGCTCCAGCTCCGATGCCTCGGTACGTGCTTCGTGGCGGATCTGCTCGGCCGTCTGCTCGGCGGCCTCGAGGATCCCGGCGACGCGCTCGCCGAGAGCGGCGTACTCGGACGGCTCGGTGGTTACCTGCTCGCTGCGTCGGCTCTCGTCCACGCGAAGGGAGGGAACCTAGTGGATCGGGACGGGCCCGGCAAGGACCTTGCGGCCCCTGGCAGCCTGCCGACCGGTTCACACCGGCCGGCTCAGAGTGAATCTCGGGAGAAGCTCAGCTCGCCGAAGCGATGCGCTGGCCCAAGCCCGCAACCGGGAAGTTCCGGAGCTTGCGCTTGAGGAGGTTCGTAGGCATGGCCGCCTGCCTTTCGTCCGCAGTTGATACGCCGAGGTAAACGTCGGCCGGATCTGGCCTTCGCCCCATCCCTCGAAGGAGTCCATCCGAGCCGGCTTCTAGCTTTTCGCCATGCACTTGGACGTGCCTGGAAAGGCGGTGGCGGAGTTCGTCGGCGCCTTCGCGCTGATTTTCGCCGGCGCAGGCTCGATCATCGCCACGCAGGGCCACGACCTCGTCGTGATCGCGCTCGCGCACGGGCTCGCAATCGGCGTGATGGCCTCGGCCGTCGGACACATCTCGGGCGGGCACTTCAACCCGGCGATCACGTTCGGGTTCCTCGTCACGCGGAAAATCAAGCCCGCGCTTGCCTGCGTCTACTGGGCCGCGCAGCTCGCGGGTGCCGTCGTCGCAGCGCTGCTTCTGAGCTGGCTCTTGCCGCAGCTCGAGGTCAACCGCGTCCAGCTCGGCGTTCCGGCGCTCGGGCCCGGGATCAGCAGCGGCCAGGGCATCGTGATCGAGGGCATCCTCACGTTCTTCCTGGTGTGGGTCGTCTTCGCATGCGCCGCCGACCCGGAGGGCGCGTTCCGGCTGGTCGCGGGGCTCGCGATCGGCTTCACGATCACGCTCGACATCTGCATGGGCGGCCCGTTCACGGGCGCCGCGATGAACCCGGCCCGCGCGTTCGGGCCCCAGCTCGTGCAGAACGACTGGAGCAACTGGTGGGTCTGGTACGTCGGGCCGCTGCTCGGCGGCGCTCTCGCGGCCCTCGTCTACGAGCTCCTCTACCTGCGCGCGCGCCGGCCCGAGGCCGAGACCGCCGGCTAGATCCGGCCTCGCAAGGTGGTAGGTTGCCGCCGTGCTCCTGGCGGCGCTGACAACCGACGCCAAGCTCGGGCTCGGGCTGATGGCCGCCCTATTCGTCGGCTTCTCGCTGATCGTCGCCCTCGTCGTACCGCGCCGAAACCCTGACTTTCCGGGAAAGCGCCTCCCGGCCTTCGTCGTCGTGAGCGTGCTGCTCTTCGTCGGGATGATCTCCGCCGTCCTCGTGTTCGGCGGCAAGACGAAGGCCGAGACCGAGGCAGCGCGCGAGAAGATCGCGGTGGGGGAGACCGACTACGCGCTCGAGGTGCCGAAGACGACGGTCTCGCCCGGCATCTACACGCTCGAGGTCACGAACTACGGTCAGATCCCGCACAACCTGACCGTGCAAGGGCCGGGCGGCAAGAAGAAGGGCACGAAGACGATCGAGCCTGGCGACAGCGCGAGCCTCGTGATCCACCTGCGCAAGGGCGACTACGTCTTCTTCAGCTCGCTTCCGGGTCAGCAGCAGGCGGGCGTGACCGAGACCGTCACCGTCTCCGAGTAGCAAGGGCCCGGTCGCCCGGGCCCCTGTGAGTCAAGCGGAGAGGGCGGGATTTGAACCCGCGACGGACCTTTCGACCCGTACGCGATTTCCAGTCGCGCTCCTTAGACCGCTCGGACACCTCTCCAGGCGGGAGCAGGGTACCGCGTCGACGGTCGAGGTTCGGCGCCGGGGAGCGGCCGCGTAGCCTGAGTCCGATCGAGTCGATGACGCGCGTCCTCTATCTCCTGCGGCACGCGAAATCCAGCTGGGAGGACCCGAGCCTTCCCGACCGCGAGCGACCCCTCGCGCCGCGGGGCCGCAGGGACTCCCAGCGGATCGCGAAGCACCTCGCCCGGCTCGAGATCGATCCCGAGCTCGTGCTCTGCTCGGACGCCGTGCGCACGCGCGAGACCCTCGAGCTCATCAGGCCGGCGTTGGGCGCCGCGGAGGTCCGGCTCGAGGAGGGGCTCTATGCGGCATCCTCCGACGAGCTGCTCGAGCGCATTCGTCTCGTGCCCGAGACGGTGACGTCGGTGATGCTGATCGGCCACAACCCCGGCATGCAGGCGCTCGCCCTCCTCCTCGTCTCGCGCGGCGCGGAGCTGGAGCGGCTCGAGGCGAAGTTCCCGACCGCCGCGCTCGCCACGCTCGTGTTCCCGAAGACGACCTGGAACGACATCGCGCCGGCCGACGCGACGCTGGCCGGATACGTCGTCCCGAAGCAGTTGCGCTCGTAAGACGCCGGCGACTGCCAATGAACCACGCGCAGCGATCGTAGGCTTGGGCCATGCACAGGTGGGAGTACCTGGTCGAGTCCTCGACGATCGCGATCTCCGACATCGCCCGCCAATGCGATGAGGCGGGGGAGCAGGGGTGGGAGCTCGTTTCCGCCCTTGTGGTTCAAGAGACGTCCGGGCTCGCACGGACACGCCTGATCTTCAAGCGGGCGAAGCCCCAGCGCTGAGCCGCGGGTACCGAGCCCTCGTCAGGGGGTGATCGGTGCGGTCCAGGCTGCGTTCCAGGTCTTGCGGTTGACGTTGCCCGTGACCGCGAGCCCTTTTTCGTTCTGGAACGCCTTGCAGATGGCTCGGCTGGCGGTGTCGTAGGTCCCGTTGACCGCGATGTGCCACCCGCGGCGAGCCATGCGCCGCTGCCAGACCTCGACGGCGTGTCCGGTACTGCCGAGCTTGAGGACGCCCGTGAACGGCGGCGGGTTGGGCGCGGCGCCCCAGAAGTCGTCGGCGGTCTTCGAGACGTCGATCGTGCGGTGGTCGTAGATGCTCGGGAGCGTCTCCGGATGGTCCGAGGATCCCCATTGCGTGGCGTCGGCGCTGCCAGTCACGCCGAACCCGCACGCGGACGAGCAGATGTGCTCCCTCCCCGTGTAGTGAGCCGTCCAGATGCGGACCTCCGACCGGGCGATGCCTGCAGCCTCGAGGGAGCCCATGATCTCTCGCCAGTGCGAGGTCGAGAAGTAGAGCACCGGGCGCCAGACGCCGGCCGCGATCCGCCCCCGTGCCCACTGGCCCGCGTGGGCATAGGACATGTCCCCGGGCTCGAAGTCCCCGGCGGTGCCGATGCCGGCGCCGATGGCGTCGATGCTCAGGATGCGTAGTCGCGGGAACTGCCGGCGAGCACGCTCGTAGTTCGCGTAGGAGCCGTTTGCGTACGCGGCTATCGAGTCGAACTTCAGGCCCCTGAAGTTTCTGGCGGGATCGCCTGCCGTGTCGAACATGATCCCCACCGGGTGACCATACCGCGATACAGGGCCCGAAACGCCCTTCGAGACCCTCCTTCGCATCCTGGTGCCGAGTCGAACGCGTAGAGTCGTCCTCAGTCCGACCGACGAAGGAGAGAAGCGATGGGCATGTATGCAGTTGTCGACCCCGCGACTGGCGAGACGATCAAGGAGTACCCGACGATCACTGACGACGAGCTGCGGGACGCAATCACCCGCGCCGACCAGGCGCACCGGGAATGGTCGCAATCCACGACTGTCGCCGATCGGGCCTCGCTCGTGCGTCGCGTCGGCGAGCTGCACTCGGAGCGGCGCAAGGAGCTCGCGGAGATCATCGTTCTCGAGATGGGCAAGCCGGTCGGCCAGGCTCGGGGCGAGGTCGACTTCTGCGCGTCGATCTACGAGTTCTACGCCGACAACGCGGAAGCGCTCATGGCGGACGAGCCGATCGAGCTCCTCGCAGGTGAGGGGTCGGCCGTCGTTCGCCGCAGCTCGCTCGGCGTCCTGCTGGGGATCATGCCGTGGAACTTTCCCTACTACCAGGTCGCCCGCTTCGCCGGACCGAACCTCATCATCGGCAACACGGTCCTGCTGAAGCACGCGCCCCAGTGCCCGCAGTCGGCCGAGGCGATGGCGCAGATGTTCGCCGACGCCGGCTTCCCCGACGGCGCATACGTGAACATCTACGCCACGAACGAGCAGATCGAGTGGGTGATCGCCGATCCACGCGTCCGCGGCGTCTCCGTCACCGGCTCCGAGCGCGCCGGGGCGGCCGTCGCAGAGATCGCCGGCCGGAACCTGAAGAAGGTCGTGCTCGAGATGGGCGGCTCTGACCCGTTCATCGTCCTCGGCACCGACGACCTCGACAAGACGGTCGAGGACGCCGTTGCCGCGCGGATCGACAACGCCGGCCAGTCGTGCAACGCCGCGAAACGGATGATCGTGATCGAGGAGCTCTACGAGCCGTTCCTCGAGAAGTTCACCTCCGCGCTCACCGCCGTGAAGCAAGGCGATCCGCACGAGCGCGAGACCGAGTGCGGGCCGCTGTCCTCTCAGGTTGCCGCCGATCGCCTCGAGGATCAGGTCCAGCGCGCCGTAGAGCAGGGCGCAACGGTCGTCGCCGGCGGCAAGCGCAACGGCAACTACTTCGAGCCGACGGTGCTGACGGACATCACGCCGGAGAACGAGATCTACCGAGAGGAGCTGTTCGGCCCTGTCGCCCAGGTCTATCGCGTGAGGTCGGAGGACGAGGCAGTCGAGCTCGCAAACGACACGCCCTTCGGACTCGGCTCCTACGTGATGACGAACGACCCGGAGCAGGCCGAGCGCGTCGCGGACCGGATCGACGCCGGCATGGTCTACGTGAACATCGTCGGCGCAGACGGCGCCGAGCTGCCGTTCGGCGGCACGAAACGCTCCGGCTTCGGACGCGAGCTCGGCCGCTACGGCGCCGACGAGTTCGTCAACAAGAAGCTGATCCGCGTCAGCTGAGCTGCCTGCAGGCTGCCGCGGTCGTCACGACCTCCGCGAACTCGTCCTGGAGGTTGATGCCGGTCATGCGTGCGATCTCGGCAGCCGGCACCACCTCGCCATCGGGCGAGGTGATGTCGAACGAGTGGGTCGCGTCGAGGACGAACCACACGTCGTACCCGAGGTCGGAACCGACGCGAGCGGTCGTCTCACAGCAGAAGTTGGTCTGAATCCCGCACACCGCGATCGCGCCGATCCCGCGCTCGCGCAGCCAGGCGTCGAGATCGACATCTCCGTGAAACGACGAGTGCACCGTCTTGACGATGCGCAGATCGGGCTCGCCGGCGACGGCCTCTTTCAGCTCGAAGCCGGGCGTGCCGCGCTCGACGGTCCACCCTTCCAATCGTGCTGAACGACCACGATCGGGTCGCCGCGCCGGCGCCACGCGGCAATCAGCTTGGCGACGTTCTCCTCGGCATGGGGATTGTCGCGGGGTCCGAGCGCCGGATCCTCGAAGCCGCGCTGGACGTCGACCACCAGCAGCGCACGCTGCCCGATCATCGGCCCGACTCTAACAAGGTGGTCCCGGGAACCCTCGGTGCGCACGAGCTCGAGGCATCCTCGGTGATGCCCCGAACTCGCGCTTTTGGCCTAGGGAGCGGAGGGGGAGGGATTTGAACCCCCGCGGGGCTTGCACCCCGAACGGTTTTCGAGACCGCCGCATTCGACCGCTCTGCCACCCCTCCGGCGACGTGCGGGAGACAGGGTACCGCGCTCGGGGCACGGAAAGAGGTTGCCGGGTGGTCGGCTATCCTGTGGCGGTCCGGAGAAGTGGCCGAGTGGCTGAAGGCGGCGCCCTGCTAAGGCGTTAGGTGGGGAGAATCCCTGCCTCGAGGGTTCGAATCCCTCCTTCTCCGCTCCGCGATCCCGGGGTCGCTATCACCCTTCCGGGGCATGGCCGGAGAGGGGTTTCTGCGCATGCTAAGCCTGCCGGCTCTCCCCTCTCAGATCCCGGCACTGGCGTAGCTCGCTTCAGCGGCAACGAGGCGAGCTTCGTCGTTTCTGGAGGCGTTTCTCGATACTCCCCGCATGCGCATCGGCCGGCGGGAAGTTGCGATCACGAACCCTGACAAGGTCTTCTTTCCCGAGCCCGGGCTGACGAAGGGCGACCTGGTCGACTACTACGTCGACGTCGCCGATTGCGTCCTCCACCACATCCGCCGAAGGCCGTTCCACATGAAGCGGTACCCGAACGGCGTCGACGGCGACTTCTTCCACCAGAAGCGCGTGCCGCCGCACCCGGACTTCGTCGGCGAGCAGTTCGTCCAGTTCCCGAGCGGCCACTCGACGGTGTTCGCGGTGGTCGACAACCCCGCCGCGCTCGCCTGGGTGGTCAACCTCGGCTGTATCGAGCTCCACACCTGGCACTCGCGGGTGGACGACATCGAGCGGCCGGACTACCTACTGATCGACCTCGACCCGAGCGAGGGCAACCCGTGGGAGTTCGTCCGCGAGATCGCGCTCGTCGTGAGGCAGGTGATGGACGAGCTCGGCCTCGCGTCCTATCCGAAGACGTCTGGCGCGACCGGCTTGCACGTTCTGGCGCCGATCCGGCCCGAGCTTCCGTTCCCGGAGGTCCGTCGCTTCGCGAAGGCGCTCGCGGAGGAGGTGGAGCGGCGGGTCGGCGACCAGGATGTCGCCACGACGACCTGGAAGGTCGCCGACCGGAGCGGCGTCTTCGTCGACTTCGGCCAGAACGCCCGCGACCGGACGATCGCCTGCGCATACTCGGTCCGCCCGACTCCCGACGCACGCGTCTCGGCGCCGCTGCGCTGGGAGGAGGTGACGCGCTCGGACCCGGCCCGTTTCACGCTGAAGACGATGCGGAAGCGGATCGACAAGGTCGGCGACCTGACCGCCGGAATGTGGCGCCGCAAGTCGAGCCTGATCCCGCGCTTCGAGCAGCTCGGGCTGGAACCGGCCGACCCGGAGAGGGTCGTGACGCGAACGCGAAGCTCGCGGCGCTGGGTCAGCGACCAGCGAGGAGCTTCGGCACGGTCAGGTCGCTCGCGCGGCGCGGGGGCCTGACCTCGCGCCAGGCGCACGCCTCGGGGTCCTTGTCGGGGCGGAAGCGGATGAACCGCGTCCCGTGCCGGAAGCGGTTGCGCTCGAGCTTGTCGTAGCGCACCTCACAGACGAGCTTCGGCCGCACCGGGTTCCAATCGAGCTCCTTCCCGCGCGACCACCGGCTCTGCCCTCCGGGGATCCGGTTGTCGCTGACCAGGCTCTTCTGTCGCAGCTTCGGCAGCCTCTCCTCCAGCTCTCGGCGCACGGGCGCGGGGAAGCCGGAGCAGTGGCCGACGAAGTCGAGCTCGCCCTCGTCGTCGTAGAGCCCGAGCAGGAGCGTCGAGATCCGGCCTTCCGCCTTCTCGCTCCAGCGGAAGCCGACGATCACGCAGTCGGCGGTGCGGTACGGCTTGACCTTGACCACGCCGTCGCGCGAGCCGGGCAGGTAGGGCCCGCCGAGGCGCTTCGCGATCACGCCGTCGAGCCCGGCCTTGTCCACCCGCGGGAGCCACTTCTCGGCCTGCTTGCGGTCGCGCGTGGCCGGCGAGAGCTGGAAGCGCTTTGCCTTGTGCTCGAGCTCGCGGCGCCGCTTCTCGAGCGGCAGCTCGTGGGTCGGCGAGCCCTTCCAGAGGAGCAGGTCGAACGCGATGTACTCGGCCGGGATCTCCGCGGAGAGCTTGCGGATCCGGCTCTCGGCGGGGTGCAGCCTGAGCTGGAGCGCGTCGAAGTCCAGCCGTCCCTTCTGGACGATCACGATCTCGCCGTCGAGCGCGGACTCGGCCGGCAGGATCGCGCCGAGCCCATCGAGCTCCGGGAAGTAGCGCAGCAGCGGCCGCCCGTTGCGGCTCCAGAGGCGAAGGCCGCCGCCCAGGTTCTCGAGCACCCCGCGGAACCCGTCCCACTTGGGCTCGTACTGCCAGCCGTCGGCCTCGGGGAGCCCGTCCACGAGCTCGGCTTCCATCGGCGGGAAGGGCAGGTTCTTCGGCGGCATCGCTGGGGGCAACGCTACCGCCTCGGGTTCCGCGCATTGACTCGTGCAGCGGCCCGGAGTAGAAAGGTCGTGCTGGCGAACACATCTCGACGGAGGGTTGCAACGCCCGTGACTGGGGTCATCCCGCTTCCCGCTCGCGTTCTCGCCCTGCTAGGGGCAGTCGCCGTGATCGCCTGCTCGGGCGCGGCGGTTGCCTCACCGTCTGGCTCGAGATCCGCGAGCACGCGGGCCACGGCGATCGCAGCCGGCGGTCTCCATACCTGTCTGCTCACGAGCGCAGGCGCGGTCAAGTGCTGGGGCTACAACCGCTACGGCCAGCTCGGCGACGGGACGACCACCGATCGCCACGCTCCGGTCGCCGTCTCTGGGCTTGCCGGCGGCGTGGCCGCGATCGCCGCCGGCTACGACCACACCTGCGCGCTGACGAGCGCTGGCGGGGTCGAGTGCTGGGGCTGGAACAAGTACGGCCAGCTCGGCGACGGGACGACGACCGACCGTCGCCGGCCGGTCGACGTCTCCGGTCTGACGAGCGGCGTGGCCGCGATCGCCCCCGGCGGCGGCCACACCTGCGCGCTCACGAGCGCGGGCGGGGTCGAGTGCTGGGGGGACGACGAGGTCGGTCAGCTGGGCGACGGAACACTGACCCAGCGTTACACGCCCGTCGACGTCTCCGGCCTGACGAGCGGCGTGGCCGCGATCGCCGCCGGTGCCGCCCACACCTGCGCGCTGACGAGCGCGGGCGGGGTCAAGTGCTGGGGGGACGACGAGCTCGGCCAGCTCGGCGACGGAACACTGACCCAGCATTACGCGCCCGTCGACGTCTCCGGCCTGACGAGCGGCGTGGTCGCGATCGCCGCCGGCGGCGATCACGCCTGCGCGCTCACGACCGCGGGAGGGGTCAAGTGCTGGGGTGACAACACAGGCGGCCAGCTCGGCGACGGGACGAACGAGGGCAGCTCGACTCCGGTCGCCGTCTCCGGCCTGACGAGCGGTGTCATGGCGATCGGCGCCGCCCGCGCGAGCCACACCTGCGCGCTGAAGACCGCGGGCGGAGTTGTGTGCTGGGGCTACAACGTCGACGGCCAGCTCGGTGACGGGACGACGATCGAGCGCACCGCGCCGGTCGACGTCTCCGGCCTGACGGGCGGCGTGGCCGCGATCGCCGCCGGCGGCGTTCACACCTGCGCGCTGACGAGCGCGGGCGGGGTCGAGTGCTGGGGCGGCAACACCCACGGTGGGCTCGGCGACGGGACCAAGATCGACAGGCACAGGCCCGTCGGTGTGATCGGTTTCGGCGGGGTGGTCAGATGCGTCGTGCCGAACGTGCTCGGGGAGCCGCTCGCGAAGGCAAAGACCAGGATCGCGCGAGCCCACTGCCGGGTCGGGACGGTCAAGCGCGTTGCCTCGAGGAAGAAGAAGAACACCGTCGTCGGCGAGAGCCCGCGCCCCGGCAAGCGCCTGAGGAAGGGCGCCAGGGTCAACCTCACGGTCAGCCGCGGCCGCTAGGCGGCGCGCTCGTTCCACAACCGGATGACCGGCGCCTCCCGCTCGTAGCCGAGGATGCTGATCGTCGCCGGGTCGAGCGCGAAGAGCCGGCCGGCGTCCGGCTCCAGGCCGAGCCACCGGGCTGCGACGACCCGGAGGAGGTGCCCGTGCGCGAACACGGCGACGTCGCCGCCGACCGAGCGAAGCTCCGCGATCACCCGGTCGGCGCGCTCGCCGACCTCCGCCGCCGTCTCGCCGTCGGGGGCTCCGTCGGCCCACAGGCTCCAGCCCGGGCGCTCGGCGCGGATCTCGTCGGTCGTGCGCCCCTCGTAGGCGCCGTAGTCCCACTCGCGAAGGTCGTCCCGCTCCTCGGCTGCATCGCCGAGGCCCGCCAGTCGGCAGGTCTCGGCTGCGCGCGCGAGCGGGCTCGTCAGGACGAGCGCGAACCGATGCCTCGCCAGCGCGGCGCCGACTGCTTGCGCCTCCTGCCGCCCCGCCTCGGTGAGCGGGATGTCGGTGCGTCCTGTGTGCCTGCCCTCCCGCGACCACTCCGTCTCACCGTGGCGGACGAGCACGACCTCGTGAGCTCCCGTCGCCATCGGCGAGAGGATGGCATGTCGCGACCAATAAGCTCTCCCGGTGCGCCGCGTAGCCGTCACCGGGCTGGGAGCGATCACGCCGGTCGGGAACACCGCCGGGGAGACCTGGCGCGCCGCCGTCGCCGGCGAGAGCGGGATCGACTTCATCCGCTCGTTCGACACCGACGGGTTCCCGGTGCGGATCGCCGCGGAGGTGAAGGACTTCGACCCGACCGGGCTCGCGCCGCCGAAGGAGCTGCGGCGGCTCGACCGCAACGTCCAGCTCGCGCTCGGTGCGGCCAAGGAGGCGGTCGAGGACTCGGGCCTGAACGGCTACGACCCGATGCGGGTCGGGATCGTGTTCGGCTCGGCGATCGGCGGCCTGATCGGGATCGTCGACCAGGCCGACACGCTCCGCGAGCGTGGGGCCGACCGCGTCTCGCCCTACTTCATCCCCAGCGTGCTCGTGGACTCGGCGAGCGGCCAGATCGCGATCTCGCTCGGGATCCGCGGCCCGAACTACGCGCCGGTCTCGGCATGCGCGACGGGCTCGCACGCGGTGGGGGAGGGGGCGGAGACGATCCGCCGCGGAGACGCAGACGCGATCCTGGCGGGCGGCACCGAGGCCTGCATGCACCCGCTGATCCTGGCCGGGTTCTGCGCGATGCGCGGGCTGGCGGCCGAGGACGAGGACCCGCCGCGCGCGTCGCGGCCGTTCGACGCGACCCGGGCGGGCTTCGTGATGGGGGAGGGGGCCTGCGTGCTCGTGCTCGAGGAGCTCGAGTCCGCCCGCGCGCGGGGCGCGAGGATCTACGCGGAGGTGCTCGGCTACGGCGCCTCCAACGACGCGTACCACATGGCTGCCCCCGAGCCGGAGGCCGTCGGCGTGGCCGACATGATGCGCGCCGCGCTCGACCGCGCGGGAGTCGAACGCGAGCGGGTCGGCTACATCAACGCGCACGGGACCTCGACGCCGCTCGGCGACGCCGCGGAGACGAAGGCGATCAAGGACGTGTTCGGCGCTCACGCCTACGAGCTGGCCGTCTCTTCGACGAAATCGGTGATGGGACACTGCTTCGGGGCGGCCGGCGCGATCGAGGCGATGATGTGCGTGCGTGCCGTGCACGAGGGCGTGCTCCCGCCGACGATCAACTACCGGAACCCCGATCCGGTTTGCGACCTCGACTACGTCCCGAACGAGGCGCGCGAGACCCAGGTCGACGTCGCCCTCTCCAACGCAATGGGCCTCGGCGGCCACAACGCCTGCGTCCTGATCGGCCGCGCTCCTTGAGCTCGCATCCTGCAGGGCTTAGGGTGAGCCCGGCGGGATCAGGAGGAGTGGAGGGGGCGAGATGGAGCGGGTCCCGGATCGCATTCGCATCGGTGTTTCCGTTGCCGTCCTGGGAGCGCTGGTCCTTGCGGCGAGCTCCGGCGCGGCGAGGCATCCGGCGCTCGCCCGCACGGCGGCCGGGAAGGCGACGGCGATTGCGGCCGGCGGCGGTCATACCTGCGCGGTGACGACGGCGGGGGCGGTCAAGTGCTGGGGCTACAACAGCCACGGCCAGGTAGGTGACGGGACGAAGACGGACCGTCACGCGCCTGTCGCGGTGTCCGGCCTCGGGAGTGGCGTCGCCGGGGTCGCGGCAGGAGGACTCCACACCTGCGCGATCACCCGTACGGGAGGCGTCGCCTGCTGGGGCGCCAACCACTCGGGCCAGCTCGGGGACGGGACGACCGACGACCGCCTGGCTCCGGTCGTCGTCTCCGACGTCGGAAGCGGGGTGACCGAGATTGCGGCTGGCGCCTCCCACACCTGCGCGCTGACGGGGGCAGGGGGCGTCGACTGCTGGGGCGGCAACGGAAACGGGCAGCTGGGTGACGGAACCACGAACGACCATCACGTGCCGGGTGGCGTCCAGGGCCTGGTCGGCCTGGCGTATGCCGTCGCAGCCGGGGGCGCCCACAGTTGCGCGATCACCGGGCCGCAGCGGACGGTCGTCTGCTGGGGGGCCAACGGCCAGGGCCAGCTCGGGGACGGGACGGGGCTCGACAAGCACATGCCGGCGTATGCACAGGCCCTCGGTGAGGCCGGAGTGGTCGCCGGCGACGCCCATACATGCACGTTCCCGACCGGTGGTCCCTACCTCGCCTGTTTCGGTGCAGGCGGCCACGGCCAGCTCGGATACGGCGGTACGGCGAACTTCCTCAGCCCGATCGCAGTCGTGGCGTTCATGCAGGGCGTGCTGGCCGTGGCGGCCGGAGGCAACCACACGTGCGCGATCACGCCGGCGCACGGCGTCGAGTGCTGGGGCGCGAACGACCACGGGCAGCTCGGGGACGGGACCACGACCGAACGGCACCAGCCGGTTGCCGTCTCCGGCCTGACGAGCGGAGTCGCCACGATCGCCGCGGGATTCAGTCACACCTGCGCGCTGAGGACCACGGGCACGATTCTGTGCTGGGGCTACAACGGCCAGGGCCAGCTCGGCGACGGGACGACGACCGACCGGCTGACTCCGGTGCCGGTGCTCGGCTTCGGGGCGGCTCTGCCCGTCGTGTGCGTCGTGCCGAAGGTGGTGGGGAGGGCGCTGCCGAAGGCGAGGAAGATGATCGTGAAGGCGCACTGCAGGGTCGGCAAGGTCACCAGGAAGACGTCGTCGAGGCGGCTCCAGGGCCGCGTCCTCAAGCAGAAGCCGAAGCCGGGCAGAAGGCTCCCCAAAGGCGCCAGGGTCAACCTGACCGTCGGGATCGCCGCGAAGAACGTCTGAAACAGGCCGGTCCGGGCCTTGTCCGGCTCGAAAGTCGCTGTTACTGTCGATGAGGGGAGGGGAGTCGGCGGTGGGAGGGCGATTGCGGAAACCGGGCCGCGTTTTGCAAGGTCTCTCGCGTGCGGCTGGGCGTAGGCGCAAGACGACCGTCGTCCTAGCCGCGATCGCGGTCGCGCTCGCGGTCGAGGCAGGCGTCGTGCTGGCCGGAGGCGCCTCGACGCCCAGGGGCGGGCCGGACCCGCTCGGGCCGGTGGGAAGGGCTTCCACCAGCGAATCGGGCTCGGCACCGGCCGTGATCGTCGGCCACTCCTACGCGAGCGACCGCTCCCCGGCGCTCCGCCGCATCACACCCGCTCCGCTGGGCACGGGCCGCGAGCTCGAGGCGAACCCGAACCCGCGCCCCGTCTCGACGCACGAGAACGAGCCCGACCCGGTCGTCCAGCACGCGCTCTTCCCCGACGCGATGCCGTCGCCTGGAGTCAACTTCGACGGTATGGCGATCGCGGACGGCGGTGGGTGGGCACCGCCGGACCCAAACGGCGAGGCCGGCAAGACACAGTACGTGCAGATCGTCAACGTGAGCTTCGAGGTCTTCGACAAGAAGACCGGCGCGTCGCTGCTCGGGCCCGAGAACATCGCGACCCTCTGGCAGGGCCTTGGCGGCGCCTGCGAGAACTCCGGCTTCGGCGATCCCGTGGTCGTCTACGACCAGCTCGCGAATCGCTGGCTGATCAGCCAGTTCGCCGGGGACCCGGTGCCGACGGACGAATGCATCGCCGTTTCGACGGGCGACGACGCCACGGGTACGTACAACCGCTATGCCTTCCACCTCGGGTCGGACTACTTCGACTACCCGCACCTCGGGGTCTGGCCGGACGCCTACTACATGAGCATGAACGTCTACAACACGGCCGGCACGGACTACCTCGGCCCGCAGCCGTTCGCCTTCGACCGGGCCGCGATGATCGCCGGCAGCTCCAGCGCGACATTCATCACCTCTCGCGACCCGTCGTTCTTCGACGGGGCGAGCGACACCTTCCTGCCGGCCGACCTCGACGGCTCGAACCCACCGCCCACCGGCGCGCCCGATCCGTTCCTGATGGTGGGCGGCGCCTCCACGTGGCCGCTGTGGCGCTTCCACGTCGACTTCGGCACGCCGTCCAACTCCACGTTCACGAAGGCCGCCGACCTGACGCCTGCGCCCTACACGGAGATCTGCCCGGCGACGCGGAACTGCGTGCCGCAGGCCGGCACGACGGCCGGGCTCGACGCCATCGGCGACCGGGAGATGTTCCGGTCGGCCTACCGCCGCTTCGACGACGGGCACGAGGCTCTGGTCGGGAACATGACCGTCTCGTCGGGCGGAGTCGCGGGCATCCGCTGGTTCGAGATCGACCACGTCACCTCGGGCACCCCGGCGTTCGTGCAGCAGAGCACCTACCAGCCGGACACCAAATGGCGCTGGATGGCGAGCGCCGCGATGGACCACGACGGCAACCTGGCGCTCGGCTTCAGCGTCTCGTCGGCGACGATGAACCCTCAGATCCGCTACGCGGGGCGGTTCGCGGGCGACACCCCGGACACGCTTGCGCAGGGCGAGGCGACGCTCTACTCGGGAACCGGCAGCCAGAAGGGCACGGACAACCGCTGGGGCGACTACAGCGACCTGACCATCGACCCCGTCGACGACTGCACGTTCTGGTACACGCAGGAGTACTACGCGACCACCGGGCAGGCCGACTGGCGCACGCGGATCGGGAGCTTCGAGTTCCCGTCGTGCGGGCCGTCCTCGCCGCCTCCGCCTCCGCCGCCACCTCCACCTCCACCTCCACCTCCACCTCCCCCTCCACCTCCGCCACCTCCGCCACCTCCGCCACCTCCGCCACCTCCGCCACCTCCGCCACCTCCGCCACCTCCCCCGCCACCTCCGCCACCACCCCCGCCTCCACCACCCCCGCCTCCGCCTCCGCCTCCGCCACCACCCCCGCCTCCACCACCCCCGCCTCCGCCTCCGCCCCCTCCGCCCCCTCCGCCACCTCCACCTCCGCCTCCGCCACCTCCTCCGCCTGCGCCGCCTGCTCCCCCCAGCAAGCCGCCAAAATGCGTCGTGCCGAGCGTCGTCGGCAAGTCCGTGGCCAAGGCACGGGCGAGGATCGTGAGAGCCCATTGCCGGGTGGGGAAGATCACGTCGGCGTCGTCCACCCGGAGACAGAAGGGCATGGTCGTTTCGCAGCGGCCGAAGCCCCACGCCAAGCTGGCAAACGGCGCGAAGGTCAGGCTGACGATCGGGAAGGGCCCGAAGAAGGCCCGGAAGCGTTAGCCGGTCTCGACCGCCTCGACGGTCAGCTCGTCCAGCGAGCCGAGCACGACGTCGGCCTCGGCAAGCTCGTCCTCCCCGGGCGGGAAGTGGCGGTTGGGGATCGCGAGCACGCGCATCCCCGCCTGCGCGGCCGAGAGGATGCCGTTTCGCGAGTCCTCGATCGCCGCCGAGCGGGTCGGCTCGACGCCGAGCCGCCGCGCGGCCTCGAGGTAGACGTCCGGCGCGGGCTTGCCGCGGGCGACCTCCTCCGACGAGACCGTTGCGCGGAAGAGTGAGGAGACACCCAGCAGCTCGAGCGCGAGGTCGATCAGCTCGCGGTTCGAGGAGGAGGCGAGCGCGAGCGGCCAGCGGGCGGCAAGCCGCTCGACGGCCTCACGCGCGCCAGGAAGCACAGGGAGCCGCTGGCGGTAGAGCGCTTCCAGCCGGCGGACGACCTCGGCGCTGATCTCCTCCGGCAACTCCCTCAGGCCGAGCTGCTCGTGCATGTAGCGCGACCACTCGACCGAGCTCATGCCCATCATGTCCCGCTGCGCCTGATCGTGCCAGCGGCCGCCGCGCTCCCGGACGAGCTGCTCGCGCACGCCGTCCCAGACCTGCTCGGAGTCGAGCAGGACGCCGTCCAGGTCGAAGACGACGCCGTCGATCACAGAGAGGCGTAGCCCTGGCCGTGGAAGACGAGCGGGCGGTCGCCGGGGCCCGCCTCGATGCTCTCTACCTCGGCGACGAAGAACGTGTGGTCGCCCGTCTCATGCGTCGCGGTCGTACGGCAGGCGAGCCAGCAGACAGCGCCTTCGAGCTGGGGCGGGCCGTCGGCGTCGCGCAGTGCGATGTTCTCCCAGAGGGCGATCGGGGGGACTCCGCGCGCGAAATGCTGCGCGAGTGCCTGCTGGCCGGCTGCGAGCACGCTGACCGCAAACGCGCCGGCCTCGCGCAGGAGCTCGTTCAGGGCGGCGTCGCGGCGAATCGCAACGCCCACGAGCGGCGGCTCGAGCGAGAGCGAGACGAGCGAGGCGACTGTCAGTGCGGCGCGCTGGCCGGCGAGATCGACCGTGACGACCGCGACGCCGGCCGGAACGCGGGCCATGACCGCGCGCAACTCGTCCCCGCCGACCACGCCGCGATCATACGGGGCCTTCGGCCTGGATCACGCTCGCGCGCGGCGTTGGCTCAGTGGTGGAGGCACTTGTGCCAGCCGGCCCGGATCTGGTCCAGCTTGACGTTCATCTGCGCCTCGAACGTGGCATCGCTTGCGCTGTAGGGACCGAGCGCGGTGTCCTGCCACATGACGTCGGGCGTGACACCCGGCCCCACGGCCGTCAGGCGGTACATGTCGCCGATCCCCGGCCCTCGCTTCCGGTGTGTGGTGCCCGGCGGGTGTGCGTAGCCGTTGATCAGCGGATCGTGCTTGTAGAAGCCGTAGCAGAAGAGCCCGGGCGGGCCGCTCGCGACGAACGAGTTCTCGCGCTTCCAGCCGGGCCCGTATGTCGAGTTGTGCGTGTCGAGGTAAACGAGCCTGCCGTAGCCGTCGGTGGGGTTGCCGTAGTGGGTCGTCCCGTACCCACGCACGCCGACTCCCTTGTAGGTGAGCTGGCCGAAGAGCTCCCGGAAACGCCGGCTGTAGACCCAGTCCTGGTAGACGCTCAGCTCGGCAACCGGCCCGGTCCAGTGGGAGAGGTGGAGCCACCACGTCCTCTGTTGCGGGAGCCACGGCATGAACCCGAGGTCGGGCAGGGCCACCTGCCAGCTCTGCAGCGCCCAGTACGAGCCGTTCGATGCCTTGCAGCCCATCACGAACCACGGCAGGGCCGGGCCGTCGTAGGGCTGGCACGTGTTCTTGAAGTGCTTCCAGATCAGCTTGTGGTGCTTCCAGCCGCCCGAGTAGTCGAGCTTGAACTTGACCTGCGGCACGCCTTTCGTCGACGGGCGGAAGCGCGCGTTGACGGCACCCCACGCCAGCAGGTGCGTGACACGGCCGTACGCGCTGAACGTGATCAGCGCGGTGCCCTTCGAGTTGACCGCGAGATGGATGTTGGAGGCGTTGCGCGTGATCAGCTGAGACGCGGCCGCGGGGCCGGCGAGACCGAGCGCGCAAACTCCGGCGCACAGGAAGACCAGCAACCGATTACGCATGGAAGACACTTCAGCTCGACGCCGCAGCACAACAGAGTACATCGGATGCGCGGACGCCATCCTGAAGGGGCCGAGACCCCGATTTTGGGGGATCCGCGGGCCTAGAACCTAGGAAGCAAGCCGCTCGTCGGCGGTTTCGCCCGCCAGCGGCGCGTCCCACGGCAGAGCGAGGAAGACGTCGACGACCGCCGGGTCGAACTGCGTGCCCGCGGCCTCGCGGAGGCGCCTGCACGCCTCCTCGATCCCCAGCCGCTTGCGGTACGGGCGATCGGTAGTCATTGCATGGAACGCGTCGCAGACGAAGATGATCCGCGCCTCGATCGGGATCTCGTCGCCGGCCCTGCCGTCCGGGTAGCCGAGCCCGTCCCAGCGCTCGTGGCAGCCGCGCACGATCGTCCTGACCTCGGCCAGGCGGTCGATCGGCTCGAGAATCCGCTCGCCGAGCTCGGGGTGCATCTCGATGATCTTGCGCTCCTCCGGCGAGAGCGGACCCGGCTTGAGCAGGATGCTCGTCGGGACGCCGATCTTGCCGATGTCGTGGAAGAGCGCTCCGAGCTCGAGCCGCTTCAGCGCCGCGGCGTCGAAGCCGAGCTCGCGGCCGACCTTCAGCGCCATGTCCGTGATCCAGCGGGTGTGCGAGGACGTGTACTCGTCGTTGGCCTCGAGCGCGTTGGCGAGCGCCTCGACGGTCGAGACGAACGTGTCCTCGAGGCTCTCGAAGCTGAGCGCGCGCTCGAAGGCGACGGAGGCCTGGTACGAGATCCCGCCCAACAGGCGGAGGACCTCGTCGCTCGAGTGCTCGCCGGACGACGGGTTGCGCGCGGCGAGGAACCCCTCGACGGAGCCTTCGCTCCAGATCGGCGCGACCGCGAGCTCCGGCCAGTGGAGGCCGTCGGGCGGTGGCACCGCGGCCTCGGCCTCCTCGGCGCTCAGGAGGAACGGCACCGTTCGCTTGCCGATCACCCTCCGGATGGCCTCGCCGTCGAGCGAGATGCCGAGCAGCTCCCTGAGCTCCTCACTCTCGTCATAGGTCGAGTGCGCGATGATCCGGAAGCTCCCGTTCTTGTCCGGGCGCCAGAGCGCGCAGCGCTTCGCGAGGAGCCGCGAGGCGGCGCGGACTGTCTCGTGGCCGATCTCCTCGGGCGTCGAGGCCTCCGAGATCGCGCCGGTGAATTCGAGCAGCGCCTTCAGATGGTCGGCCTCGCGCCGCTGCGCCTCGTAGAGGCGCGCGTTCTCGAGCGCGACGGAGGCGTGCCCCGCGAGCACCTCGAGCAGGCGGACGTCGTCCTCGTCGAACTGGTCGACGCCGAGCTTCGAGATCACGACCACGCCGATCACGCGCGTGCCGTAGTTCAGCGGCACGGCGAGCAGCGACTCCTCGATCGCGTGCGTGCCGGGGATGATCACGGCGTACTCGCACTCGAGCGTGTTCCCCACGAGCTGCGCCTCCGCGGTCTCGGCCGCCCGGCCCGTCACGCCCTCGCCGATCTTGCTGCGCGGGAAGTCGACCGGCCCGCCGTCGCGTGAGATGAGGTCGCCGCGGAACGCGATGGGGACGATCTCGTCGTCCTCGATCACCATCACGCGGCAGTTGTGGTAGTCGATCAGAAGGCGGAGCTCGTCGGCGATCACCTCGCCGATCTGGCGCACGTCGTTCAGCCGGTTGAGCTTCCCGGCCAGGCCCTGGAGCATCTTCAGGTGCGCGATCGAGCGGACGTCGCGGTTGGCGTCGGAGGAGCCCTCGGGCCGCTCCGAGGCGTCCTCGTCGAAGAGGACGATCTGGTTCTTGCCGCGCGCCTTCGAGGTCATCATCGCGGCTTCGGCACAGGCCACCAGCTCGCGCGGGTTCATCGCGTGCTGCGGGCCCTGCGAGATCCCGACGGAGATCGTGATCTTGCCCGCGGCGCCGAACTCGACCTCGGCCAGCGCGTCCGTGAGGCGCCTCGCCAGGTTGAGGGCGTCGCCCGCGTCGCAGGAGGACATGATCACGCCAAACTCCTCGCCGCCGAGCCGGCAGACGACGTCCGAGCCGCGCAGGCCGCCGCGCAGCAGGTCGGCCAGGTCACGGAGAACCTGGTCGCCGGTGCCGTGGCCGTACATGTCGTTCACGCGCTTGAAGTCGTCGATGTCGAGCATCAGCACCGCGACCGAGTCGCGGGTCCTGCTCGCGCGCGTGAGCTCCGACCGGAGCCGCTCGTGGAAGTAGCGGTGGTTGTAGAGGCCCGTGAGCGAATCGGTCTGCGCCTGGTACTCGAGGCGGGCGCGGATCTGCGCGTTGTCGAGCGCGAGCGCGGCCGCGTCGGCAAACCGGGTCGCGAGCTCGAACTCGTCGTCGCTGAACGCCGCGTCCTCGCCGAGACGGTAGATGTTGAGCACGCCCTTGACGACGTCGCGCGCGATCAGCGGCACGGTGATCAGCGCCTCCGCCTCGTCGGGCGGAGTTCCGGGGACCGTCTTCGTGCGCGGGTCGAGGTGCGCCTGGTTCGTGCGCACCGGCTCGCGGTGGAGGGCGGCCCAGCCCGTGATGCCCTCGCCGAAGTTCGAGCGGCTGTCCATGATCTCGCTCGCCCAGGTGTCACGCGCGAGGACCGGAATGAGCACGGTCTGCGCGTCGTCGGCCTGGTAGATCGAGAGCGTGTCGTGCGGGATCAGCTCGGCGAGCGTGTCCGCGATCCGCTCGAGCAGGTTGTCGAGGCTCTGCTCGGAGAGGATGTGGTGGAAGACGTCTGCCAGCTGGCGGTACGACTGGACGAGGGCCTCGGACCGAGGGGCATCAGGGTCGCCGGGGTAGGCGTCCAGGTCCGGGTCGGGATCTGCAGCCGCGAACAAGTGCCGCATTCGCCATAGTTTCTCGTTATTCCGGCCCCGCGAGGATCCCCCGGAAAGGGGAACCTGAACAGGGGCTCATGCGGCGCTGAAAGCGGTGTTAGAGTCGCCGTTCTCGACCATCGAACGAACGACGGAAGGAGCGTGCCCAGGTGCTAGCGGATTGGACATTCGGAACGGTGTTGTGGGAGATGCTGATCATCTTCGCCTGGATCATCTGGTTCTGGCTCCTGATCACCGTGTTCGCCGACCTCTTCCGCCGGCACGACATCGGCGGCGGGGCGAAGGTGCTCTGGTGCATCTTCGTGATCATCCTGCCCTTCCTGGGCGTGTTCATCTACCTCCTCGTCGAGCACGCGGGCATGGCCGACCGCAACACGCAGCAGATGCAGGCGGCCCAGGCGCAGACGGACGCCTACATCAAGGACGTTGCCGGCAGCGGTGGGCCGGCCGCCGAGATCGAGCGGGCCAAGGGCCTCCTCGACAGCGGCGCCATCTCGCAGGCCGAGTACGACCAGATCAAGTCGAAGGCGCTGAGCGGCTCCGCCTGAGATAAGCACACCTCCGAGCTCGCCCGATCCGCCCGGCGGCGGCCCTTCATGGCCCCTGCTAGGCGGCTTGTTTGGGTTTTCCCGGTAACCGCCGCGTGAACCAGAACGAGAGCACCGCGAGGAGCGCGACTGCGAGCATCGAGACCTTCAACGCGTCGAGCTGCGCGTCGGCGTAGTCGTCGGTGACCGCGGTCGCGTCGGCCGGCGACAAGCCGGCGTCGCGCAGGTTCTTGTATGCCTCCTCGGTCGTGACGATCGGGATCCCGGTCTCGGTGGCCGACGAGATCTGCGTCTTCACGTCGGAGGGCACGGCGGGGTTCTCCTGGATCCGCGAGTTGAACCCGTTCAGGAGCCCGAGGAGCAGGACGGAGCCGATCAGCGCGGTGCCGAGGGACGCGCCGAGGTTCTGCGCCGTCCCCTGCAGTCCCCCGGCCTCGTTCGTCTCGTCCGGCGGGGCCGAGGACATGATCACGTTGCCGAGCTGCGACATCAGGAGCCCGGCGCCGATCCCGAAGAAGACGAGCGCCACGGCGAAGGCCGTGCCGTTCAGGGCCACGTCGATCGTCCCGACGAGCACGAGCGCTGCGATCGCCATCGCCCCGAGGCCGACCTGGACGACGGCCCGCGGGCCGAACCGCACGGCCACCTTCGGCCCGGTGAGCGCAGCGGCCAGCATCGAGATCGACATCGGGAAGAGCCGCTTCCCCGTCTCGAACGCGTCGAAGCCGAGCACGACCTGGAGGTACACCGGCAGCACGAAGAACGTGCCCATCACGATCAGCTGCTGTGCGCACAGCGAGGAGAGCCCCGCGCGCAGCGTCTCGATCTTCAGCAGCGCGCGGTTGAGGAGCGTGCTCCTGCCTTGCCGCTCGCGGCGCTCCTCCCACAAAAGGAAGCAGCCGAGGACGACGAAGCCGCCGGCGATCAGGAACGGCACCAGCGAGAACCCGAGCGGCGTGATCTCGTGCCCGTTGATCGTCGGCGCGTCGATCGGCCTGATCCAGCCCCAGACGCTGCTCTTCAGGATCCCGAACACGATCAGGCCGAGCGCGGTCGCCGAGAGCGCCGCGCCGCCGTAGTCAAGCTTCGGCGGGTGCTCGGGCTTGGGCGCGTGCTTCATCCGGCGGTGGACGATGAGCACCGCGATCACCACCACGACCTCGCCGACGAAGACGTACCGCCAGCTCCAGGTCGTCGTCACGTAGCCCCCGATCAGCGGGCCGGCCGCGATCGCCGCGCCGGCGGCGCCGCCGATCATCCCGTAGGCGAACGCGCGCGCCTTGCCCTCGTAGTTCGCGGCGGTCAGCGCGGCGATCGCCGGGATCACGAGCACCGCGCCGAGCCCCTCGATACACGACCAGCCGAGCAGCAGCACCGTGAGGTTCGGGCTGAGCGACGTGATCAGCGAGCCGAGCCCGTACACGGCCAGGCCGAGGCCGAAGGCCCGGTCACGGCCCAGGATGTCGCCGAGCTTCGCGCCGACGAGCATGAACGCCGCCATCACGAGCGTGTACAGCGTGATGGCGCTCTGCACGCCGGTGACCGTCGTGTTCAGGTCTTCGACGATCTGCGAGATCGAGACGTTCATCACGCTCGAGTCGAGCACCATGATGAACTGGGCCGAGGCGAGGATCACGAGGGGCAGCCACTTGCGCATCGTGCGACTCTAAGGGCAAGTGGCCGACGGAGAAAGGCTCGCGGCGTGCCCTTGTTCCTCGCCCAGCGGCCGGGCGCCGCCTAGCGCGTGCGTCCTGTAGGGCTGTACAGGCGCCGTGCGCGCTTGACCGACCGTGCCGGGTCGTTTATTCATACTGGACAGTGAGCAGCTCTCAGGGCCAGCGACTCACCGTCGGGTGGATCGGTCTCGGAAACATGGGCTCGGCGATGGCCGAGCGCGTCCTGGACGAGGGCTTCCCGCTCGTCGTGTACAACCGGACGCCCGGGAAGACGGAGGCGCTCGTGGCCCGAGGCGCGGCTCTCGCAGCGACGATCGCGGAGCTCGCCGGGAAGGCGGACGTCGTCTTCACATCGCTCGCCGACGACGATGCGCTCGAGGCCGTCGCAGGTGAGGTCATCTCTGCGGCGCGGCCGGGCACGGTCCTGATCGACGCGAGCACCGTGTCTCCCACCGTTTCCGCACGGGTCGCCGCGCTGGCCGAGGAGGCCTCCGTCGAGTACCTGCGCGCGCCGGTCAGCGGCAACCCGACCGTTGTCCGCGCCGGGAACCTGCGCTTCATGGTCTCGGGCGCGCGCGAGACGCTCGAGCGCGTCGAACCGGTGATCCTCGCGATCGGCCCCGCCATCCACTACGTCGGCGACGGAGAGCAGGCGCGGGTCGTCAAGCTCGCGATCAACCTGATGATCGCCGGCCTCGCGCAGCTGATGTCCGAGGCCCTCGTGCTCGCCGAGGCGTCTGGAGTCTCGCGCGCGGACCTGCTCGAGGTGATGGCGGACTCGGCCGCGGGTGCGCCGTTCGTCAAGTACAAGACGGAGCCCCTGCTGCGCGACGACTACTCGGCGACGTTCACGACTGCGCTGCTGGAGAAGGACATCGATCTCATGCTCGACGCGGCGGCGCAGGCCGAGGTGAGCCTTCCGATGACGCGCGAGCTGAAGACGCTCGTGCACTCGGCGGTCGAGGCCGGCTACGCGGACGACGATCTCATGGCGCTCTTCCTGCACCTTCGGAGCGCTTCCCTCGACCAGGAGGTGGTCCGATGAGAAGCAGGTCCGTGGGCTCGCCCGACGCGACGCGGGCGGTGGACTGGGAGCAGCGCATCGACTTCCCGCGGCTCCGCCAGGACCGCCTGGACCGAGCGAAGGCCGCGCTCGAGGCCTCCGATCTCGGCGCGCTGCTGCTGTTCGACCCGAACAACATCCGCTACGTCACGAGCACGCACATCGGGGAGTGGGCACGCGACAAGAACGCGCGCTTCACGTTCCTCGCGCGCGGCGCCGACCCGATCCTCTGGGACTTCGGCTCCGCCGCGCGCCACCACCAGCTGTTCGCGCCGTGGCTGCCGCCCGAGAACTTCCGCGCCGGCGTCTCGCCGATGCGCGGCGCGATGCCCGTCGAGACCGGGATCCCGGACCGGCTCGGGCAGCGGATCGCGCACGAGATGCGGGAGCACGGGGTCGAGGGCGAGCCGCTCGGGATCGACATGGCCGACCTGCTCACGATCGAGGCGCTCGGCCGCGCCGGGGTGCACGTCACCGACGGGTCCCAGGTCATGCTCGAGGCCCGGAAGATCAAGACCGCGCAGGAGATCGCGCTGCTCGACCAGTCGGCCGGGCTCGTCGACGCCGTCTACGAAGAGATCTACGAGGTGCTGCGGCCGGGCGTGTACGAGCACGAGATCGTCGCCCGCGCGCACGAGCTGCTCTTCGAGATGGGCTCGGAGCAGGTCGAGGCCGTGAACGCGGTTTCCGGCGACCGCTGCAACCCGCACCCGCACGTCTTCTCGGACCGGCTCCTGCGGCCGGGGGACCAGGCGTTCTTCGACATCATCCACTCGTTCATGGGCTACCGGACGTGCTACTACCGCACGTTCAACGTCGGCGGCGTCAGCCACTCGCAGCTCGATGCCTACAAGCAGTGCCGCGAGTGGCTGGACAATGCGATCGCGCTCGTCCGGCCGGGCATGACGACCGACAAGATCGCGGAGGTCTGGCCGACCGCGGAGGAGCTCGGCTTCCCGGACGAGGAGACGTGCTTCGGCCTCCAGTTCGGGCACGGGATCGGCGTCGGTCTCTACGAGTCGCCGATGATCTCGCGCGTCCACTCGCTCGAGAGCCCGGTCGAGCTCGAGGAGGGGATGGTGTTCGCGCTCGAGACGTACTGCGCGGCGACCGACGGCCGCTCCGCGGCGAGGATCGAGGAGGAGGTGGTCGTGACCGCGACCGGTTGCGACGTGATCACCCGCTTCCCGGCCGAGGAGCTGCTCGTCGCCGGCCGCACGTACGTGCGCGGGGCGGACCTCGTCGACGAGGGCAGCGCGGGCCAGGAGGGCACGCAGGGGATGGCCGAGGCGGTCGCGTCCTCGGCGGTCGTCGAGCCGGCAGGTGTGCCCCGGTGAGCGACACGGGGACGCACGAGCTCGCCGACGGGCGGCCGGGCTACCGGCTCGTCCGCCGCGAGGACGTCGAGCTCGCCCCAGGCCTGCCCGGCCGCTCGAGCGGCCTCAGCTCGTGCCGCCTCGTCGACGGCACGCTCGGCTCGACGCACATGGCGCTGACGCTGGTCTCGCTCGAGGACGGCCACGTCGACGAGCACCTGCACTCGTTCGAGTCCAGCCTCTACGTGCTCGAGGGCGAGCCGGTGCTCTACCTGGAGGGGCGCGGCGTGACGCTCGAGCCCGGCGCCTGCGCGGCGATTCCCGTGGGAACCCCGCACGCGTTCCGCTCTGCCGAGCGCTCGCTCTGGATCGAGATGGCCGCCCCGCGCCCGCGCGTCGACGGGAGCGACACGTTCTTCCTCGGCCCGGCGCCGGACGCCGAGGCGGTGCCGCTCGACGCCCGCGACCCGCGCAACCACAACCTCTTCCTGCTCCGAGACGGCGAGATGAACCTCGACCTCCTGAAGCGCGGCCAGGCGATGGGCGCGCCGACCGTCTCCGGGAGCATGGCGACCGCCGTCCTCGCGTACAGCGGGATCGCGGTGAAGATGCTCGTCGACCAGCGGCTCGACGCGCAGCTGCACACGATGTTCATGGTCGACTACCAGCCCGGCGCCTGCGCCAACCCGCACGACCACCCGTTCGAGGAGTCGTACTACATGCTCGAGGGCGAGGTCGACGTCGTCGCCGACGGCGATCGCTACACGCTCCGCCCTGGCGACGTCTTCTGGACCGGGACCGGGTGCGTGCACGCGTTCTACGAGACCCGGGCGCAGCCGGTGCGCTGGCTCGAGACCTCGGCGCCCGGGCCGCCGCCGCGCTACTCGTACCGGCACGAGCGCGACTGGGCGTATCTCACCGAGCGCCTCGCGGGAGCGGGTGTGCCGTGAGCCGCGTCGGGGACAAGCCGGCAACCGGGGTCCTCGACGACCTCGAGCTGTACACCGGGATCTACCGCCGGATGCTCCTCATCCGGGGCTTCGAGGACCTCGTCCAGTCACTGTTCCTGGCGGGCGAGGTCTACGGGACGACGCACCTGTACTCGGGGCAGGAGGCCGTGGCGACGGGCGTTGCCAGCCTGCTCGAGGAACGCGACCGCGTGGCCGCGACCTATCGCGGCCACGGGCACGCGCTCGCGCTCGGCGTCGACCCGCAGGCCCTCCTCGACGAGATGCTCGCGCGGGAGACCGGGATCAACGGCGGTCGCGCGGGCTCGATGAACGTGACCTCGCCGGCCGACCGGCTGATCGGCTCGTTCGGGATCGTCGGCGGGAGCATCGCGGCCGCGACCGGGGCCGCGCTCGCGCTGAAGAAGACGACCGGCGGCGTGGCCGTCGCGTACTTCGGCGACGGCACGATGAACCAGGCCTACGTGTTCGAGTGTCTCAACTTCTGCCAGGTGCTGAAGCTGCCGCTCGTGCTCGTGTGCGAGAACAATGGCTACGGCGAGTACACACCGTTCGAGTCGGTGACGGCGGGTGGGATCCGGGCGCGCGCGCAGGTCTTCGGGGTTCCGGCCGAGACGATCGACGGCATGAGCGTCTGGACGGTGCGCGAGGCGGCCTCGCGCGCGCTCGCCTACGTGCGCGGCGGCAACGGCCCGACGTTCATCGAGGCGATCACCTACCGCTTCGTCGGCCACTCGCGGAGCGACCCGGGCGCCTACCGGCCCGAGGGGGAGCTCGACGAGTGGAAGGCGCGCGACCCGATCGTCGTCCTTCGCGCGCAGCTCGAGGCGGAAGGCGTGGAGGCCGCCGGGCTGGAGGGGATCGAGCGGGAGATCGCCGAGGAGCTGGAGCGGATGCGCGAGCGGGGCCTCGCGGCTCCGTTCCCGACCGAGCTGAGCGCGAGCGAGTTCAAGGACTGAGGCGAGTGGCCCGCGAGCTCATGATGCCGAAGCTGTCCGACTCGACGGCCGACGCCGTGATCCTCCGCTGGCTCAAGTCCCCCGGTGATGCGTTCTCGAGGGGCGAGGCGCTGATCGAGGTCGAGACGGACAAGGCGACGGTCGTCTACGAGGCGGAGTCGGACGGGACGCTCGGCTCGATCCTCGTCCCGGAGGGAGGCACTGCCTCGATCGGGGAGCCGATAGCGACGCTTGCCAACGGCGACGGCGCGTCGCCCGCGCCTGCGGCGTCCGAGCGGCCGAACGCGTCGCCGGTCGCGCGGCGCACGGCGGTCGAGCTCGGCGTCTCGCTGCACGGCATCGTCGGCACCGGCGCCGCCGGCCGCATTACGCGAGAGGACGTGGAGCGGGCGGCGGCCGGGTCGAGCTCGACCGCCCCCGCGCCGAAGCCGGCAAGCGGCGGAAAGGGTGACGTCGACGTGGTCGAGCTGACGGCGACCCAGGCGACGATCGCGCGCCGGATGGTCGAGTCGGCCACCACGATCCCGTCGTTCACGGTCTCGGCCGACGTCGACATGTCGCTGATCACCGAGCTGCGGCGGCAGGCGCGCGAGGAACGCGACGACGTGCCGTCGGTGAACGACTTCGTCGTCAAGGCGGCGGCCGGAACGCTGAAGGAGTTTCCACGGTTCAACGCGTCGTACGCCGACGGGAAGATCGAGTGCTACTCGCGGGTCAATGTCGGCGTCGCCGTCGCTACGGACGACGCGCTGCTCGTGCCCGTCGTGCTCGAGGCGGACACGAAGACCCTCGCCGAGATCGCCGCGGACACGCGCAGGCTCGCCGAGGCTGCTCGGAGCCGCACGCTCGCGCCCGAGGGCCTGCGCGACGGCACGTTCACGGTCTCGAACCTCGGCATGCTCGGGATCTCGGCGTTCACCGCGATCATCGACCCGCCCCAGGTCGCGATCCTCGCCGTCGGCGGAACCCGGCGCGCACCGGTCGAGGACGAGAACGGCGGCTTCGTCTTCCGCGACCTGGTGACGGTCACCCTCAGCTGCGACCACCGTGTCGTCTACGGCGCCGACGGCGCGCGGTTCCTGTCCCGGCTACGCGAGCTGCTCGAGCGGCCGCTCACCCTCACGCTCTGATGCCTGCTGTTCCGTTCCGCACCGCGATTCGCGACGCTCTCGACGAGGAGCTCGCCGCCGACGAGCGCGTGATCGTCTTCGGCGAGGACATCGCCGCCGCCGGGGGCGTGTTCGCGACGACGACGGGCCTCTACGAGAAGTACGGCCCGGAGCGCGTCTTCGACACGCCGATCTCCGAGCTGGCGATGACCGGCGCGGCGTTCGGGTCGGCCGTGACCGGCCTGCGGCCAGTGCTCGAGATCATGTTCGGCGACTTCCTGACCCTCGCGATGGACAGCCTCGTGAACCAGTCGAGCAAGTACTGGTTTCTGACCGAGGAGCAGGTGAGCGTGCCGCTCACGATCCGCTCCGTGGTGGGCGGCGGCGCGCGCTTCGGGGCGATCCACTCGCAGATGCCTGTCTCCTGGTTCATGGGCGTGCCGGGACTGAAGATCGCCTGCCCGTCGACGCCCGCCGACGCGAAGGCGCTGCTCAAGGGCGCGATTCGCGACGACAACCCGGTGCTGTTCTTCGAGCACAAGCGGCTGTACACACTCGAGGGCGAGGTCGACGGCGAGGTGGGGAAGCTCGGCGAGGCGGCCGTCGTCCGCGAGGGCAGCGACATAACGATCGTCGCCGCGATGAAAAGTGTTCACGACAGTCTCGAGGCGGCCGAGGCCCTCGAGCAGGACGGCGTGTCGGCTGAGGTGATCGACCTCCGCACCCTCCGACCGTTCGATGCGGGGACGGTCGTCGCATCCGTCGAGAAGACCAACCGGATCGCGGTCGTCGAGGAGGGCCCGCTGACCGGCGGCTGGGCGGGCGAGGTGCTCGCCTCGGTCACCGAGCAGGCCCTCGGGCACCTCGACGACGCCTGGCGCATCGCGACCCCCAACACGCCGATCCCCTACAGCCCGCCGCTCGAGGACGCGTTCCTGCCGGGCGCGCACCGGATCGCCGACGAGATCAGGCGGCGCCTCCGGTGAGCGACACCGCGTCGACCTCGGAGGCTCTCGACCGCGCGTCGGAGGCGTCGAAGGTCGGCAGCCGCCTGCGGACCGAGCGAGAGCGCCTCGGGATGAGCCTGCGCGAGCTCGCGCGCCGCGTGGGGGTCTCGCCAAGCCTCGTCTCGCAGATCGAGCTCGACCGGGTCAACCCGTCGGTCAGCACGCTCTACGCGCTCGTCACCGAGCTCGGCATGACGATGAGCGACGTCTTCGGCGACTTTCCCGGCGACCGGGTCGTGAGGAGGCTGACCGACGACGACGGCGGCCTGGCACTGTGCCCCGAGACACGGCTCGTGCTCAACCTCGCGTCAGGCGTGCGCTGGGAGCGGCTCACGCCACACAGCGACCGCGACGTGGAGTTCCTCTACGTCGTGTATCCGGTGGGCGCAGCGTCGTGCCCCGAGGACGCCCTGATGACGCACGGCGGCAAGGAGTACGGCTACGTCTCGAGCGGGACGCTCGGCGTGCGCGTCGGCTTCGAGGAGTACGAGCTCGGGCCGGGCGGCTCGATCGCGTTCGACTCGTCCTCGCCGCACCGGCTCTGGGCGGTCGGCGAAGAGCCTGTCCACGCGATCTGGGTGGTCATCGGCAGAGAGGCGGACCCGCGCGACACGACGCCTCCGCCTGCTCTCGAGGCTACCGAGTAGTGGAGGCGGCCGGGGCTTCCGCGTCGGCGGCCTGGAGCCGGCCGACGCTCTTCCGGCCCGAGCGCCAGCGCGAGATGAGCACTGGCAGCTGGTAGAGCACGAGCGCGACCAGGATCAGCACGCCGATCGTCATCTCCGCGTACTCGGTCGGCTGCGAGAAGAGCGGCAGGACGTTGTTGATCTCGGTGAGGAAGAGCGCCGCCAGCAGCGCCCCGATGAAAGATCCCCTCCCGCCCGCGAGGCTCGCGCCGCCGAGGACGGCGGCGGCGATGCTGGTGAGCGCGTAGTCGCCGATGATCGGCGAGCCGATCTGAACCTGCGCCGCCTCGTAGAAGCCGGCGAGCGACGCCATCAGCGAGCAGACGACGAACGCGAGGAACACGATGCGCCCGGTCGACATCCCGAGCCGGCGGGCCGAGGTCTCGTCGAGGCCGACCGCCCTGACCGCCATCCCCGTGCGTGAGCGGTACAGCCACAGGTCGCCCAGGATCACGAGCAGGACGACGCCGATGAACGCGACCGGCATGAAGCCGATGCTCCGGTTCAGCTGATCGATCACGTCGCTGTTGATCGGGCCCTCGGGGTGGTCCCGCAGGAGGAGCGACGCGCCCTCGAGGATGCTCAGCGTGCCGAGGGTCGCGATGATCGACGGGAGCTTGAGGACCCGGATCAACGTCGCGTTGAAGATGCCGGTCGCGAGGCCGACGCCGAGGATCGCGAGCGAGCCGAGGAAGAGCGCGAATGTCGTCTCGTCCGGCTTCAGCGTGAACGAGGCCGTGACGACGCACATCGTGATCAGCGCGGCCACGGAGACGTCGAAGCCGCCTACGAGCAGCGCGTTCGTCTGGCCGATCGCGACGAGCGCCAGGGGCATCGTCGCGAGCAGGAGGTTGTTGATGTTGTACTCCGTCAGGAACGCGTCCTGGCGCGCGGCCGTGTACGCGCCGACCGCGACGATCAGCGCCCCGAGCAGGACGAGGGGCATCCAGCCGCGGAACCTCACGAGCCGCCCTTCGCGCCGCCGCCGACGATCGCCTCGACGATCCTGCGTTCCCCGAGCTCGTCCCCGCTGATCTCGTCGACGATCTGCCCGCGCGACATGACGACCACACGGTCGCAGAGGCCGGCCAGCTCGAGCGGATCGCTCGACTTGACGATGAGGGCCACGCCTTCGTTGGCCTTGGCCCTCAGCGCCTCGTAGATGTCGAAGCGCGCGCCCACGTCGACGCCCTGGGTCGGCTCGTCGGCGAGGATCACTTTCACCTCCCCGCGGAGGAAGGGACGCGTGAGCGAAACCTTCTGCTGGTTGCCTCCCGAGAGCGACTGGACCGGCTGCTCGATCGAAACCATCCGGATGCGCAGCCGGCTCGCCATGTCGTCGACCGTGCGCTTCTCGCGCCTCCGGTGCAGGAAGCCCAGGCGCCCGAAGTTCCGCAGCACCTGGATCGTCGTGTTCGCGCGGACGCTGAGGACGGGGAAGAGCGACTCACCGGTCCGGTCGCCGCTCAGGAGGACGATTCCCGCGCGGAGGGCCGCAAGGGGTGACTTCGCGTTCAGCTCCGCCCCGTCGCACGAGGCCTTCCCGGCCGGCCGCTCGACACCCGCGAGGGCCCGCAGGAACTGCACCTGGCCGTTGCCCTCGGCGCCCGCGAGCCCGAGGATCTCGCCCCTCTCGACCTTGAGGTCGATCGGGCCGAAGCGGTCGCCGTGAAGCCCTGCGATGTCGAGCAGCACCTCGGGGGAGCGGCCCTCTCCGTCGTGCTCCGGGAACGCGAGCTGTAGCGGCCGCCCGATCATGTGGGCGACCAGGGCCTCCTCCGTCATCCCGGCCGCCTCGAAGGTGCCCTGCTTGACGCCGTCGCGCAGGACGCTGATGCGACCGGCAATCTCGAGCACCTCTGGCAGGCGGTGGCTGACGTAGACGATTCCGACGCCGGCCCTGCTCCGCTCGAGGACGAGCGCGTGGAGCTGGGCGACCTCCTTCGGCCCGAGAGCGGTCGTCGGCTCGTCGAGTAGGAGCACCTTCGGCTTCGCCAGGAGCGACTTGACGACCTCGAGCAGCTGCCGCTGGGCCAGCGACAGCGTGGCGACCGGCGCCTTTACCGGGACGTCGAGCCCGAACTCCTCCAGGGTCGACGCCGCCCACCGGTCCATTCGCGCGTACGCGGGGCGCTCGTTCCCGGGGACGGCGAGATAGAGGTTCTCCGCGACCGAGAGGTCGAGGACGTGCGAGTAGGTCTGGTACGCGATGCCGAGGCCGAACCTCCGGGCCTCGGCGGGAGAGCCGCGCTTGCGGCGGCGGCCGCCGATCTCGACGGTGCCGCTGTCAGGAGCAAGGAAACCGCTGGCGATCCCGAGCAATGTCGATTTCCCGGACCCGTTCTCCCCGACGAGCGCGTGAATCTCGCCTTCGCGGCAATCCACGCTGACGTCTCGAAGCGCCTGTACCGCTCCGAACGCCTTGGAGACCCCGCGAAGGGACAGCACGACAGGGCGCTCGGGCCCGGGACTCGACATTCGTTCCTTTGACTCAGGATCTACCGCTTTCCGGCTTCCTCCCTACGGATACATCTTGTGCAGGAGCGAGAGCGGCACGAGCGAGGTCGCGGAGGCTTCCTGCGGATAGCCCTTCACGCACTCGGTTCGCTTCGCCTCGCTCTGCAGCTGGATCGGGAACACGATCGTCGGCGGGATCTTCGCGCCCTTGAGCTGCATCATCAGGGCGGTCAGGGCGACCCGGATCTGCGAGTTGCCCGCCGTGTAGTACCAGACCTTCAGCTTCGGGTTGTGCAGCTTCTTCGCCGCGCAGCCCATGCCGACGTCGTCGGTCCGAAGGGTCAGGACGGCGTTGAACGGCTTGCCCGCGGCCTTGTACGCCGCGAACGCGCCCTGCGCCATGCCGAGGCCGTACTCGTAGCTCCAGCCCTTGATGTTGGGATGCGCCGCGAGGATCCCCGAGACGACCTGCTGGACCTTCGACGCGTCCCAGTTCGTGGGCTCGTTGGCCACGACGTGGATGGCGGGGTTGAGCCGCGGCTGCTCGCACTTCTGCCAGCCCGCCGACAGCGGGTTGCCCGGGAAGCCGCCCATGAAGGCGATGTCGCCGGACTTGACGTACGTGTTCATGATCCGGGCGTACGCCTTGCCCAGGTTGCAGACGTTCTCGCCCACGACCGTGGTGTAGTTCTTGCCAGGCCCCGTCACGTAGCCCCAGGCGTAGGTGGCCACCGGGATGTGGGCCTTCCTCGCCTCCTTGAACACCGGGAGCTCCGCGTCGGCGAAGTCCGGATAGGTCACGATCGCGCTGACGTGCTGGGCGATCATCGCCCTGAAGTCGGCGAGAGCCTGGTTCAGGTCGGAGTGGGCGCTCCGGTAGATGATCTTCCCGATCGACTTGTACGTGAGCGCCTGGAGGATGAACTCCATCTTCGAGATGTGGCGATACACGTTCTCGCCGAACGGCTCGACGTAGGCGACGGTCAGCTTGCCTCCCGTCCCGGTCTTGCAACCGTCGTTCTTCCAGCACTTGAGGGCCAGTTGGTAGTTGACCTTGCGGGTGGAGCGGCCGAAGGCGGCGAGCGCGATGTCGCGGGCCATCCTGTGGGCCGGCAGGAGCTTGGCGTTGAAGAGCGTATGGGCGAGGACGCTCTTCGGGGCCTTGTAGACCTCGCCGTACCCGCTCTTCGGAAACGTCTTCTTCGCGGCTGTGGCGTGATTCCGGCTGCTGGTGCCGCCGAGGGCGGCCGCGACGACGACGAGCGCCACCGCGAGCAGCGTCACCCCGAGGCCGAGCCGCCACCGCCTCCCTTCGCTCACCTTTGGTACCTGCATCTCCCTTCCTCCTTTCGGGTTCTCAACCCGTGTCTGCGTCTGCCTGTGGGGCGATGCGAGCAGTGGCCGCCCGCGGCCGCAGGAGGCGGCCGAGGAGCGACGCGATCCTGTCCCCCGAGATCAACATTCCGACGATGATCGCCGCGCCGAAGACCACGAACTGCCATCCGATCGAGAGCCCGAGGATGAGCAGCATCTGGTTCAGCAGCGTCAGCGCGAGCGCGGCCATCCACGTCGAGGTCGCGCTCGCGAGTCCGCCCGCGAGCGACGCGCCGGCGATGACGACGGCTGCGATCGGCGCGAGCAGGTACGAGGCTCCGAACGCCGGGTCGACGCTGATGCGCACGCCCGCGAGCAGCACCGCCGCGGTGGCGTAGAGCAGCCCCGCCGCCGTGTAGGCGAAGACGACGTAGGCGCGGACGTGCACTCCGGCCATCCAGGCGGCTCTCGGGTTAGCGCCCACCGCTTGGAAGCGTCGGCCGAGCGCCGTGTAGCGGAGCAGCAGGGCGACGACGAGGGTGATCGCGGCGCCGGTCCAGAAGACGAGGCTGATGATCCCGACCGGCCTGTTCTGCGCGAAGTCGGAGAGCCGCGAGGGCACCTCGGCCTCGGCCAGGCCCTTGGAGTACCTCAGCCCCTCGGCGACGACGATCTGCCCGACCGCGAGCGTCACGATCAGCGGGTTCAGCTGCAGGATCCCGACGAAGACCCCGTTGACCAGGCCGACCAACACGCCGAGGCCCAGGCAGGCGAGGATGGCGATCCAGAGGCGGCCGTTCGAGTGGTTGCCGACGCCGACGATCAGGTAGCCGCCGAGGAACATCACCCCCGGAGTCGAGAGGTCGATGCCCGCCTGCATGATCACGAGCATCTGGCCGAGGGCCGCGACGGCAAGGACGGTCATGTACGGAAGGACGAAGGCCCACGACGTGTTCTGTAGCGCGCTGGGCGCGATGAAGGCGGCCACTATGACCAGGATTCCGGTGGCGATCCAGACCGGCAAGAAGCGCGCTCCCACCATCGCCTGGGCGAGCAGGGACGTCATGCGGCGGCCTCCGTGCACCGCAAGGCCCCCGGTGCCTTCGTGCGCGTTCACCCGCTCCTTTGAGGGGTAGCCCCGAACAGGGCTGCATTCTGATCACTTGGGGCGGAAAGTGTCAACCACCGCGGTACGTCGGCCCCTGGATCGGCCGGAGCGTTTACCCCTGCTTCACGCTTGGCCCGCCCCAGCGAGCACGCGTTGACTGCTCGACCGGCGTCCGTTTATGCTCGCTGCACATGCGTCGGCGTGAGACCGCGCATTCCGTATCTGGCAAGCCGAGGAGAGGACGGGCATGAGCTCGCAACGCCTTTTGATTCGCAACGGCTTCGTCGTCTCGATGGATCCCGACGTCGGCGACATCCCGAACGGCGATGTCCTCGTCGAGGACGGCGCGATCGTCGAAGTCGGACGTGGCCTCGAGGTATCCGGGGCCGAGGAGATCGACGCGACCCGCATGATCGTCATGCCGGGCTTCGTCGACACGCACCGGCACACGTGGCAGACCCCGGTTCGAGGTGTGCTCCCGTGCTGCACGCTCGACCATTACTTCGCCGTCATGCTCGGCCAGGTCGGCGGCTTCTACCGCCCGGAGGACGTCCACATCGGCGACTACGCCGGCGCGCTCGAGGCCATGAACGGCGGCGTCACGACGCTGCTCGACTGGTCGCACATCAGCAACACCCCCGATCACTCGGACGCGGCGATTCAGGGCCTGAAGGACGCCGGCATCCGCGCCGTCTACGCCCACGGCATGCCGACGGGCGGCGAGTGGTGGATGCTGAGCGAGCTGAACCATCCCGAGGACATCCGGCGCATCCGGGAGACGTACTTCTCGTCGGACGACGGCCTCCTCACCCTGGCCATGGCCGCGCGCCAGCCCGGCAACGTGAACGCCGACGTCGCGAAGCACGACTGGGCGCTCGCACGGGAGCTCGGGATCCTGATCAGCGTCCACGTTGGCATGCGGCTCCACAACCTGCACTACGAACCCGTGAAGGACATGCACGACCTTGGGCTGATGGGCCCCGACGTCTGCTACATCCACATGACCGACCTCACCGACCAGGAGCTCGACTTCATCGCGGAGACCGGCGGCAAGGCGTCGATCGCTCCTTATGTGGAGATGCTGATGGGCCACGGGCCGCCGCCGACGGGGAAGATGCTCTCCCGTGGCGTCCGCCCGTCGCTCAGCGTCGACGTCGTCTCGAGCGTCCCCGGCGAGATGTTCACGCAGATGCGGACGGCGCTCGCCTACGACCGGATCCTCGAGTTCACCGATACGCCGGACATCGCGTTCGCGCCGACGCTCACCCATCGCGATGTGCTCGAGTTCGCGACGATCGACGGCGCACGGTCGATCGGGCTCGAAGAGAAGGTCGGGTCGCTGACGCCGGGCAAGCAGGCGGACATCGTCCTGCTGAAGACGAACGCGATCAACACCGCGCCGATGATCGACCCGATCGGCACGATCGTCGTTTTCTCCGACACGTCCAACGTCGACTCGGTGTTCGTCGGCGGCCAGGCCGTCAAGCGCAACGGCGAGCTCGTCGGCCACGACCTCGACAAGGTGTTCCAGCAGCTCGACGAGTCGAGGAACCACATCCTGTCGGCGGGCGAGCTGCTGCCCGAGTGGGCGGCGGAGCCGGCCGCGGCCGTGTAGAGCGAATGGCCGCAGGCAGCGTCGTCGTCGTCGGAGGCACGCAGGGCCTCGGCCGAGAGGTCGCCTCGTCGTATGCCGCCGACGGCCGGGACGTGGTCGTGACCGGCAGGGATCAGGCCCGCGCGGAGGCTGCCGCCGGGGAGATCGGCGGCAGCACCCGCGGCCTCGGGTTCGACCTCGCCGACCCGCACACGATCGAGGAGCGCCTGGCGGAGGTCGGCGACGTCGAGTACCTCGTCCTGGCCGCGATCGAGCGGGACACGAACACCGTCGAGGAGTACGACATCGACGCGGCGCTGAGGCTGGCCACCCTCAAGCTCGTCGGCTACACCGAGGTGATCCACACGCTGCTCTCGCGCCTCGGGAACGAGTCCGCGATCCTGATCTTCGGAGGGCTCGCGCGGGACCGGCCCTATCCCGGCTCGACCACCGTTACCGCCGTCAACGGCGCCGTGACGAGCATGGTGCGGACGCTCGTGATCGAGCTCGCGCCGAGGCGCGTGAACGCGCTGCACCCGGCCATCGTCGGCGACAGCCCGCAGTGGGTCGACATGCCTGCCGAGCGCCGTCAGGCGCTGATCGACCGGACGCCGATCGGCCGCCTCGTGACGATGGCCGAGGTCGTGGGCGCCTCCCGCTTTCTGCTCGAGAACGAGGCGATCAACGGCCTCAACCTGCTCGTCGACGGCGGCTGGATGTGTATGTGAACTAGCGCCTTCGGCGTTGGCCGAGGCCAGCTAGTACGACATTACGCGCGAAGACGAGACCAGAGAAGCGAGGGGCCCGCTCTCGCGGGCCCCTCGAGTCACGCGTTGTGCGTTGGCGAGCTAGCTCAGCTCACCAGCTGCACGCGCACCGTCTTGACGCTCTTCGTGATGCGCAGGTTCTTGACCTTGACGCGCTTGTTGGTCTTGATCGACCGGAGGGCGTTCGTGATGACGTGGCCCTTGCGGTTGAGCAGCCGCACGCGGATCTTCGCGCTCGCCTTGCTCGACCGGACCTTCACCATCAGGACGCGGCCCTTGGCCGTCATGACGACCTGCACCGAGACCACGGAGGCCTTGAGCGTCTTCGCCGGCGTGCTGCTCCCGCCGCCCGTCTTGGGCGGTGAGGTGGGCGTAGTGCCGGTCCGGCACGGCCCAGCAGTGCTGCTGGCCGCCCCGGCGACAATGCAGGTGTCTCGCAGGAGCTTCTCCCCTGCGAAGTAGGCCTGAACGTCGATCAGGCTGCCGACCAGCGTCGCAGGCGTCTCGACGGACACCGAAGCCGGCGTTGTCGAGGTCCCGCCGCTGAGCGGCACGCAGTACCCGTTCGGGTGTGCGTAGCTCCCGCCGACGTTGTACCAGACGTTGTCCGGTTCACGGCTGAAGCACACGTTCTCGCCGTTGAACACGTCGCCGTTGCCCGCGATGTCCCGAGCGGTCGCCGTGCAGATGTAGGCGATGGCGCTGGAGACGTTGTTCTTGCGGACGCAGGAAACGGTCTTCCGGAACAGGTTGTTGATGTTCTTCGTGATGGTTCCCGTCACCGCGACGTCCTTAGCGACGGGCTGGAACGGGTAGCGGGCGGCAGCGGTGATCGTCTGCGCTCCGAGGTTGACGCCCTCGAGGTCACAGCCACCGTTGTCGTCCACGAAGCCCACCGTGGTGCCGTAGTTGTCGTTGTCCAGACCCGGCTGCCACTGGGCCCGTGCCTCACCGTGTTCATCCGTGAACTCGATGATGCTGGTCGCGAACCCGTTCGTCTGTCGGTAGATCGGCTTGTAGTCCCGAGTCGTGAGCAGGCAGTTCGTGTCCTGGCTCTCGTTCTGGACGAGGGTCTGCGCGATCTCCCAGTTGTAGTAGAGGCCGTACCAGCCGAAGCCCGGGAAGTTGTTGGGCTGGCCGGTGTAGTTGGTGTAGACCGGCCCGTCCGTCCCAGACGCGGCTCCCCACGGATCCCGCGAGGTCGCCGGTACGAACTGCCCGTAGTACGGAGCGTACAGGGCATGGGCCTCATCCCAATCGTGCCCAGACTTGATGCAGTCGGGAGGATTGGTCGGGTCGAAGTTGCGGTTGTAGACGTCGCTCTTGTTGTTGAGACACGAGTCGTCGAAGCCGCCCATTCCACCCTTGGAGTTGAACACGATCTTCAGCGCTGGCATCGGCGCGTCGGACGCGTTCAGCCGTCCGTCGCTCAGCAGCGTGAAGTCGTAGCTCGGGTCGAACGGCCCAAACGCGCCTTCGGTGAGGTCACCGAAGATCCGCGAGTACTCGTCGGAGCCGCCCGCGCAGTTGTCAACCTGGTCGACGTACGCGTCGTTGGTGCTCTCCGGGCACGAGTCCTGGTTGACGTGGACATCCGGCGAGCCGTTCGGGTTCTCGTTGCCGAGGGGGCCCGACGAGTCGTGGATGTCCCAGTACGCCGACGCCGGGAGGCCTCCCAGGTTCTGGTCGGTCGAGGCCATCGCGTTGGCCCACCGTGCCCAGTCGTTCGGCATGACCAGCGTGGCCGGCAGACCGTAGTCCGCCTGGAACTCGCTGTTCAGCGGGATCGACCCGGTCACCTTCACGTTCACCGAGTTGCCGGGCTCCGCGCCCGGGTTCTCGGTGACCGAGCCGGCGTTGGTCATCGCCGCCGAGTTGATCGCCATCCAGCCGACCACGAAGTCGTGCTGGCCCAGGATCACGCCCTTCTTGCTGACCGTGAGCTTGATGATGGCAATCCCGGCTTTGTTCGAGATGAAGTCTGCCCTGATGCACGGCCTCCTAGTGTTTCGATCGTAGAAGATCGAGGCCGAGCTCTGGACAGCCTTCGGACCGTCGAACGAGTTCTCCTGCGGGCCGCTGTACGCGAAGATCTGCAAGCTCACGTCGCTGCCCCAGAAGAAGCCGCCGTCGGTCTGGAGCGTCGGAGCTCCAGAATCCAGGTAGTCGTTGAACTCGGTGTCGCATTTGACCAAGCGGACCTCTTCGCCACGCCAGGCCAAGTACGGCACGTTCGTCTCCTGCGGGTTGAATACCGGACTGTTCGCCGGAAGCCCGCTGGCATCGCCCGGCTGTGCTGCCGCCGAGGCCACCAGCAGCCCGGCGGACACCAGCATCAGCACAAAGGCAACGAGACTCACCCGGAGTCCCGTGAGACCGCTCTTTCGTTTCATTTAGCTCCCCCTCCGCAGTTTCTAACTTCGTTATTACTTTCTCACTCTCGTGACCCCCCGTCCTCCTTTCTCGGCTTAAGCCGTGGCGATCAAGGCGTTTCTACACCCTTTCGGGGTCACTTTCAATAGAACGAGAGCAAAGAAATGAACTCCTGACCGAGCGGGCAGGTATTGCGAGAGAGAACGGGCTCAGCAGCCCCTGACCAAAGGGGCAGGTGTTTACGCGTCGGACTACGAGGAGCGTTTGACCGGCAGGCCCGAAAGCCCGTGGTCGAACAGATATCGGGCCGCCTGCGTGCGGTTCGAGACGCCGAGCTTGCGGTACGCGTTGACCAGGTGGAACTTCACCGTCCACTTCGTCACCCACAGGCGCTCGGCGATCTGTGCGTTGGTGTACCCGTGCGCGGCGAGCTGCACGATCTCGAGCTCGCGCGTGGTCAGAGTCGGCTGCTTCGGCCCGACGCTCGCGCTCCGGGCGCGCGTGCGGGACTTTGGTTTTCCTCTGCCAAGGCAGTGTTGCACTGCCTCGGTGACCTCGGAGACAGCGGCCGTCTTCGGTAGGCACGCGTCGGCCCCGGCCGCCACGGCCGCCTCCAGATGGAGAGGATCGTGATGCGTCGAGAAGGCGACGATCCCCAGGCCCGGCGCCAGCTCACGGGCGCGGCGAAGGCACTCGACGCCGTCCATCTCCGAGCTCCACAGTTCCAGCGAGGCGAGGAGAGCGTCCGGCTTCTCCGAGTCCACGAGCTTCAGTGCCGCTCTCGGCGACGTCGCCCTCCCGACCACCCGGATTGCCTTCGAGGAGAGGATGTCCTCGAGCGCGTCGAGCCAGATCGGATGCTCGTCGAGGAGCACGACGGCGCCTCCCACCCTCGGCTCGGAATGGGCTTCTTCGACTGTCGAGCGGATCGCCACTGCTTCGGGTAACCCTTCCCTCGTCTCCCCGAATACAAAGCATTGAGCGAGGTTTGCCTGTTCGATATCCCTCGGTCGAGGGATCCCACCCGCCGGATGCGCTAAGGTCGGGTGCCGGTGCGCCGACACGTCCTCGTCCTCGCCGCCGTCGGAACAGCCGCTCTGGCGCTACTCGTCCTTTCGGCCGCGGCCGCCCAACCCGGAGTCAGGCTCAAGGCGACTCCACCTGCGGTGACGTCCAGCACGACGGCGACCTTCAGGTGGGCTGCCCGCCCCGGGACGCGCCGCACGCGCTGCCGACTTCGCTGGCAGGCGCTTCCAGGCGCCGCCACCACCCCGTCCCGTGCCACGCGCGCGCGCGCGAAGCTCCGGCGCTGCCGCTCGCCCAGGACGTGGAGCAAGCTCGACGCCGGCCGCTACACCTTCGTGCTCTTCGCCTACGGCCGCCACAAGAGCACCCGGACGCGCTACCACTGGATGGTCATCCCACCGTCGGGGCCGGGGGCGCCACCCCCGCCGCCACCGCCGCCGCCACCGCCGCCGCCGCCTCCCCCGAGCGCGAGTTGCGCGACGCCGCCGTACAAGTACCTCACACCCGTCCATCCCGGGACGAGCAGTGACGAGCAGCAGTTCGTCAGCCTCGTCAACCAGGCGCGGGGGTCGCTCGGTCTCCAGCCCCTGGCCGTCAACTCGAAATTGAGCCTTGCCGCCGACAGCCATTCCTACTGGCAGGACTGGGCCCTGAACCTCGGGCTGTCCCACACCGGCTGCAACGGGAGCGATCCCTTCCAGCGCATGTCGGACGCCGGCTACTCGGGCACGTACGAGGGCGAGGTCACGCTCGTGAGCTACCCGCCCGCCTCGGCGCAGACGGCCTTCAACATGTTCAAGGGTAGCCCCGGGCACTGGGCCCTGCTGACGAGCCCTGACTTCACGCAGATCGGCGTCGGCGAGAGCGCGTACCACTGGACCGGCGACCTCGGGTAGGCGGCGCAGGCCAACCGGGGGGTCTCGCGCAAAAACGTCGTAATTTGCGGGAAACTGACTTATACTCGCGGCAGTGCGCGTGTCCAGCGCGCGAGGGTCGTTATCGGAGGGGATTGGGTTGCGGGTCGGTGACACAAGCGTCGGAAGGCGGCCTCCTGCTCGTCGGAGACATGCCGCTTTCGGCGTTCTCGCCGTTGTCGCCGCCCTGATCGTCTTCCCGGCCCTCGCCGGAGCGGACGCGACCAACCCGCCTGCCGTCGTCACCAGTGCGGCCACGGGCGTGACGAACACAGGCGCGATGCTCAACGGGACCGTCGATCCGAACGACGCGGCCAACGGCGCGAGCTACACGTTCTCCTGGGGACAGACGACCGCGTACGGCAACGACGTAACCGGCACCACGAGCCCGGGAACGAGCCCTCAGGCGGTCTCGACGACGCTCACCGGTCTCTCGCCCACAACGACGTACCACTACAAGCTGTGCGCGACCAGCTTGTCCGACCCGCCCGGCAGCACGATCTGCGACGGCGATCAGTCCTTCACCACGCCCGATGCGCCCACGGCCGCCGCAGGCACAGCGACCGGCGTCACGACGAGCGGCGCGGTCCTCAACGGAACCGTCAACCCGAACGGGGCCAGCACCTCGGCCGTCTTCAGGTACGGGACCGGCTGCTCCGGGCCCGCCTGGACGACGGGCTGCTCTTCGGTTTCGGCAGCACCGAGCCCGGGCTCCGGGAGGTCTCCGGTGAGCGTCTCCGCGGCGCTCAGCGCGCTCGCGGCGGGGGCCACCTTCCACTACACGCTCTGCGCCACGAACACCTACGGCACGAACTGCGACCTAACCGACCACACGTTCGTGACCAACCAGCCGCCGACGGCGGTGCTGACGGAGAACCCGGCGAGCCCGGGCGAGCTGCAGGTGTCGTTCAACGGATCGTCGAGCACCGATCCGGACGGCTCCATCCAGTCTTGGTCCTTGAATACCGGGGACTCAAAGTCCGAGCATGGCTCGGGCACTCCGCCGGCAAACATCCCGCACACGTACACGGCAGCGGGGTCGTATACCGCGACGCTGACGGTGACGGACAACCTCGGCGCGATGACGACGTCGACCCCGGTGACCGTCGTCGTGCCCGCGATCAGCATCGCCGACACGAGCGCCAACGAAGGCGACACGGAGAACTTCGTCGTCACCCTGTCCGCGGTGAGCACGCACACCGTGACCGTGGACTACAAGACGGTCGACGGAACCGCGAAGGCCCCCGGCGACTACACGACGACGACCGGGACGCTGGCCATCCAGGCCGGGCACTGCGGCCCGAGCACGACGGAGTGCCAGATCTCCGTGCCGACCAAGGAGGACTCGCTCTACGAGAACAACGAGACCTTCACGGTCACGCTGCTCTCCAACCCGACCGGCTCGACGATCGTGGACGGCACGGGGACCGGGACGATCATCGACGACGACCAGGCGCCGGTGGTGGAGGTTCAACCCAGCGCGGTCCTCGAGGGCAACACCGGCGGGACGGTCAACACCAGTCAGTCGTGGCTCGCGGGCGGAAGCCTGACGCTCGGCAACGCGAGTGGGTTTGCCTCGGCCCCCGGGAACACGTTCTACCTCAGCACCCCGGGCTCAACGTCGACTACCCCGGCCGGGCCGTACATCTTCTCCGGAATCAGCGGCAACACGCTCACGGGGATCACTCCGGCCGGGTCGGCCGCTGCCGGGCAGCTGGCCTTCCAGCCGGTTCCGCTGAGCTTCAGGGTCGGGCTCTGCAACGTCGTGAACTCCGGGACTGTCGACCAGTGCTTTCTGAACGAGGTCACGAGCGGCAGAACTACCACCGTCCAGTTCACGACCGCCAACGGGTTCACCGGAGACACGCACACGCCGGTGATCTCGGGCCAGGACTACGTGGCGAAATGCAGCGTCGCCAAAGCGAACTGCTCCGGCCCGCTCGGCGCGCCGATCACGATCCCTGCCGGCCAGGCCGAGACCACGGTGAGCGTCAACGTGATCCCGAACACGGTCCAGCAGGAGTTTCGCTGGTTCTTCCTGAACCTCGTCAGCGCCACGAACGCATCCATCCTCGGCGGGAATTTCGCCGCCGGCGACATCATCGACGACGACGCTCCGAATCCCCCGATCGCGACGACCGG
>DATIXI010000056.1:0-10279 GCA_035518635.1 Gaiellaceae bacterium
GGTCGAGCCCGACGAGGACGAGCTGCTCGAGCCGGTCGGGTTGATCTGCGGGACGCGCACGTTGCGCTTGGCGATCTGCGCCTGGAGGGCGGCCTCGATGTCGTCGGACGCGCTCGAGTAGTCGCGCAGGTCCTCGGGGAGGTTGCGGATCGCGTCCCGGTAGCAGTGGAGCGGATAGGTCCCGATCGGGCGCCCGTTCGACCAGTCGTTCAGCACCTTCTTCCAGCACGGCGTGGCCGCGGCGGCCTGGCCCGGCAGCACGAGGACCGCCAGAAGCAACCCTGCCGTGAGGGCGAGGACAAGGGAGATGGGCGCGGACGGGCGCTTAGGCATGTAATCGGGCAGCGGGACTCTGCGAGGAGTCTGCCCTGGCGGCGTGAGACCATGGTAACGGCCGCGTTAAGGCTTTGTAAAAGCCGGAATGGGCCTTCCTCGGTGTTAGCCTCAAACCCTCATGATCGCCGCCCTCGAGCGCCGCGCGGCGCTGCTCGCGCTTGCGGCCGGAGGGCTTCTCACGGCCGCCTGCGTGCTGCTCTCGGCGGGCTCCTCGAACGGCCGGCTCGTGTGGCTCGGGCTCGCCGCGCTGGCCCTGGCGGCGGCTCTCGCGACCGCGGCGCTCGTGGGCGGGCCGCGGCCGCGCTTCGCGCGCGAGACGGTCTGGGCGCTCGGGCTGCTCGTCGCGTTCGTCTGCTGGTGCGGGATCTCCCTGCTCTGGTCGATCCAGCCCGACCGCACCTGGCTCTACCTGAACCGCGGACTCGTCTACCTGGCGCTCGCGCTGGTCGGCCTCGGGCTCGGCGTCTACGTGCCCCAGGCGATTCGGCGCTGGGCGTTCGTCCTGGCGGGAGTGGTGTCGCTGGGCCTCGCGTGGGGCCTGCTCGGGAAGGCGGTGCCGGCGGTCGGCGGCTCGGGGCGGGTCGCCCGGCTGAGCGCGCCGATCGGCTACTGGAACGCGTTCGCCCTGCTGCTCGACTTCGGGCTCCCGCTGGCGCTCTGGCTGGCCGCTCGTCGCGAGCATCCGCACTGGCTTCGCGTCTGCGGGGTGGTTCTCCTCTACGCGCTCGTCGTCGGGCTGCTGCTGACGTACTCGCGCGGGGGCGTAGCGGTGGCGGCGCTCTTGACGGCTGCCTGGCTCGTGCTCAGCGGGCCGCGCGTGGAGGGCGCCGCCGCGCTGCTGCTAGGAGGCGGGGCGGGGCTCGGGGTGGCCGTGTGGGCGTTCTCGCGCCCGGGGCTGGCCGAGGACCTCCAGGCGCACTCGGTGCGCGTGCGGGACGGGCGCTGGTTCGCGGTCGTGTTCCTGCTCGGGCTCGTCCTCGTGGGCGCGCTCGCGTACCTCGGCTCGGTCGCCGAGGAGCAGCGGCCGCTCGACGACCGGCGCCGGAAGCTCGTGGGGCGGATCGCATTGGCGGTGCTCGCGGTTGGAGCCGCGGCGGCCGTGGTGGCACTCGTGGTGGAGACGAAGCCGCAGGGGTGGTTCCGCGACTTCACCGAGACGACGCCGAGCTTCTCGGCGACCTCCGGCCCGTCGCGGCTGGCGACGATCAACTCCTCGAGCCGCTGGCAGTGGTGGAAGGAGTCCTGGCACGCGTTCGAGGACGAACCCCTCCGCGGCACGGGCGCGGGGACGTTCGAGCTCACCCATCGCCTGCTGCGCACGAATGACGTGGTGGTCACGGAGCCGCACAACCTGCCGCTGCAGTTCCTGACCGAGACGGGGATCGTCGGGTTCCTGCTCGCGCTCGGCTCGATCGGGGCGGCGACGGTCGGCGTGGTACGGGTGGTGCGGCCCTTACGCGGGCCGGAGCGGGCGGCGGCCGTCGCGCTCGCGGTCTCGGCGCTCGCGTATCCCCTTCACACGCTCGTGGACTTCGACTTCGACTTCGTCGCGGTCAGCGCGCCCTTCTTCGTGTCGGTCGGCGTTCTGCTCGGCGGGAGGACGGTCGCCGGCGAGCGGAGGCTCGTGCTCGCGCCGCTGCCCGTGGCGGCAGCGATCCTGATCGCGTTCTCGCTCCTCGTGCCGTGGTTCGCGCAGCGCGACACGGACTCCGCGCTCGCGGAGCTCGAGGCCGGGCGGCCGGCCCAGGCGGCCGCCGACGCGCACCACGCACATTCGCTGAACCCGTTGGCGCTCGACCCCCTCTTCGTGGAGGCGGGCGCGGCGCAGCAGCTCGGCGACCTGCTCGCGGCGCGAGCGCTCTACGTGAGCGCCGTCGACCTGCAGCCGCTCAACTGGCGGCCCTGGTACGAGCTCGGCAGCTTCGAGGTCAGCATCGGCGACGACCGCGGCGCGCTGGCTCCCTTGCGGCGGGCGGTCGAGCTCGACAAGCACGGAACGCTCGCGGCCGCGCTGTTGGCGCAGGTCGAGGCGCGGCTGAAAGGCGGCTAGGGCCCTAGGTCGCGCGGGCGCGCAGCCAGATCTGCGTCCAGAACGGCGCGAGCAGGCGATAGACCCACGGCTCGGCGAGGTGGGCCGCCACGTCGCGGGGCGCGTTCGAGAAGAGCCGCTTGCGGTTGTTGTGGAAGCGGCGGATCTCTGTGAAGCCCTCGGCACGGAGCAGCTTCTTGAGCCGGTGCGGGGTGTAGCCGAGCTCCGTCGTCCCGTACTCGTCGGTGGCCGCTGTTCCCTCGAAGCGCTGCTTCCAGTTCGGCTCGGCGAGCAGGAGGTGCCCGCCCGCCTTGAGCGCGCGCCGGGCGGTCGCGAACGCGAGGTCCGCGCGCGGGGTGTGGTGGAGCGCGTCGTAGAGGAGGCAGGCGTCGAAGCGGCGCCCGAGGTCGAGCTGCTCCATGTCGCCGACCTCGAACTGCGCGTCAAGCCCTTCGCGGGCTGTGACCTCGCGGGCGATCTCGATCATCTCGGGGGAGACGTCGTAGCCCGAGGCGAAGACGCCGTGGCGGGACGCGAAGCGGGTCATCCAGCCGGAGCCGCAGCCGAGCTCGCAGAGCGTCATCCCCGCGCGCAGGTCGAGCAGCTGGAGGATGTAGCCGAAGTCGATCAGCAGCCGCGCCGACTCCCGGGGCACGTTCGCGAACGGCTTCGAGCGGAGCCAAGTGCGCCCGGCCTCGCCGACCGCGCTGGGGTAGTCGATCTCCGCCTGCTTGCGTTCTTCTTCGGTGTCCGACACGCCGCCGGAAGTGTCACGGAAGTCGGGCGGGCGTGCGCGCTACCCGCCGACGATGACGGCGAGCTGCGCGCCCGCGAAGTTGCGCGCGCGGAGGCCGTCGAGCGGTGAGATGAGCCTGATGCCGAGGTCGCGCGAGAGGCGGTAGGCCTCGGCTCGCCGCCCGGCGCGGTAGATCACGACGCTGCGCCCGTAGCCGGTTCGCGGCGCGTTGCCGACGAAGCGGATCCTGTACCCGCGCGCGCGTACGCGCGAGGCGGTCGAAGCCGCGGCGCCCGAGACGCCGTTCCCGTTCAGGACGGTCACCGAGACCGACCTGCGCGGCGGAAGCGGCTTGGCGGGGGCTGTCGACTTCGGCTTCGCAGGCGCGGCCGTCGCATGCTTGATCGCCGCCGCCTTGATGTGGTGGGCCACCGGCTTTGCGAGCAGCGCGGCCGCGACGACGATCAGGCCGATCAGCTCGAGCGCGGCGATCGCGGCGGCGACGAAGGCGATCGTGCGCCAGGGATGCTCGAGATGGCTGGAAAGTGCGTGCTCCACGGCGGGAGCAACGGTTTCGCCAAAAGGCGGCGCGATCCTCCTAGCAGCACCTGCGGAGGTCGTGGCCGTCGAAGTACGCGAGCACGAACGGCTTCCGGGACGGATGCGGCGAGGCGATCGCCAGGCGTCGCAGCCCGGGCGGAAAGCGCCTGGGCCCTCCACGCGAGTACGTACAGTGGGGAGTCGACAGCGAGCGCGTCCCGAGGATCGAGAAGTCGAACGGCGCCGCCCAGGTCGTCTGCGCCCGGTACAGGCCGCCCCCGACCGGGCTCACGCGTACCTCGCCCGCCCGCTGGGAGCGCAGGTACACGGGGATGCAAAACGCGGTCCTCAGATCCGGGCGTCCGGCCTCGGCGACCGCGTCGTCCATGTCGCCGCCCGCCAAGACGATCGCGGTCCGGTAGGTGAGCGGCGCCGTGAGCAGCACGAGCTCGCCGTTGCGCGGCCCGAGTCGGGTCGCCTCGTTGACCACCCGTTCGGAGATCCGGCCCGCGCCGACCCAGCTCGCGGCCGAGCCGAGGCAGAGCGTCGCGCCGAGGAGCGCCGCGAGCAGGAGGGGCCACACGGGGCGGCGCGGGACGATCGCCGCGAGCACGAGGGCCAGGCCGACCGAGGGCAGGAAGATCAGCCGCTCGCCGTTCGCGTTGTTGAGGTCGATCGCGAGGTTGAGCGACGGGAGCGCGCAGAGCGCGAACCACGCGAGCCCGACCAGGGCCATGCGGAGGGCCCAGCGGTCGCCGCGGCGACGGAGCACCACCAGCCGCCACGCGAGCAGCACGAGCAGGAGCAGCGGCACGAGCAGGAGCACCGGGTCGTGGACGAGCTCGAGCTGCGGCGGCGCGAACGCCGCGAGGACGTACGAGCCGGCCACGCCGACCACGCGCAGCGGCCGCCACGGGTCGGCGCTCCCGTACCCGCCGACGCCGCCGATCACGATCGTCCGGGCGACGAGGACGGGGAGCTGTGCGATCGCCATCGCGACCGGCGCGAGGTAGCGGCGGCGCCCCAGGCGACCGAGGTCGGACGGCGGGATCAGCCACAGGAGGAGCAGTGCCAGCAGCGGCGCGAGGAACGCGATCTCCTTGACAAGCGCCGCCGCGGCTGCCAGCGCCGCCGCGCTGACGAGCCGCAGCCACTCCGAGCGGAACGAGAGCGCGCACAGGAGAGAGGCCAGCACGAGCAGCGTCACCAGCAGGTCGACGCTGTCGGAGATCCAGGCCACGGTCTCCGCATGCCGCGGGTAGACGGCGAAGAAGACCGCCGCCACCCAGGCGGGACCGGGGCCGAGCAGGCGGCGCGCGAGCAGCCAGACCACGATCGTGACCCCGGCGTAGAGCGCGATGTTGACCGCGTGGAACGCCATCGGGCTGGCGCCCCAGAGCCGGTAGAGCTCCCCCTGCCACGTGATCCAGAGCGGGCGGTAGAAGAACCCTGCCTGGCCGGTCTGGCCGATCGAGTTGCGCGCGAAGGCCCAGCCCGCGCCCTGGAACTCGTGCATCACGCGAAGGTTCAGGTAGTCGTCGCCGACGAGCCTCGACCAGAGCGCGGGGAGGAAGACGAGCGCCGAGATGGCCGCCAGCGCTGCGACCCCGAGCGCCGTCCTCTGCGAGGTCATCGCGTGCCGGTTGCCGCGAGCGCTTCCCAGGTGAGGCGGAGCCCGCCCTCGAGCGAGGTCTGCGGCCGCCAGCCGAGCTCCCGCTCCGCACGGGAGACGTCGAGCACGCTGCGTTGCAGCTCGCCGAGCCGGGCAGCGGCGAACTCCGGCTGGAGCTCGGAGCCGGCGACCCGGCGGCAGAGCTCGTACAGCTCGACCACCGAGGTCTCCTGGCCGGTGCCGACGTTGAACACGCCCTCGCGCCCGACCGCGGCGAGGGTCGCCTGCGCCACGTCTCCGGCGTAGACGTAGTCGCGCGTCTGCAGGCCGTCCCCGAAGATCCGCGGCGCCTCTCCTGCTGCGAGCCGAGAGAGGAAGATCGCGACCACGCCGGCCTCGCCCTTCGGGTCCTGCCGGGGCCCGTAGACGTTGCCGTAGCGCAGCGCCACGTGCTGCGTCCCGTAGAGGCGGTTGTAGGCGGCGAGGTACTCCTCGCCGGCGAGCTTCGAGACGCCGTAGGGCGAGAGCGGCCGCCGCTCGGCGTCCTCGGAGGCGGGCCCCTCGCACTCGCCGTAGATCGCGCCCCCCGTCGAGGCGAACACGACCTGTGCCCCGTGCCGCCGCGCCGCCTCGAGCACGCTGATCGTGCCGAGGACGTTCACGCCCGCGTCGTGGTCGGGCCGCTCGACCGAGACGCGCACGTCGGCCTGGGCCGCGAGGTGGAAGCAGGCCTCCGCGCCCTCGAACAGGTCCTCGAGCGGCTCGCGGATGTCGACGATCTCGAGCACCGCCCCCTCGGGGACGTTCTCGCGTTTCCCGGTCGAGAGGTCGTCGACGACCGTCACCTCGTCGCCGCGGGCCAGGAGCGCGCCGGCCACGTGCGAGCCGATGAACCCCGCGCCACCTGTCACGATCGCTCGCAAGCCTCATATCCTAAGCGCCCATGTTCGTGACCTTCGAAGGGCTCGACGGTTCGGGGAAGTCGACTCAGGCGCGCCTGCTCGCGGAGGCGCTCGCGGCCGACGGGAGGAAGGTCGTCGCGACGCGCGAGCCCGGCGGCACCGAGCTGGGCGAACGGATCCGGGAGCTGCTGCTCGGGGGTCTCGCGGTCGCGCCCTGGGCGGAGGCGGCGCTCTTCGCGTCGGCCCGCGCGCAGCTCGTCGACGAGGTGATCGCGCCCGCGCTCGCGCGCGGCGACGACGTGGTCTGCGACCGTTACCTCGACTCGTCGCTCGCCTACCAGGGGATCGCGCGCGGCCTCGGGCTCGACCGCGTCCTCGAGCTGAACGTGCACGCGATCCGGGGTGTGCTCCCGGACCGCACCTACCTGCTCGTGATCGATCGGGAGGAGTCGGCGCGGAGGCGCGTCGGCCCAGGCGACCGGATCGAGCGCGAGGATGACGAGTTCCGCGCGCGTGTGGCCGAGGCGTACGGCGAGCTCGCGGCGGCGTTCCCGCAGCGGATCGTCACCATCGACGGCGCCCGGCCCGTGGGCGAGATCGGGCGAGAGATCCTTGACGAGCTTCGACAGCATTCCTGAGCAGGGCGAGGCGAAGCGGCTCCTCGCGGCCGCGCTCGCCGGCGGGCACGCGCACGCGTACCTCTTCCACGGGCCGGCCGGGGTCGGCAAGCGGCGCACGGCGCTCGTGTTCGCGTCCGAGCTCCTAGGCGGCGACCCGCGGGTGGAGCGGCGGACGCATCCCGACCTGTACGTGCTCGAGCCGCTCGGCGACCAGATCCGGATCGACGCGGTGCGCGAGATGCGCCGTGACCTGCACATGCGCCCGTTCGAGGCCGACCGGCGCGTCTACCTCGTGCTCGGCGCACACCTCCTGAACGAGGAGGCCGCGGACGCGCTGCTGAAGGACCTCGAGGAGCCACCGGGCTACGCCGTGATCGTCCTCGTGGCCGACGAGCTCGGGCCGCTGCCAGAGACGATCCGCTCGCGCTGCCAGGCGATCCCGTTCCGCAGGCTGTCCGAGCGCGCGGTCCGCGAGGACGTGCAGGCCCGGGCGCCGCAGCTCTCGGAGGAGGAAGCCACGTCGATCGCGCGGGTCGCGGGCGGCCGGCTCGACCGGGCCGAGCGGCTCCTCGACCCCGAGGCGGCCGAGCGGCGGGCGGCGCTGCTCGAGACCGCGCGCTCCGTCTACGCCGACCCGGACTTCGACCCCGCCGCCGCGGCCGAGAAGGTGCTCGACGCGGCGAGGGCCCGGGCCGACGAGGCGAAAGAGCGCGAGGAGGCGGTGCTCGATGGGCTCGAGCTGACCGCGAAGGAGGCCGAGCAGCGGGTGCGCCGGGCGGCCCGCGGCGCAGAGCGCGAGGAGCTGCTCGCGTCCCTGGAGGAGCTGGCGGCCTGGTACCGGGACCTTGTCGCGATGGCGGCCGGCGCCGAGGCGGCGCTCGTCCACGCCGACCGGGTCGAGGAGCTCCGGGAGGACGGGACGCTCGAGCGACTGGAGGGCGCAGAGCGCGCGACCGAGCTGGCGCGCGAGGCCTGGCGCACGCTCGAGGAGTTCCAACTCACGCCTCGGCTCGCGCTCGAGGCGCTGTTCATCGAGCTGCGCCGCGCCTTCTCGGGAGTGCTCGCCGGGAACCGCTAGGCGCACGGCGGTGTAGGACCGCCGATGCTGAAGCTCGCGCTGATCGGCCTCGTGGCCGGGCTCGCCGTCCACGCCTCGGCGCCGCGGGTCGTCGCGAGGATCCCGACCGGCACCTCCCCCGGCAGTGCGGTCCAGGCGTTCGGCGCTGTGTGGGTCTCGAACGACGGCGACGGCTCGCTCGTGCGGATCAACCCGCGCACGAACCGGGTCACGCGGCGGATCCGGCTGCGCCCGGGCGCGTTCTCGGTCGCGCGCGGGTTCGGGGCGCTCTGGACGATCAACTACAGGCGGCACTCGCTCACGCGCGTCGACCCGGCCTCGGGCCGCACACGGAGCCGCCGCCTGGGCGCCGAGCCGTCTGACGTCGCCGCCGCGTTCGGCTGCGTCTGGGTGACCACCTGGGACACGGGCCGGCTCGTGGCGGTCCACCCGCGCTCGATGCGGGTCGTGAAGCGCATCCGGGTCGGGCCGAGAGCCGCCGGCCTGCGCGTGGCCCGGGGTGGGTTGTGGGTCGGCTTCGGTCGCGGCGCGACGGCGGTTGCCCGGGTCGATCCGAGGACGGGCGGGGTCGTTCGCGTCCCGGTGGGCGTTGACGCCCCGAGGCTGTTCGTCGCGGGCACGCCGGATCTGTGGATCCAGGCGGGCGACAACGCACTCGTCCGCCTCGACCCGTCGAGCCGGACCGTGACCGCGAAGCTCTCGTTCGGGCGCACGCTCGCGGAGGGCGCGCTCGCCCCGGACGGCCTGATCTGGATGCCCGACAAGGAGCAGAACGTCGTCTACCGGATCGACCCGCAGAAGGCCGTGGTCGTGGACTCCTTCGCTGCTGGCGCTGGAGCCTTCGTCGCCGTCCGCGCCTACGCCTCGATGTGGGTGACGAGCTACGCGGGCAGCGATGTCTGGCGATTCGGATCTAGCGCGCCCCAGCCGTTATCGTGATCGACTTCGACCGGCGAAGGAGCAATGAGCCGTACAAGACTCGGAACCGCCCTGCTCGGAGGAACGGGCCTCGAGATCACACGCGTCGGCTTCGGCGCGTGGGCGCTCGGGGGCGGCGGCTACGAGTGGGGCTGGGGCGCGCAGGACGACGCGGACTCGATCGCGGCGATCCACCACGCGCTCGAGCTCGGCGTCAACTGGATCGACACGGCCGCGCACTATGGGTTCGGCCACTCGGAGGAGGTCGTCGGGCGCGCGCTCGCGGGGCTCGGCGGGGACGAGCGCCCCTACGTGTTCACGAAGGGCGGGCAGCTCGAGGGTCCGGGCCGAACGACGGTGCAGAGCCTCGAGCGCGGCTCGCTCAGGCGTGAGCTGGAGGCGAGCCTCTCGCGCCTGGGCCTGGATGCGGTCGACCTCTACCAGATCCACTGGCCGCTCGACGAGCAGCTCGAGGAGGGCTGGTCGGCGCTCGCGGAGTTCAAGGAGGAGGGGCTCGCACACCACATCGGCGTCTCGAACTTTGACGTCTCCCAGCTCCGGCGGATCCAGTCGATCGCGCCGGTCGAGACCTTGCAGCCGCCCTACTCCCTCGTCGACCGGCGGGCGGAGGAGGAGCTGCTTCCGGTCGCCGAGTCCGGGGGGATGGGCGTGATCGTCTACTCGCCCATGGGCTCGGGGCTGCTCACGGGTGCGATGACGCGTGAGCGGGTCAAAGGGCTGCCCGACGACGACTGGCGCACTCACAGCGAGCAGTTCCAGGAGCCGCAGCTGTCGCGCAACCTGGAGCTGGTCGAGCGCCTGAAGGCGGTCGCCGGGCGGCTCGGCGTCTCACCCGGCGCGGTCGCCGTCGCGTGGACACTGCGAAACCCCGCGGTCGACGGCGCGATCACCGGCTTCCGCCGCCCGGATCAGGTCGATCCGATCCTCGCGGCGGCGGGCCTGGAGCTCGACGACGAGGACGTGGCCGAGATCGAGGGACCCGGCTAGGCCGGGCGCGTGCGGGCCTGGGCGGCCGCGTCGATCAGCGAGTACATCGCCCAGTTCACGACCCAGACGATGAAGATCACGCCGATGTACGACCAGAAGCCGTCGATCGAGAAGTCCGGCGCGATCCACTCGGCCAGCGCGACCATCGCGATGTTGATCAGGAGGTAGAAGAGCCCGAACGTGAACACGATCAGCGGCAGCGTCAGCAGCGCGAGCACCGGCTTGAGAATCGTGTTCGCGATCGCCAGCACCGCGGCGCCGATCGCGTAGGCCCAGAAGCCGTGGATCGAGACGCCGGAGAAGAGCGAGCTCGAGATCCACAGCGCAAGAGCATTGACGCCCCACGAGACGAGCATCCGCAGCACGAGGAGGCCCTCGAACACCGAAACAGCGTAACGGGACGGGAGCTAGACTGGGTCGCCCAGGCCGACGTAGCTCAGCTGGTAGAGCACTTCACTCGTAATGAAGGGGTCCCCGGTTCGAGTCCGGGCGTCGGCTTC
>DATIXI010000057.1:0-7727 GCA_035518635.1 Gaiellaceae bacterium
GACTTCGGGCCCTGGATCTGGAGCGGGTACGCCTCGGGCTCCGAGAGCTGGACGTCGAGCCCCGCGTGCGCCGCCAGCCCCTTCGCGTAGGGCAGCACGTCGCTGTCGGCCAGCGCGAACCAGAACGTGTTCTCGTCGAGGCGCAGCATCACCGGGTCGTTGAGGATCCCGCCGTCCGGCGCCGTGATCAGCACGTACTTGCCCTGGCCGACCGCGCACGCGCTCAGGTCGCGGCACGTGAGCAGCTGCGCGAAGCGGAAGCCGTCAGGCCCGGTCACCTCCACGTTGCGCTCGACCGCGACGTCCCAGAGCGTCACGTGGTTCAGCAGGTGCCAGTACTCGGCCTCGAAGTCGTCGAAGTTGATCGGGAAGAGGGTGTGGTTGTAGACGGTGAAGCCCTTCGGGCCGTGGCGCTGGGTCGCCTCGTAGAAGGGGCTGCGCCGCAAGCGCGCTCCCCGCTGCACCGTCGCCATGTCGAACGGCCTGGGCATGGTCGGCAAATATAGTCGGGCGGCTTTGGCGGATCGCCGTTCTTACGACGCCGTGATCGTCGGCGGCGGGCACAACGGGCTCGTGGCCGCGGCCTACCTCGCACGCGCCGGCCTGAAGGTCGTCGTGCTAGAGCGCCGCCACGTGCTCGGCGGTGCCGCAGTGACCGAGGAGGTTTTCCCCGGCTTCCGTTTCAGCGTGGCCTCGTACGTCGTCTCGCTGCTCCGCCCCGAGATCGTCCGGGAGCTCTCGCTGCCGGAGCACGGCCTCGAGATCCTGCCCCTCGACGGGACGTTCACGCCGCTCGACGGCGACCACCTCTGGCGGGTCAACGACCACGGCCGCACCGTGCGCGTGCTGCGGCGCTGGTCGGCGAGCGACGCGGAGGCCTACGACGAGTACAGCCGGCTGATGGTCGAGATGGCGCGGTTCGTCAAGCCGATCCTCTCCATGACGCCGCCCGACCCCGGCCGGCCGGACCCGCGCGAGTGGCTTCCGGTTGCGCGACTCGCGCGCGCGTTCAACGACCTCTCGCGGGAGCAGCAGGCGGTCTTCATCCAGCTGATGACGATGAGCGCCGCCGACTTCCTCGACCAGTGGTTCGAGACCGACCCGCTCAAGGCGACGATGAGCGCCTCGGGGATCATCGGCACGTTCCAGGGCATCCGCTCGCCCGGAACCGCCTACGTCCTCCTCCATCACTACATGGGCGAGATCGACGGCGTCCTGCGCGCGTGGGGGATCCCGCGCGGCGGCACCGGTGCGGTGAGCGAGGCGATCGCGGGCGCCGCCCGGGCGCTCGGCGTCGAGATACGAACCGAGGCCGCCGTCGAGCGCTTCCTGACCCGCGGCGACGAGGTGACCGGCGTCGTCACCGCCTCGGGCGAGGAGGTGACCGCCCGGGTGACGCTCTCGAGCCTCGACGCACGCCAGACGTTCGTCCGGCTCGCCCCACCCGGCCTGCTCGACGCGTCGTTCCTGAAGGACGTCGAGCGCTACCGCTACCGCGGCTCCAGCGGAAAGGTGAACCTGGCACTCGACGGCCTGCCCGAGTTCACGTGCCTGCCCGGCCCCGGCGATCACCTCCGCGGCGCGATCAGCTTCAGCCCGAGCATCGACTACATGGAGCGGGCCTACGACGACGCGAAGTCCGGGCGCTTCAGCCGGCGGCCGTACATCGACATGGTCATCCCGACCCTGGTCGACCCGTCGATGGCGCCGCCCGGCAAGCACGTGATGAGCTGCTTCGTCCAGTACGCGCCGTACGAGCTGGCCGAGGGTGACGAGTGGGACGACACCCGCCGCGAGGCGTTCGGCGAGACGGTGATCGACACGATCGCGGAGCGGGCGCCGAACATCCGCGAGCTGATCCTGCACGCGCAGGTGCTCACGCCGAAGGACATCGAGGACCGGTTCGGCCTCTCCGAGGGCAACATCTTCCAGGGCGAGCTCTCCCTGGAGCAGCTGTTCTTCAATCGGCCCGTCCCGGGCTGGGCGCGCTATCGAACACCGCTGCGAAACCTCTGGATGTGCGGCTCGGCCACCCACCCGGGCGGCGGGATCATGGGAGCATCGGGGCGCCTGGCCTCGCTCCAGGTCCTGCGCTCGCTGCGCGCGAGGAAGGCGGCCTGACCGGGCTCGTGGCCGGCGACCGGTACGACGCAATCGTCGTCGGCGCAGGCCACAACGGCCTGGTCACCGCCGCGTACCTGGCCAAGGCCGGTCTGCGGACGCTCGTGCTCGAGCGCCGCGAGCGCGCTGGTGGCCTCCTGACGAGCGAGGAGATCGCGCCCGGGGTGCGCACGCCGGTTGCAGACGGCGTGGACGGTCTCCGGGCCGGTGTCGTGCAAGACCTCGGGCTGGGCGCGCACGGCTTCCGGGCCGTCGAGCCGGACGCGGTTGCCTTCGCGCCGTCGGCGGACGGGCCGGGCCTCACGCTCTGGCGCGACCCCGTCCGGACGGCGACGGAGCTCCGCGCGGGGCCGCGGCCCCGCGACGCCGACGCGTTCGTCGCCTTCGACGGCAAGATCCGCTCGCTGGCCGGGTTCTTGGCCCGCCTCCAGGCAACCGAGCCTCCGGATCTCGAGTCTCCGTCTCTCGCGGACGCCACCACGGGCCTCTCGCTGCTGAACGCCCTGCGGCACCTCGGCCGGCCGCAGATCCGGGAGGCCCTGAGAGTCCTGCCGATGTCCGTCGCCGACCTCGTCAGCGAGTCGGTCGAGGACGAGGCGCTGCGGGGTGCCCTCGGCGCGCGGGGCATTCGCCACGCGGCCATGGGGCCCCGGTCGGCCGGGACGGCGCTCAACTTCCTCTGGGACTCGGCTTCGGGCGACGGAGGAGCCGCGGGGCGCACAGTCTTCGCCCGCGGCGGGCCGGGCGCCCTCGCCGAGGCGCTCGTCGCAGCGGCGCGAGCCCGCGGCGCGGAGGTGCGTTGCGGCGCCGCCGTCGCGGCCATCCGGACCGCCGGGGGCTCCGTCGAGGGTGTGACCCTCGAGAGCGGCGAGGAGATCGACGCCCGGCTCGTCGCCTCGAGCGCTGACCCGAAGCGGACCCTCCTGAGCCTGCTCGACCCGGCCGAGACCGGCCCGACGCTGGGCTGGCGCGCGGAGCACATCCGCACGCCCGGGGTGGTCGCGAAGGTGACGCTCGTCCTGGAGGGCCTCCCTGCGATCGGCGGCGCCGACGACGAGCGCCTGCACGGCCGGATCGTCATCGCCCCGACCCTCGACGACCTCGAGGTGGCGTTCAACGACTCGAAGTACGGGCGCATCTCCGAGAGCCCGTACCTCGAGGCGACGATCCCGACTCTCTCCGATCCGTCACTCGCACCCGAAGGCACCCATGTCGTGAGCGTGCTGTTCCAGTACGCGCCGCGGGAGCTGCGGGACTCGGACTGGGACGAGGCGGCGAGCGGCCGCGTCGCGGAGGCGACGGTCCGGACGCTCGAGGCGCACGCGCCGGGCCTCGAGAAGAGGATCGTCGCCCGCCGTGTCCTGACGCCCGCCGACCTCGAGCGCGAGTACAGCCTCAGCGGTGGGCACCCGATGCACGGTGAGCTCGCCCTCGACCAGTTCTTCGCGTGGCGGCCCCTCCTCGGCCATGCGCGCTACCGGCTCGCCGAGATCGACGGGCTCTACCTCTGCGGGGCGGGGGCCCACCCCGGCGGCGGGATCACCGGCGGCCCCGGGCAGAACGCGGCCCGGGCGATCCTGGCCGATGCCCGGCGAGCCCGACGACGCCGCGCGAGACCCGGGCGCGGCACCTCCGTTCACATACGGACGACCGAGACCAGGTACTCCTGAGGAAAGCGCAGGCTCCCCACCTCGTTGGCATCGCGCCAGATGGCCACGACCTTCTCGAGTTCCCGAGCTGCGCACCTATCGGCCCGATCTCCCCGGGGCAGAGGGCCGACGTGGTTCGCGTGGGTAAGCGGCGCTATCGAAAGTCGCCCCGCTGGGTTACGGCACGAGAACGAGCTTTCCCTTCGACGCCGAGCTCTCGAGCAGCTCGTGCGCGCGGCGCGCCTCCGACAGCGGCAGGCGTTCGGCGACGACCGGGTGGATCTCGCCGCTACGCAGCAGCTCGAGCAGCGCCGAGAAGTCCTCCCGGAACCACTCCGGGTCGCGGGGCCCTCCGCCCACAGGAAGCGGTCGGCGACTCCCCATGGGGACGAGCTGGTGGCCCTTGCGCAGCTTCTGGATGCGGTACGCGGACACGCTGCGCCTGGGCGAGAGCAGGCCCCAGAGCGCGACGGTAGCGGTCGCCCCGTACCACTCGATCCACCCTCGCCAGCTCCTGTGCCCGTTCGAGATCGTGGAGGAGTGGCCGTAGAGGACGAGCCTTCCGCCAGGCCGGAGCGCACGGAAGGAGCGGAGCGACAGCGCGCCGCCGAGCCCGTCGAGCACGACGTCGACACCGTCGCCCGTAAGCTCGCGCACCCGCGCCAGGAAGTCCTCGTTCTGGTAGTCGATCGCCACCGCGCCGAGCCGCTCGACGGCGGCACGGTCGCGCGCGGAGCAGGTCCCGTACATGCGAAGCCCCGCAGCCGCCCCGAGCTCGAGCACCGCGGTGCCCACCCGGCCGGCGGCGCCGTGGACGAGCACGGACTCGCCGCGTTTCACCTTCGCCGTCCGGTGGAGGAGCTGGCAAGCGGTCATGTAGATGAAGACCAGGCCCAGGACCTCCCCGGGATCGACGTCCTCGGGCACCTCGACCGCGTTCTCCTCGAGCACGCAGACACGCTCCGCGTCGGCGCCCCAGACCGTCAGCGTGCCGATGCGGTCTCCAACCTGCAGCCTCGAGCAACCCCGGCCGAGCTCCTCGACGACCCCGACGAGCTCGTAGCCGGGCGTGAACGGCGGCTTCGGCACGCCGAGATAGGTGCCGGCGCGCAACATCGCGTCGGTGTAGGACACGCCGGCCGCCAGAACCCTGACGCGGACCTCGCCGGGCCTAGGTCGGGGATCGGCGTCGTCGATGACCTTCAGGACTTCGGGCCCACCGAAGTGATCGACGACGACGCGCTTCATGAGGGCGTCGTCTACGCTGATCGCACCGTCCGGGCATTGGATCGATCCCGCAGTTTCGATCCGTACAAACCCGCACCGGCTGCGGCCACGTTAGGGTGATGGCCATCAACGGCGGGCTCACGGAGATGCGCGGCTGGAGGGTGTTCGCCGCGCTCGCGGCAACGGTCGCTTTCGCAGGCCTGGTCCTGAGCGCGGGCGCGAGCGCCTCGAAACCGCGCCACGGGAGCGAGGTGACGCCGATCGTCCTCTTCCCCGCTTTCCATTTCACGCGCCTGCTGGTCACTGTGCACCACCAGCGCGTCGATCCGGCGTGCCCGCGCTCGGGCTCGTTCGAGGACTTCTTCCCGAACCCGAGCCCGAGCACGACGTTCTCCCAGGTCTGCCGAGACGAGCTGATGACGCTGTCGTATCGACCGCACGGCCCGTGGACATCGCGCTTCAGCAACCCGAAAGGCGTCGACGTCCGGATCGAGGACTACGGCAAGGTCGCAAGCGCGCCGTTCTACCAGCCGATGTTCGACGCGCTGCAGGCGGCCGGCTACACGCTCGACAGGAACGTCCGCGTCGCCGGCTACGACGCACGGCTCACGCCCGACCTCGGAGGGTTCCTCGAGCGGACCAAGCGCCTGATCGAGGACACCTACCGCGACAACGGCGACCGGCGGGTGCATCTGGTCGGGCATTCGAACGGGCCGCTCTACGCGCAGTACCTGCTGACGCACACGAGCCAGGCCTGGAAAGACAAGTACATCCACGGCTTCACGCCGATCGCCGGCAACCTACCCGGTCAGGGTGCCGTCTACCCGCTCGCCTTCACGGGCCTGAACGTGCAGGACTTCTCGTTCCCATCGACACCGGAGAACGCGCGCTCGAGCTCGCTGCTGCTGTTGAGCGCGCCGTCGACGTACATGAGCATGGGCGACCCGCGCGTCTTCGACAGCCGCGAGACGGTCGTCGAGGACCTCTCGAACGGCAGGACATACACGCCGTCCGACTTCCGCGCGCTTTTCCGAGATGCCGGCCTGCCGACCGCCCTCCAGCTCGCGAGGCACTACATCGGCTTCGTGAAGTTCGTCGACCCGAGGCACTTTCCGAACGTGGACGTGTACGCGGAGAAGGGCTCGGGCATCGACACCGTGGTCGGAATCGGGCTCCACGACCTCTCTCCCGGCCAGCTGCTGGACGACTCGACGTCGTTCTTCACCCGCGACGGCGACGTCAACCAGGAGGACATCACGAACGACGCCGTCTCGGCGTGGAGCGCGATGCGTTGCTGGCACTTCAGCCTCACCGACAACCCGGGCGTCGACCACTTCTCGCTGCCGAGCGACCCGAGCCTGCTCGCCCGGCTGATCGCCGACGCGAACGCCCCGCGGTCGAGCTGCCACTAGGCCCGCGGAGACGCCGCACAGGCCTCCCCGCGAGCGATGTTCTCGTTAGACGAGCGGCTCGCCCGTCTCGAGCAGCGTCTTCAGGCCGCTCAGGACGTACATCCAGCCGCCGGCCACGCTCTCGGCGGTCTTCGGAGCGCCCTCGAGCTGGTCGTGCGTCACCGTCAGACGGGACACGCCGCCTTCCTGGCCTTCGATCTCCCAGGTCACGCGGCTCGGCGCCTCCTCGGCGAGCTCGGGGTCGTAGAGCCCCTTCCAGCCGTGGACGAGCAGGCGCGGCGGCTCCTCCTCGAGGATCGCCTCGTCGCCCCAGAGCTCGCCGTCCGGGCCATACGCACGGCGGCGCCCGTTCGCGAGCTCGATCCGCGCGGCGTAGAAGTACTTCGAGGTGAACTCCGGAGTGGTGATCGCCTCCCAGATCTGCTCCGGCGTCGCCTTGATGAACACGGTGTAGACCTGCGTCGTCGTCGTCGTCATCGTCGTCATGCGGATTCCTCCAGTTGCGTCTTGAGCTCCGCGAGTGCGGATACTCGATGCTCGGTGTACTTGTCGATCCACCGGTCGTGGACCAGACGGATCGGGACGGGGTTCAGGAAGTGGAGCTTGTTTCTCCCGTCCTTGCGGCTCGTGACGAGGTTGGCTTCCTCCAGGACGCGGAGATGCTTCATCACGCCGAAGCGCGTCATCTCCATGCCACTCTCGAGCTCCGTGAGCGTTCGGCCGTCACGCTCGAAGAGCCGGTCGAGCAACTGCCGCCGCGTCGGGTCGGCAAGCGCGCGGAAGACAGCATCGTCGTCGGTCACGGCTCGATAATATGTGACCAAATGGTCACCTGTCAAGGCCACCGATTGCGCCCGCGAAAGCCGCGGACGACAATCAGCGAATGGCTCCTCCGATTCGCTACGCGCGGAGCGGCGACGTGAACATCGCGTACCAGGTCGTCGGCGAGGGTCCACACGACCTGCTGATGATCCCAGGCTGGGTGAGCCATCTCGGCCTCGATTGGAGCGAGCCGCGCTGGGTGCGCTGGTTCGAGCGGATGACGTCGTTCGCGCGCGTCGTTCGCTTCGACAAACGTGGCACCGGCATGTCGGACCGCACGCCCGGCGTCCCCACGCCCGATGAGCGGATGGAGGATGCGCGCGCGGTCCTGGATGCGGCAGGCCTCGAACGAGCGCACGTGATCGGCTGGAGCGAGGGAGGGCCGCTCGCCGTGATGCTGGCCCTCACGCACCCGGAGCGCGTACAGAGCCTCGTCCTCCATGGAACGCAGGCGACCTTCCGCCACCGCGACGACTATCCGTTTGGCGACGAACAG
>DATIXI010000058.1:0-9890 GCA_035518635.1 Gaiellaceae bacterium
GCGGCAGGATGCTCTACGGTCCCGCGCGTCGGCCAGGTCGCCGGCAAGACAGCTAGCACTTCGCTCGAAAGGAGACCCAGATGCATGCACTCGTCGTGCGCGTGACGATCCATGACGCTGACCGCACTCGGGAGGTGCTCAACAGCCAGGTCGTGCCGCAGGCCTCGGGCGCATCCGGTTTCAAGACGGGCTACTGGACGTGGTCGACCAGCGGGGGAGAGTTGAACGGGCTCTCGATGCTCATCTTCGACTCGGAGGAGAACGCACGGGCGGCGGGCGAACGGATCAGCGCGATCGCGGCTGACGCGTCCGACGACGTCACGCTCGACGGCACCGAGGTCCGAGAGGTCGTCGCGTCGGCCTGACGTAGTCGAGGCAAGGGACGGCGGGGGTGGGATTCGAACCCACGGGCGCCCTTTCGAGCGCCAGCGGTTTTCAAGACCGCCCCATTCGTCCGCTCTGGCACCCCGCCGGGCACTCATTGTCGCAGCGGCCGGGCCGGAATGACCTGCGCTCACCCGTCCAAGTAACAGTCTGTACTAAGTCGGGTTGGGCCTGACCGATCAGCCGCCGAGGCGGGGAGGGGCGCCGAACTGCGTCAGAACCTCGGGGACGGCGATCGCGCCGCCCTCGTCCTGGAAGTTCTCCATCAGCGCGATCAGGCAGCGGGCGGTCATGGCCGTCCCGTTCAGCGTGTGCACCGGCTCCAGCTTGCCCTCGCGCCGGAAGCGGACGCCGAGCCGGCGCGCCTGATAGTCGGTCGTGTTCGAGGTCGACGTGATCTCCCGGTAGCGCCCCTGGCCCGGGAACCAGGCCTCGATGTCGTACTTCTTCGCCGCCGAGGCGCCGAGGTCGCCCGCCGCCACGTTGACGACGCGGTAGGAGAAGCCGAGCTCCTGGACGAGCTCCTCCTCGACCGCGAGCAGCGCGTCGTGCTCTTCGGTCGACCGCTCCGGCTCGCAGAAGACGAACATCTCGACCTTGTCGAACTGGTGGACGCGGAACATGCCGCGTGTGTCCTTGCCGGCGGCACCCGACTCGCGGCGGAAGTTCGTCGAGTAGCCGGCGTAGCGCCGCGGCAGCGAGTCGAGCTCTTCGCCCATGTGGAAGCTCGCGAGGCCGACCTCCGAGGTCCCGGTGAGGAAGAGCTCGTCCCGCTCGACCCGGTAGATGTTGACCTCGTCGGTAGGGAGGAAGCCGGTCCCGTACATCGCCTCCTCGCGGACCAGGACCGGCGGCAGGACCGGGACGAAGCCCTTCGCGGTCACGCGGTCGAGCGCGAACCGGTAGAGCGCCAGCTCGACGAGCGCGGCGTCGCCGACGCGGTAGGCGAAGCGCGAGCCGGAGACCCGGGCCGCGCGCTCGAGGTCGATCCAGCCGTGCGGCGCCGACAGGTCGAGGTGGTCGCGCGGCTCGAAGTCGAACGACGGCTTCTCGCCGACCTGCCTGAGCTCGACCGCATCCTCCTCCGTCATGCCGTCCGGAACGGACGGGTCGGGCGGGTTCGGGACGCGGTCGAGAAGCTCCTGCCGCCTCTGCGCTGCCTCCTCGTGCTCGGCCTCGACCTGTTGGAGCTTCGCCTTCAGCTCCTTCAGCTGCTCGAGCTGCTCCGGCGAGGGCTTGCCCTTCGTCTTCGTCTGCGCCCGGAGCTCGCTCGCCTCCGTCTCGAGCTCGCGCCACCGCGTGTCGGCCTCGAGCAGCTCGTCGAAGACCTCGGCGGCTCCCTTGCGGGCGAGGGCGGCGCGGTAGCCCTCGGGATCGGCCCGCGCGGCTCTGAGGTCGATCAACCCTTCGTCGTCAGGTAGGCGACGAGGTCGGCGATCTGCTGCTGGGAGAGCTGCGCCCCGAAGTCCGGCATGATGTTCTGGTACCCGGACTCGACGTAGGCGCCGGGGTCCTGGATCGACTGGTGGACGAAGTCGGCCTCCGAGCCCATGTTCGCCTTCTTCGCCAGGTCGGCGAGCTTGTCCAGGTCGGGGCCGACGGTTGCGGTCGACCCGGCCGGCGTGAACGTGTGGCAGCCGTCGCAGCCCTTCGACTTGAAGAGCGCCGCGCCGGCGGTTGCGCTGCCCTTGACCCCGGCACCCGAGGGCTGCGTCGACGTCGTCGCCACCGTGCCGACCACCGTCTCCGGCGTGGCCGAGACCGTCTTGCCCCCGCCGCAGCCGGCGAGCAGCAGGACCGAGACCCCGAGGAGCGGCGCAAGGCGGCGCATGGGCAGCGAGTCTAATCGAGCGGGCCGAGGCGCTCGCCGCTTCGTCCGAGCCACACCCAGAGGATCACCGCCGAGCCGGCGCCTGCTCCCGCGACGTCGGCTGGCGCGTCGTTGACGAGAAACGAGACCACGAGCGCAACGAGCAGCGCGTCGAGGACGGCCAGGCGCGGCCTCCTGAGCGCGACCCAGACCAGGCCTACGATGCTGACCGCGACGATCACCGGCGCGTGCACGCTCGCGGTGAGCTGCGCCTCGGAGAGATGGAGCCGCCGGAACAGGTCGTGCGCGAGCGTCCCGGGCCCACCGCCGACCGCGCGCGTGACGTGGCTCGAGCCGCCGATTGCCGCGTCGAGCCCGACGAGCGCGAAGGCGGCGCCCACGGCGGCCGCGACTACGACCGCCGCTCGCATCAGGCTTGCCCGCGACATCCGGAGCCCGAGCGTCACGAAGCCGGCGAGGAACGTCACGAGCCCACCACCGTCGGCGCCGATCGAGCTCGCCGCCGTGCCCGCTGCGATCAGCAGCGCGACCACGGGGAGCGCGCGAAGCCCCGCGAGCAGGCCGAGGACGAGTGCGGGGGAGAGCAGCAGGGTCTCGACCTCGTTGTTCATCCCGTAGAAGCGCCCGCCGGCCTCGGCGCGGGGGCCGAGCGCGGCGAGGCTGTTCCACTCCGGTGCGCCCCACATCACGCCGAACAGGAAGACGAACAGCGCCGCCAGCCCGAGCGCGAGCGCCCAGCGAGGCCGCAGGAACCAGCCGGCCGCGAGCGCGATCGCCGAGCCCACCAGCGGGAGCAGGACCGCGGTCTGACCGAAGCGCGTGAGGCCGGCCGAGCTCAGCAGGACGGCTGCGACGAGACAGGCCGGCCCGGCGAAGAACGCAGCGCGCCCGAGCCAGGCCGCGCCCGAGAGGAACGCCACGAGCGCGAACGCTGCCATCACCGAAGCGAGCTCGATCTCGGCCGTCAGGCGGGAGTCGCGCGCGTGAACAAGACGGGTCTCGAGCCAGCGGACGTGGCCGAGCGGATCGGCGGACGCCCGCGAGCGGACGATCGGGCGCTCGCCCCGCTCGAGGTCGCGCGCCGAGAGGGCGACGTCCCCGATCGCGACGAGCCCGTCGACGTGCGTCGAGCTCGACGTCAGCACTCCGCGGTAGCCCGGTCCGACCACAGCGATCGGGTAGCGCGCGAGGTTCCCGTGTTTGCCCGGGGGCGGGAGCGCGACGTAGAAGGTCGTCTCCGCGGGCCGCCGTGACAGCGTGATCAGCGGCTTGCCCTGCGGGACGCCGCCGTGCAGGAGGACGTTCCCCTGCTTCCCGCGCAGGAGGGCGGCCAGAGCGGCGCGGCGCGTCACCGTCTCGCCTCCTCCCGGCGAGACGAGCCCGTGAGCCGCCCGCGGAGACGAGAAGACCGGGGAGGAGGCCGGCGCGACGATCACAGCGACGCGCTCGGGCGGCGCGGCGGCTGCGGTTCCGGCGGCGCAAGCGGCGAGTCCGAGCCCCAGAGCTACAATCCAGGTGGACCTACGCGCCTTCAAGGAGGGCGATTCTCGATGAAACGCAAGGCTTACGGACGGGACTTTGGGCTGACGTCGCGGATGCTCCTTACGAGCTTCCTGCTCGGGCTTCTCTACGTGCTCTTCGCCGTCGTTCTGTTCTCCGTCTTCAACGTCGGCCTCTACTTCGGAATCATCATCATCGGCGGCCTGGCGTTCTTCCAGTACTTCACCTCCGACAAGCTCGCGCTGCGCGCTTCCGGCGCGAGGATCGTGAGCGAGGAGGAGGCGCCGCAGCTGCACGCGATGATCGAGCGCCTCTGCGGGATGGCCGACCTGAAGAAGCCGCGCGTCGCCATCGTCGATACCCCGATGCCGAACGCGTTCGCGACCGGCCGCAACCAGAAGCGCGCCGTCGTCGCGGTCACAACTGGCCTCTGGGACCGCCTGGACGAGAAGGAGATCGAGGGCGTTCTGGCGCACGAGCTGACGCACATCGCCAACCGCGACGTCCTGGTCATGACCCTGGCGTCGTTCTTCGCCATGCTCGCCGGGCTGATGACCCGCATCGGCCTCTACAGCGGCATGTTCGGCGGGCGCGGCAACAACAACAACACTGTGCCGGTCTGGCTGATCGTCGCCGTCGTCTCGATCGTGACCTACGCGATCAGCTGGGTCCTGATCCGCACGCTGTCGCGCTACCGCGAGTACGCGGCCGACCGCGGCTCGGCGGTGATCACCGGCGCTCCGGAGTACCTGATGAGCGCGCTGCAGAAGATCTCGAGCCAGATGACGCTGATCCCGCAGAAGGACCTCCGCGAGGTCCAGGGCGTGAGCGCCCTCTTCATCTTCCCTCCGAGCGTGAAGAAGAGCCTCTCGGAGCTCTTCATGGACCACCCCCCGCTCGAGAAGCGCCTGGCCGCCCTCGCCGAGATCGCCCGGGAGATGGGGCGTCCGGTCGACTGAGCTAGTCGTTGGGCCTCCGGGACGCTCTCTTCGGGCGCAGCAAGCTCAAGGATCCGGCGAGTGACGACCGCCTGTTCGCGATGTCGACGGCGCGGATCACGCTCCAGTCCGACCTCGACCTGAAGCCGGCCGGCGCGGCCGGCGTCTGCTTCAGGGCGCTCTCGGCCGAGTCGTTCATCCGCGCCGAGAACGACCTTCAGGAGCTGCTCGACGCGGTTGCGAAGGAGTCGGGCTCGCAGGTCGAGCGCAAGACCGACGACCTCGGCTACGAGTGGCTCGTCGTCCGGGACCAGGATTTCGAGGACCTGGTGACGACCGTCCACGTCGTCGCCTCCGAGCTCGAGGCGCGCGGCTTCGGGCCGCAGCTGCTCGCGGCGGTCTTCCCGTTCGACGGCAACTTCAAGGAGAAGCGCGTCTACTGGATCTACGGCTTCAAGCCGGGCGCGTTCTGGCCGTTCGTTCCGACCGGGGAGGGTCAGGAACGTGACAACGCGGAGGAGCTCGAGCTGAAGGCCAAGATGGAGAAAGAGCTTCCCGTGGAGCAGGACCTCACCCGCTGGTTCGGGCTGTTCAACGCGCCTCTCTAAAGGGCTTGCAAGACGACCGTGCCGGCACGGTCTCTGGTCGGCATCGCGAGCGACGCCTTAGATGGGCGATCGGCAAGGAGCTGCCGCGCTACGTCGACGCGTACAACCGGACGATCCGGAGCCGGCGCGCGCGAGGCTCGTCGGCCTCTCGGCCGGCGGCTACGGCACCGTGTTCCTGGCCCTGGACGCCGTCACGTGGCTGCGGCTCGCGCTCACGCACCTGACGCCCGCGCGCTAGCTCGGCAGATCCGGGATCAGGCCCTCGTCCTCGAAGAGGCGGCGCGCCTCCTCGAGCGAAAGGTCGTCGGGCGGGATGATCGCCTCCGAGGCCGAGAGGTCCTCGTCCGGAACCCGGACGCCGTTCGTCCGTACCGCGTCGGCCATCCGCCGCAGCAGCTCCGAGAGCGCCTCCTCGTCGCCGCGCTCGACGGCCGCGCCGGCCTGGTCGTCGATGTCGTTGAGGCCCTTCGCGACCTCGTCGTCGACCTCGTACCGGCCCTCGCTCATCAGCCGCACGATCACTGCTTGAGCTCCTTCTGCTTGTCGCCGGAGCCGATCTCCGCCTTCATCGCGGCCAGCTCCTTGTCGACCTGGGACTGAGAGGCGAGGGCGCCGAGCTCGCGGTCGAGCTCGGTCTGGTCGGAGGTGAAGTCCTCGAGCGCGCCGGATGTGGTCAGCTCGTCGATCGCGGCCGCGCGCGCCTGCATCTGCTCGGTCTTGTCCTTCGCGCGCTGGATCGCGAGGCCGGTGTCTGCCATCTCCTCGCCGATCCCGGTCGCCGCCTCGCCGATCTTCACCTGCGCCTCGGCGGCCGAGTACTGCGCCTTGATCGTCTCCTTCTGCGTGCGGAAGGCCTCGACCTTGGCCGAGAGCGCCTTCTCGCTCGCCTCGAGCTTCGCCTGCTGCTCCTCGAGCTGCTTCGCCTGCTGGTCGAGGCTCTGCAGCTGCTGCTGCAACCCGGACTTGCGCTCGAGCGCCTGGCGGGCGAGATCCTCGCGGCCAGCTGCCAGGGCTTCGCGGGCCTGCGAGTCGAGCTTGACGACGCTCTGCTCGAGCTGGGTCTCCTGGAGCTGCAGCCGCTTCTTCGCGGTGACCACGTCTGCGATCCCGCGCTTGACGTTCTGCAGCAGCTCGAGTTGCCGCTCGTACGAGTAGTCGAGAGTCTCCGCCGGGTCCTCGGCGTGGTCGAGCAGCTTCGAGATCTTCGCCTTCATGATTGCCGAAGCCCGTGACATGAGACCGGCCATCCGTCCTCCTCTCGGTCGGAACGTCTAGCCTAGCGGGCAGTGATCGTCGAGCGGAGCATGCACCCGGAATGGCTGTCCAACGCGTACTTCATCGCGGACATGACCGGAGGGACGGGTGTCTTCGTCGACTCGGGCGCGCCCCTCCAGCCGCTCTTCGACGCCGTCGACCGGCATGGGGTGAGGGTCACGCACCTGCTCACGACCCACGCCGACCACGACCACATCGCGGGCGACGAGCAGGTCCTGCGGGAGTTCGGCCTCAAGGCGGCCACCAAGCGCGGCCTGATGACGGGCGGCCTCGAGATCGAGGCGCTCAAGACCCCCGGCCACAAGGACGACCACCTCGCCTACGTCTTCAACGGCGAGCTCGTCTGTACCGGCGACGTGCTGTTCAAGGACGCGGTCGGCGGGGGAGACCTCGACCAGATCCGCCGCTCGGTGATGGAGGTGCTCATGCAGCTCCCCGACCAGATGCGCGTGCTGCCCGGCCACACCGACGAGACGACGATCGGGCGCGAACGGGAGGAGAACCCGTTCATCCGCGTCTGGCGCGGAGCGCAGCCCGAGGGCACCGAGCGCGTGCGCGTCGGCGGCGAGGACGCGACGCTGATCGTCTGGTCGCCGGACTACGACGGCAACGGCAAGGCCTGGGTCCGGTTCGACGACGGTCGCGACGCGATCGTCGGCGGCTCGCGGGTGGAACGAGGCTAAGGAGGGACCATGGCGATCAAGCTCCACCGCTGCACGCAGATGTGGGTCACGTTCGGCGGCCACCCGTGCTGGCGGGTGCAGAAGGCGCTCGACGAGGCCGGGATCCAGTACGAGGTGGTGAAGATGCCCTGGGGCCGGTGGAACCGCGAGGAGACGAAGCAGCGGACCGGCCAGAGCTCCTACCCGTGGATCGAGTTCGAGGACGGCTCGATCTACCGCGAGCAGTCGAAGGACATGGCAGCGCGTGTGGGCGCGGGAACGCTGCAGGACGCGCCCCGCACCCAGCCGCCCGCCGCGTGATCGTGCCGGACGAGATCGAGGAGTACGCAGAGGCGCACACGACGCCTCCGCCCGACCTGCTCGCTTCGCTCAGCGCCGAGACGCAGGCGACGCTGTCGTCGCCGCAGATGCTGGCCGGCGCGATCGAGGGCCGGTTCCTGGAGCTGCTCGTCTACGCGCTCGGCGCCAGGCGCGTGCTCGAGCTGGGCACGTTTAGCGGCTACTCGGCGCTCTCGATGGCGCTCGGCCTCCCCGAGGGCGGCCACATCCACACGTGCGAGGCCGACGAGGAGCACGCCGAGGTCGCGCGCCGCTACATCGCGAAGAGCCCGTACGCCGACCGGATCACCGTCCACTCCGGGCCGGCGCTGGAGACGATCGGGCGGCTCGAGGGCGACTGGGACTTCGTCTTCATCGACGCCGACAAGCAGAATTACGTGAACTACTTCGAGACGCTGCTGCCCCGTCTCGCTCCGCGGGGGCTGATCGCGTTCGACAACACCCTCTGGAGCGGCGCGGTCCTCGAGGACGAGGGCATTTCGGATAACACGCGGGCGATCAAGGAGCTGAACGACCGCCTGGCGAGCGACCCGCGCGTGACCGCGGTGCTGCTGACGGTTCGCGACGGCGTGACGCTGGTTCGGCGAAACAGCTAGCTACACTGTCCCGCGCGCGGGGCTATAGCTCAGCTGGGAGAGCGCCTGGATCGCACCCAGGAGGTCGCCGGTTCGAGTCCGGCTAGCTCCACCTATAAACGCCCTGGAAACAGGGACAGAGCGTTTTCTTTTCTGCGGCGTCAGCGACGGGCTTCGGCGATGACTCCGAGCCGGGCTGTGTGGAGAGCTGCTCGTTCAGCACCATCGAGCTCCGGCACCAGAGCGCGACAGAACGACTGACACGGATGGGCTACGCACTTCACGCGCTCGAATCAGCAGTTCCTCGGATGCCGCCAAACGGCCTGTTTGGGACCTTTCCGACGGAGGTGGCCGATGAAAAGGCTTCTGACGTGCGTGGTGCTTCTGGGCCTGTGCTCGCTGCTTGCTCTCTCCGTCTCGGCCTCCGCGACGAGCGGGCCGACGCGGAAGCTCAAGCACGCCAGCGGATCCGTCACGGCCCTGGCCATGGACGGGCCGCGCGTCGTCTACAGCACCTATAGCACCGACCGGAACGGCGTGTACGTCTGGAACATCCGGTCGGGCGCAAGCTGGCGAGTGGAGACCACGCCGCGCAGTTACTACCCACTCATCGGTCAGGTCGCGATTGCCGGAGAGCGGGTTGCCTGGGTCAGGCGGACCGTGGAGGGCAATTCGGAAGAGACCAACGAGGATCTCTATACCGCTTCCTCGACTGGGCGTGGCGTCAAGAGCCTCGCCCACGCCTACCGAGTCCACGAGTTCGGCCGGGACGAGCTGCAGCGCTGGGACGGCGATTGGATCGGCGGTCTGGCCGGCTCGGGCAAGTTGCTCGTCGTCAGCCGCTGGACGACGAAGCCGACCCTTGGCGGCCCGAGCTTCGAGACGATCACGAGCGGCAGCCTGAGCCTCATCAGCTCCGGGAAAGGCAGGCTCCACTCACTCGTCGCGGGCGTGCAGTCCGTCGTGTCGAGATCTGTGGATGCAGGTCGCGTAGCCGTCCTTCGGCCGGACGGCACCATCGGCATCTACTCGGCTTCCGGAGCCCTCCTCAGGCAGGTCACGCCGTGCTCCGCGGAGGAGATCGCCATGGGCGGCGGGCGGCTGGTCGTGCTGACGCAGACGAAGTCGCTCGAGGTCTATGACGCCCGGACTGGGAAGCTCGAGCACAGCTGGCAGGTCAAGACACCGAAGCCATACACGCGAGACGGGCACCTGAAGGCGTTCGGGCGGATCGCGCTCTTTTCGGTCGGTCGTCACCTGCGCATCCTCGACCTGAACACAGGTAGGAGCGTCAGCCTTCCGACCGCTCTCTCGGGCGGCGCGTGGGACTACGGCGCTGTCGGATCGCTCGGCGTCGTCTACGCGGTCGACAGCTCCAAGGGAGCCGGAACTCTGGTCTACCTCGCTAGGGCCCGAGTGCTCGCCGCCATCGCCAGAGGCCACCTGTAGGACGGCCCGGTGCCTGTCCGGTTTCGCGTCCATTTGTGGGCTTTCCTACGACTCTGCGCACTTCGTCCCGGGACGAGCAGCGTCACACCGTGAGCGGCCAGCCAGGCTACAGCTCTCGGGCTCAAGCGCCGGATTGATCCTCTGCGGCCAAGGGTCTAGGCTTGTCGGAAGAACATAGCCTCGAGCGAGAGGGGAGAGCCATGCCGTCTGGCCGCGTACCGATCGAGGGAAGCGAGCGCGAAGCGCTCCCGGGGGCAAAGAGAGTCGGGCCGATCCCGGCCGACCAGGAGGTGCGGGTGACGATCGTC
>DATIXI010000059.1:0-5886 GCA_035518635.1 Gaiellaceae bacterium
GCAGATTCTCGACCGGCTCAACCCGGGAGACGTCGTCGACGGCCAGATCTCGAACATCGTCGACTTCGGCGCTTTCGTCGACCTCGACGGGATGGACGGCCTGATCCACATCTCCGAGCTCTCGTGGAGCCACGTCAACCATCCGTCCGAGGTGCTCGAGATCGGCCAGGACGTGAAGGTCAAGGTGCTCGACATCGACCGCGAGCGGCAGCGGATCTCGCTCGGGCTCAAGCAGACCCAGTCCGACCCGTGGCAGGAGGTGCTCGAGCAGTACCAGGAGGGGGACGAGGTCGAGGGCAAGGTCACGAAGGTGGTCACGTTCGGCGCGTTCGTCGAGATCCTCCCCGGCGTCGAGGGCCTCGTGCACATCTCCGAGCTCGCACAGCATCACGTCGAGAACCCGCGCGAGGTCGTCTCGCAGGGGGATCTCGTTCGGGCGAAGATCATCGAGGTCGACGCCGAGCGGCGACGGCTCTCGCTCTCGCTGAAGCGCGTCGAGGGCGGCGGCGTCACCCAGCGCGCGGACGACTCCGAGGCCGTGGAGGGCACGCCGAACCTGGATCTCTCCGAGGAGGTGTTCCCGGAGGGCGGCGAGCTGCCGGCCGCCGAGGCCGAGCCCGTCGAGGAGCCCGAGTTGACCGCGGCCGAGGAGCCCGAGTTGACCGCGGCCGAGGAGCCCGAGCTCGAGCCGCAGGCAGCCGAGGAGCCGCAGCCCGAGGCCGAGGCCGAGGCGGGCGACTCGGAGCCCGAGCCCGAAGCCGAGCCCGAAGCCCCGACGCCGGAGTAGCGTGTCCCGACCGCTCGCGGTCGCCATCACCGGCGGCATCGGGGCGGGGAAGAGCGAGGCCCTCTCCGCCTTTGCGCGCCACGGCGCGGCAACGCTCTCCAGCGACGAGATCGTCCACCGGCTCCTTGCCGAGGACAAGGAGATGCGCAAGGCGCTACTCGAGCGCTTCGGCGACCGGATCCTGGGCGAGGACGACCAGGTCGACCGCAAGGCGATCTCGGAGATCGTCTTCGCGGACCGCGAGCAGCTCGACTGGCTGGAGGGCCTGCTGCACCCGCGGGTCGCGCAGGAGTACCTGGGATGGCGCGAGGAGCTCGGCCGCCTGCCCGATCCGCCGGCCGTCTGCGTCACCGAGGTCCCGCTCCTCTACGAGGCCGGGGCCGACGAGCGGTTCGACGTGGTGGTGGTCGTGACGGCTCCGAAGGAGGTGCGCGCCGCCCGGGCCAAGTGGTGGCCGACCGAGCCTCGAGAACGGCGCCTGCTCCCCGACGAGGAGAAGGTCGCGAGGGCGGACTACTCGTACGTCAACGACGGCACCCTCGAGGAGCTCGACGAGTTCGTGGCCGGCGTCCTGCGCGACCTTTCCGCCCCGACGTGAAGAAGCTCCCGATTCTGCTGGCGGTCGGCGCGGTCCTCGGAGGCGCCTTCGCCTACGTCCACTCGGCGGAGCCCGGCTGGTGGGTGCGGCTCCGGTACCCACTCCGCTACCAGGCGATCGTGCGCGGCCACGCCAGGAACTACCGGCTCGACCCCGCGCTGCTCGCGGCGGTCATCTACCAGGAGAGCAAGTTCGACCCGCACGCCCGCTCCAGCTCGGGCGCGATCGGCCTGATGCAGCTGCTGCCGGCGACGGCGAAGGGGATCGCGATCCACACCGGCGGCACCCGCTTCCGCGTCTCCGACCTCGACGACCCGGAGATCAACGTCCGCTACGGCGCGTGGTACCTGCGGCACCTGCTCGACAAGTACGGGGACGAGCGCACCGCGCTCGCCGCCTACAACGCGGGCCAGGAGAACGTCGACCGCTGGCGGGCGGAGGGGCAGGGGATCGCCTTCCCGGAGACGCGGCACTACGTGAGCCGGGTCGAGCACCTGAAGGTCCTCTACCGCCGCGGCTACAACTCACAGCTCGGCGCACCGGGGTGATGCTTGACAGCTGTCATGAGTGATGTCATTATGATGTCGTCATGCAGCTACAGCGATTCGTCGATGCGCTGAAAGCCGACCTGACGGCCGTGGCCGAGCTGGGCGACGAGGCGACCTCCGAGGCCGCCGCCCGCCTGCTCGTCGCGCTCCAAGCGTCGGTCGGACTGCGCCTGCTCGACGCGCTATCGGAGGCGGCGCTCGAGCTGACCGACAAGCTTCCATCCGGCCACGTCGAGGTGCGGCTGGCCGGGCAGGACCCGGAGCTCGTGTTCGTGGGTGAACAGCCCGAGGCGGTCGGCGGGGCCGAGGAGGGCCACACCGCCCGCATCACGCTGCGCCTGCCGGACTCGCTCAAGACGGGAATCGAGGCCGCGGCGGCCCGCGAGGGCGTCTCGGTCAACACCTGGATCGTGCGCGCGCTGTCGCGCTCGACCACGAGTGCGACGGGGAGCCGGTCGGCGGGCAACCGCCTGACGGGCTACGCCCAGAGCTGAGGGGAGGAACGATGAGACACGAGACTTTCGAGACAGGGAGCTCCGTCGAGCTCCAGGTGCAGCTCGGTGCCGGCGAGATCCGGCTCGAGGCGGCGAACACGAACGAGACGACGGTGCAGCTCGAGCCGATCAAGCACAACGAGGCGACCACGAAGGCGATCGAGAACGCGAGGGTCGAGATGCGCGGCGGCACCGACCGGCACGAGGTGATCGTCGACCTCCGCGGCCGCACGCGGCTCTTCCGCGGGGTCGAGGTGCTGGTCCAGATCCGCTGTCCCGAGGGGGCCGACCTCGAGGTGAGGTGCGGCTCGGCGAGCCTCCAGGGCACGGGGCGGCTGGGCTCGATCAAGCTGAACTCGGGCTCGGGCGAGGTCGTGCTGGACGAGATCGATGCCGACGCGAAGATCAACACCGCGAGTGGCGACGTCCGGCTGGGCGACATCGGCGGCGAGGCGAACATCAACTCGGCCTCCGGCGACGTCGAGCTCGGAGCGGTCGTGGGCGACGTGAACGTCAACACCGCCTCGGGCGACATCACAGTCCGCGCGGCCGGCGGCAAGCTCAAGGCGAACAGCGCCTCGGGCGAGGTGACCGTGCGCGAGGCCCGGTCGTCGCTGAGCGTCAACACCGCCTCGGGCGACCAGACGGTCGGCCGCCTCTCGGAGGGCAGGGCCGAGCTGAAGTCGGCCTCCGGCGATCTCGCGATCGGCATCAAGGAGGGCGCGACGCTGTGGGTCGACGCGCGCTCGCGAAGCGGCAGCGTACGGTCGGAGCTGCCCGTGTCCGAGACGCCTCCAGAGGGCGCGCAGCCGCAGGTGGAGCTGAAGGCCAACACCATGAGTGGCGACGTCGAGATCACGCGCGCGTGAGCCCCGACGCGCTCAGCGAGACGGCCGCCGCGACGGCCCGGAGGGGCTTCTTCCGGATCCCCGAAGTGCTGCAGGGCCGAGAGTTCCGGCGCTTCTGGGCCGGCGAGACGATCTCGCTCTTCGGCGACCAGATCACCCTGCTCGCCCTGCCGCTCGTCGGGGTGCTGACGCTCCACGCGAGCGCGGCGGAGATGGGGTACCTCGGGGCCGCGGCGCTCCTGCCGAACCTGCTCTTCTCGCTCCACGCAGGCGCCTGGGTCGACCGCCGCGGGCGCCGGCGCCAGACGATGCTCGCCACCGCGCTCGGGCGCGCGGGGCTGCTCGCGACGATCCCGCTCGCCTACCTCCTCGGACTCCTGACGATGACGCAGCTCTACGTCGTGAGCTTCCTGGTCGGGACGCTGAGCGTGCTCTTCATGGTCTCGTACAGCACGCTCTTCGTCTCGCTCGTCCCGCGGGAGCGGTACGTGGAGGCGAGCTCGCTGCTGAACGGCAGCCGCGCGATGTCCACCATCGCGGGCCCGAGCATCGGTGGCCTGCTCGTGCAGGCGCTCTCGGCGCCCGGCGCGATTCTGGCCGACGCGCTCTCGTTCCTTGCCTCGGCGCTCTCGCTCAGGTCGATCTCGCCCGTCGAGCCGCCGACCGAGGAGGCGGAGCATGGACACCTGCGCGCCGGGATTCGCTACCTCTGGCGCGTTCGCATCATGCGCTACTCGCTGCTCGCGACGGCGACGCTCAACTTCTTCAACTTCATCTTCTGGGCGCTCGTCCTGCTCTACATCACGAGAACGCTGGGCGTGCGCCCGGGCGTGCTCGGCCTCGTCATCGGGGCGGCCTCAGTGGGCGGGCTGATCGGGTCGGTCCTGACGGGGCGGATCGGCCGCCGGATGGGAGTGGGGCCGACGTTCGTCCTCGGCTGCGTGCTCTTCCCGGCACCGCTTGTCCTCGTCCCGCTCGCGAGCGGGACCCAGTGGACGATCATCGCGCTCCTCTTCGCCGCGGAGTTCTTCTCCGGCTTCGGCGTGATGCTGCTCGACATCTCGGGCAATTCGATCATGACCGCCGTGATCCCCGACCGGCTGCGCGCCCGGGTTGCCGGCGCCCACATGGTCGTCAACTACGGCGTACGCCCGCTCGGGGCGCTGCTCGGCGGTGCCCTTGGGACCTGGATCGGCGTGCGCCCGACGCTCCTGATCGGCGCGGTCGGCGGGCTCCTGGGAGTCCTCTGGCTCGCGCCGTCGCCGCTGCTGCGGATGCACGACCTTCCCGAGGTCGACGAGGGCGTCGCCTGAGCAGGCGCCCCGCGCGGCTACGCTAGGCGCGTGGCCGAGCTCAAGACAGCCGACGCCTACTCGCCGACCGGCGACCAGCCACAGGCGATCGAGGAGCTCGCCCGGTGGATCGAGGCCGGCGAGCGCTACCAGACGCTGCTCGGTGCGACCGGGACCGGCAAGACGGCGACGATGGCGTGGATCGCCGAGCGCGTCCAGCGCCCGACGCTCCTGATCGCGCACAACAAGACGCTGGCCGCGCAGCTCTGCAACGAGCTGCGGGAGTTCTTCCCCGACAACGCGGTCGAGTACTTCGTCTCGTACTACGACTACTACCAGCCCGAGGCGTACGTCCCGCAGGCCGACCTCTACATCGAGAAAGACTCGTCCCGCAACGACGACATCGACCGGCTGCGGCACTCGGCGACCGCGGCGCTGCTCTCCCGGCGCGACGTGATCATCGTCGCGTCCGTCTCGTGCATCTACGGCCTGGGCTCGCCGGAGGAGTACGAGAAGCGAGTCGTCCTGCTCGCGGTGGGCGAGGAGCACGACCGCGACCTCGCGCTGCGGAAGCTGATCGACATCCAGTACGCGCGCAACGACACGCTGCTCGGCCGCGGCCGGTTCCGCGTCAAGGGCGACGTCGTCGAGGTGCAGCCCGCGTACATGGAGTCGGCCTACCGGATCTCCTTCTTCGGGGACGAGGTCGAGCAGATCACGCACTTCGACCCGCTGACCGGCGAGGTCTACGGCAAGCTCGACCACCTGGCGCTCTTCCCGGCAACGCAGTACGTGACCTCGAAGCCGACGATCGAGCGCGCGTCCGAGGCGATCCGCCACGAGCTCGAGGCGCAGGTCCGGCAGTTCGAGCAGCAGGGGAAGATGCTGGAGGCGCACCGGCTGCGGCAGCGCACGGAGTACGACCTCGAGATGATGCAGGAGCTCGGCTTCTGCTCGGGGATCGAGAACTACTCGCGCCACCTCGACGGCCGTCCGCCGGGCTCGGCGCCGCACACACTGCTCGACTTCTTCCCGTCCGACTTCGTGCTGTTCATCGACGAGTCGCACCAGACGGTGCCCCAGATCGGCGGGATGTACGAGGGCGACCGCTCGCGCAAGCAGACGCTCGTCGACCACGGCTTCCGGCTGCCGTCCGCGCTCGACAACCGGCCGCTCCGCTTCGACGAGTTCCTCGGGAAGGTCCCGCAGATCGTGTTCGTCTCGGCGACGCCCGGGCCGTACGAGCTGCGCCACTCGACCCTGATCTCGGAGCAGCTCGTCCGCCCGACCGGGATCGTCGACCCCGAGGTCGAGCTGCG
>DATIXI010000060.1:0-23570 GCA_035518635.1 Gaiellaceae bacterium
GTCGACACCGGCGTGGACAGGCCCCGGCGCCCCCACCTCAAGAGATGCGACGGTCCAGGCTCGTCCAGGGATCGCGCCGGTGCCTGGTCCGTGAAGGACGACGACACCGAGCTGGCCGCTGTCGAGCCTCGGCCTGGTGCCAAGGGCCGGCGGGGGGGCGAACGCGTACGGATTGTTCGACACGAGGACGACCGCTGGATCACGATGCTCGTGACCCAACTCATCGATGAGGTGCAGGTCGGGCGCGGCCACATTTGGTCCGAGCACATTGCGCGCGGTGTCGAGCAGCGTTCGCATCTTCGCGTCGCGGTATGCGGATTGCCGAACTGCGTCGCCGTAGATGCCGAGTGAGACGTTGTTGAGAAACAGGCGCCCGTTCACCGCGCCCATGTCGATCAGGCGCTCGACGCCGTCAGTGAACGCCTCGAGCGCGCCGACCGGGTCGTGTCGAGCGACGCCGAGGTCGAGCGCGAAGTGGTTCCGTGTGCCTGCAGGAATGCAGACGAAAGGCAGGCCGTGCACATGGGCAGCCGCCGCGACGATCGCGAGCGAGCCGTCGCCACCGGCGACACCGAGCGCATCCGCGCCGCCCGCCACCGCTTCGTCGACGAGTGCCGCCAGGCGTTGACCGGGGGTCAGGACGCTGACGGTGATCCCGCGTTCCGAGGCATGTTCGGCGAGCGCGGCCCGCACGGCCGTGCCGCCACCGGATGTCGGGTTGACGAACAACACCGGCCGTGACGGTGGGTCGGCCGTTTGCCAGCCGAAGTGCGACAGCGGCCGCATCCGACGGCTCACGTCGAGGCGCTCGTGCCGCTTCGCGCGTTCGTCCTCATCGTCGCTGGGATCATGCCGTTCGTTGACCCGGGCGACACGTTCGAGGCGCTCGCTGCGGTGTCCAGCTTCTTTGATCGTCGCCGAGACGTTCACACATCATCGTCTCGATCTCTCCGCCCGCGCCGGCTGTCAGTCTTGGGTCGGCGACGGCGACGGCGGTCGGCGACGGCGGAACGACCGACGCTCCGGTGGGGCCGGCTCGCGCTCGAGCACGAGCACGTCGATCAGTGTTGCGGCTGCGGATACGGCGGGGATCGCGAGGACGACCGCGAAGGAGCCGAACAGGAGTCCGACGACCGCGACGGAGACGAGCGTGACGAGGGGTGAGAGACCGACCGACCGGCCCATCAGGTGCGGGTTGATCACGTAGCTCTGGAACTCGCGAACGCCCACCACCACGAGCAGCGCGAGCAGGGCGACGTGGAGCGACTGCGTCAGCCCGACCGCGACGACCAGGAGCGAGCCGATGGCAGGCCCTATCACCGGAACGATCTCCAGCAGGCTGACGAAGCCGCCGAGCAGCAGCCAGTAGTTCAGTCCGACGAGGTAGAAGCCGGTCGCGAGAACCGCTCCGATGACGAAGACCATCAGGAACTTCAGCCGCGTGTAGGCGCCGAGCCGCTCGTCGATCGCGAGATAGGTCTGGCGTACGCGTTCGCGCTTTTGCTCCGGCGAGAGAGCAACCAGGAACTCGATCGCCGAGTCGCGTTCCGAGACCCAGTACCAAGTCGCCGCGAGCGTGAAGAGGACGGCGACGATCGCCTCCGTCGCCTTGTGGCCGTAGGTGGCGATGGGATGGAGGACGCTCGAGCCCGACGGCAGATGGCGCAGTTGCCGGTCGACCCAGGAGAGCACGTCGTGCTGGAATCCCGTCGTGTGGTCGGAGCCGGGCGCGTGAGCACTGGCGAGAGCCTCCTGCAGCTGGTGCAACGCCGGCGGCACTGCGAGCCAGAAGAAGAGAACGAAAACCCCAACCCCTAAGACGAAGAAGAAAAGTATCGCGAGCGACTGCGGGACGCGCCGACGCTGTAGGGCCTCGACACCCGGTCGGATCGCCGCGGCTAGCGTCAGCGCGAGCAGGAGCAGAATCAGGATCTTCCGCACCCTCCAGAGCGCGAAGGCGACGGCGGCGACCGCGATCGCGCCCGTGGCCGCTTGCGCCCCGATACGCACGGGGCTGGCTGCCGCTGCGTCTCGGTTGCCGGGTTCCTCCCGCTCTGCCTCTGGTGGCGTGGTCACGATCTCGAGCGACCCTAGGGCCGCAGACGGAGTGTCCGCCCGGCGTCGGATGTCACGCCGGGCGCCGACCGTCCCGTCGCAGTCCCTGCGGCTCGACGCGGCCCGCGCAGCGAGTCGGATCGATGAGCGGCGGTGTGGTCAAGAGCCGCTACCGGCGGAAGACCGCTCGGGCGTGGCCTGCGAGGTCCACTCCCGAGGCCGGTACGGCCGAACGAGCCTAGAGCAGGGCGACGGCGATGGGCGAGGCCTTTGAGCAACGCTTGACTCGTGGACGGGAAGCCCCGATGATGGTCCGCGAGCCGCTTCCGGGGCGCGGGCGCGCCGTACTGGTGCTTCCACGATCCGGAGAGGGGGTGACCATTTCAGGACGCACCTCTGCGAGCCCACCGGATCCGGCCCGATCGATTCGGTCACCTGTCAAGAGGCAAGCTAGGAGGTTGGGATGGCTGTATCGGATCAGTTGACGAAGCTGGCTGCCCGGGCCAAAGAGGCAGAGGACCGTGCCGCAGCTGCACAGGGAAAGGCCAGGGCTGACCTCGAGCGAGATGTCGAGAACGCGCGCACGTCTGCTCAGGAACAGGCCGACAAGCTCCGCGCAACGGCCGACGCAAGGAAGGGCAAGCTGTCTGTCTGGTGGCACGACATGCAGCGGTCGTGGCAGGAGCACATCGAGAAGATCCGCTCCGACATCGAGGAACGGCGGGCGGAGCACGACGCGGATCGAGCACAGAGGAGGGCTGAGAACGCCGAAGACGATGCCGCGTTTGCCATCGACTTCGCCTACGCGGCGATCGAAGAGGCCGAGTACGCAGCCCTCGATGCCTCACTCGCGAGAATGGAGGCTGACGAGCTCGCCGCAGCTCCAGCCAGCCGCTAAAAACGAACGAGCCGGGCGGCCTCGTATTTCCCAAGCGGCTCGCCGCTTAGACAACGGTTAGGGACGACGAGGACGCCCGACTTCCTACTTGAGTCAGGCGTTGTCCAATCGGCCTGCGCGCTCCGGTAGCAAGCCGAGAAGTGCTGCGTTACTTTCGAGTTCGGGCTGAGACTCGGCACAGGTCACCGGAGCCCTGCTGAAAGGAGACGCGATGTCGAATGAAGGTAGATCACCTACCGTGGCTGGTGCGGCGTCCAACGGCGAGAACAAGGGCAAGACGCGAAGCCACCGCCTGCACCGCATGCTCTTTCCCGTCCCCAAGCTGGGACCTCCGATCAATCCGGCTCTTCTGAAGCGGGAACAGGAGCGCGCGGAGGCGAGGCAGAACCGGCTCGCGGACAAGATCACCGCCTTCTCGGGGTCGATGCTCTTCGTCTACCTCCACATCTTCTGGTTCGCCTGCTGGATCGGCTTCGGCGTGGAGGACTATCCGTACGGCCTCTTGACGATGATTGTCTCGCTCGAAGCCATCTTCCTCTCGACCTTTGTGCTGATCTCTCAGAATCGCGCCGACGCCAGGCGCCAGGTGATCGCCGATGAGCACTGGAAGATGGTCCAGGAGGAGGACAAGCAAAACGTCGAGCTGCTCGAGCTCTCGAGAGAGATCCTGGCGCTGACCAAGGAAGTTCGCTCCCTCGCGGATCCCAGCGGCGGGGGTAGTCCGTTGCGCCGCACCTGACGACGGCCTCGAGCATGAACCGAATCCGCGGCGCTCTGCCCTGTTTGATCCTCCCTACTCAGGTGCTCGGAGCCTGCCTGTGCGAGCGTCCTCTCATTCGATTTGGCTGCCTCGCAAGGTCTCTGACCGAGCTTTGCCTGGGAGCCAAGCGACTGGTACATCAAGCCTCTAGCTAGGACTGAAAGTGGGAGTCCGGCTCGACCGTGACTTCGAGCACAAGAGGCGCGTCCCTTTTCGCAAGTCCGGGGACGACCTCGTCCAGGGTTCGCTGCAAGGTCTCGAGATCCGCTATCCGCCGCGCCTCGCAGCCGAAGATCTCGGCGAGGCCGGCGATGTCGACGTCGACGTTCGGCCACGCCGACGAGCCACCTTCGTGCTCGGCCAGGCGGTCCATGATCGCGTAGCCGCCGTTCTTCAGGATCACGTAGAGCGGCCCCGACCCGTACGTGGCCGCGCTCCAGAGCGACTGGATCGCGTAGAGCGACGAGCCGTCGCCGATGATCGCGACCACCGGGCGCTCGGGGAGCGCCAGGCGCAGGCCGATCGCGGCGGGCATCGCGAACCCGAGCCCGCCCATCGCGGGGCTGATCAGTCCCAGGTTCTGCTTGGCCGGGAGGCGCGCGAGCAGCTCGGGCCGGTTCGACGGGGCCTCCTCGAGGACGACCGCGTTCCCGGGAAGCCGAAGAGCCAGCTCGTTGAGGACGTGCCCGGCTCGGAGCGGGTCGTCGGGCGCAGGCGGCGCGAGCGGCTTGCGCGGCGCCGACGGCTCGGCGTCCCGCTGGGGCAGTCGCTTGGCCAGCGCGGCGCACACCGACGCTGGCGGCGCCAGCACCGCGAGCTGCGCTCGGCTGCGCTGCGCCTCGGCCGGGTCCTGCGTGACCACCGCGACCGCGGTTCCCTCCTCGACGAACGGCCCCTCCGCGTAGGCGTACTGGCGGAAGGCGGGCGCGCCGATGACCAGGACGACGTCGTGGCCGGCGAGCGCCTCGCGGAGCCTGGCGCGGTCGGCGGAGAGGTCGCCCGCGTAGAGAGGATGGGTCTGTGGAAAGCCTGCGCGAGCGCCGAATGGCTCCTGCCAGACCGGTGCGGCAAGCCGCTCGGCCAGTGCGGCGAGCGCGGCCCAGCTCGCGGGATCGTCGGCTCCAGCGCCCGCGACGAGGGCCGGGGACTCCGCCTGCTCGAGCAGCTGTGCGAGCTCCTCGACCGCGGCTGGATCCGCGCCCGCGGCGCGCAGCAGCCGGTCGGGAGCCGCGAGCTCGAACGGCTCGGGCGCCGGCGCAAGCCAGTCGTCCATCGGCACGATCACGAGCGCGGGCCCGCGCTGCGTCTGCGCCTCGTGCCACGCGCGGTCGATCGCGCCCGGGACGTCCTGCGGCCGGACAGGCTGATTGACCCAGACCGGGTACTCGCCGGCGAGGCCGCCGAGCTTCCCGGCGAGAAACGGCTCGTGGGCGAGGTGGCGTCGGTCCTGCTGGCCGACGACGACCACCAGCGGCGCGCGGTTGACGCGCGAGGTGGCGAGCGCCGAGACCGCGTTCCCGAGCCCCGGGGTCGTGTGCAGGAGGACGAACGACGGAACCCCGCGCCCGAGCGCGTACCCGGTCGCGATCCCGACCACGGAACCCTCGTGCAGCGCGAGCACGAACTCGAGGTCCGAAGGTAGGTCGACGAGGAACGACACCTCTGTCGAGCCCGGGTTCGAGAAGATCCTCGTCATCCCGCGCCGCCGCAGTACGTCGAACGTTGCGTCCCGGACTGTCGTCACAGCCCGCGGAGCCTAGAGAATCGTGACGACCCCATTCACGGCATCGACGCGGAGGCGGTCGCCGGTCTTGATCCGCTTGGTCGCCGTCCCCGTGCCGACCACGGCCGGCAGCCCGTACTCGCGGGCGACGATCGCCGCGTGGCACATGATCCCGCCGGTATCGAGAACCGCTGCGGCGATCCTGTGGAAGACGGGCGTCCAGCTGGGTGACGTCACGGGGGCGACGAGGATCTCACCGTCCTGGAGCTCGTCCAGCTGGTCGACACGCACGAGCACGCGCGCCGAACCTTCGACCGACCCGGACGACGCTGGACATCCCGTCAGCACCTCGGCGCCGTCCGGCGAGAGCCACTCCCGCACGCGCTCCTCCGTGACGCCCCAGAGCATGACGGTGATCGGGTCGGTGATCTCGTCGGGCACGGGCCCGAGAGCCGGGGGCGGAGCCCACGCGCAGAGCGCGTCGTAGATCGACCTGCGCCGCTCGACGATGGGCTGCCAGTAGCGCCGGGCGCGCGGGACTCCGGCGCCGGAGCTCCAGACGAGCCGAAGCTCCTCGAGCGCTTCGCGCACCTCGTCGTGGCGCAGGTAGAAGACGTCTTCACCGTCGGTCAGGAACCCGTGCTCGGACAGCAGTGCGCCAAACTCGCGGACCTTGTTCCAGAAGATGGTGAGGTAGCGGTGGTCGATGTAGAAGTGGTGGTTCTCGACGTACGGGAAGACCGTGCGGGCAAGCGCCAGGCGTTCGTCGAACTCCTCGCGCATCTCCTCCGAGACGAGTGCCCGGTGCTCCTCGGTGACTCGCTCGCGCTCGGCGCTGATCGCCTCGTACGGGCGCGAGATGTCTTCGCCGGCCTCGAGGCGCGCGATGTAGGAGCCGATCGTCTGGATCGGGAGCGTCGTGTCGTCGATCCACGAGCGGTGGTGGTGATGGAACACGCCGGTGCCGCACGAGAAGTAGAACCACGGGTCCTTAGTCCGCTCGAAGTCCGCGAGCCAGCGCTCACCCCCGCCGCTTCCCGAGAGGCGGGCCGAGAGCTCGGCCTCGCTTCCCGAGCCCCGCACGACAGCGGCCACATCGAGGTCGACCGCGAGCCGGGCGAGACGCCGCAGCTCGTCGTCCGGGCGCAGGACGATGACGTCGATGCCGGACACCATCTTCGCGATCGTCTGCTCGCTGATCTCCGGAAACGCCCCGCGACAGCATTCGTAGAAGTCGAGGTAGGCGCTGTAACCGAGGCCTAGGAACTCGAAGTGGTACTGGAAGATCCGATCGACGCCTTCGAGCAGCCGGTCGTAGGCGTGGAGAAGGGCGTGGCTCGATCCCAGGCCGCGGCCGGCGGTGACGATCGACTCGTCTTCGAGCTCCCGTAGCTCCGGGACGCTGAGCTCCACGAGCTCCCGGGTCGCGGCCTCGACTCTCTCCAGCCAGCGCTCGTACAGCTCGTCCCAGCGGTCGTAGTAGTAGCCGCTGCGTCGCGCGAACTCCTCGGCTCGGCGAGCGAGCGTCTCGTCGTCGGTCACCGCGTTCGCGCTCAGGTAGACGTAGCCGTTCAGCAGTCGACATTCGGTGCCGAGCGTTGGCGGGAGGGCGAACAGGCGGGCGTTCGCCTGATTGAGGGCGACGACGGCGCACTCGAACAGGAGCGAGTCGAACGGGTAGAGCGGCTCGGCGACGTGCAGCCCGTCCTGGAACCAGAAGCGGCTCTCGTCGAAAGCGCGGCGATCTTCGCTGAAGGCGAGGTGGTAGGCATACATCTCCTCCCACCCCCCGCAGCCGGCAGGAACCTGTACCTCGAAGGGGCTCTGAAAGCCCCGCGGATCTCCCTGCCTCTCGGTCACCATCGGCCTCGATTCGTCGGGATTGCCGCAATTCTCGGATTCATCGGGTCTCCCTGCAAGAGAAGAGGGGAAAGGCTCGCCTCTCCCCTCTTCCGATCGCTGCCTCGGCTAAGGATGCCCTGCCGCACCAGCTGCGAGCTGCCTGTACGAGAGGTTCATGACCGCCTTGGTGTAGCGCCTCGTCTGCGGATCCATCGACGCGAGGACGGAGGCCACCGTCGGCCCGTGCTGGACGGTCGGCAGCTGGTAGCCGATGTCGAGCGCGCCCGCGGCGACCTGCGCGGGAGTCAGCGACATGATCGCGTCCTGCATCGAGAGCGGCTTCGAGCTGGACACGCTCGGCCTTCCGGCCGGAACGGCGTTCGAGGAGCCGTTGTCGAATGCAAACACGACCAGGCCCCAGGTGACGACCGCGGCCAGCGCGGCGACCAGGCCGATCAGCCCGAGCAGACGGCTCCGGCGGATCTGGACGGTTGCGGGAATGCTGGTGGAAGCGCTCATGTCGCTTCTCCTTTCGGGTCGGACGTTCAGTGCGGGCACGATCCGGTCGAAGGACAGGCCCGCCCGCCGGTTCGCCTCGGCGACAGCCGCCTGGCCAGGCGCCTCGAACTGGCAGTAGCAGGCCTCGTCCTTCAACACGATGGTCGAGCCGAGGTAGCGCACCTCCGTGCTCTCTGCCCACAGACGCTCTGTCGCTTCCTCTAGCTCGGAGAGCCTGCGGAGGAGGTTGGACTCTGAGAGCCCTGGGAGGTATCGCTCGACGACGTAGACCATGTCGTCGACGGTAGGGCCTAGGGTCGGGGGCCCGATACCCGAGAAACCCTAGGCTTGGACGGCTTCGTCCCTTGGTATGGCCAGCTGTGCCGCTAGCTCCGTACGGGAGCGGATCCCGAGCTTGCGATAGACACGCGAAAGGTGCGCCTCGACCGTGCTCACGCCCATGAAGAGCTCGGCGGCGATCTCCTTGTTCGTGCGGCCGGCCGCGGCGAGCTCGGCCACTCGCCGCTCGGCCTCGGTCAGCTCGTCGTCCGAGGCGGGCGCACGCCCGCTGATCCGCCTGAGCTCGGCGCGTGCCCTCTCGGCCCAGAGAGGCGCGCCGAGCTCCTCGAGGATCGCGAGCGACTGCTCGAGCGACTCCCGGGCAGCCTTCTTCTGTTGTGCCTGCCGTCGCACGACTCCCAGGCAGAGCAAGGAACGGGCTCGCTCGATCGGAAACGGCTGGGCGTCTGCAAGCGAGCGGTCGAGCGCATCGAGCGCGGGCTCCAACTGGCCCTCGGCTGCAAGGAGCAGGCCACGGCAACGGGCGGCACCCGCTCTTGCCGGCGGGCTCCCGAGCCGCCCGGCGTGGAGCTCGTACCGTTCGAGGTACTCCCGCGCCCGTTCCAGCTCGCCGAGGCCGATGAGCGTCTCGAGGGCGTCCGCCCAAACCGCGAGTGACGGGTCGTTGAACCCGCCCTCGAACAGACGTTCTGGAAGCTCGCGCAGGTAGTCCCCAGCGGCGTGCAGGTTGCCGAGCTCGAGCTCGAGGTGCCCGAGCACGCCGAGCGCAACGATCTCGAAGTACTCCTTCGAGGTCTCTTCGCAGAACGCGATCGCCTCCGCGGCCGAGGCCCGGGCCTCGTCGACCAGCCCGAGGTCGGCCTCTACGAGCGCCTTGGCCCGTCCCACCCAGGCCCGTCCGCGAGGATGCTGCGTGTGCTCGGTGAGCTCGTATGCCGCGTTGGCGAGCTCGAGCGCGCGCTGCCAGCGGCCGGCCTGCCACTCGAGCATGCCCAGCGGCCAGAGAACCATCACGCGACTGCCCTCGTCGCCCCGCTCGATCGTCGCGGCCTCGAGCTCCTCGAAGAGGGCACGGGCCTTGTCGAGCTCGCCGAGGCGAGCGAGGAGCCGAGCGAACGAGTAGCGCGGGCTCTCGTCGGTCTCCAGCAGCAACCCCTCGCGCTCCTCGATCTCGACACCCCGCTCGAGCAGTCCCGGAGTGACCTCGTCGGCGTACGCCTCGGCATGACCGGCGCGCGCGATGGTGACGGCGAGCAGATATGAGTCGCCTGCACGCTCGGCCTTCTCCAGTGCCGCCCGCGCGTCGACGAGCGCCGCGCGCGCATCGGCCCGGTACAGATGGATCCCCATCTGCCACGCGAGGATTCGTGCCAGTCGTGCATCGTCGCCCGCGGCTTCCGCCCGCGCCTGCTCGTAGAAGGCGTCGAGCACCGGAGTGTCCGCCCTCTGGGTCAACGCGAGCCCGAAGAGGACATCCGACCGCTCCACCCCCGGGGGTACCTCGGCCAGAAGGTCCTCGTACAGGTCGAAGGCCCGGTCGAAGTCGCCCGCCAGCCGGTAGAGCTCGGCCGCGCGCAGGCGCCGTCGTCGCATCAGGAAGGGATCGTCCGGGGCCAGCTGGGCGGCGAGCTCGCAGAGCTCCGCCGCGGCGCCGGGTGCGCCCCTCGCGGCAGCATTCTCCGCAGCGCTCTCCAGCTCTGAGGCGATCGCAGCGTCGGGGCCTTCCGCGGCGAGTGCGAGGTGGCGGGCCCGCTCCTCCACGTCCGCAACTGCGCTCGCGAGCGCGCGGTGCACCGCACGGCGCTTCCACAGCGGTGCCTGCTCGTAGCAGATCGAGGCGAGCAGCGGATGGGTGAAGCGAATGCTCGTGCCGTCCAGCTCCACCACGGCCTCCTGTGCCGCCGCCTCGAGCGCCTCCAGGACGCGCTCCTGCTCGCCGTACGTCGCGGCGACCAGCTCGACGGTCGGGCGGGCCAGCGCCGCAACCTGGAGCAGGACGTCGAGCGTCTCTCCCGGGAGCCGTGCGAGGCGGCCGCCGAGCAGCTCGCGCAGGCTCTCGGGCACTCGCAACGGCTGGCCCGGCGCCGGTCGCGTGCCTGTCCGGACGAGCTCTCGCCCGAGCTCCAGCGCGAAGAACGGGTTACCCGCCGTCGCCTCCTGCACGCGGGCGAGCTCCGGTCGGGTCAGGTCGAGCCCGAGCCGTTCCAGGAGCAGGCCGTGCACCGCGCCGAGGCTGAGCGGGTCGATCCCGAGCTGCTCGAGCCGCTGTTCCACGAAGGAGCGCTCGAGCTCGAAGGGCATCGTCACGTCGGGCCCCGTCCTGACCGTGACCAGCACGCCGACCGGCTCCTCGCGCAGGCGGCGCAGAGCGATCTGCAGGACTCCGGCCGAAGCCGGGTCGAGCCACTGGAGGTCGTCGAGAGCGACCAGGACCGGGCCGCGCTCGGCGAGCGTCGAGAGGAGGTCGAGCACGGCCAGCCCGATCGCGTGCGCGTCGGGAGCGACGTCTCCCGGCTCGACGCGCAGCAGTGCGATCTCGAGCGCCCGTCTGCGGGGCGGCAGCAGGGAGGCCGCGACCTCGTCGAAGACGGGCGCGAGCAGCTCCGAAAGCGCCGCGAACGAGAGCGAGGCCTCGGCCTCGACCCCGCGGCAGGTCAGGACCGCGCCGAAGCGCTCCCGAGCGTGCTCGACCCCTGTCTCCCAGAGGATCGTCTTGCCGATTCCCGGCTCGCCGGAGAGGACGAGCGCCCGCGGGCCCTGCTCCACAGCGGCCAGGAAGGTCTCGATCGCGGCAAGCTCCGCCTCCCGCCCGATGACAGCCGCGTTCACGCTTTCACCGTGTCGAGGCTCGCTGCGAGCCCGGCGCGGCGGACACCGAGCTTGCGGTAGACGCGGGAGAGGTGCGCCTCGACCGTGCTCACGCCCATGAAGAGCTCGGCTGCGATCTCCTTGTTCGTGCGGCCCTGGGCGGCGAGCTCGGCCACACGGCGCTCGGTCCCGGTCAGCTCGTCGGAGGAAGGTGCGCGGCCGCTGATCCGCTTTAGCTCGACGCTGGTCTTCTCGGCCCAGAGCTCGGCACCGAGCTCCTCGAAGATCGAGAGCGCGTGCTCGAGGGCTTCCCGTGCTGTCTTCTTCTGCTGGGCCTGCCTGAGCACGATGCCCTTGCAGACCAGCGTGCGGCCCCGTTCGAGAGGGCACGGAAGCTCGGCGAGCTCGTCGAGCGATGCCTCCAAGCCCGCAAGCGCGGCGCCGAGATCGCCCTCGGCGGCAGCGAGCAGGCCTCGGCAACGCGCAGCGGCGGCGTAGGCCCACGCACTGCCCAGGCTGTGCGCGTTCAGCTCGTACTGCTCCAGGTGGGCACGTGCCTCGTCGAGCTCGCCGAGCGCGACCAGCGTTTCGATCGTGTCCGGCCACACCGGGTTCGACGGATCCGTCCAGCCCAGCTCGAGCAATTGTCCGGGGAGATCGCGGAGGTGAGTCCCCGCAACGTCGAGAGCGCCGCGGGCGAGCTCGATGCGGCCGAGCACGCCGAGAGCGGGAATCGTGACGATGTAGTCGGAGGGATCGACGAAGGCGAGGGCTCGCTCGACCGACGCGCAAGCTTCGTCGACCTGGCCGAGATCCGCCTCGATGAGGGCCTTGATGCTCTCGGCGAAACCCTGGGTGTTCCGGGGCGCGGTCTGGGCCGTGAGCTCGGCCGCGGCAACGGCGTGATCGAGCGCGCGGTGGAAGTTGCCCGCGTACCACTCGAGCGTGGCCAGGCGGGCGACGACGAGCCCACGCGTCAGCTCGTCGCCTCGCCCTGCCGCGCTCACCTCCGCCTCCTCGAGAATGGCGCGCGCCCGGTCGAGCTCGCCAAGTCGAATCAGGCTCCGGCCGTAAGCGATGCGCGGGCTTGCGTCGTACTCGAGGGCAATCGGCAAGCGCTCTTCGATCTCGATACCCCTCTCGAGCAGGCCCGGTGTGCTCTCGGCTCCCCAGCCCTCCGCTCTGCCGACCTCTGCGATCGCCGAGGCGAGCAGCACGGGGTCGCCGACCTGCTCGGCCATGTCGAGCGCCATGCGGCCGTCCGACAGCGCCTTCCGGACGTCCCCCATGAACATGTGGACCCAGCTCCGGAAGGCCAGGAGCCGAGAGCACCGAGCGTCATCGCCCGCAGCCTCTTCGAGCGCTCGACCGCAGAGCTCGAGCAGATCGCGAGGCTCGGCAATGCGGGTCAGCGCGAGAGCGAAGAGGACATCGGCGCGAGCCGGGCCGGACGAGACCTCCGGCAAGACCTGCTCGAGCAGCGCGGCTGCCCGCTCCCCCTCGCCCGAAAGACGATGGAAGGTCGCCGCTCTCAGGCGTCGCTTTCGCGCCAGATCGGGATCAGCTGGGGTCAGCTCTGCGGCCTGCTCCGCGAGATCCGCTGCGGCGGCCGTCGCCCCACGGGCGGCCGCGTGCTCGCCCGCCGCATCGAGCTGGTCCGCGGCGGCGGCGTCCGGTCCTCCGACGGAGAGCGCCAGATGACGAGCCTGCTCCTCGACGTCGGTGGCGGCCGACGCAAGAGCACCGTGGATCGCCCGACGCTTCCAGACGGGCGCCTGCTCGTAGCAGATAGAAGCGAGCAACGGATGCGTGAAGCGGAGGCTGGAGTCGTCGAGCTCGATGACGCCCTCCCGGGCTGCGGTGTCGAGGGCCTCGAGCACACCGCCCTCGTCACCGTGGGCAGCCGTGACCAGCGCGATTGTCGGCTGGGCGAGGGCGGCCGCAAAGACCACGACATCGCCGGTCTCGGTCGGGAGCCGGGCGAGGCGGCCGTCGAGGAGCTCGTGCAGGCTCTCGGGTACCGGGAGGGCTCGGCCGGCCTCGGGCCGGGTGCCTGTCCTGACGAGCTCGCGTCCGAGCTCGAGCGCGAAGAACGGGTTGCCCGCAGAGGCCTCCTGGAGGCGGGTGAGCTCGGGCCGCGTCAGGTCGAGTCCGAGCCGCTCCTTGAGCAGGCGATGGAGAGCTCCCAGGCTGAGCGCGCCGAGCACCAGGCGGGTCAGCCGTTCTTCCGGAACGGCCGCTTCGAGCGCGAGCGAGGTTGTGACCTCGGGTGCCCGGCGAACGGTCGCCAGGAGCCTGACGGGCTCGTCCTCCAGACGGCGCAGCGCGATCTGGAGCACGCCCGCCGAGGCGGGATCGAGCCACTGGAGATCGTCGAGTGCGACCACGACCGGGCCGCCCTCGGCGAGCGCTCGCAGGACGTCGAGCAGCGCGAGCCCGATCGCGCGCGGGTCGGGAGCCTGGTCTCCCGGCTCGGCGAGCAGGAGCGCCACCTCGAGTGCATGGCGCCGCAGCGGCGCCAGTTCAGGCGCCACCTCTTCGAAGACCGGGGCGAGCAGATCGGAGAGGGCCGTGAAGGAGAGCGAGGCCTCGGCCTCGGCACTGCGGTGCGACAGGACGCGGAGGGAGCACTGCTTTGCCTCCTCGACGCCCTCCTCCCAGAGGACCGTCTTGCCGATTCCCGGCTCGCCGGAGAGAACAAGCGCCTGCGGCCCGCGCTCGGCCTCGGCCAGGAAGGCCTGGATCGCGGCACGCTCCTCGTCCCGCCCGATAACGGTCTCCGCCATGTCCCTCGCGCGGATTGTCGCGCTCTCTGAGGCTCAGAGCCAGTCGAGCAGGTCCGCGACGCTGCCGACGACCGCGTCGGGGCGCAGATCCGGAGCGACGTCATCGAGCTCCACACGGCCGCTGATTCCGGTCTGGACCAGGATCGTTCGCGCTCCGCCGAGTCGGCCGAGCGCGATGTCCATGCCGAGGTCGTCACCGATCACGGCCACCTCTGCAGTTGGCACTCCCAGCTGCTCGCTGATCGTCTCGAGCGCGGCCTCCGACGGTTTGCCGACGATCAACGGCTCGGTGCTGCTCGCCTTCGCCAGCGCAGCGGTGGTCATCGCGCCGCGGCTGATGATCGGCCCGTTGGCGCCCGCGTAGGCAGGCGCGTAGCTCGCGGTCAGCAGCTGTGCGCCTGCCAGCACCGCACGCGCCCCGCGCTCGAGCTCCTCGAACTCGAGGGCCTCGGGCGTGGCGACGAAGACGACGTCCGCATGCTCGGCGTCCTCGCCCGCCAGGACCCGCACGCCCGCCCGCGCGAGGTACTCGCGTGCAGAGTCGTTGGCGAACGGGAGCACGCCTCCGTCGTGGATGCGCAGATAGGTCTGGAGGCTCCTCAGAGGCGTCAGCATCTCCTCGTCGGCGATCTCGAGACCGGCTCGGCGCAGGCCCGCAGCAAAAGACTCGGGCGTCTCGTGCGTGCCGTTGGTGAAGAGGGCGAGCGGCCGGCCCGAGGCGCGGATCTTCGCGAGCACCTCGAGGGCACCCGGCTGCACGTGGGCCTCGGACCCGGAGCGGTGCACAAGGGTGCCGTCGACGTCGAAGACAAAGCCGCGGCAATCGTCAAGTCGCACGGCGCCACACGATCAGGTCGTCGCCTTTCTCCACGCGCAGGTGCGTGATCGACCTGCGCTTGGCCATCTCGTCGAGGAGCGTCACCAGCGGGTGACGGCCGGACCGCGAGACCGGAGCGGCAGGCGAGCCGATCGCGTCCACCTGCTCCCCGGGCATCGTCAGCCGCAGCAGCAGCTCCTCGTCCGAGATCCCGGCGCCGAAGCGCTCGCGGGCGCCCTCGAGGTGCAGCGGCTCGAGGTCGCGCAGCTCCTCGGCCCGCGGCCGCGAGAGCACGCGCTCGGCGACCTCGGGATCGAACGGCGCGGCCGGGTCGCCGTAGTGGCCGAGGAAGTAACGGACCGTCTCGTCGGAGACGTTCGACCAGCGCTCGCGGTCGATCACGTTTCGCACCGCCTGGGTGGCGACCATCTGCGACACCGGCGTGACGATGATCGGGTAGCCCATCTCGGCGCGCACGCGGCCGACCTCCTCGAGCACCTCGTCGAACAGCTCGGGCCGACCGAGCTCGCCGAGCATGCGCCGCGTCGTCGAGACCATCCCGCCCGCGAGCTGGTGGTGGTAGTAGGTCGCGTCGAACTCCTGCGGCCGCCCGACCGGGAGGCCCTTCTCGCGGCCGAGCTCGCGGAAGTGCGCCGAGACCTCGGCCAGCGCGTCGAGGTCGAGCCGGTGCGAGTAGCCCTCGGCCTCGAGGTTCCGAAGCGTCGTCTCCGCGGCCGGGTTCGACGTCCCGCGCGCGAGCGGCGCGACTGCGGTGTGCAGCACCTGGAATCCCGCGCGCGGCCCCTCCATGTAGGCGAGCGGCGCGAGCCCGATCGTGCAGTGGCTGTGCAGCTCGACCGTCCGCTCGCCGGCGGCCCGGAGGAAGTGCGGCGCGAGCTCCTGCACGGCAGCGGGCGTGAGCAGCCCGCCAGGGTCCTTCAGGTAGAGACGGTCCATCTCGTGGCAGTCGGCGAGCGCGGCCGCCCGCTCGGCGTAGTAGGCGTGCGTGTGCACCGGGCTGACCGAGTAGGTGAGCCCGATCACGATCTCCTCGACCCCCTCCTCGCGGGCCATGCGGGCCAGTCGGCGCAGGCGCGGCGGGTCGTTCGACGGGTCGGCCACCTGGAAGCGGCGGATCCCGTTGCGGACGACACAGCGGAACACGAGCCGCATCACGTCCTCGTCGGCGGGAACCCAGGAGATGAACCGCATCCCGGTCGTGATGAAGCTGAGCGGCGTGTTCGGCATCGCCGCGCTCACGAGCCGGATCCGCTCCCACGGGTCCTCGCGGTGGAAGCGCACCGAGACCGCCATGTGCGTGCTCGAGGTGAAGTCGGCCGCGTGGTAGCCGACGCGGTCGATCGTCGGCGCGATCGAGAGGACGTCGGGCGTCGTCAGGCCCGTCGCGCTCCAGAGGCTCTGGTTCCCGTCGCGCATCGTCGTGTCGACGATCTCGATCACTCGGGCTGCACCTGGAAGAGCGGCGTCCCGTACTCGACCAGCTCGGCGTTCTCGACGCAGATCTCGACGATCGTCCCGGACACGCCCGCGTGGACCGAGTTCATCATCTTCATCACCTCGATCAGACAGACGACCGTGGTTGCCTCGACCCGGGCGCCGACCTCGACGAACGGCTGCGCTCCCGGGGCCTCGGCGCGGTAGAAGGTGCCGATCATCGGGGCAGGGATCGAGACCAGCTCACCGGCGGGCTCCGGCAACGGCGTCTCCTCGACCCGAGCCGGCTCGGGCGCCTCAACTCCTTCGCCGCGGACGACGTGGAGCGAGAGCTCGTCGGTCTCGATGCGCAGCTCCTCGACGTCCGACTCGTCGATCAGGCGCAGGATCTCGCGGACGTCGTCCTCGCTCAGCGGCACTAGGAGTCCTTCCGCGGAGCGGCGCCGAAGGTGCCCAGCACGAGCGAGATCGCCGACTGGGAGAGCCTCGGCGGGTCGGTCTTCATCGCCGTCACCGGCCGTGACTGGAGCACGAGCAGCGACTCCGGCAGCGACCGGCCTCGGGCGAGCGCCCACTCGATGTCCTGGTGCGTGCCGAAGTGGCGCTCGATGCGCCCGGCCGCCTCGACGAGCGCGGCGAGACCTGCCTCGTCCAGACAGGCCCGCTCGCGCCGCTCCGCCGGCACCTCCCTGCGCACGGTCCCGCGCCCGGCCGGGTCCGGCACGTACTCGATCTCCTTGGCGTTCACGGTCTGGCGGACGACCTCGCCGGTGACCTTGCTGACCAGGAAGTCGTCAGGAGTCGTCTCGCCGCCGACGACCGCGATCCCGAGCCCCCAGCTCGCGTTCACCGCGACCATGCTCGGGTCGCCGCTGACCGGGTTGCACGTGAACATCACGCCCGAGACCTCGGCGTCGACCATCTCCTGAACGGTGACGCCCATGGCCGCCTCCTCCCGTCCGCCGAGCTCGGCGCGGTACGCGATCGCGCGGGGCGTGTAGAGGCTGACCCAGCAGTCGCGGACCGCGTCGCAGAGCTGCTCGACGCCGCGAATCCAGAGGAAGCTCTCCTGCTGGCCGGCGAAGGTCGCGTCGTGGCTGTCCTCGCCGAGCGCACTCGAGCGGACGGCCACCGGCGGCGAGCCCTCGAGCGCCTCGTAGCTCCGAGCGAGCTCCTCGCGGACGGCCTCGGGGAGCGGCGCGAAGCGCATCGCCTCGTCGATCGCCTTGGAGGCGGCGCTGGCCGCCTCGACGTCACCCTTCGGGGCGCGCGAGAGCGCCGAGGCGATCGTCCCGTCGAGCCCCGTCTCCGCGACGAAGGCGCGGAAGGCGCCAGCACCGACCGCGAATCCCCCCGGAACCGGGATTCCGGCCGAGAGCAGGTCGCCGAGGTTGGCGCTCTTGCCGCCGAACTCGACGGCGTCCGCGCTCCGCAGCTCCGCGAGCGGGCGGGTGAACTCCACTACTCGAGAATCGTGACGACGCCGGTCGAGCCGTCGACGCGAACGGTCTGGCCCGTCTGGATCTCCGCGGTCGCGCGCCCGGTGCCGACGACCGCGGGCAGCCCGTACTCGCGGCAGACGATCGCCGCATGCGACATCACGCCGCCGATGTCGGTCACGACCGCCTTCACGCTCGAGAAGATCGGCGCCCAGGCCGGCGAGGTGATCGGGCAGACGAGCACGTCTCCTTCGCGGACGGCTGCGATCTGCTCGACGTCGATCACGACCCGCGCCTTGCCCTCGACCACACCCGGCGAGGCCGCCGCGCCGGTGAGCCGGCCCCCGCCCTCCTCGGCGCTCGCCCACTCCTGCACGCGCTGCGTCGTGACGCCCCAGAGCATGATGCTCATCGGGTCCGTGATCGCCTCCGGTGTCGCGCCGAGCGCGGGCGGCGGCGTCCAGTCGGCAAGCTTCTCGAGCAGCTCCTTGCGCCGCGCCACGATCGGCGGCCAGTGCTTCGGGCCGATCGGCTCGCCGCCGGTCGCCCAGGTGAGAACGAGCTCGTCGAGCGCCTGCGCGACCTCGTGCCGCCCGAGCTGGAAGACGTCCTCCGTGTCCTCCAGGAACCCGTGCTTCGCGAGCAGCGCGCCGAACTCGCGCACCTTGTTCCACCAGCGGGTGAGGAACCAGTAGTCGCAGTAGAACTTGTGCTCCTCGACGTACGGGAACACCATCCGCGACAGGCCGAGCAGCTCGGTGAACGCCCCGCGCGTCTCCTCGTCGAGCAGCGCACCGTACTCCTCCGCCAGCCGGTCGCGCTCGCGCTCCAGCTCCGCGGTCGGCCGCTCGACCTCCTCGCCCTCGTTCAGCGCGCGAACGTGGCCGACGATCGACGCGTAGGCGATCGTCGGGTCGTCGTACCAGCTGCCGTAGTAGTGGTAGAGCCCGTCGCCCGTGGCCATGTTGAACCACGGGTCCTTGATCTTCTCGAGCTCCTCGAGCCACGCCTTGCCGGCGTCGCTCTGCTCGAGCTCGGCGTCGATCTCGGCGGGTGAGCGTCCCTCGACGAACGCGCCGTCGACGCCGCTGTCGATCGCGACCTTGGCCAGCTGGCGCAGCTCGGCGCTCGGCCGGAAGAGCAGGACGTCGATCCCGGCGACCATCTGCGCGATGTGCTGGTCGGGGATGTCGGGCAGGTTGGCCTTGCAGAAGTCGGAGAACGTCACGTAGGCGCCGTAGCCGAGCAGCAGCAGCTCGAAATGGTGCTGCCACATCAGGTCTCCGCAGCGAAGTGTCCGGTCGTACGCCGACAGGAGCTCGTAGAACGCGGTCTGCCGGTCGTCCTCGAGCATCACCTCGTCGGGCTCGTACTCGGGCAGGTCCGGGACGGGAAGCTCCGTGATCTCGGCGATCAGGGCCTCCATCTTCGTCTTCCACTTGGCGTAGATCTCCTCCCAGTTCTCGAAGTAGTAGCCCGCGCGCCGCTGGAAGTACTCCACGCGCTCGCCGATCTTCTCGGGGTCGGTGACCGGGTTGCCCGAGATGTAGACGTAGCCGTTGACGATGCGGTAGTCGATCCCCATCGCCGGCGGCACCGCGAAGAAGCGGTTCTGCCACTCGCCGACCGCCTGGTAGGGCGAGTCGATGCAGTGGACGTCGAAGGCCGGCATCGGGACCGGGAAGTGCATCGAGTTCCAGAACCAGAAGCGGTTCTCGTCGGTCTCGCGCCGCCGCTCATCGAAGAGCGTGTAGTACGGGTACATCTCCTCCCAGCCCTCGCAGCCGGGCGGAGTTGCGATCTCGTACGGGCTGGGGAACGCGGAGCTCGTCTTCGTCGGCGCGGCCATGGCTCACCTCCGTCGGGGCTCGTGCCTGTATATAGCAACCGTCGATGCGGATCATCAGACAGCACGCGCTCGGCGGGCCGGAGGTGCTCGAGCTCGAGGAGGCGCCGCGGCCCGAGCCGGGGCCCGGGGAGGTGCTCGTGCGCCAGCACGCCGCCGGGGTCAATCCCGTCGACTGGAAGGTGCGCACGCGTGGGGGCTTTCTCGGGGAGCCGCCGTTCACGGTGGGCTGGGACGTCTCCGGGGTGGTCGAGGAGGGCGAGGGGTTCGAGCTCGGCGCCCGCGTCTTCGGGATGCCGCGCTTTCCCAAGGAGGCGGCGGCGTACGCGGAGTACGTGACCGCGCCCGCGGACGAGCTGGCGCGGATCCCGGACAGGCTGAGCGACGTGGAGGCCGGGGCGCTGCCGCTCGCCGGCCTGACCGCCTGGCAGGCGCTCGTCGGCGTAGCCGACCTGCAGCCGGGCCAGCGCGTGCTGGTGCTCGCCGCCGCGGGCGGGGTCGGGCACCTCGCGGTCCAGATCGCCAAGGCGCGAGGGGCATACGTCATCGGGACGGCGCGCTTCGTCAAGGAGGCGTTCCTGTACGAGCTCGGCGTGGACGAGGCGGTCGACTACACGAGCGTGGCGGTCGAGAGCGCGGTGTCCGACGTCGACGTCGTGCTCGACCTCGTCGGCGGGGACGCGAGCGCGCCGACGCTCGCGTGCCTGCGCGACGGTGGGCTCTTCATCGCGGTGCCGTCCTCGTCGGCGCTCGACCGCCTGAACGAGCTCGCGGCCGATCGCGTCCGCGTGACCGGGGTTCTCGTCAGGCCCGACCGCCCGGGGCTCGAGGCGCTGGCCGGCCTCGCAGAGGAGGGCAAGCTGCGCGTGAGCGTCGAGCACACGTTCCCGCTCGAGCAGGCCGCCCAGGCGCACCAGTGGGGCGAGACCGGCCGCACCCAGGGCAAGCTCGTCCTGACGGTCGGCTGAGCCGGTCGTAGAATCGCCCGATGGCACGGTTCGTCCTCGTCCACGGCGCGTTCGGCGGGGCCTGGAGCCTGGAGCCGCTGCGGAAGCCGCTGGAGGCGGCGGGGCACACGGTCGAGACCTTCGACCTCCCCGGCGGCGGGGACGACGAGACGCCCCCGGGGGACGTCACGCTCGCGAGCTGCGCCGAGCGCGTGTCCGAGGTGCTCGCCTCGCGACCGGAGCCGGCGATCCTCGTCGGCTACAGCATGGGCGGCGCCGTCGTCACCCAGGCGGCTTCGAACCAGCCGGAGCACGTGGCGGCGCTGGTGTTCGTGACGGCGTTCATGCCGAGCAACGGCCAGAGCCTGCTCGACCTGACGCAGCTCCCCGAGGGCGCCGAGGACATGATCCAGGCGAACATCGTCATCGAGGGCGAGCCGCCGGTCGCGACGCTTCCGGACGAGGCCGCGCTACAGGCGATCTACAACTGCTGCACGACGGAGAACGCCACGGTCTGCGTCGCCCGGCAGCGGCCGCAGCCCGTCGGGCCGTTCGCCGATCCGGTGAGCGTCGACGACGCGCTGCTCGCTTCGATCCCGCGCTTCTACGTGCTGACGATGCAGGACCACTCGATCCCTCCCGCGCTTCAGCGGCGGATGATCGCGGAGCACCCGTGCCGCAACGTCGTCGAGCTCGACACCGACCACGCGCCGGCCTACTCGGCGACGGCCGACCTCGTCGCCGCGCTCAGCGAGTTCGCCGGCGAGCTGCAGCCGGCCTAGAAAAGCCCCACCGTCCGCCCCTCGTCGTCGATGTCGACGTCGAAGGCGGCGGCGGTCGCACCGAGACCGGGCATCGTCATGATCTCGCCGCACAGCGGAACGAGCCAGCCTGCGCCGGTGTACGCGCGGATGTCGCGGATGTGAAGGGTGAAGTTCTCGGGCGCGTTCAGCAGTGTCGGATCATCGGAGAGCGACAGGTGCGTCTTCGCCATGCAGATCGGCAGCCGGTCGAGACCGTGCCCCTCGAAGCGGGCAATGCTCGCCTCGGCGGGAGGCAAGAAATGCACCTCGGTCGCGCCGTAGATGCGGGTGGCGATCGTCCCGATCTTGAGCGGGATCGACTCGTCGAGCGGATAGGTCTGGGTGAAGTCGCTCGGCTGCTCGGCGGCGCCGACCACCGCCTCCGCGAGCGCCGTCGCCCCGTCTCCGCCTCGCTCGAACGCATCGTTCACCTCGGCCGCGTGAGCGCCGCACTCGAGCGCCAGCCGCTTCACGGCATCGAGCTCCTCGTCGGTGTCGCCGGCGAACCGGTTCACGGCCACCACCGCCGGAAGGCCGAACGAGCCGATGATCCCGAGATGCCTGCGCAGGTTCGCGGAGCCGCGCTCGATCGCGTCGAGGCCGCCGTCCGGGTCGTCGCCGTGATGCTTGAGCGCCCGGACCGTGGCCACGAGCACGATCGCGCTCGGGGCGAGCCCGCCGACCCGGCAGACGATGTTCAAGAACTTCTCCATCCCCATGTCCGAGCCGAAGCCGCTCTCGGTGATCACGTAGTCGCCGAGCTTCAGCCCGACGCGGTCGGCGATCAGGGAGTTGTTGCCGTGCGCGATGTTCGCGAACGGGCCGCAGTGGATGAGTGCCGGCTGGCCCTCGAGCGTCTGGACGAGGTTCGGCTTGAGCGCGTCCTTGAGGATGACGGTCATCGCCCCGGCCGCGCGCAGCTGCTCGGCGGTCACCGGCTCGCCCTCGAACGTGCTCGCGACGGTGATCTCGCCGAGCCGCCGTCGCAGGTCGTCGAGGTCGCGCGAGACGGCGACGATCGCCATGACCTCGGAGGCGGCCGTGATGTCGAAGCCCGACTGGCGGACGTAGCCGTTCGCCCGCCCGCCGAGACCGACGACGATGTCCCGCAGCGCGCGGTCGTTCATGTCCATGCAGCGGCGCCAGGTGATGCTGAGCGGGTCGATCCCGAGCCTGTTCCCCTGCAGGACGTGCGCCTCGAGGATCGCCGCGAGCAGGTTGTTCGCCGCGCCGATCGCGTGGATGTCCCCGGTGAAGTGGAGGTTGAGGTCCTCCATCGGGACGACCTGCGCGTAGCCGCCGCCGCACGCGCCGCCCTTGATCCCGAACACCGGGCCGAGCGAGGCCTCGCGCAGGCACAGGACGGGCTTCTCGCCGATCTTCCCGAGGCCCTGCGTCAGCGAGACGGAGGTCGTCGTCTTCCCCTCTCCCGCCTTGGTCGGAGTGATGGCGGTCACGCCGATCAGCTTCGCGTCGGGCTCGCCCCCCAGGCGATCGAGGACCGACAGATCGATCTTGGCCTTGTGCGGCCCGTAGAGCTCTAGCTCGTCTGGCTCGAGCCCGAGCTCACCGGCGATCTCCGCTACCGGGCGAAGCGTCGCCGCCTGCGCGATCTCCAGGCTCGAGGGCAGTGTCATTCGTCGACCTCCTTGGGTTTCGTGTTGTGGTCGCGCCCGAGGAACGTGTTCGCCCAGGCGCTCGTCCTCGACAGCGCGTTGTCCTTGACGACGACCGGCCCGTCGAGCATCGACTCCTCCTCGCCGTAGGCCTTGAGCCGCTCGTACGCCTGCGACCAGATGCACTCGGTGTCGTAGACCTCGCAGAGCCCGTCGCGTGTGCCGCCACACGGGCCGTTGCGCTGGTTCTTGGCGCAAAGCGACTCGGGGCAGACGTACGCGATCTCGGGCAGGGAGCAGTCGCCGCAGTCGCGGCAGTGGAACATCGGCACCTTGACCGCCTGCTCGGCCGCGTGCGCGAGCTTCCCGACCGCCTTCGGCGCTTTCTCGACCGTCCGGTAGAACGCGCGGCCGGCCGGAAAGAGCGGCGCGTCCTCCGCGAAGACGCCGTTGTGGAGCCTCCGGCTGAAGCGGTACCTCAGCGGCACGCGGAGGTCCGTCTTCTTCCGGCGCTTCGACTCGAGATAGGCCTCGTTGACTCGGTCGGACGAGAGCCCGGTGTCGGGGTCGATCTCGAAGAAGTAGAACTCGTCCTCGAACGGGTAGCGGATCTCGCGCGCGACCTCCTGCCAGTTTCCGGCGAACGCGTCCGCGAGGTCGAGGATCTCGCCGAAGGTCGCCGCCGGCGTGTGGCCGCCGAGGTAGACGCCGTCGAAGCCGAGCCCTCGCGCGACCGCGACGTGCTTCGCCGCGAGCTCGACGAAGAACGCCTTTCCCTTGTCGGCACCAGCACCGTGGCGCTCCGCGAGCTCGAGCAGCTCATCCGTGACGATCACCCCGGGGATCTTCCCCTTGCGGAACGCACGGGCCGCCGTACGCGAGAGGAGGTACACGTTCGCCAGGACGCGCAGGTCGAGCCCGTCGCGACGGATCCAGCGCAGGAGCTCGTCGTCCTTGCGCACGTCCCAGCCGATCTG
>DATIXI010000061.1:0-30176 GCA_035518635.1 Gaiellaceae bacterium
GCGGTCCTACGATCTCGCCATGACCGCCAGACGAGAAGCCGAGGAGCTGCTGCTGATCGAGGAAGCCGATGCCTGGTTCGAGTACCTCGAGGCGACGCGGGGCCAAACCGCGCTTCGGTACTGCGAGGTCGAACCGTGGGCATGGGCCCGCCTCCACCAGCGGCTGCGCGCCGTGAGAGCCAAGCGCGCGAAGCTCCGCCCGGCCGCCGCTGCGTAGCGATTCGCTCGGTGCCCGCAGGGTCCGCTGCTAGCCTGTGCGTATGCCCAGCCACATCAAGCTGCAGCGCGCGCTCCGCCCGACCGAGGGCGCTGGAAGCGCGCGCGCCGACCAAGGAGTTTTCTTTTGTTGCGATGGTTCCGACGGCAGAAGCCGTCACCCGAGGAGCGCGCCCCCGATGCGGGCGCGCCGACTAGACCTGACAAGCCAGTAACCGAGGCGCCCGCGACTGCGGGCGCAACCGACGACACCCAGCCCCGCAAGCGCCGCAGGCGCGGAAGCAGAGGCGGCCGCGGGCGCAAGCGTACGGGCGCTAGCAGCACCGCGGAGGCCAAGCCCGAGGCGGAGGCAAAGGCGAAGGCGAAGAAGGCCCAGCCCGCGAAGGAGGAGTCGAAGCCCGAGCGGCGCCCTGCCGCGCGCAAGCAGCGCGCGCCGCGACGCCGGACGGCTCCACGCCGGCCGCCGCTGCCGCCCGCGAAGCGCGAGCTGATCGTCTCCGTGGACGTGAGCGAGCAGCGCGTCGCCGTGCTCGAGGACGAGCGGGTCGCCGAGGCCTATCTCGAGCGGCCCGAGCGCCGCTCGATCGCCGGAAACATCTACAAGGGCGTCGTCGACAACGTCCTCCCCGGGATGGAGGCCGCGTTCATCGAGATCGGACTCGAGAAGAACGGCTTCCTCTACGTCGACGAGGTCGTCGGCCCCGAGCTCGAGGGCCGCTCGCACGGCCGCAAGATCCAGGACCTGCTCAGCCGCGGCCAGCAGGTTCTCGTCCAGGCGGTCAAGGACCCGATGAAGTCGAAGGGCGCGCGCCTGACGACCGAGATCTCGCTCCCGGGCCGCTTCGTCGTGTTCGTCCCGAGCGGCGAGGGGCTCGGCGTCTCACGCCGGCTCGAGGACGCGGAGCGCACGCGGCTGCGCGACATCCTCAAGGGCCTCGACGTGAAGAAGGGCGGCGTGATCGTCCGCACCGCGGCCGAGGGCGCCTCCGCCGAGGACATCGAGCGCGACCTGGTCTTCCTCCAGCGGCTCTGGAAGACGATCGAGGCGCGCGCGAAGGGCGCGAAGGTCCCGGCGCTCGTCTACCAGGAGGCAGAGCTGCCGCTGCGCGTCGTGCGCGACCTCTTCACCGAGGACTTCGAGCGCGCGGTGATCGACCACGACCGCACGTACAAGCGGGTCATCGGCTACCTGAAGAAGACCTCGCCGCACATGGCCGAGCGCGTGCAGCGCTACCGCGAGAAGACGCCGCTGATGGAGTCGTTCGGCGTGGACGCAGAGATCCGCTCCACGCTCTCGCGCCGCGTCGACTTGCCCTCCGGCGGGTACCTGATCTTCGACTACGCCGAGGCGTTCACGGTCATCGACGTCAACACGGGCCGCTTCGTCGGCTCGCGCTCCCGCTCGTCCGGGAGCCGGCTCGAGGACACGATCACGAAGAACAACCTCGAGGCGGTGAAGGAGGTCGTGCGCCAGCTGCGGCTGCGCGACATCGGCGGGATCATCGTCATCGACTTCATCGACATGGCGAACCCGAGGAACCGGGCGACCGTCGAGGAGGCGCTGAAGACCGAGCTCGAGCGCGACCGCACCAAGACGTACGTGGTCGAGATCTCGCCCCTCGGGCTCGTCGAGATGACGCGACAGAACGTGACCGACGGGCCGCGCGAGATCCTCACGCGCAAGTGCGTCGTCTGCCACGGAGACGGCGTCGTGCTCTCCGAGGCCTCTGCCGCGGTCGACGCCGAGCGGCACCTGCGGGAGCTCGCGGCGAGCGCGCCCCGGACGAAGGCCTTCAAGGTCGAGCTGAACGCCGCGGTCGCGAGCGTCCTGATCGGGCCAGGCGCCTCACGCCTGCAGCTGATCGAGGAGGAGACCAAGCGGCGGTTCCTGATCGAGTCGCGCGAGGATGTCCCGACCGACTACTTCGAGGAGCTCGGCAAGGGCACCTACGAGAGCCTGGCGCCGGAGGCGGCGTCGAAGGAGGGCTCGGAGGTCTCGCTGAAGCTCGTCGAGATCGGGCTGCACGACGCCAGCGCGGCGACGGGGAAGCTCGACGGCCTGGTCGTCTCGGTCGGGGGCGGTGCTCGGCTCGTCGGTAAACAGGCAAAGGTGCGGATCGAGCGGGTGATGGACGGCGTCGCCTACGCCACGCTCGTCGGCAAGGCCGACCAGGCCGAGCCGCCGATCACCGCGGAGCGCGAGGCCGAGAAGCCGACGCGCAAGCCTCCCGCCCGCAAGGGTCAGCCGAAGGAGGCTGAGCCCGAGACAGAGGCCCAGGCGGAGGCCGAACCCGAGGCCGAGCCCGAGGAGCCGGTGGCCGAGGCGGCGGCGGAAGAGCCTGCGGCCGAGGAGAAGCCGAAGAAGAAGACGCGCCGCGGCTCTCGCGGCGGCCGGCGCAGGCGCAAGAAGCCGGCCGGCGAGGCCGCGGAGGCTGCGGTCGACGGCCCGGGCCCAAAGATCCACCTGCCCGACCCGGGGCTCGGGCGGGCCGAAGCGGCAGAGCCCCAGCCGGAGCCCGAGGCTGCTGCCCAGAACGGCGCAGCGGAGGGCGAGGAGCAGCCCAAGCCCAAGAAAAAGACCAGGCGCGGCTCGCGTGGCGGCCGCCGCAGGCGCAAGAGCGGCGCCAAGGCAGCCTCGACCGCGACGCCGGCCGAGTAGCGCCTCACTGCTTCGCGTGGTGTAGGAAGCGGACGACGAACCCGTCGAAGCGGAAGAACGACCGCAGGTCGCCGAGCGAGGGGTGCGGCACTGCGTGGTCGAAGGTGGAGGTCACGGTCACGTGCACGCGGGGCGCCCTGCGCGCGACGGCGTACGACTCCGCGGGCGGGAAGTACTTGTCGTGCGGCGACGAGGCGAGCTCCACGGGCGCGGTCAGCCGGCTCGCGCCTCGGAGCGGCGAGAGCGCCTCGACCGAATCGCGCACGCGCTCGGGGAGTCGGGCATAGAGCGAGTCGAAGCGGGCCCGGTCGTGGTTCAGCAGCAGCTCCGCGAGCGCTCGCGGGCCGTCCTCGTACACATTGGGCCCGAGGCCCGCCAGCGGCTCGGGGGCGTCGTCCGGGACGGCGTCGAGTTGCCGCACGAGCCGGGTGCGCCCCGTGCTCGGCGGGAGGCCGGCAGCAAGCGAGCGCGCGATCGCGAGCGAAGCGTAGGGATCGGTCGCGTACGGCTCGCCGTTGTAGTCGCCGGTCGTGGCGAGCTCGACGATCCGCCGGAGGTCCGTCCACGGTGCCTCGCCGCCGACCACCGTGACGCGCGGCGCGAGCGCCGGGCGCTCGGCGGCGAGCAGCGCCAGTGACGCGCCCACGGAGACGCCGTAGAAGCCGACACGCCCACCGCGCGCGTCCGGCCGGTCGGCGGTCGCTTCCGCCACACGCACGGCCGCGTCGGCCGTCGCCTGCGTGATCTGGCCCTTGCGCAGTCCTGGGAGGTCGGGTACGACCACCAGGAAGCCCGACCGTGCGAGCCCCTGTGCGAGGCGCTGCACCTTCGGGTGAAAGCGCCCTTCGCGCGTCGCTCCGTTGACGAACACGATCGCCGGCCAGGGTCCCCGCCCACGGCCCGGCCGCAGGACGGTGGACGGCGCTCCGGCGACGACCGTCTCCTCGATGCGCGGCTCCCTGGTGACCGCGCGCACGGCCCACGCGAGCACGGGCGTGTGCTCGGTCGTCGCGAGCACCGCGACGGCGTTCAGCTGCGCCGCGGGCCACGAGCGCGGGAAGAGCTCGAGGACGATCGCGGCCAGCGCGGCGGCGACGATGAGCAGCGCCGCGACGATCTCGAGCGTCCTGGCCGCGAGGTGTCCCACTGTGGGAATCTTGGCTACACTGGCGCATTCGCGGGCGCCACAGCCCGCGTTTTGACGCCATGAGCTACGCGATCATCTCACTCGGCGGGAAGCAGTACCGCGTCCGGGAGGGCGAGCGGCTGCTCGTGGACCGTGTTCCGACGGAGGAGGGCAAGACCTTTCACCCCGAGGTGCTGATGCTCGGCGGCGACGGCGTGTTCGAGCTCGCGCCCAAGGGCGTCCAGGTGACGGCCAAGGTGGTCGGCTCGCCGCTCGGGCAGAAGATCCGGATCGGGAAGTACAAGCCGAAGACCGGCTACCGCCGCCACACGGGCTTCCGGGCCAAGCTCTCGCAGATCGAGATCCAGACGATCGGCAAGAAGTCCGGCGCGGCCGCGAAGAAGGAAGCGCCGAAGGAGCCTGCGAAGAAGAAGGAAACGGCCGTCGCGGGGCTGCCCAGCGGTTATGCGGACATGACGGTCAAGGACATCGCCGCGAACGCCGGCAGCTGGTCGGCGGAGGAGGTCGAGGCAGCGCTGGAGTACGAGGGCGCGCACGCGAATCGCAAGGGAGCGATCGCGGCGCTCGAGGCGCAGAAGGAGAAGGGATAGATGGCTCACAAGAAGGGACTCGGCTCGTCCAGGAACGGGCGCGACTCGAAGCCCAAGATGCTCGGCGTGAAGATCTTCGACGGGCAGCAAGTGACCGCGGGCGCGATCATCGTGCGCCAGCGCGGCACACGGTTCCGCCCCGGGCCGGGCGCCGGGATCGGCCGCGACGACACGATTTTCGCCAAGCGCGACGGGCGCGTCGTGTTCAAGACAAGCGGCGAACGCCGCTTGATCGCGGTCGTCGACCACAGCTAACAAACAGCTAGCAGCTAACGCTTTGTTTACCGATCGCGCCCGCATTCACGTGCAGGCGGGGCGAGGCGGCGACGGCGCGCTCAGCTTCCGGCGCGAGAAGCACGTGCCGAAGGGCGGCCCGGACGGCGGGGACGGGGGCCCGGGCGGAGACGTCGCGCTCGTCACCGACCCGGATCTCCGGGATCTCTCGGGCTTCCGCTCTCGGCGCAAGTTCGCCGCGAAGCGCGGCGGCAGCGGCGGCGGCTCGGGCAAGAGCGGCGCCGACGGCGAGGCGATCGAGCTCCGCGTGCCGGTCGGGACGCAGGTCTTCGACGCCGGCGACCAGCTCGTCGCCGACCTCGCGCACGCGGGAGCGAGGGTCGTGCTCGCGCGCGGCGGGCCGGGCGGCCGCGGGAACAAGCGCTTCGCTACCTCGACCCGGCAGACGCCGCGCTTCGCCGAGACCGGTCTCCCCGGCGAGGAGGGCGACTACGAGCTGCGCCTGAAGCTGCTCGCCGACGCGGCGCTCGTGGGGCTTCCGAACGCGGGCAAGTCATCCCTCCTGCGGCGGATCTCGAACGCGAAGCCCAAGGTCGCGGCCTACCCGTTCACGACCGTCCAGCCGGTGCTCGGGACGGTGGACACCGACGAGCGCCAGCTCGTCGTCGCGGACGTCCCCGGCCTGATCGAGGGCGCGAGCGCAGGAGCCGGGCTCGGGCACGAGTTCCTCGCGCACCTCGAGCGAGCGCGACTGCTCGTGCACGTGATCGACGCCTCGGAGGGCGATCCCGCGGATCGCTTCGAGGAGATCGACCGCGAGCTCCGGGAATACGGGGCGGGCCTCGCCGAGAGGCCGCAGGTCGTCGTCCTGAACAAGATCGACCTGCTGCCCGAGCCGCCGACGTTCGAGCCCGGGGACCCGCGGGTCGAGCGGGTGTTCGCGCTCTCGTGCGCGACCGGCGAGGGCGTCGAGCGGTTCCGACGCGCGCTGTTCGAGGTCTGCCCTCCAGCTCCGGCGCCCGAGCACGATGCCGACGGGCTCGTGGAGTTCCTCGTCTACCGACCGCGGCCGGACGCACGGCGCGCGTTTCGCATCCTCCGCACCGACCGCGGCTTCCGGGTCGTCGGCCGCCCGCCAGGCGAGGAGGAGCTGGAGCGCGCGCTCCGAGAGGCCGGCGCCAAGCGGGGCGACGAGGTCGAGGTCGGCGGCGAGGCCCTGGAACTCGGATGACCGGGATCCTCGGCGGGATCTTCGACCCGCCGCACAACGGCCACATCGCGCTCGCCCGCGCCGCGCTCGAGCGCCTGCCGATCGACCGCCTCGTCGTGCTCGTCGCGGCCGCGCCCGGGCACCGCAGGACGGTCGCCGAGCCCGAGGCGCGTCTCCGGCTCGCCGAGGACGCGTTCGCGGACCTCCCGGCCGAGGTCGTGCTCGACGAGAGCGCGTTCACCGTCGACGCGGTCCGCGGCGGCCGGTTCGGGGACGCGCTGTTCGTGGTCGGCGCGGACGAGGGCACCGCGTTCCCGACCTGGAAGGAGCCCGACGAGGTGCTGCGCTGGGTGCGCCTCGCGGTGGGCACGCGCTCGGGCTACCCGCCGCCGGATCTCGAGCGCTACGGGGAACGCGTCGTCCCGTTCGAGCTCGACTCGCCCGACGTTTCCTCGACCGAGGTGCGCGAGCGCGTGGCGCGGGGCGAGCCGATCGACGATCTGGTGCCGGCCCCCGTCGCTGCGTCGATCGCCGGGCTCGGCCTCTATCGCGGCTAGACTGATTTGCGAACCCGAGAGGATCTGACGAGCCACTGACCCCACTCGAACACGCCCGCCGAATTGCCGGCCTCGCCCAGGAGAAGCTGGCGAAGGACATCCTCATTCTCGACATGCGACCCGTGTGCTCGTACACGGACTTCTTCGTGCTCGCGACCGGGCAGAACCCGCGCCAGACGAAGGCGATCTGGGACGAGGTGCACGGTCGCCTGAAGCGCGACGAGCGCACACTGCCGACCTCGGTCGCGGGTGAGGCCGAAGGCCGCTGGATCGTCGCCGACTACCTCGACGTCGTCTTCCACGTGTTCAGCCCGGACGCGCGGGACTACTACCGGCTCGAGGAGCTCTGGGGCGACGTGCCGAGCGTCGAGCTCGCCTCGGCAACGGCCTAGCTACACTTCGACGCCTCGGGGCCGTAGCTCAGTTGGGAGAGCGTCTGGCTGGCAGCCAGAAGGTCACGGGTTCGAATCCCGTCGGCTCCACTCTCAGGGACGCACCGGCCCGCAGAGGGTCTGGCAGTGGGCGAGGACCCTTGCGGCGACGTCACGTGCGCGGCACTTCTCCGGGAACTCGACCGCGAACCTCGGCACCGCCTCCGCCAGCTCGGCGCAGAGGTCGAGTTGCCGCTGCTGGTGCTCGGGCGAGCTCAGGTAGCGGGGGAAGCTGCTCTCGACCAGAGACCGGGTGGACGGCGTCTCGCGCTCGACGATCGCGATCCGGGCACCGTCCTCGCTCGGTCGCAGGATGTAGAAGCAGGCGACCGGCAGCGGGGAGGGCACCGGCGTCGGCTCGAGCATCAGCTTGTCGCTCCGGCCAACGAGCGCGCCGAGGCGAGGATGCTGCTGCGGCGGTACGCGCCGTAGCTCCGCCTCGTCGATGTTCAGGCGAGCGGGCCCGGGATGCGCCAGCGCGCCTTCGGCGCCCATCTCGATCACGAGGACGTCGTCGGTGACGAACTCGGCGCCCAGGGCGACGAGATGTGCGGCGAACGAGCTCTTTCCGCTGGTCGGCGCGCCGACGAACGCGAGCACGCGCCCGCCCACCGCGACCGCACTCGCCCGGAAGGCCGAGAGCCCGCCGAGGACCGTGGCGAGCGGAAGCACCTGCGCGAAGAAGAGCCGCTGCCAGCGCGCCGGCTCGACGTGGGGCAGGGCGGATGCGATCTCGCTCCCGTCCAGAGACACGAGATGCCTCCCGTAATATGGCGCCCAGATGCGGTAGCCGGTCGGCTCGTGCGCGTCGATCCGCAGGAACTGACGCCCGTCCGAGTGCCGGAGGTCGAGCATGATCTCGCCGTGTTCGGGACGCCACGCCTTCGTGATCCGGTCCACGGGCGCCTCGCTCCATCTCGTGATCCTGCTTCGCTCCTGGCTCTCGACCGGCTGAACCCCGGGGATCGGCTCCAGGGCCTCGAGCACGCGCCCGAACGCGTATCCGTGCCAGGGCCCTCCGAGCAGCGGCGACTGCGCCTCGGTCCGCCGAAGCTCAACCGTCGCCATCGATCAAGCCCCTCTCGAATGCCTCGTCCGTAGCGCTTCTCCTCGCGCGAACGACCGAAAGAAAATCCCAGCTCCCCAAGCCTACGAGGGCCGGTTCTGCGCGTGTAGGCCGGACCCGCGAAACCCGTCTTGAGGCGAGGCGCCTAGCCGTTCGGTCAGGCTTACGCGCTCGTCGCGACGGCGGCCGGCTGCGCGAGGCTCACGCGGGCTCCCCGCTGCGCGAGCGAGGTGTCCACCGCCTCGATCATGCGGACGACCTCTAGTCCGATCTCGGCGGACGACCTCGGAGTGGATCCGGTCCGGATCGCCTCGATGAGGTCCGCGAGCTCGAGCGAGAGCGGCTCGTGCGCGTCGACGCGCGGAGAGACGATGTCCCCGGTGCGGTAAGTGAGCCGGTACTCGCCGAACGTCTCCGGGTTCGGCAGCGTCACACCCGAGTCGAAGACGCGCACCGGCTCGTTGCCGGTGTCGTCGTAGACGACCATCTTCTCGGAGCCGACGATCGTCGTCCGGCGCAGCTTGCTCGGCGCGAGCCACGAGAGCTCGACGTGCGCGATCGTCCCCGAGTCGTACTCGAGGTCGATGAACGCGACGTCGGGCACCTCGGGGAGCACGCAGGCGCGGCTGATCGCGCTCGCGTGGACCGGGGTCTGGTCGAACCAGTAGCGGAGGATCGAGAAGTCGTGCGGGCCGAGATCCCAGACGACGCTGACGTCGGCCTGGTGCAGCCCGAGGTTCACGCGGCTGGTCGAGACGAAGTAGATGTCGCCGAGATCGCCGCGCTCGATCATCGAGCGGATCGTGTTGACGGGCGGGCTGTAGAGGAACGTGTGGCCCGGCATCAGCACGAGCTTCTTCTTCTCGGCGAGGCGGACCAGCTCGAGCCCTTCCGCCGAGGATGCGGCGAGCGGCTTCTCGACGAAGACGTGCTTGCCGGCCTCCAGCGCCGCCGAGGCGAGCGGGTAGTGCGTCGAGACCGGCGTGGAGATCAGGATCGCGTCGAGCTCGCCGTCCTCGAGCAGGTCCTCGTAGCGGGTGGTGCCGGCGATCGACGGGTAGCGGCGCGTGATCTTCGCGAGCGCCTCCTCGTCCAGGTCGCAGACGCGGCGGACGTCGGCAGACTCGCCGAGCTCGAACAGGTTGCGGACGAGGTTCGGGCCCCAGTAGCCGAGACCGACGACCGCGAAGCGAAGGGGCTTCGGCGTCATGCCGTCCCCTGCCGGCGGAGGACGTGCAGCGGCGTCCGCAGCAGCAGCTTCAGGTCGAGCAACAGCGACCAGCTGCGCGCGTAGAGGACGTCCATGTCCAGCGCCTCGCCGAACGTCGCGTGCGCGCGGGCCGTCACCTGCCAGAGGCCGGTGATGCCCTGCGGCACGTCGAAGCGCTCGAAGTGGTGAGGGAGGAAATACTCGGTTTCGTACTTGAGGCACGGGCGCGGGCCGACGAGCGACATCTCGCCGCGCAGCACGTTGATCAGGTTCGGCAGCTCGTCCAGGCTCGTCTGGCGCAGGAAGCGCCCGACCGGTGTGATCGCGTCCTCGCGGGTCAGCTTGAAGAGGCCTCTCTGCGTCGGGAGCGCGCTCGCCGACATCGTCGCCTTGATGAACTCGCGGTGGGCCGTCGCGTCGGTGTCCACCTTCATCGTGCGGAACTTCAGGACCGTGAACGGCTGCCCGCCCTGACCGAGCCGTGTCTGGCGGAAGATCACCGGCCCCGGCGAGTCGCGCTTGATGCGCCATGCGAGGTACGCGAAGAGCGGGGCGGTGAGCACGAGCAGGAGCGCCGCGCCGACCATGTCCATGCAGCGCTTGATCGCGCGCGAGCCCGGGAAGCGCTTGGCGGTGGGGAGCGCGACGAGCGCGACGCCTTCGACCGAGTGCACCGTCACGTGCGGGCCGATCGCCTCGAACAGGCGCGGGACGATGTCGATCTGGACGTTGAGCTTCTTCAGCTCGCGGATCGTCGCGAGCGTCTCCTCGTGCGAGTCCTCCGAGAACGCGACGACCACGCGCTCGACGCCGTGCTTGTCGATGATCGACGCGAGCTCCGAGGGCGAGCCGAGCACGTTGACGCCGGCGAGGTCCTCGCGGAGCGTCTTCGGGTCGCTGTCGACGAAGCCGACGACGTCGATCCCGTACTCCCGGTGCTGGAGCAGCTTGCGCGCGATCAACTGGCCGACGTCACCCGCGCCGACCACGACCGCGCTCTGCACGTACGACGCGCTGCGGCGGGCCGTCGACCGGGCCACCGCGCGAAACGTCGTCACGAGCACGATCGCGAGCGCCCAGAAGGTCACGAGCTTCGTCCCGCCGGCGCCCGCGGCGCCTGACGCCCACGTGAGCACGAATCCGAGCCAGACGCCGACGGTGGCGAGGTGGAAGACGCCCACGAGGTCGTCGAGCGTCGAGTGGTCGGTGCGCTCGTCGTCGAGGTCGTAGAGGCGGTAGAGCTTCGCCACGATGACCCAGCCGGGGATCGTCGCGACGAACAGCAGGTACTGCTGCGTGGTCGTCAGCCGGCTCGCGACGTTCGTCTGGTTGAAGAGCATCTCGGCGATCAGGAACGCGACGGCCAGGCCGAGCGCGTCGGCGACGATCAGGCGCCGCCTGACCATCTCGCCGCGCCGCGACCCCGGCCGCGCGGTCGGGCCGGCGGTGCCGCCGGCCACGTTCTCCGCGCTCGTCTCCCCCGAGGGCACAGCAGGCAGCCCACCTGCGGTGCTCACAGTCCGTCCCTCAATCCGAAGCCTCGTTTCCTCCGCCATCAGAGCCGCATTCCGCGTCCGTCTCGCTCCAGCGTAGAGCGGCCCGAACCCCTTTCGTAGGCCAGACGGCAAAGACTGTCCGCGGGGGCGGGAACCTAGCCGTCTGGGGAGCTTTCGTAGTCGTTGGGGCGCGGGTAATGTCGGATGCATGGCGGGATCCGAGACTCGGGCGGACGTTCGTGTGCCCTTCGTCGACCTGGCGCCGTCGCACGCGCCGATCGCCGAGGCGGTCGTGGCCGAGATCGCGGAACTGATCGGCTCCGGCCAGTTCACGAACGGCCCCCAGGTGGCGGCGTTCGAGCGAGAGTTCGCCGCGTACTGCGGCGTGCCCTACTGCATCGGGCTCGCAAGCGGGCTCGACGCGCTCCGACTGGCGCTTCTCGCCGCGGGGATCGAGCGTGGCGACGAGGTGATCGTCCCGGCGGACACGTTCATCGCGACGTTCGAGGCCGTGACGCAGGCGGGCGGCGTGCCCGTTCCCGCGGAGGTCTCGGAGACCGACTACAACCTCGACCCCGAGGCGGCTGAGGCGGCGGCCTCCGCGCGGAGCAGGTTCCTGCTGCCAGTCCACCTCTACGGGCAGCTCTCGGACATGCGCGCGCTTCTGGAGGTCGCTGCGCGGCACGAGCTCGTGATCGTCGAGGACGCCTGTCAGGCGCACGGCGCGACGCGGGACGGCATCGGGGCCGGCGCGGCCGGGCGCGCGGCGGCGTTCAGCTTCTACCCGAGCAAGAACCTCGGGGCGTTCGGCGACGCCGGCGCGCTCGTGACCGCGGACGAGGAGCTCGACGGGGCCGTCCGCGCGCTGCGCGAGCACGGCCAGCGGGCGAAGTATCGCCACGAGCTGGAGGGCTACACCGCCCGTCTCGACACGATCCAGGCGATCGCGCTCTCGCACAAGCTTCCGCTCCTCGACGGCTGGAACGAGGAGCGGCGGGCGCAGGCTCGCCTCTACGACGAGGCGCTGGACGGCGTCGGAGACGTCGTGCTCCCTCCGACCGCTCCGGGCAGCGAGCCGGTCTGGCACGTCTATCCGATCCGGACAGGCGACCCGGAGGGTCTCGGGGCCTTCCTGCGGGACCGCGGCATCGGGACGAGCCGGCACTACCCAGAGCCACCGCACCTGTCAGCCGCGTACCGGCACCTCGGCTACGCGGAGGGGAGCTTCCCGCTCGCGGAGACGATCGGGCGCGAGTGCCTTTCGCTGCCGGTCTTCCCGGGCATGAGCGAGGAGCAGCTCGAGGCGACCGTCGCAGGCGTCAGGGCATTCTTCGCCGATGGCGGGTAGCACCCCGGCCAACGACGCGCCCTACCGACTGCTCAACGATGTCTCGTTCGGCGACGACGTCGCCGTGTCTCCGTTCACGAACCTCTACGGGTGCTCGGTCGGCGACGGGACGCGGATCGGGCCGTACGTGGAGGTGCAGCGCGGGGCCTCCATCGGGGCGCGCTGCAAGATCCAGAGCCACACGTTCGTCTGCGACGGCGTGACGATCGAGGACGAGGTCTTCGTCGGGCACGGGGTGATGTTCATCAACGACAAGTTCCCCCGGGCCACGACCGAGGACGGCGAGCTCCAGACCGACGAGGACTGGTCGCTGCTCGCGACAGTCGTCGAGCGGCGCGCGGCGATCGGCTCCGGCGCGATCGTGCTCGGCGGGGTGCGGATCGGCGAGGGTGCGCTGGTCGGAGCCGGAGCCGTCGTGACGAAGGACGTTCCTGCGGGGGCCGTCGTCGCAGGCGTGCCCGCCCGGGTGACGCGCGCCTAGCCCGAGACGCGACGGACGGCGTCGGCGACCACCTCGACCTCGTCGTCTGTCAGCTCGGCGTAGAGCGGAAGGCTGAGGACCTCGTCCGAGAGACGCTCGCTCATCGCCAGGCGGCCATCCGGTGCAGCCAGCCCTGCGTAGGCCGGATGTTTGTGAACGGGACGCGGGTAGTGGATCAGCGTGCCGACGCCCTCGGCCTGGAGCCGCTCTTGGAGCGTCGCCCTTTCCTGCGTCCGTACGACGTAGAGGTGGTAGACGTGCCGCCTTCCAGGTGCGGCGACCGGTGTGAGCAACGATGTCTCGGCGAGGACGGCGTCGTACCGGGCTGCGATCTCGCGGCGACGCTCGGTCCAGGCTTCCAGGTGCGCGAGCTTCGCGCTCAGGATCGCCGCCTGCATCGTGTCGAGCCGACTGTTCCAACCCCTGCGCACCGAGTCGTACTTGGACTGCTCTCCGTAGTTCCGTAGCAGGCGGGCCCGCTCGGCTGTCTCGGGGTCCCTCGTCACCACGGCGCCCGCATCACCCAGCGCGCCGAGGTTCTTCGTGGGGTAGAAGCTGAACGCTGCGGCGTCTCCGACCGAGCCCGCTCGGCGTCCACGGTACTCGGCCCCGACCGCCTGCGCCGCGTCCTCGACCACCTTGAGGCCGTGGCGATGCGCAAGCTCCAAGATCGGGTCCAGATCCGCGCACTGGCCGTACAGGTGGACTGGCACGATCGCCCGCGTCCTCTCCGTGACTAGCGCTTCGAGCGTGGGCACGTCGAGCGTGTACGTCACGTCGTCGGCGTCTGCGAGCACCGCTCTGGCGCCGCTGGCTTCGATTCCGGCGACGGTCGGCACGCAGGTGTTGGCCGCGGTGATGACCTCGTCCCCCTCGCCGACGCCGAGCGCCTGCAGCGCGATCGTGATCGCCTCGGTCCCGGACGCCACGCCGACTGCGTACGCGCCGCCGCAGTACGAGCCGAACCGGTCCTCGAACTCCTCGACGGGGGCGCCGAACACGAACTGGCCACCGTCGAGCACGCTTCCAAGCGCGCGGTCGAGGTCGTCGCGGATGGACGCGACATGGCGGCGGAGATCCAGGAACGGGACGGTGGTCGCCAAGCTCCGCTACCAGTAGGCGCGCCCGTGCTGCCTGTAGAAGTCGAGCGACCGCGTGATTCCCTCGGCCAGCTGTACCTTCGGCGTCCAGCCGAGCTCGGCGCGGATGCGTCCGTGGTTGCCGTAGTAGTCGCCGATGTCGATCGCCTTGCGGTCCGGGGGAAAGGGAACGATGCGGTAGCCGCCGCTGCCGTTCACCTCGACGACCAGCTCGGCCAGGTCCTTCAGCGACATGATCTCGTCGTCGCCGAGGTTGTAGATCTTGCCGATCGCCTCGTCCCGCACGGCAGCGAGCAGGAACGCCCGCACGGCATCGTCCACGTAGTTGAAGTCGCGCTTCTGCTCGCCGTCGCCCCAGACCTGGATCTCCTCGCCGTCGATGGCGAGCCGGAACCAGTAGCCGAGGAAGGTCTGGCGCGCATCCTTGACCCGCATCCGCGGCCCGTACGTGTTGGTCAGCCGCAGGACGGTCACCGGGATCCCGTAGACCTCGCCGTAGAGCAGGTGGTACCACTCGCCGGCGGTCTTGTTGATCCCGTTCACGTCCACCGGGCTGAGCGGGTGCCGCTCGTCCACCGGCAGGTACTCAGGGCGTCCGTAGATCTGGCGCGTGCCGGCGAACACCACGCGAATCTCCGGGTTGTTCCGCCGGCAGGCTTCGAGGATCGAGAGCTGGCTGCGGCAGTTGATCTCGAGATCGGTGTACGGGTTCTCCATCGAGTCGAGATGGCTCGTCTGTCCCGCGAGGTTGAAGAGGATGTCCCGGCCCTGGACGAGGTACGAGAGGCTGTGCTCGTCCCGAACATCCGAGATGTTGACGCGCACTCGGTCCTGGATGCCGTCAATGTTGTCGAGGCTTCCGCCGTACTCCGGGATGAGCGAGTCGATCAGTACGACGTCGCTGCCCATTTCGACCAGCTCCCGTGCGAGGTTCGAGCCGATGAAGCCGAGGCCGCCGGTGATCAGCACGCGCTTGCCGCGGAAGGCCTCCGCGAGGTCCGGTGCGATCATCCAGCCCTCTCCCGTGTCCACAGAGGCGGATTCGCGGGCGCTGATTCTTCTCCTGGCATGTTGCGTACAGTGCGAACGTGAGCGAGCTGCGGATCGCGTTTGTCGTGGGTGTCTTCCCGCTCGTCTCGGAGACGTTCATCATCGACCAGATCGCCGATCTGGACGAGCGCGGCATCCACGTCGACATCTACTCCTTCGACCGTGGGGACGAGGCGTTCGTCTCGGAGCGCTACCTCGAACACGACATGGGCTCGCGCGTCCGCTACCTCGACTATCCGATCTCGAAGCTGGCCCGCGCCGGCGCGGTCGTGCCAAAGGCGCTTCGCCTCCTCCGCCGCGACCGGGCGGCGTTCGTGCGCGCGGTCAACGTGCGCCGGTACGGGCGCGACGCGCTCGCGCTGAAGCTCCTGTACTGGACCGAGCCGTTCACCGGTCGCGACTACGACGTCGTGCACTGCCACTTCGGCACCGTCGCCCGTGAGTTCGTCCGTGTGCGCGAGGCCGCCGGCATCACGGGCGAGCTGCTGACCACCTTCTACGGAGTGGACGTGAGCAAGGTCTTTCTCGACCACCCGCCCGATTTCTACGACCGGCTCAAGGAGGCCTGTTCCCTGTACTTCGTGATGTCTGAGGACATGAAGCGCCGGGTCGTCGCCCACGGGTTCCCCGGCGACCAGGTCCGCGTCCACCCGGTGAGCGTCGAGGTCGCCGAGTACCCGTTCCGTCAGCGTGAGGTGGGGCAGGGCGAGGAGCTGCGCCTCGTCGCCGTCGGCCGCTTCGTCGAGAAGAAGGGCTTCGACGACCTGCTCCGCGCTCTCGCGGTCGTGAAGGACCGTGCCAGTCGGCCCGTGACGTGCTCGATCGTCGGCGGCGGCCCGCTCGAACTCGACCTCCGGGAGCTCCACTCCTCGCTCGAGCTCGACGGCATGGTGCGCTTCGAGGGGTATCTGCCCGTCGAGAAGCTCATCGACCATCTCGGTGACAAGCACGTCCTCGTCCAGCCGTCCAAGACCGCGTCCAACGGGGACATGGAGTAGCGCGTGAACACGATCGTCACCCAGGCACTTGCCTGCGGCCTGCCTGTCGTCGTCACACGCCACTCCGGCCTTCCGGAGCAGGTGCTCGACGGGGTGAACGGCTACGTCGTCGACGAGGGCGACTGGCGGGCGCTCGGCGAATGTCTCGTGTACCTCTCCGAGCACACCGAGCTTCTTCCCGGGATGAGCGAGGCCGGGCTCCTGCACGTCAAGAGCCACTACGACGCCGCGATCCTGATCGAGCGGCAGATCGCCACCTATGAGGAGCTCGCCGAGCGAGCCGCGTTGCGGCGCCGCCATTCAGGTTGACGGCTCGGCCACGCGCAGCGGGCGAAGCATCGAGAGCATCTGCAGGATGTACCGCCGCTCGTAGGCGAATGCGAGACCGAGGTACGCGATCACTCCGGCCGCGGCTGCCGCGACGAACACGAGGAGGCTCTCGCCGAAGTGGGGCTCCAAGAGCATTCGCGCGCCGACCATCGCGACGCCGGCCGCAGCCGAGTTGGCGAATGTCCATCGGAGCGCGCTCCAGTAGCGGGTCTGCCGCATTCCGGTCAGGCTCGTCACGACGAACAGGAAGAACGCGAAGTCGAGAGTGTTGACCACTGCAGATGCGGTTGCGACGACGACGACGTTCACGTGCACGGCGATGAACAGCGCAACGGTCATCACGACGAGCAGGAACGCGTTGATCTTGAACGCGAGGTCGGCACGGCCCTTCGCGAGGATCAGCGTGCCCACGGGGCTGGTGAGCGCCCGGGTGACGCCGACGATGGAGAGAATCTGGAGGAGCACGATCGACGAGTCCCACTGGCTGCCGAACACGACCGGGACGAAGACCGGCGCCAGCGCGGCGACGGCGACCATCGTCGGGACGACGATGAACGCGATCAGCCGGATCACCTCGATGTAGCCGCGTGAGAGCGCTTCGTCGTCGTGCTGCTTCCTCGCGAAGGCGGGGAAGGAGACGCGCGTCAGAATCGGGTTCAGCTCGAACACCGGCTTGACGACCAGCTGGTAGGCGATCGAGTAGGAACCGAGCGCGGACACGCCGAGGAACCGTCCGACCAGCAGGTAGTCAACGTTGGCGGAGAGGAAGTTCGCCGTGCGCTCGCCCATCTGATAGGCCCCGAAGCCGAGGTACCCGTCGAGGTCGGCGCGTCGGAGGCGAAGCCCAGGTCGCGCGTACTTCCAGCCCCACATCGCGAACAGCAGCGACGTCACTCCGACCCGGGCCAGGTACCCGATCACGAGAGCGAGCGCCCCTGCGCCTGCGACGGCTGCCCCGACCGCCACGACGAGCGAGACGGCGGCGGAGAGCATGTCCACCTGCACGAGACGATCGACCCGCATCTCGAGCTGCAGGATCATCTGGAACTGCTGGCCGATCGGAATGATCACGAACGACAGTGCTGCCCAGGGGAGGATGTGGTAGAGCTCGGGCTGCTTGTAGAAGCTCACGAACAGCGGTGTGAGCGCGAGCACGATCAGAAAGACGAGGAAGCCGGCGATCAGGCTCGCCCAGTAGAGGCTCGAGAGCACGTGCTCGTCCCGGACCTGTTTCGCGACGATCGCGCTCGACAGGCCGAGATCCGCGAACGCCCGGGCGAGGCCGATGACCACGAGCGACGCGGCCATGAGCCCGAAGTCCTTCGGATCGAGCAGGTGGGCGAGGGCCGCTGTCTGCGCCAGGCCGAGCGCGAAGATCACGCCGGCGGACACGGTTCCCCACCGCACGCCCGAGAGCACCGATCGCCGAAGCGGGCTCAGTTGCGTCGTGTCGAGGCGATCTTCACCCATCACTCGCTCCCGGGCTCTGGCGGCTGGAACCAGCCGTGCCGAGCGTTGAGCGGCGCCACGAACGGGATCGCGAGCAGGATCCGCTTCACCGTGTCCTTCCGCTGCTTGATCCTGTCACGGTGGTCCCAGTACACGTACTTCTCGGGGACGACCTCCGAGTAGTGCGGCCCATCGGCGTGAAAGACCTCGATGTTGTCCAGGACCGCCGTCTCATAGCCGAGCTTCCGAATGGCTTCGACGTACTCCTGGTCCTCGTAGAAGAAGACGAAGTTCGAGTTCTCCGTGAAGCCCCCCACCTTGTCGTTGAGCTCCCGGTCGGTGATCGTGCACATCCCTCCGACGGCGCCGCCCTGCCAGATCTTGAACTCCGTCCCGGGGACGTCTCGGAGCTCGTACCGATCCTTGTCGATCCGATAGAAGAGATCAGACCCGCGGCTGAACCCGTCGTCCAGGAGTCGCGCCTGCAGGAAACCCACCTGCGGGAGTGCCCGATATGCCTCCAGCATCGTCCGGTCCCAGTCCTGGGGCGCGTCGATGATGTCGTCGTCGAGCTCCAGCAGGTAGGGCTCGGTGGTCCCCGAATAAGCCCGCGCATAGCCGCTCTGGCCGATGTTGGCGTCGTGGTTCACGACCTGGATCCTCGGATGGTCGAGCGACGCCAGGTACTCGGTCGTCCCGTCGGTGGAGGCGTTGTTCCAGACGATGATCGTGGTCGCGAGGTCAGAGGCTCTCAAGAGCACGTTCTCGACGCACTGCCGCAGCAGGTGCAGGCGGTTGTAGGTCAGGACCACGATCGCGATCACCGCGCGACCTCCGTGGTCTCGGGAGCGCGCACGCCATCCGCGCCGGCCGCGCCGCCGAGCACGAGATCGAGCACACGCGCGAGATCGGAGGTCAGCCGCCTCCGCTCGAAGCGGCCGACGAGGACCGGGTCGGGGGGCGGCGGGGGTGTGCTCGCGATCCAGTCGTCGGCGCGGTGCTCGATCGCATGGCTCATCGCAGCTGCGTCGTCGGGCGCGCAGATATCAGCGTTGCCGACCGCCTCCAGGAGCTCGCGGGCGTCTCCGGAGGGAACCGCGCCGAGGATCGGGGCGCCCGCGGCGAGGTACTCGTAGGCCTTCCCGGGAACGATGCGGGCGCGGAGCCCCACAGCGAGGTTGTGCATTGGAAGGAAGAGGAGGTCCGCAGTCCGGAGCCGTTCGATCGTCTCGCGGTGCGACAGGTACCCGTGTGAAACGGCGAACGCGGGGAGCTCGAGCCGGTCGGCATCGGACAGCGGGCCGACGAGCTCGATACGAAGGCGCCCACGCAGGTCCGGACGCCGCTCGAGGAGCTGCTGCGACGCGTCCACCAGGTACAGGTGCGATCGCGTCTGCGTGTCGAGCCCGGGTGCCGCACCTCCGAGTACGCGCCGCGCGATGCGGGACGAGCGCGCGTCGCGGCTCGTATGCACGTGACCGGCATGAACGATCCGAAACACGGCCGGATCGCGTGGTGGCAGCGCCGCCTCGAAGTCCCTCGCGTCGAATCCGTTGGTGATCGTGAGGACAGGCTTGTCGCGGAGCTCGGGAGCGTTGCTCAGAAGCTCCTCTGTCGCTTCCGGTGTGTTCATCACGACCGCCGACGCTGTCGACAGCACCCGGCGCATCGTTTGCAGCTCGAGCCGACGGTGGAGTGCCGTGGGAAACACACGCCAGTCGTCGAGCGCCCAGGGGTCTCGGAGATCCGCGATCCACGGCTTCTCCGCGTCCCGGGCGATGCGCGCGGCTGCCTCGGCGGTCTCGAACGGCGACATCGACGCGCAGACGACGTCGAAGCCGCCGGCCCGTTCGCGCGCGGCCTCGATAGCCCCTTCGATCCACCAGCTGCCGAAGGCGTCCTTCCGCCGAAGCAGACGCTGCGCACGGCCGCCCCAGCCACCGCTCCTGGGAGGCTCGGGACCGGCAACTCTGAGCACTTCGAGGCTCGCGGGCAGGCCGTCGGTCAGCGTCGCATCCACCGGCCCCCAGTCCACGGCGTGGGCCGCGGGCCCCGTGATGACGACGGGCCGGTAGCCGAACTCCGGCAAGTGGCGGGTGAACGCGAGCGAGCGCTGAACGCCCCCACCGCCCAGTGGAGGGAAGTAGTACGCGAGCAGCAGCACGCTCCGCATCGACCCTGGCGTAGTCACCATGCCGGACACCCCGCAATTGATCGTAGGAACTCGCGTTGCGCTTCCGCACTGGCTGAATGGCCAGTTTGAGGCCAGGTGCCGGTTGCCCACCTATGATCCGGCCTCTTGCCCGAGGACGCGAACCCGCTCGAGCACGACGTCCCGAGCCTGATCGCCGACGCGGTCGGGTTCCTGCACGGGATGCAGCGCGAGGACGGGCTGTTCTGCCTGGAACGGGTGCGCGGAGACGCCGCGCCCCGGGGTCGATCGGTCCGCTACTCGCTGATGACGTACATCGGCCTCGCGAAGGCGGAGCGGAGCGGCCTCGAGCACGGTTTCGACCTCGACGCGATTCGTGCGGCGCTGTGGTCCGAGCTCGACTCGCCCGAGCTGGACCCGGGCGACTTCGGCCTCTATCTCTGGGCCGACGCGGTACGCGGTCCTGCGGCGGAGGGCGCCGATCTGGCCGGGAGGGCCGAGCGCGCGTTCGCCGCCGCGGGTGGTTTGCAGGCGCACGAGGGGCAGGAGGTCTCGTGGCTCGCGATCGGCCTCTCGCACCACCCGGCCACTCGCGAGGCAAGCCTGCGGCGCGCCGCGCTCGACGAGCTCCTCGGCCGGCTCGAGCCGGCGACGGGCCTGCTCTACCACTACGGGGGCTCGCATCCGCGCCGCCGGTTCGCCAACTTCGCCACCGAGAGCTACTCGACGCTCGCGCTGGCCATTGCCGCAAAGGACGGCGATGAGACGGCCCGTTCCGCGGCCCGGGGCGTCGCCGACCGCTTGATCGCGCTGCAGCGGGCCGACGGCGGCTGGCCGTGGCTCTACGACGTGCGCCGCGGCGGGGTGGTCGAGCCGTACGAGGTCTACTCCGTGCACCAGCACGCGATGGCGCCGATGGCGCTGCTGCAGCTCGCCGAGGCGAGCGGCGATCCGCGCTACGAAGAGGCCGCGCGTCGCGGGCTGCGCTGGATCGACGGGCGGAACGAGCTCGGCCTCGACATGGTCGACGAGGGCGAGCAGCTGATCTACCGCTCGATCCGCCGCAGACGGCCGCTCGACCGCGTGGTGCTCTACGGGAACACGGCGGCGGCCTACGTCTTCGGCCACGGCCTGTCCCTGGCCGGCCGCGGGATCGAGCTCAACGCGACGTGCCGCCCGTACGAGCTCGGCTGGCTGCTCGAGGCCTGGTGCGGCCGCTAGACGGACACGGGCGGAGGCTCGAGCACCGCGTCCAGGCCGTCGCGCCGCATCGTCCCGAGCAGCACGTCGGCGTCTGACGCCTCGCGGCGGCGCCACCAGTCGGCGACGTCGCGCGGCAGCGCCCGCCAGAGCCCACCGCGTTCGGCAAGGGCGTCGAGCAGCTCGACGTAGTAGTCGCGCTTGTCCGCGTCCCCGAGGTAGCCGGGGTCGGGATGGCTCAGGCACTGGATCAGGCCGAACCGCTCCTCGATCGCGTCGACCTGAGCGATCCAGGCCTGTGCGTCCTTCCGAAGCAGCGTGAACAGCGTGTGGTCCTGCGGCAGCGTGTACGGGAGCTCGACGAGCGGCCCGAGCAGGAACGGCCAGAGGGAGCAGCAGCCGCCCGGCTGGGGCTCGTAGGGGTCCGAGTTGAACATCGAGCAGTCGTAGGAGAACGGTAGGTCGGGGAGCCAGTCGACGACCCGGTGGGTCGCCGGCGAGCGAAAGCCGACGGCGCCGAGCTCTTCCGCCGCCTCGGCGAGGCCCGGCAGCTGGCGCTCGAACTCCTCGCGGGACGAGAACAGCGAGCGGTCGTGATGCAGGCCGTGAACGCCGATCTCGAAGCCGCGCTCCGCGAGCTCGCGCACGATCCCGTGGTCGATCGGGTAGTCCTGGCCCACGACGTTGAACGACGAGCGGAAGCCTCGCGCCTCCTCGAGGTCGGCAATCTCCACGGCCAGCCTGAGACCCTCGGCGGACTCGACGTCGTGCGTCAGGATCAGCGCCGCCCGGTAGGCGCCCGGCCAGAACCAGCGGAAGCGCAGCTCGTCCTCGCCGGCCGCGGCGAGCAGGCAGAGCGCGTAGAAGCGGACGAGCCGGACGACGCTGTCCTCGAGTGGCCACGCGGGGAACTCGGGCAGACCCGACCAACGCATGAACACGCGGCGTGCCGCGAGCAGGAACGAGCGCGGGAAGAACCGCTTGACCTGGTAGTAGAGCCCGAGCTGGCCGGCGCTCAGGGCGGTGTTCCCGGCCTCGCCGAGCCAACGCTCGCTGACGAGGCTCACGTACGCCTCGTCGAGGTCGAACGGCACGCGGACGGCGCCGTCGCGCTCGTCGCGGAACGCGCGGGCTGTGCTGCCGTCCTCGAGCTCGAAGCGGGCGAGCTCCTCGCCGTCGCCGTCCAGCGCCCGCGGGCGGGCGAGCACCCGCCAGCCGTCGGCCTTCAGCCAGGCGGGAGGCCCCTCGCCGGGCGCAGTGTCGAGGCCGGGCGCGTCCACCGGCTGGAGCAGGCGAGCCAGCTCGCCAGGTTGCCGCGAGACGCCTGCCGGCGACGGCTCAGCCATACCAGATCGCCGTATCACTCTCGTTACATTCTGAGATCGAGGCGACGGGCCAACACTGGCAATACGTCCAGTTGGAGAGCACGTACCCTCATGCCAAGCTCAGAGCCGAACTTCCGCGTCCGCGGCGGATGCGGCTGGCCCAGACATGGACGAACCAACGCCTGAAACCTCGAACGGTGAGGCGCCTGCGGCGCCCGATTCCTGCGACGTCGTGATCGTCGGCGCCGGCCCGTACGGGCTGGCGGCCGCGGCGCACCTGCGGGCCCTGGACGGCCTGGACGTCCGCATCTTCGGCGATCCGATGTCGTTCTGGCGCAGCATGCCGCGAGGGATGATGCTCCGCTCTCGCTGGGAGGCGTCGCACATCGCGTACCCCTCGGGAGAGCTGAGCCTCGACGCCTACCAGGCCGAGACGGGCGAGAGCTTCGGCGCGCCGATCCCGCTCGAGCACTTCGTCGAGTACGGCAAATGGGTCCAGAGACATATTGCTCCGGACGTCGACGGCCGCCGGATCATGTCGGTCGAGCGCGACGGCGAGGGCTTCCTCGTCACCATCGACGACGGCACCCGTCTGAAGGCCCGACGGGTGGTCGTCGCGGCGGGAATCGAGTCGTTCGCGAACCGGCCGGCAGAGTTCGACGGGCTGCCGGAGCACTCCGTCACGCACTCGTCGGAACACTCCGACTTCGCGCGGTTCGCCGGGCGGAACGTGATCGTGATCGGCGGCGGTCAGAGCGCGCTCGAGTCGGGCGCGCTGCTCCACGAGTCGGGTGCGCAGGTCGAGGTGATCGCGCGTCGGCCCACGCTGACCTGGCTCAAGGGCGGCGTGATCCAGCGCAAGCTCGGCCCGTTCAAGCCCGTCTTCTATGCGCCTACGGACGTCGGCCCGATCGGCATGAGCCGGCTGCTCGCCGTCCCGGATGCGTTCCGCCACCTCCCGCGCTCGGCACAGGACAAGATGGCGCGCCGGGCCATCCGGCCCGCCGGGGCCAAGTGGCTGCAGACGCGCCTGGTCGACGTGCCCATCACGACCGGACGCACGGTGGTCAACGCCCGAAACGGCAACGGCGTCGAGCTCGAGCTCGACGACGCGACCACGCGCAACGCCGAGCACGTCGTGCTCGGCACCGGCTACCGCATCGACCTCCGCAACTACGGATTCCTGAGCGACGAGCTCGTCTCCGAGATTCGCTCGACCGGCGGCTACCCGGTGCTCGGCCGCGGGCTCGAGTCGTCGGTGCCGGGCCTGCACTTCATGGGCGCGCCGGCCGCCTGGAGCTTCGGGCCGCTGATGCGGTTCGTCTCCGGCACGTGGTGGTCGGGCCGCGCGCTCGCCCGCTCCGTCTCCCCGTGACCGAAGCGCGGCCGGTCGGCGCGATCGTCGTCGGCGGCGACTACCAGGGGCTGGGGATCATCCGCAGCCTCGGGCGGCACGGGATCCAGACCTGCGTCGTGGACGACGAGCGCTCGGTCGGGAAGTTCTCCCGCTACGCGACGCACTCCCTGCGCGTCCCCGACCTGCGGGACGGCGAGGTGGCCGTGGACGCGACCCTCGCGGCGGCGAAGCGATTCGGGCTGAACGGCTGGGTCCTGTTCCCGACGCGCGACGAGCACGTCGCGGCTTTCTCGCTCGCGCGCGACCGGCTCGGCGAGGTGCTGCGCGTCCCCACCCCGCCCTGGGAGGTCGTCCGCTGGGCCTGCGACAAGCGGAACACGTACGCCCGGGCCGAGGAGCTCGGGATCCCGACGCCTCGCAGCTGGCGGCTCGAGAGCGCCGAGCAGGTCGCGGACGTCGACGGCGAGCCGCCGTGGGCGATCAAGCCCGCGATCAAGGAGAACTTCATTCACGAGACGAAGGACAAGGCCTGGCGCGCGGACAGCCGCGACGAGCTCCAGTCACTGGTTCAGCGCGCGGCTCAGATCGTCGGCCCCGGCGAGGTGATCGTCCAGGAGCTGATCCCCGGCGGCGGCGAGAGCCAGTACGCCTACTGCGCGTTGTTCCGAGACGGGGACGCGCTCGCCAGCATGGTCGCCCAGCGGCGGCGCCAGCACCCGCCCGAGTTCGGGCGCGCGAGCACCTACGTCCGCACCGTCGAGATGGACGAGCTCGAGGAGCTCTCGCTGACGTTCCTGCGCTCGATCGGCTACTACGGGCTGGTCGAGCTCGAGTTCAAGCTCGACTCGCGGGACGGGCGGCCCAAGCTCCTCGACGTGAACGCCCGCACCTGGGGCTACCACACGCTCGGCTGGTGCGCAGGCGTCGACTTCCCGTACCTGCTCTACCGCGACCAGATCGGCGAGCCCGTGGACGCGGGCCGCGCGGTCGCGGGACGGAGCTGGGTGCGGCTGGTGACTGACCTGCCGACCGGGGTGCTGGAGATCTCCTCGCGCAGAATCCGGGTGCGCGACTACATCCGGACCGTGCGCCGCTCGGACACCGAAGCCGTCTTCGCGAAGGACGACATCCTCCCGGGCCTCGTCGAGCTCGCGCTGATCCCGTACCTCGCGGTGCGCCGCGGCTTCTAGCGGCCCGAGACGCTGGCCGAGGCGCTACTTCCCGTCGAGCGCCTGCTCGTAGACGGCGAGCGCGCTGGCGCCGGCCGAGCCCGCGCCCGGAGCGACCGCGAGGTCTATCGTCCAGTCGGTCCTGGCGATGTCGATAGCGCGTCGCCACGAGCTCAGGCTCGCCGGACGGGAAAGGCGCACGACCGCGACGATGCGCCCGTGGCGCGACCCCTGTAGTGAGGGGATCTTCCCGGGGCCGCTGACGCGGACGACGACCGTGTAGCCCGCCTTCAGGGCGAGGCGCCGCGCCGCCCTCACCGTCCGGGCGCTGACCATGCAGGGCGACGCGCTCGTGCATCTCGGCTTGTGACTGAACGACCTCGCCACGAGAACGTGGAGGCCGGCCGCTCGTGCCCTCGAGCTCACCCGGCGGGAGAGTGCCGCTCCCAGCGTTCCCGCGCGAAGCACCACGCTCGTGCTGCCGTGCAACTGTCGCTGACGGAGCCATTCGACCGTCAGCCCGCGGGCGGAACGAGCGGTCGGGGCGATACCCCAGATGGGCGTGGGGCCGAGCTCGTATGCGCCGGCGTCCGGCCTGCGACCCTGTGGTCGGGGATGACCGTCCTTGTCCGTCGCCGGGTAGTGTGAGGGATCGCCTGCACCGACCGCTTTCGACCCCGGCCTGAGATGGAAGTCTCCGGCTGCGGCGCTTACGAAGGTCGAATCCGGGCCATTGGCGATGTTGTCGTGATAGCCCCGGCCACCGTCATCTCGGCCGCGAAAGATGTTGCCGTAGACCGCTGTCGGCCAGCAGTCGTCCCAGAGCCCGTCGGTGAACGTGTTGTAGCGGATCGTCACATCGCCGCACGGATTGGCCTCGGTCGTGAACTGGAGGTCGTAGTTGGTCGTGATCCCGCGCGGGTTCCAGAAGACGTTGTTCTCGATCAGCTCGTGGTAGTGCGGGCCCTCCTTCGCGTGGACCCCAAAGATCGCGCACGAGCGGAACTCGTTGTCGCGCATCGTCACGTAGTCGGGGCCATCCCAGTACATGCACTCGAAGTGACCGCCGTTCTCGATCACGAAGTCGTGGATCAGGTTGTGCTTGATCAGGAGATGGTCGGCTTCCTCGGCGAAGAAGATGTTGAACGGATCGGTGGATGGGCCGAGATCGTTGTCGCTGATCGTCGTGTAGGAGGAGCCGATCGCGACGGCGCCGATGTCCATCCTCCGGAACGTGATGTCCGTCGCTCCTCGCTCGGTGTCGGTTCGGCCCTGGTAGGAGAAGCCGTGGGCGGAGTAGGTCTGTACCCGGAATGCCTTGCTCGGCCCGCCGTCGAAGGTGATGTGCGAGCCCGAGATGTCGATGCAGCCCCCACCGTTGCGGCAGCCGATCGTCACGACGCCTCCCTCGGGGCGGAAGACGACGTCGGTGGACGAGGTCTTCGATGGGTCGTTGTCGATGTCCTGTTGCGGGTAGCTGCCGGCGGCGACCAGCACGACGTCTCCCGGCTGTGCGACGCGATAGGCGCGATTGAACGTGTCGCAGGGCGCGGCCTTGGTGCAGGCGCTGCCCGGCCCGTTCGGTGAAACGTAGAGCGTGCGCTTTTGCGCCTTGCCGGCCGAGCCTCCAGGGCCGGCGATGACCCCGACTGCGAACAGGGCCGCCAAGAGTGCCGCGGAAAGTGAACGCCGGCGCTTCGAGATGAAGGTGGACCCGAGCCTCAACCGCAAGGGCGGAACTGTAGCGAAGCCGGTCCCGGGCGGCCTAGCTCCCGGGCTCAGCCCGCCTCGTACGCTCCCGCATCCGGGCGCGGACCGAGCGGCCGTGGATCGCCGTCGATGTCGGCGCTCGGGTAGTAGGAGGGGTCGCCACGGTCGATCGCGGGCGAGCCGGCCTTCAGGTGGAAGTTGTCGTTGGTCGGGTCGACGAACAGCGCCGCCTCCGTGCTGGTGATCGAGTTGGGCCCGCAGGAGCTGCCGGTGAAGACGTTGTAGGCCCAGCCCGAGCAGGAGGAGTCGCCCGAGCCGATGAAGATGTTGCCCTCGACCGTCCGCGGCGAGCAGTTGTCGATCAACCCGTCGGCGACCACGTTGTAGCGGAAGACGAAGTTCGCGCAGGGCGTGTAGCCCGTGTACTGGACGCCGTTGGAGCCCGGCAGGAAGACGTTGTTCTCGAGCGTGTTGTTCAGGAACTGGCCGGTTCCCGGCTCCTTGGCGTGGATGCCGATGATGTCGCAGGGCCCGACCACGTTGCGCCGGAAGGTCAGGTTGACCGTGGCCACGAAGTAGAGGCACTCGATGTGCTGATCGCTATTGGAGCGGTCGTTGTCGTGGAAATAGTTGCCCTCGATCAGCACCGGGTTGGCGTCGCTGTAGATCTTGGTGTTGTTGTCGATCGAGGGCCCGATCTCGCTGTTGGAGACGGTCGTGTTCGGGCAGACGAGCCCGTTGAAGGTGCCGACGTGGACGTGGTCGAAGATGACGTGCGTGCAGCCGTACTCGGTGTCGTAGTGGCCGTACCAGGTCGTGACGCCGAGATCGATCCCGTGCCCTGAGAAGGCGGGCGTGGTGAAGCCGTTGTTGGCCCCGCCCTCGAAGCGGAGCCAGCCCGAGTTGCCCATGATGTCGAGGCACATCGACTCCGGCTGGTTGGCCGGGTCGTTGCCGTCGCAGCCGCCGAGCACGACCGTCTCGCCCTGGGCGCTCTGGAAGGTGCAGTAGTCGCTGCGGCCGTTGGTGCCGGTGATCGCGTTGTTGCTGTAGGTGCCACCGCGGACGATCACGGTGTCGCCTCCCTGACAGCGGTCGTTGGCGGCATCGAGGCTGGAGCAGGCAGTGGCCGTGTTGTAGCTGGCCGGTGTTGCCGAGCGGGTGCAGGAGCCGCCGCCGGCTGTCGTCACCCAGAGGTTGGCCTGGCTGCTGGGGGGCGGAGGTGGAGGTGGCGGGGGTGGCGGCGGAGGAGGCGGAGGCGGAGGTGGAGGCGGAGGAGGCGGAGGCGGAGGCGGTGGAGGAGGCGGAGGCGGGGACGAGCACGCGCTCGTCGAGGCCGACTGTGACGCCTTGCCGGAGTCGTTGCCCGCTCCGTCGAACGCGTCGACCGCCAACGTGTAGCTCGTGCCGCACGAGAGCCCCGAGAAGGTGTAGCTCGTGCCTATCCCGCTCGAGACGACGGTGGAGTCGCGGTAGCGGTGGTAACCGGTCACGGCGACGTTGTCGGTCGAACCTGTCCAGGACATCGTGATCGTCGTGGTCGTGGAGCCCGTCTCGGCCAGGTTGGTCGGCGTGGTCGGCGGGGTCTCGTCGCCGCACGCGTCGGTGGTCGCGCTGACCGATGCTCTTGCCGACTGGTTTCCGCCGGCGTCGTAGGCCGCGACGGCGAGGGTGTACGTCGTGTCACATGCGAGGCCCGAGACGGTGTACTGCGTCAGGTCCGTTGCCCCCGCGTAGGCCGCTCCCTCGTAGACCCGGTAGCCGGCAACTCCGACGTTGTCGAGCGTCGGTGTCCAGAAGAGGGTGAGCGACGTCTGCGTCATGTCGGTCACGGTGAGGCCGGTCGGGGTCGAGGGCGGCGTCGTGTCCGTGCAGGCGCTTGTCGAGGCCGACATCGACGTCATCGCCGAGTGCCTGCCCGAGCGGTCGACGGCGTCGACCTGGACGAGGTAGGCCGTCCCGCAGGCGAGGTGCAGGAGCTTCGCGGAGGTCGTCGTGACGCTGGCCGCGAGGGCCTTGTTCGCGTAGACCTCGTAGTTGCGCACGCGGTACCCGTTCGGGTGCCTCCAGCTCACGGTGAGTGAGCTCTGGCTCGATCCGAGCTCCGCCAGCTGGCTCGGCGCAGCCGGCCTCAGGTCGGTCTTGCCGAGGACGGTGACGTACTGGCCGAGAGCGGTCGACGCCCCGGAGCCGGAGGGCCCGACGGCAAGGTCGACCGCCGGATCGCTCGCCGCCTGCTGGATCGCGGCCTGCCAGGCCTGCTGGTCGAACGTGCCCCGCCCGATGTCGACCATCAGCACGAGCCGTGCGTGCGATTCACTCAGCGTGACGTTCGACAGATCCGGGAGCGATTTCAGGCGGGCGACGACGAGATCGGCCCGCTGCAGCGAGGCGAGCCGCTCGGCGCCGCGGAGCGAGCGTGCGCGCAACGTGCAGGGCCAGCTCGGGTGGTGGCGCTTGGCTTTCCTGCAGTAGGCCCGCCCGCCCTTGAGCGACTTCGTCGCCCGGTGCGGCAGGGCGAGCTTGCGGAAGCCGTAGCGCTTTGCGACCTGCGCGACCCGCCGGCGCTGATGTTTGCTCATGTGCGTGGGGTCGACGAGCAGCGTGTTGACGTCGGCGTCGACCGCGGCCCGGGCGGTCGTGTTCGTGAGCAGGTGCAGGTTGCCCCTGGTGACCTCGAGGCCCCAGAGCTCCGGGAACGACATTCGCTTCGTTGCGGCGGAGTCGCGCGCATGGGCAGCGGGCATGACGACAAGGCCCAGTGCGGCGACGGCGCACAGCATCAGGCGGCGGTACCGGCGGGGGGCGGCTCCCCACATGATGTGCTCTCATCGGTCTGGCCCGGTGGCGCTCCAAATGGTCAGTTCGAGGGAGGAGTGCCCCCCAGCCGCCTAGCCATCAGGGTTTTCGGGCATTCGCTCGCCTGTGCCGGTGCTACTGTCGAAGGAGATGGGGAGGCTTGCCACCGACGTCGTCGTGGTCTCGTATCGCAGCGGCGCGCAGCTTCGCGGCTGCGTCGAGCGGCTCGCCGGCAGCGAGCCGTTGCACGTGGTCGTCGCCGACAACGCGTCGGACGACGGATCGCTCGACACCGTCGCCGACCTTCCGGTGACCGCGCTCGCGCTCCCCGAGAACCGGGGGTTCGCGGCCGGTTGCAACGCTGGCTGGCGCGCGGGCTCGAGCCCGTACGTCCTGTTCCTGAACCCCGACGCCCGCATCGACCCGGAGGCGGTCACCATCCTCGTCGACGTGCTCGAGCGCGAGCCGGCGGCCGCGATCGCCGCGCCGCTGGTCCTCGAGCCCGGCGGAGAGCTCGACTTCTCGCAGCGGCGCTTCCCGCGGCTCCGCTCGACGTACGCGCACGCGCTCTTCCTCCACCGGCTGTTCACGCGGGCCGCGTGGGCGAGCGAGCTCGTCCGCGACCCGGCCGCATACGAGCGGCCCGGGAGCCCCGAGTGGGTCTCGGGAGCGTGCCTGCTCGTGCGGCGCTCCGTGCTGGAGGAGCTCGACGGCTGGGACGAGGGGTTCTTCATGTACTGCGAGGACAAGGACCTCTGCCGCCGCGCCCGGAACGCCGGGTACGACGTCCGCTTCGAGCCGGCCGCGACCGTCCGGCACGAGGGCGGCGGATCGGCTCCGCGCCCGAGTCTCGCTCACGTGCTCGCCGAGAGCCGCGTGCGCTACGCGCGAA
>DATIXI010000062.1:0-38249 GCA_035518635.1 Gaiellaceae bacterium
AGCACCCGGTGCGAGACCAGCTCCGCGAGGTAGAGCGGCGGGACACCTCGCAGGCTGCCCGCTTCGAACAGGTGGCGCCACGACCACGGCAGCATCCGCACCTTGCGCCGGTACTCGTCCTCGATGTCGCGCGAGGGCTTCTCGAACGCGAGCGCCTCGGGCTCGTAGACGGCGCGTCGGCCGCGCTGGACCATTAGCGCAGGGAAGCCGAGGTCGTGCCCGAACGGCCACTCGACGTAGTCGGAGCGGCGGACTGCGTAGATCGCGCCGTTGCCGCCGGTGATCGAGCCGAGGCCGGACTCGCTCTCCCGCAGCCACATCTCGTAGCGCCAGTAGAGGCCCTCCTTGTTCGTGCCGTCGTCGCGCTGGAAGCGCACCTGGCCGCACACGTAGGCGACGTCGGGGTCGGCGAAGCTGCGGACGAGCTTGCTCAACGCGTCCGGAGCCCAGGTCGCGTTCGCGTCTCCGAATGCGACGATCTCGCTCTCGGTCTCGCGCACTGCACGGTTCATCGACGGCAGCTTCCCGCCGCGCTCGCACTGCAGCAGGTGGACGCGCCCGTCGAACGAGGTGACGATCTCGTCGGTGCGGTCGGTCGAGCCGTCGGAGGCGACGACCAGCTCGAGCTGCTCCTGCGGGTAGTCGAGCTCGAGCAGGTTCTGGACGCGGGCGCCGATCACGTCCTCCTCGTCGTGCGCCGGGACGATCAGGGTGACGCTCGGGGTGATGTCGGCCTTGGCGATCTCGCGTCCGCGCAGCCGCCGCAGGCCGGCCGCGGCGACCGGATAGCCCACGTGGGTCCAGGCGAGGCCGCCGAGGCTGCCCCAGAAAAGCGCCTTCAGGATCACGCTTTCACGGTACTAGAGGAGCACCGCCGATCCTTCGACAAGCGCTAGGGTCAGGCCAACGATGGCCCGACAGGCCCTCTTCGTCGCGCTGGCTGTCGTCCTCGCTGCGGGTTGCGACTCGGGCACGACCACGCGGACGCAAGCGCGGACCGTGTCGACCCCCGCGCAAGTGGGCGGGATCACGAAGGGCGCGACCGGCGCGGCCGAGGTCGGCCCTCCGGTGCAGCCGACCGGCTCGTTCCTGGCGCTCGCGGGCGGCGGCGCGGCCGCGAAGCTCTACGTCGTGAACGCAGCGACCGGCGCTGTCCGGCTGATAGCCCGAGGCGTCGACCCGCTCGAGGAGCCGGAGTGGTCGACGGACGGAAAGCAGGTGCTCGTGGTCGCCCGCAGGCACGGCAGCGACGACGTCCTCAGCTTCCCGGCCGGAGGGGGCCCGCCGGTCGACCTCACGCCGTCGAGGCGCGACGAGTTCGGCGCAAGGTGGTCGCCCGACGGGACGCAGGTCGCCTACCTCTCGCGGCGGCGGGAGAGCGACAACTACCTCTACGTCGTCCCCGCGACGGGCGGAGACGCGCGGCTCGTCGTCAGGCACGCGGACGGTCTGGCCTGGTCGCCGACCGGCCGCCTGCTCGCGTTCGCCCCCGGGCTCGACTACCCGATCCCCGACCTCACGCTCTTGGCCGTCCCGGTGGCCGGGGGGCCCGTTCGCTCGCTCGGGACCGGGGGCACCGGCGAGCGGATCCAGTGGGGACCGGCGAACCGAATCCTCTACGAGTCGACCGGCTCCCTCCTCTCGCACCCGACCACCCTCTGGACGCCCAAGCGCGAGCGGAGCCTCGGCTTCGTGCACGACGCCCAGTTCCTCCGCGACGGGACCGTGGTGTACGGGCGAGGCAGCACGATCGGCTTCCTGTACCCGAAGGGAGTCGAGCGCACCGCCGACCTGCCTGCCCCGGCCGACTCGCTCTCGTGGTCGTGGGACGGCCGCTACCTCGCGTTCGCCTCCTGGTCGACCGGAGCCCTCTACGTGGCGCGCGGCGGAGGCGGAGGCGCGCAGCCGCTCCCCGTCGACCTCGACCTGACGCATCTGCAGGTCTTCGGCTGGCAGCCGGCTCCCTAGCTGCGGCTATCCTCGGCAGCGTGTCGGCGCTGACTGCCTGGCGAGTGATGCGAGCGCGGCGCGACCCGTGGGCGGTCGCGACGCTCGCTCTCGCGTTCGTCCCGTGGCTGGGCTGGCTCCGGGCGCTCCCGCTCGCCTGGATGGCGCGGACGGCCGCCGACGACACGGCCCGCCGGCGGTGGGCCCGGCTCGGAGCGGGGCTCGGGCTGCTCGTCCTAGCCGGGATCTCCTGGCTGCTTCTCTGCGGCGGAATCCTGGCCGGCGTCGCCGTCTTCGGCACCGCTCCGTCGCTCGCGGGCTTCCTGCTCTTCTTCGCCGTCCCGGCCGCGCTTGCTCTCGTCGCCGCGGGAACGATCGTCTGGCGGGCGAAGAGCCCGACGCGGCCCATGTCGGACGCCGTGCCGGTCGTGGGGCTGTGGTGGATTGCCTCCGCGGTCGCGGCCTTCGCGGTCTGCTTCTACGCCTGACGAGCGCGGTAGGCCGGGAAGAACCCGTCCAGGCCCGCGTCCGGCCCTGCCAGCTCGCGGTACGCCGCCTCGTCGTGGATCGCCTTGCCGACCGCTGACTCGATCAGTCCCCCGGGGTCGAAGCGCAGCTTGAACTCGAGCAACGAGTCGTCGGCGCCGCCGACGCCGCCGCCGAGGTGGAAGCGCGTGAATCCCTCCGCCCGGGCCCAGCGCGCCGCCTCCAGGAACAGGAGGTTGTTCGCGCCCCCGCTCCGCTCCGACGCGCCGAGGTGATAGTGGAGCCAGGGCGTGCTCGCGAGGCCGAGCAGCGCCGCCTTCGGCTCGCCCTCCTGGACGGCCTCGAAGAGAACGAGCCCCGCGCCGAGGCGCGCCACGAGCGCGCTCCAGTACTCCGGCGGGAAGTAGTAGAAGCTCTCGGCGCCCTTCTCGGCCATCGTCCGCTCGTACAGCCGCGCGAAGGTCTCGAGCTCGGGCGGCGCGACGGTGACGCGAACCTCGATCCCGGCCGTTTCCGCCTTGCGCGCCGCGCGCCGGTGGTGCCGGTGGAGCCGTTCGAAGAGGTCGCCCTCGTCGAGGCGCCAGGCGACGGTGCCGCCCCGTGGCTCGACGTGGATCCGGGCGTAGCGGTGGTTGGCGAAGCGCGGGTGGAACCACGTGAACGTCGTGACGACGCCCTGCTCGCGACACCAGCCCTCGTAGGCCTCGTAGAAGTCGGGCTCGCCGACCGGGCCGCCGAAGCCATAGGCCCCGGTCACGTCGTGCGCGTCGCCCCACTCGCGGACGATGCACGGGAAGACGGTACGCCCGCCCTGGAGGAAGACCACCCGCCCGGGGTCGAGCACGGACGCTGTCTCGAGGTACTCCCGCCGCAGGTAGGCGTCGTCGTGGCCGAGCTCCTGGAGGAGGGCGTTCCAGTCGGCCGGCTCGACCTCGGTTAGCGCGACTCGGCCTTCTCCCGCGTCTCCTGCGCCCGCGCGCGCTCGATGTTCATCGTGTCCTCGACCGGCTGCTCGCCGCTCCGGCCGAGCTCTGCGAACGTGCGGACGACGATCTTCACGTCGAGCCAGAGCGACCAGTGGTCGATGTACCAGATGTCCTGCTCGATCCGCTCGGGCCAGCCGATCGACTCGCGGCCGCTCACCTGTGACCAGCCGGTGATCCCCGGCAGGACGATGAGGCGGCGGCGGTCGTGCTCGGTGTAGTGCGCTGCCTGCTCGACGAGATCGGGCCGCGGGCCGACGAGGCTCATCTGGCCGACGAGCACGTTCCAGAGCTGCGGCAGCTCGTCGAGCCCGGTTCGCCGGAGGAAGCGGCCGGGGCGGGTCACGCGCGGGTCGTTCTCCACGACGCCGAACGGGTCGTCGGTCACCTGGGCCGCGAGCTCGAGCGCGTTCTGCACCATCGTCCGGAACTTGAGCATCCGGAACGTGGCGCCGTCCTTGCCCGCGCGCTCCTGCGCCAGCACGGCCGGGCGGCCGCCGTCCAGGAGGATCCAGATCGCGATCCCGAGGAGGAACGGCGAGAGGAGGACGAGCAGCACCGCGGCGGCGATGCGGTCGACGACCCACTTCATCCCGCGAGTCATCGGCGCACCGCCCGGTAGAGGCGGTCGTGCTCGGCGGCCGAGCGCTCCCAGGTGAGCTCCTGCGCTGCCCGCTCGGCCCCTTTGCCCGCGGCCGCAAGGGCCTTCGGCTCGAGCAGGCGCGTGCAGGCCTCGGCGAGCGCGTGCGGGTCGTCGACGGGCACGACCTCGCCCGCGCCGAACTCGCGCACGATCTCCCCGAGCGAACCGACGTCGGTCACGACCACGGGCCGACGGTATCCGATCGCGGTCGCGAGCACGCCCGACGAGTCCAGCTTCCGGTAGGGCAGCACGACCGCCGCTGCGCCGGCCATCAGCTCCGTCACCTCCGCGGCCTCGATGAAGCGCAGCCTCCACTCCACACGCCCGTCCGCGCCCTGGGGGACCGGGTCGAGCGGGTCGCCGGCGACGACCAAGCGCGCGTCCGGGATCTCCGGCAGCGCACGCAGCAGGACGTCGAGCCCCTTGTAGTCGCGGATCAGCCCGAAGAAGAGGAGCGTACGACCCTCGGCCGGAGGCAGCGGCTCGCCCTCGAACACGGGGTGCGGGATCCGGGTGATCCGCTCGCGGCCGAGCCCCACCTCGACGAGCTGGTCGACGGCGCGGCGTGAGTGGACGACGACGCGCTCGGCGGTCTCGAGCACCTCCGGCCACGCGCGCTGGGCCTTCGCCCGGCGGGGCAGGACGTCGTGGGCGGTGACGACGACCGGGCGGTCGACCGCGAGCCGCCGCAGCCACCGCAGGTCGAGCTCCGGCCGGGGGAGCCACTGGACGTGGACGACCTCCGGGTCGATCCGCTCCACCCGCCGAACGAGCCGCGCCGCGCTCGGCCCGTACTCGAGGCCCTTCGCCGGGATCCGAAGGCGGGAGCGGCGGAAGAGCCGCGTCGAGACGGGCGCGAACAGCTCCTCGCGCTCGTAGCCCTGCGGCGCCGGCGCCTCGCCGTGCGGGAAGCGCGACGTCAGGAGCGTGACCGAGTGGCCGAGCCCGGCGAGCGCCGTCGCGAGCGCGTGGTCGTACGGCGGTGTGTAGGCGAGCGGATCGACCAGGACGACGCGCATCAGACCCGGGAGCGGAGGTAGCCGAGGCTCGCGATCGCGGGAGCAGGGTCGTCCGCGGCAAAGGTCGCGCGCACCTTCTTGCGCTGCAGGTAGTGGCGCAGGAACTCCTGCGGGGGCAGCTCGCGGCGCCTCGCCATCTGCGCTGAGACCCAGACGTCCTTGGCCAGGTAGATCCACGTCAGCTGCTCGGTCATCGTCTGCTCCGAGGCAGGCGGGCGGCCGCACAGGTCGTCGTACGCGACCCGGGCGATCCCGAGCTCCGGGCCGGTCGCGATCCCGGCCCAGACCGGCGGCCGCGTGTTCACCTCGATCACCTTGAGCAGGCCGTCGCGCGGGTCGCGCACGAGCTCAACGTGCGCGAGCCCGCGGTAGTCGACCGCGGCCAGGAGGCGCTGGCCGAGCTCGTGCACCTCCTCGTCGTGTCCGGAGGCGAAGACCGCGCTCGTGCCGAAGCGGAGGGGCCCCTGCCGGATCTTGCGCCCGACGACGCTCGCGAGCGGCCGGCCCTCGCGGCCGACATACGTGAACAGCGAGAACACCTGCTCGTGCGAGTCCGGGACGAGCTCCTGGAGGATCGTGTCGAAGCCCCGCTCGCGCGCCCGCTTCCAGCCGGCAACCGCCTCGTCCAGGGTCGCGGCCACGAACGCCTTCTCGCCGAACGCGAGCGCGAACTCCTGGCCCTCGAGCGGCTTCAGCAGCACCGGCGGCTTCAGGCCCGCCTCGAGGATCGCCTCGGGGCTCTCGGCCCTGACCGTGAGCGGGGACGGGACCCCGGCCTCCGCGGCCACCGCGGGTAGCAGGTCCTTGCGGCGCAGGCGCCTGACTGCCTCCGGGTCCTTCGGCAGAGGCACGTCTGCGAGTGCGCGCACTTCGTCCCAGTTTCGTAGGACTGTCTCGACGTTCTCGTCACGCTCGAGGAAGAGCACCGGCCGCTCGCCTCCGGCGCCCGCGTGACGGAGCGCCTCGAGCACGTCCTCGTCTCCGGCGGCCAGGGTGCGGCGGCGGAGGTAGCGCGAGCGCAGCCCGAACTCGTAGCGCTGGAGCGCGATGCCCTCGACCGGCACCCCCTCGCGCCCGAGGCTGCGCGCGATCGCGAGACCCGCGTGCAGCAGCCCGAAGACGACCGCCGGCCTCACGCCAGGGCCTCCTGGTACGCGGCCAGCGTGGCGTCGGTCACCGCCGGCCACGCGAACCGCTCCTTGATCCGCTCGCGGGCCGCCGCGCCGAGGCGCTCCCGCAGCTCGCGGTCGCCGAGCAGCCGCTCGAGCGCCGCGCGCAGCGCCCGCACGTCGCGAGGCGGGACGAGCAGCCCGGTCTCGCCGTCGACGACGAGGTCGAGGAGCCCGCCGACCGCGCCGGCGACGACCGGCCGCCCGTGGGCCATGGCCTCGGCGCAGACGACGCCGAACCCTTCCCGGTGGGACGGGCACGCGACGACCGCCGCCCGGTCGTACAGCGCCCCGAGCTCGTCGTGCGGAACGAACCCGAGCGCGCCGGGCACCGACTCGCGCAGCGGCCCGTCGCCCGCCACCACCAGCTCCATGCCCTTCGCGGCCTCCACGAGCTCGAGGATGCCCTTCTCACGCGAGAGTCGCCCGGCGAAGAGCACCTCGGGAGGCTCTGCCTCCTCGCCCACCTCGTCCGGGACCTCCACCCCGCTCGGGATCACGCGCACTTCGCCGGCCCCCAGCTCGCGCGCAGCCTCCGCGAGCGAGTTCGACGGGCAGATCGTCAGCCGCGCCCGCCGGAGCACCCCTCGCGCGAGCGGCTTCGCCTTCCGGGCGAGCTCGGCGTCGGTACCCCAGAGCTGGACGACGAACGGCCGCCCACAGGTCGCCGCGACCGCTCCGCTCGGGAGCCAGTGGGCGTGGATCAGGTCGGCCTCGGGCGCCAGCTTCCCGGCCGCCCGCCGGAAGTGCCAGAGCATCGCCGGCAGCATCGCCGCCCGCCACGGGTCGCGCCGCAGGTTGCCGACGATGCCCGAGCCGTACGCGATCCCGTAGTGCGGGAACGTCGCCGGCGAGACGACGTCCACGTCGACCCCGCGCGTGCGCAGCTGCGCGACCGCCTCGCCGAGGAAGTTCACGGTCGAGTCGCCCTCGTAGCGCGGGTACGACGTGGTCAACACCAGCAACCTCACCCCAAGGCACCGCTTGCGGTGCCGGTCTCAGGACGGACGGGCTGCGCCCGTGCGTCCGTCTGCAACGACCGGTCGATCCGAGTGTCCTCGTTGACAGCGCGGCTCTTGCCGAACACCGTGGGCGTCACGAGCGCGAGCATCACGAAGACGTAGAAGTAGAGGAACGACATCGTCAGGTAGAAGATGTTCGCGGCCATCGTCCCGACGAGCGCCGCGGTCATCCCCCACGCGAGCGGCCGCACTCGCGCGGCGAGCGGATCGTGCGCGGCCGAGAGCGCCCGCCCGAGCCGCCGAGCAGCCGACAGCCTCCCGAACAGGAACCAGAGAAAGGCCCCGAACAGCGCCGTCCCGACGAGCCCGCCCTCGACGAGCAGCGCCACGTAGTACGAGTGCGGCCCCCAGTTCGTCTTGCCGGTCACGAACTCGTAGTAGACCGAGAAGTTGTTGAACCCGAGCCCGAAGAACGGGTGCACGTGGAGGATCTTCGGGACGAACCTGTAGACGTCGAGGTGCGTGTTCGTCCCCGCGGTCGAGCGCGAGAGCCGCGAGCGGATCACGACGTCGAAGAAGTGCCGCCGCCGGTAGAGCTCGTACGTGACCGGGATCACCACGAGCGCGAGCGGGAAGACCACGAGCCGCGAGAAGAGCAGGTGCCGGTACGGGATGAGCAGGACGATCGTGCCGATCGTGAGCCCGAGCAGCCCGCTGCGGGAGAGCGTCGCCAGCTCGACGATCAGCAGGAAGGCGATCAGGACCGCGAGCCAGCGCCGCAGCGGGTGCTCCTTGCCGAGCCGCAGGTAGATCGGCGAGAGGATCAGGATCGGCATCAGCAGCATGATCCCGAGGTGGTTCGGATCGCCGGTCAGCGCGTTCGGCCGGTACACGTTCGTGCCGTTGACCGCCCCGTAGACGTTGATCTGGCTCGCCCCCCGCGTCAGCGGCACGAGGAACAGCGAGTCGAGGTTGTGGCCGGCCTGCGCCGAGGCCAGCTGCAGGATCCCGTAGGCCGCGTTGAAGACGATCCCGCCGAGGAACCAGCCGAGCGTGCGCCAGAAATAGCGCACCGAGCGGCCCGTCAGGTAGATCACGCCGACGATCAGGAACGCGAAGTGGATCAGCCACTTGACGATCCCCTTGCCGAACTGGCTCAGAGCCTGGCTCGTCTCGAGGTTGAAGAAGCCGATCAGGTAGACGAGCAGGAAGGCGGCGAAGAAGACGAGCAGCACAGCGGCAGTTCTCGGCACGCGGCCGACCTCCCTCGGGGAGCCGAGGCGGTCGAGGGCGAACGAGGCGAGGAAGCCGAGCGCCGTGATGTCGGCCAGGAAGATCGACCCGGCCACGTTCCACTGCACCTTCTCGAAGCTCGCACAGAACACAGCCGCGAGGAAGAAAAATGAAACGAGCCGACTCTCGTCAAGGCGGGTCACTGCAGGCTCCAGAGCAGCTCGGCCAGCTCCTCGACTCGGGTCTCCCGCGAGAGCCGCTGCCGCTGCTCGGGCGAGAGGTAGCCGTCGGAGAGCTTTCCGGCCTTCCAGCGCGCGTGGAGGCCCTGCAGAGCCTCGCGCAGCCCGCGCTCGTCGTCCGGCGCGACGACGATCCCGGCGCCGGTCTCGCGCACGAGGTCGGCTGCGGCCCCGTCCGAGGGCACCGCGGCCAGGATCGGCCGCTCGGCGGCCAGGTACTCGAAGATCTTCCCGGAGGGCACGACCTTCCCGCGCCCGGCCGCCTCGGGCAGCAGCAGGAGGTTCGCCTCGGAGTCGCGCTGCAGCTCGAGCGCCTCCCGGTGCGGGAGATAGGAGAGCAGCTCGAGCCGGTTGCCGAGGCCGAGCTCCTCGACCCATTCGCGGTCTGCCGCCCGGAAGTCCCCGGCGAAGCGCGCGACCACGTCGTCGAGGCCCGACTCGGCGAGCGCGGTCAGGAACGCGCGCGGGTTCCGCTGCCCGAAGAAGCTGCCGGTGTGCGAGATCCGGAAGCGGCCGCCAGGGTGATACTCGAGACCGGCGAAGTCGTCGAAGTCGCAGCCGTTCGGAATCACGCGCACGGGCCCGGCCGGGTCGTGCGCGCGCACCTCGTCTGCGATCGACTCGGAGACCGCGACGACCGCGTCGGCCTGGCTCGCGACGAGGCGGACGACCCGCTCGAGCGCCTTCTCCTTCACGCGCACGGCCGTCTTCTCGAACCGGCGGTCGGCGTTCGCGAGCACGGCATCGCGCAGGTCCGCGATCCACGGGATCCCGGCGATGCGCTTGATCGCTGCGCCGATCATGTTCATCGAGTTCGGCGGGCTGGTCGTGATGACGACGTCGATCCCTTCGCTCTTCACGATCCGGACCGCGGCGGGCACGGCCGTCGGGAGCCAGGTCACGCTCGCATCCGGGAGCAGCAGGCGCCGGTAGGTGAGCTTCGCCTGCGCGAGCAGCAGGTCGGTGCCCGTGAGCCCGTGCATCTCCTCGGAGGGCATGCGCGCGCGGGGGCCGAGGTAGCGCGCGCGGTGGACGAACGCCTGCGTCGGCGAGCGCAGTTCCTCGTCGCGGTGGATCCACTTCGGGTCGTCGGGCGCGAGGACGTGCGTCTCGATCCCGAGCGCCGGCAGGTGCGTGGCCATCTTCAGCGGCCGCTGGACGCCGCCGCCGCCCGCCGGCGGGAAGTACATCGTCACGAGCAGGACTTTCATCGCGTTCGGTAGAGAACGTACCGTCCGCTCGCCCAGACCCGCGGCAGGTCGAATCGCGTGTGCGGGACGCGGGTGCGGTCGACGAGCAGCCAACCCGCGCCGTAGCGGCGCAGCATCGAGAGCGGGCCGCCGTTGCGGAAGAAGCGCTGCTCGTCGCGGACGCGCAGGGCGGGGTGGTTCGCACGCGTGTCGCTGCTGTGCGTCGGAGGCGTCGAGTTGACGTAGACGGGCAGGAAGGCACCGAGCTCGTAGCCGGTCAGCTCGTCGGTGAAGACGACCGCGCCCTTGGGCAGGCGCTGGCCCAGCGCGCTCACGACGGCCGGGGACAGCGGTTGCCTCGCGCTCGCCGGCCGGCTCCAGTTCGCGTAGCCGTGGATCGCGACCGGGAGCACGAACAGGACGACGGCCGCGGCGGCGAGCGGCCCGTCCCGCTCGAGCCGCGGCAGGAGCCGGTCGCCGAACACGCCCAGGACGAGCGCGGCGAAGCCGGCGATGAACGCGAACCAGGTCAGCCACGCGGGCCCGCCGTGGCCCTGGCCGAACGGCCGGCCGAAGTCTCCCGGCACGAGCCGCTGGAGGACGATCCCCGCAGCGAGGGCGACCGGCAGCACCGCCCAGCGGAGCATCGCGGCGAGCACGAGCGCCGCGCCCGTGAGCGCGAACGCCTTCGGCGAAAAGCCCGCCAGCCTGCGTGCCTGAGAGATCGAGAGGGCGTCGGACAGGTGCGGGAAGACGAACGGGAAGAGCGTGAACACGAACGCGGCGAGCATCCCGCCGAGGACGAACGAGGCCCAGAGCCGCCGCCGCGCCAGCACCGCGAACGGCAGCAGCGCGAGGGTCGCCACGGCGACCGCTCCACCGCGCCCGTAGACGTCCGGCTTGAGCCGGTAGCTGTGGAGTCCGAAGACGTCGAGCTCGTGGCGGTAGTTCGCGAACGCGCGTTGTACCTCGGACGGGCCCGGGTTGTGCGCGACCGTCTCGCGGACGATCGGCAGCAGCCACAAGGTGACCGCGGCGGTCGGAATCGCGACCGCGGCGAGCGCCGCCGCGATCGCCGCGACGTCCTGGCGGGCCAGAATCGCGCGGGCGACGAGGAAGCCTGCGAGCAGGATCAGGACGAGCGCCGAGTGCGGCGGGTGGATCAGCGTCATCGCCCCGGCCGATGCCGCGACCGTCACGAACAGCTGCCAGGACGGCTCTCGCACGTACAGGAAGACCAGCGCGAGCAACGCGGGCAGCACCAGCATCCGGCTCGCGTTGGCGGCAAGCGAGAGCGAGACGTACGAGCCTCCGTGCCCCGGGGCGAGAGCGAGCAACGCGAACGAGGCGAGCAGCGTCGAGAGCCCGGCCCAGTGCGAGCGGAAGAGCGCGACCCCCGACTCGTAGGTGAGCAGGAACGAGAGCGGCATCAGCACGGTCGGCCCGTGCAACACGACCTGGGTGGGATCCACCCCCGCGAGCTTGCAGATGACTGCGAGAAACCCGTGCCAGAGGGGGAACGCGTAGCCGGGGTGCAGCCCGCCGTCCTTGTACTCGTCGAGCGTGCGCAGCGAGATCGAGTTGAAGTCGACGAGCTTGCGCACGCGCGCGAGGTGGAAGAACGAGTCGCCGCCGAACGCCGCGACCCACCAGAACCCGATCCCGACCACGGCTCCGAGCGCGAGGATCGCGAGGCTCCAGGCGGCGATCCTGGGCGGCGGGCGGCGCAGCGCGAAGGGCACCGCGCACGCACTCACGCCGAGCATCACGCCGAGCGCGAGCCAGATCGACCCGTGTACCGCGAACATGACCATCATCCCGACGGCGAGCGTCGCGAGGCTCCACGTGAACGCGGGAGCGAGCCCGCTGAGCCCGAGCGCACGCGCCACGATCGCTCCGGGGACGAGCAGGCACAGGATCGCCGCCGCCATCCGGAGCCCGAGCCCGACCCCGGTCGCGGGCAGCAACCGCGAGAGCCCGAGCAGCAGCGGCGCGGCGAGCCACGCGAGCGGGAGTGCCCGCGGCTCTAGCTCCAGGCGGAGGTCTGCCGTCACCGAGCTCATCTGCGGATCAGCCGCGCGAGCTGGACCAGAGCCGGCTTCGGGTCGTCGGCGGCGAAGACCGCATCGACGTACGGCGGCCGCTGGACGGCCGGCCGCTCGCCGGCCTGCAGCGTGATCGCCCAGCGTCGGCGCCTGCCGTTCATCGACACCGGAGCAGGCCGCTCGCCCGTGAGGTCCTCGTAGGCGATCCGCGGCAGGTCGACCCCGCACGCGGTCGCGAGCCCGTGCCACTGCCACAGCCGGGGGTTGATCTCCATCAGCCGCAGCTCGCCGTCACGTGGGTCGCGCTTGAACTCGACCTGCGACAGGCCCACGTGCCCGACCTCGCGGAGAAGCCTCAGCCCCTGCTCGACCACGTCCTCGGCCCAGACCGCCTCCCCGACCCGGCACGTGCCGACCCCCGGCGGCGTCTGCCGCAGCTTGCGGCCGCAGAAGACCCCGAGCGCCTCGCCGTCGGCGGCGAGGTAGCTGCCGAGCGTGAAGAGCGTCCCGTCGCGGCCGGGAATCAGCTCCTGGACGAGCGGCCGGAACTCCTCGGCCTCGCCGTAGGCGCGCTCGACCTCCGCGCCGGTCTCGCAGCGAAAGGCCTGGCGCCCGAAGCGGCGCTTGAAGCCCTCCGTCGAGGACGGCTTGACGAGAACCGGGTACCCGAGCTCCTCCGCCGCCGCCTGCGCCTCCGCGGCCGAGGCGGGCGCTTCGGTGCGGGGAACCTCGATCCCGGCCCTCCGCGCAGCGGCGAGCTGCTCGCGCTTGTCCTGGATCCGTGACAGCACCTCCCACGGAGGGAACGGGTAGAGAAACCGGTCGGCGAGGCTGCCTGCTGCCCGGGCGATCGCGTTCAGCGGCTCGTCGTGCGTCGCGAAGACGGGCGCCGGCGCGGCGAGCGTCTCCCCGAGCTCGGCGAGGAACGAGACGAACGCCTCCTCGTCCTGCGGGTCCGGGCAGAGCACCGGCTTCGCGTAGCGCGAGCGGAAGCCGAGCGCGCTCTGCCGGTGGTCGAGCGCGAGCACGGGCACACCCGCGCGGCCGAGCGAGCGGATCGCGGCCAGCCCGTTGACCCAGCCGACGTCGACGACGAGCGCCGTCGGCCTCACGCGGGCGGCTCCAGCAGCTCCGGCACGCTCGACCCCGCCAGCCAGCGCGCCGCCTCCTTCGACGTCTGCCGCCGCTCGCCGCGGAAGACGAGCGAGCGCAGCCGCATCGACGCGAGCAGCAGCCGCCGCGCCCGCTCTGCCTCGCGCGGCCCGTGGTGCTTCGCCATGAAGCGCAGGTGCCCACGCAGCTGCTCCCGGTACATCGACCCCCAGTTACGCGCCGTCGTGGCACCTCCCACGTGGACGAACTCCGCCTCCGGCGTGAACAGCACCTTCCAGCCCGCCTGCCGGAAGCGGTAGCACCAGTCCGTCTCCTCGCTGAACATGAAGAAGTCCTCGTCGAAGAGCCCTACGGTATCGGCGGCCTGCCGGCGGACGAGGAGGCAGGCGCCCATCAGGAACTCGGCCTCGCGCACCTCGTCGTGCGCGAACCGGTAGCCGTAGAACGCGTTCAGCGCCCGCGAGCGTGGCGCGAGCTTGCGCAGGAAGAAGTACTCGGTCGCCAGCCGCCAGAGCGTCGGGAAGCCGCGCACCGAGGGCTGGAGCGAGCCGTCCGGGTTGAGCAGCCGTGGGCCGACCACCGCTGCCTCGGGGTGCTCTGCGCCGAACGCCGCGAGGCGCTCGACCGCGTCGCCGACTGCCCAGGCGTCCGAGTTCAGCAGCAGGAAGTAGTCGCCCGAGGCGATCCGCATCCCCGCATTCGAGCCCGCGCCGAGTCCCCTGTTCTCCTGCTCCAGCAATCGCGCGTCGGGGAAGCGCTCGCGCACGAGCTCGACCGTCCCGTCGGTCGAGCCGTGGTCGACGACGATCGTCTCGTGGCCGCCGACGCTCTCGAGGCAGCGCTCGACCCACGGGAGACCGTTGTAGGTGACGACGACGACCGAGACGGCGCGCGCCACGCGATCCTCGGGCGAGGCGAGTGACACGTCAGCTCGGCGGTAGCTGCGGGGCATCGTTCGGGGCGAAGACGCCGCGCACCGTCTGCCAGGCGACGAGCAGCGCGCCGGGGAGCGCCAGGGCCAACGTGACCATGAAGAAGATGAACCCGGTCGCGAAGGCCTTGTCGGCGTCGACGCCGAGCCTGCCGAGGAAGCTGACGAAGAACGTCTCTCGCACCGCGATCCCGTTGATCGAGAACGGGACGAGCAGGACGAGGAAGAGCAGCGGCCCCATCACGTAGTACGGCCTCGGCGAGAGGTCGACGCCGACCGACTTCCCGGCGAGCCAGATCGCCAGCACTCGCACCGCCTGGACGGCGAGCGTGAGCGCGAAGACCCCGGCCAGCAGATCCGGGTGGTCCCGGTAGGAGTGGAGCCCCTCGTAGGCCGCGCGGATCGGCCGGTCGAGCCTGACCTTGCGCAGGAGCGGGACCGTCCAGGCGAGCACCGGCCGGGCGCGCCGAGAGAAGAGCGCGATCGCGAGCACGATCGTCGCGAGCACGAAGAAGAGCTCGATCCAGAGGTACGGGCCGATCGGGTAGTGGCCGACCGCGAGCAGGAAGCCGACCGCCGCGAGGGCGAGCGTGGCCGAGCCGCCGAGCGCGCGCTCGAGCAACACCGAGGCCGCTACCGGGCCGCCCTGGCCCTCGTGCCGCCGCGCGGTCTCGTAGATGCGGACCGCGTCGCCGCCGACGGCGGTCGGGAGCACCTGGCCGGCGGTGTACGCGACGAAGTACGCGCGCACGAGCCAGGAGAGCCGGTCATGGATCCCGCGCACGCGCAGCAGCCGCCCCCACCGCCAGGCCATCGGCCAGACAGAGAAGACCATGATCGCCACCGCGCCGAGGAAGTACCAGCCGTTCGCGTTCGCGAGGACGTGCAGGGTCTCCCCGACGTTGATCTTCCAGAGGATGTACGCGGTACAGAGACCGGTGACGACGAGCGTCGTGAGAATCCGGGTTCGTTTGTTCATCGAGGTCTACGCGAACGCCTGGGCATCGGCCGCGCGGAAGCGTACGTATTCGGCGGCCCGCGTCGCCCGCTCGAGAGCCTCGGCGCTGCTGTCGCCCGTCGCGAGCACCGCGCCTGCGCGGTCGGATCCCCCGTAGACGCGGCACCACTCGATCCCGGGCGAAGCCTCGGCCTCCTCGAGGCCGTCGGCGCCGCCCGAGCCGGTGAGGAAGAGGACGCACGCTCCGCCGACCCGCCGACGGAACCGCAGGCGCCGCTCCGAGATCGGCTCGCCGAGCGCGGCCGCGAGCGCGAGCCCGTTCAGGTCGACGCCGAGCGCGGCGCGGCAGAGCTCGGCCTCGTGGCCGCCGCCGGTCCGCGCCGAGAGCCCCTGCACGCGCGGCCCGTCCGCGCCGATCCGCAGCTGGGTGACCGAGGCCCCGTCCTCGATGCCCAGCGCCTCGACCGCCTGGCGCGCGACGGCCACCGCTGCGTCGGCGTGCCCGCTCTCCCAGACGTGCGTCAGCGGCGCGCGGTCGGTCACGGTCAGCGCGTGGAAGACCCCGGCGCGAGAGAACGCGCTGACGGTCACGACCGGCTCCTCGGCCACCTCCTCGACGAGGCAGAGCCCGACCCTGGACACGCGCAGCGCAGCCTTCACCGCAGCGCGCAGCTCCCGCGACGAGCGGACGAGCGCGCGGGCCCGGCTCCCGTGCCGGTCCGGCGCGCGCACGAGGCACGGCACGCCGATCACCTCGTCGGGCCGGGTGACGACCTTCCAGCCGGTCTGCGGGACACCCGCCTCCGCGAAGCGCTCGCGCTGGCGGAGCTTCGAGGTCGAGAGCAGCGCGGTCTCGGGCGAGATCGGATGCGGCAGGCCCAGTCGCGCGGCGATCCGGGCGGCGGGGCCCACCGGCCAGTCCGCACCGGGAGCGGCCACGCCGTCGATCCGCTCGGCCTCGGCCAGGCGCTCGAGCGCGGGCTCGTCGTCGACGGAGACGATCGCCCGCCGGTCGGCGTAGCGGAAGCCCGGCGCGCGCGCGTTGCGGTCGACCGCGATCACGAACAGACCGCGCTCACGCGCGGCGACAAGCAGCCCAAGCTGGCCTGCGCCGGCGCCCAGGACGAGCAGACGCTCCATCGAACTGCATTGTCGCGACCGGAGGCGACGGTGCGGTCTAAACGGCCGCACCGGCAGAGCCGGCACGGCCGCCATGGTCGGCGTCGCGAGCGAACGCCTCTACGCGCCGTCTGCGACAATGTCTTGTGGCCACGATCCTGGGTGAGCGGGTCGAGGAGCTGCGGCTCGACCGCCGCCACGGCGCAAGCTGGATGGCGCGGCGAGCGGTGGAGGCGCTGGTCGACGTCGCGGGGCAGGACGCCACAACCGGCGAGGAGATGCTGGCCAACCTCGTCGCCGCCGGCCGGAAGCTCGCCGGAAGCCGCCCGGGCGTCGGCGCGGTCGCCGGCGCCGTCGGTCGGCTGCTCGCCGCGGCGAAGCGGCACGAGCAGCTCGAGCCGGACCAGCTGCGGCAACTGATCGGCGAGGAGGCCGAGGGCCTGATCGAGGGCCGCCGACGCGCGGCCGCCTCGATCGCGATCCAGCTCCAGGACCGGCTCTCGGAAGCAGTCGTGCTGACGCATTCGGCGTCTGCGACCGTGCGCGAGGCGCTCGTCCACTCACCGCCAGAGCGGGTCATCTGCACCGTGTCGTCGCCGCAGGACGAGGGGCGCGTGTTCGCTGCGGACCTCCGCGCGGAGGGGCTCGACCTCGACCTCGTCGAGGACGCGAACGCGCCGGCCGAGCTGCAATGGGCCTCGCTACTGCTCGTAGGCGCCGACACCGTGTTCCGCTGTGGGACGCTCTGCAACAAGGCGGGGACGCGGGTCCTCGCCGAGGCGGCCGCCACCGTGAGCGTGCCGACGATCGTCGCCTGCGAGGTGATCAAGCTCGCGCCGATCGAGGCCTCGGCCGTGCGCGGGCTGAACGCCGAGGAGCTCGACCTGACACCGCCCGAGCTGATCGACTCCATCGTGACCGAAGAGGGCGCGTATCCCGCTTCGGAGATCCGCGCCCTCGTCGACAGAACGCCGTTCTTGAAGGAGGGCTATGCCCTCCTGAGCAGCGGCTAGGCAGCCTCCGCCAGCGGCTCGTAGGTCTCTTCGCGCTCGACCTGGAGCCTGCGGCCTCGCGTGATGAAGAGCGCCGCGAGCGAGCCGACGGCGACGATCGCCGCCCCGACGTAGATGGCCGGGGTCAGGCCGTCCACGAAGGTCGTGCCCGTCCCGTACCCGCCGTAGTGCGAGAAGACCGAGGCGAGCACCGCGACGCCGAACACGCCGCCGAGCTCGCGGATCGCGTTGTTGGCGCCCGAAGCCTGGCCCTCCTCCTGGGGCCGGACGGACGAGAGCACCACGTTCGCGACCGGCGCGAAGTACATCGCCATCCCGATCCCCGAGAGCACGAACGGCACGACGAGCTCGGAGTACGGGACCGTCGGGGTCGAGACCAGCGCGATCCACGCGAGCCCCGCGGCCTGGAGCGCGAGGCCGACCACGATCAGCGGTCGCCCCCCGATCCGGTCGGAGAGCGCACCGGCCAGCGGCGCGACGAGGATCGGCATCGCCGTCCACGGGAGGATCCGCAGCCCGGCCTGAAGCGGCGAGTAGCCCTGCACCGTCTGGAAGAACTGGGCGAGCAGGAAGATCGACCCGAACATCCCGAAGAACATCAGCAGCGAGGCCGCGTTGGCCGCCGAGAACGTCCGGTTGCGGAAGAACCGCAGCGGCAGCATCGGCGCCTCCGCCCTGGTCTCCCAGAGGAGGAAGAGTCCGAGCACGACCGCGCCCGCCGAGAGCGCGAGCACGATCTCCGGAGAGCCCCAGCCGACCTGGTTCCCGCGGACGAGGCCCCACACGATCCCGAGCAGGCCCCCGCTCGCCAGGACGACGCCAGGGATGTCGAGCGAGGTGTTCGGCCCGTGGCTCTCCTTCAGGCGCAGCGCCGCGAGCGGGATCAGCGCGAGCCCGATCGGGACGTTGAGCCAGAAGATCCACTGCCAGGAGATGCCCTCGACGACGGCGCCGCCGACGAGCGGGCCGACCGCGACGGCCAGACCGCTGATCCCGCCCCAGGCGCCGAGGGCGAGGCCTCGACGCTCGGCCGGCACCGCGGCGCTGAGGATCGTCAGCGTCAGCGGCAGCACGATCGCACCGCCGAGACCCTGCACCGCGCGGGCGGCGATCAGCACCTCGATCGAGGGCGCGAGCGCGGCCGCCGCTGAGGCAAGCGTGAAGATGCCGAGGCCGGCGACGAACATCTTGCGTCGGCCGAAGCGGTCGCCGAGAGCGGCGCCGGTGATCAGCAGCACGGCGAAGGTGAGCGTGTACGCGTTCACCGTCCACTCCAGGCCGCTCAGGCCTGCGTGGAGCTGTCTGCGGATTACCGGCAGCGCCGTCGTCACGACGAGGTTGTCGAGCGTCGTCATGAAGAGCGCCACCGAGGTGATGGCGAAGGTCCAGATGGTGGTGCTGCGACTCGTCATGTCTCTCTCCTCCTCATTGCTAGTTATTGATCACTTACTTAGGCGCGAAAAAAACGCGTCCCTTACACGTCCTCCATGCAGGAGTCGAGGAGCCGCTTCGCCCACGGCCCCGGGCGGTCGAGGAGATCCATCGAGGCGAACACGTTGAGCAGCATCCCGAACGCGAAGAAGTCGCGGACACGAGCGGCGTCGGCGCCCGAGATGCGCTCCACGTGGTCGACGAGCGCCCCGAACCCCTCGCGCACGGCCTCGCGCACGTCGGGGTCGTCGCAGTCGGCGTAGGCCTGCATCTGCGCGCGCAGGCGCGTTCTGTCCTCCAGTAGCCCCATGTACGCCTTGCCGATCGCGCTCAGCGCGTCCTCGCCGGTCTTGCCGGCCGAAGCCTCCTGGAAGAGCTCGAGCGTCTCGCGCAGGCAGCGGCGGACGGTCTCGAGGTACAGCTTCTTCTTCGTGCCGAAGAGTCGGAAGAGATACGGCTGCGACACGCCGGCCCTGCGGGCGATCGTGTCGGTCGAGGTCCCGTGGAGCCCGTGCTCGCCGAACTCCTCGAGCGAGACGACGAGGATCTCCTCGCGCCGCTCGGCCGCCGTCTTGCGCTCAGTGACCATTCACGAAAGTTAGCACTCACTCACAACCTAGTCAAGCACCTCAGCTCACCGAGTCCTCGGGGAGCGGGATCAGCCGCGCCCGGTCGCGGATGTTCTGGAGCAGCGTGAGCGCTCTGCGCGCGTCGACGACCGACCGTGTCCACTCCTGCCGGTAGCGCTCGCTCCCCGGCGGATTGCCGAGCGCGCTGCGGCGGGCCGCGAGCGCAGCGACGAGCAGCCGCTTGCCGCCCGCCGTGGGCCCGGTTGCCGGATCCTGCCTCAGGCGTCCCAGCGCGCTCCCGACCACGGCCCGGAACGAGGCAATGCGGTGCGCCATCGCCTGGGTGCCGAGGCGACCGTTGTGCCAGTCGCGGTAGGCGATCTCGTACGCCGTCAGCGCCCGGCTGACGGGCTCGTAGCTGGAGATGAGCCGCTGGTGCTGAGCGTCGAGCGCCTTGTACGTCAGGTGTGGCGCGGGCTGCGAGCCGGGAGTAGCCGGTTTCGAGCTCTGGCAGCCGGCGAGCGCGAGCCCGGCCGCCAGGAGCGGGAAGGCGCGCCAGTAGACTCGCCGGCGATGAGAGTGCTGGTCACGGGTGCCTCTGGTTTCGTCGGACGCGCGGTCGTCGAAGAGCTGCGTCACGGCGACGCAGCTTACGAGGTCCAGGCGCTCGAGCGTCGCAGCGGGGACCTCGCCGAGGACGGCGTCGCGGAGCACGCGTTGGCCGAGGCCCGACCGGCCGTCGTCGTGCACGCCGCGGCACGGATCGGCGTCGTCCGCTGCGACCAGGAGCCGCTTCTGGCACTCCGCTCGAACGTGCTCGCGACGCTGACGGTCGCCCGCGCCTGCGCCGCGCACGGCGCCAGGCTCGCCTACGTCTCGACGGCGGACGTGTACGGGGTCGCCGCGCTCGCAGACGAGGAGACGCAGCCCGCGCCGCAGAGCCTCTATGCCATGACGAAGCGCTGGGGCGAGCAGACGGCCGCGCTGTACGCTCCAACCGGGCTCGTCGTCCTGCGGCTCGCAAACCCCTACGGGCCGGGCCTGGAGCCGGGACAGGGGAAGGGCGCGCTCCCGAGCATGCTCTGGCAGGCCGAGTGCCGCGAGCGGATCCCGGCCTACCGCGGCGAGATGCGCACGTGGTGCTGGATCGGCGACGCAGCGCGTGCGATCCGGCTCGCGCTCGAGTCGGGCGAGGAGGGAGTGTTCAACGTCGGCTCCGACGCCGACCCCGTGACGATGACCGACGCCGCGCGGATCGCCTGCGACACCACGGGCGCACCGCACGACCTGATCGACGAGGTCGAGCCCCCGCCCGGCCGCGTCGCACCGACGATCAGCGTCGAGCGGGTGCGCGCCCTCGGCTGGCGGGCGGAGGTCGGGCTCGAGGACGGCCTGCGGATGCTGCTCGAGTCATGGCGATCGGCGCCGGCGGCCTGAGGTGCCGAAGGCGTTCGTCCTCTCGGGAGGCTCGAGGTCCCAGCTCGGGCTGCTGGAGCGGGCGCGCGCTCTCGGCCACGAGGTCTGCGTCGTGGACGGCGCCGCGACCGCGCCGCTCCTCGCCGAGGCCGACTACCCCGTCGTCCGGAGCTTCACCGACGTCGACGGCGTCCTCGCCGACCTGGGCGAGCTCGCGATCGAGCCGGTCGCGGTGGCGACGATGGGCTCCGACCTCGCCGTGCTTCCCACCGCACGGCTCGCCGAGCGCCTCGGGCTCCCGGGCCTTTCGACCGAGACCGCCGAGACGGTCGCCGACAAGCGGAAGATGCGGGCGGCGTTCGAGGCGGGGGGCGTCCCCTCGCCGGGCGGCCTCGAGGTCGGCAGTTCCGAGGAGGCCGTGGTCGGCGCGAGCGAGCTCGGCCTGCCGGCCGTGCTCAAGCCGGTGGACGGATCGGGGCAGCGCGGCGTGAGCGAGGTACGCGCGGAGGGGGAGCTCGAGCCCGCGTTCGAGCGCGCGCTCGCGGCCTCCCGCACTGGCGCTGTCGTGCTCGAGCGCTACGTCGAGGGCGAGGAGCTGACCGTCAACGGCTTCCTGCTCGAAGACGAGTACTTCCCGATGAGCGTAACGCAGCGGCTCCTCCACCCGCCGCCGCCGCTCGGGGTCTGCATGGCTCACCGCTTCCCGTCCGGCCTCTCGACCGAGCAGGAGAGCCGCCTGTTCGAGCTCGCGCACCGCGCCAGCCGCGCGGTCGGGATCGTGACCGGGCCGTCGTACGTCCAGCTGCGGCTCGAGCACGGGCAGCCCTGTGTGATCGAGGTCGGCGCCCGGCTCGGCGGCGGCAAGGACGCAGAGCTGGCCCAGCTCGTCACCGGCTTCGACGCCATCCAGGCGAACGTCCTCTGGGCGCTCGGCCAGCTGACCCGCGCCGACCTCGAGCGCGGCGAGCCCGTCGCGCCGTGCGGCCAGGTGCGCTTCGTCGTCGCCCCTCCCGGGCGGATCGTGCGGCTCGACACGTCGCCCGCCCTCGCGCTCGAAGGAGTGCACGAGGCAGGCTTCTACTGGCGCGAGGGCATGGTGCTGCCGCCGCTCCAGTCCGGTGCAGAGCGGCTCGGCTACCTGCTCCTGACCGCTCCGGACGAGGCGACGCTCGACGCCCGCACCGAGCAGGCGCTCCAGGCGCTCGACGTCGTGATCGACGTCGAGCGGACGCAACGCGCGTTAGCGTGAAGGTTCTCCACTCGCCGGTCAACATCGCCGGCGGTCCCGGTGCGATCTCGCAGGGCCTGCAGGAGCTCGGGGTCGAGAGCACGCTGCTCGTCTTCAACGAGCGCCCCTTCGAGCGCGGCTTCGACGTCAACCTCGAGCTGCGCGACACGAGCCGCCTCTCGAACCTGCCGCTCAACCTGCCGAAGCAGCTCCGCGCGTTCGCCTGGGCGGCACCCCGCTTCGACGTCTTCCACTTCCATGCGGGCCTGACGCTCCTGCCGCGGAGGGTCAACCTGCCCGCGCTGCGGCTGATGCACAAAGGGATCGTCTTCCAGTCGTGGGGCTCCGACCTGCGCGGGCGGCCCGCCTCGGACGTCCGCTACCTGCACCGGGCCGGGGCGGTGATCGTCGGCAGCTACCTCACTAGGCGCCTCGCCCCGCGCGGGCCCTGGCCCGAGTACGACGTCGTGCCGCCGGCCATCGTGCTGACCGACTGGCAGCCGTCGCCGACCGAGCCGGGCGACGTGCTGCGCGTCGCGCACGCGCCGAGCAAGCGCGCGGTCAAGGGAACGGACGCCGTGCTCGCGGCGGTCGAGTCGCTGCAGGCGCGGGGGGCGCCGATCGAGCTCGACCTGATCGAGGGCGTCCCGAACCGCGAGGCGAGGCTCCGCTACGCAGCGGCCGACGTCGTCGTCGACCAGCTGCGCATCGGCTGGTACGGGATGCTCGCGATCGAGTCGATGGCCCTCGCGAAGCCGGTCGTCGTCCACCTCGACGAGGAGGCCGCGGCCGAGACCGAGGAGGCGTTCGGGATCGAGCTGCCACTCATCCGCGCAACCGAGTCGACACTCGAGGACGTGCTCGCGGGCCTCGTCGACGTCCGCGCGTCGCTGCCGGAGCTCGGCCGGCGCAGCCGCGAGTACGTCGAGCGCGTGCACGCGCACACGACCGTCGCGCGGCAGGTGCTCGAGATCTACGAGCGCGTCATGCCCATCAGCTCGTAGAAGCCGATAGGCGACCAACGGAACCCGACCACCCTATGGTTCAGGAGCACGTGCTCCTGCGGCGAGTAGAGCGGGATCGCCGGAACCGCGTCCTCGACCATCGCGGCGAGCCTGCGCTCGAGCCGCCAGCGCGCGCGGTCGTCGAGCGTCCGCACCGTGCGCCGCATCAGCTTGTCGTAGGAGGGGTCGCACCAGCGCGCGACGTTGAACGCGCTCCCGCACGGGAACAGGTCGAGCAGGTTGTACGCGTCGAAGTACTCGGAGCTCCAGCCGAGCAGGACCAGGTCGATCCCCGGCTGCGCGGGCGGGCCGGCGAGGCGGACGAGCTGGGTGAGCGTCGGAACGGGCTCGAGGGTGACCTGGACGCCCTCCTGCCCCAGGCGCGAGCGGATCCTGTCCGCAAGCTGTGCTCCTCCCGCGTCCTGATCGGTGTAGGCGAGCGTCAGCGGGCCTGGTGGCGCCGTTGTGAAGTCGCGCAGCCTCGGGAAGCCGGCGTTGACCGTGGCAGCACCGGGCATCGCCGGCGGGACTAGCGGCCCGGGGCGCGGGGTGAGCTGGGGCACCGAGCGGTATACGAACGCACGCGCGTTGGGGTCGGCGAGCGGCGTCCCGCGCGTGACCAGCCAGAGCAGACCGCGCGCGAGCGTCGGCAGCGGCTTCCACCCGGCCGGCGCCGTTGCGGTCGGGACCCAGTGGAAGCCGGGCGGCGCGACGTTCCGCGGCAGGACCGCGTCGACTCTCTTCGTCGAGGTCGTCAGGACGAGCCGGCTCGGCTTCACGGCCGCCGCGTCCCAGTAGTTGAAGTTGCGCTCGAGGACGAGCCGGGCGCCGCTCCTCGAGGCCAGGCGGAAGGGCCCGCTGAACGTGTGCGGGGTCGCCGGCCGTGGGAAGAAGACCGGCCAGGCGACCTGCTGGTCGAGCCACGGCACCGGATGCTCGAGGGTCACGCGCAGCGTCCGGTCGTCAACGGCCTCGACGCCGACGTCGCCGCGGCCGGTCGCGTGGTAGGGGCGGGCGCCGCGGATGTTCCCCATCTCGGCCTGCGCGTAGGCGGATCCCGTCTTCGGGTCGAGCGCGTGGAGCCACGCCGCGCGGAAGTCCTGGGCCCGGATCGGGCGGTCGTCGCTCCAGCGCAGGCCCTTGCGGAGGTGGAACGTCCAGACGAGACCGCCCTCGCTGCGCGCCCACGAGTCGGCCAGGTCGGGCTCGACGCCGCGCCCGGAGAACCGCGTCAGGCCGGCGTACAACTCGTGCGCAACGTTGAGCGAGGGCAGGTCGGCGGCCTTGGCGGGGTCGAGCGTCCGCGGCATCGCCGGGAGCGCGAGTCGGAGCGTCGGCCCTCCGTGCGGCGGCCCGGGAGCCGAGGAGCTCCCGCATCCGGCGAGGAGCAGCGCGCAGGCCGCGCCTGCGGCTAGCCGACGAACTTGCGCCACACGTTGTCGAGCAGCTTCCAGGTGATCCCCCGGCCCATGCGCAGGAAGTCGTAGTTGCCGGTCGACAGCACCTCGCCCTTGCCTGCCTTCGACCAGACGAGCGCGGCGTTGATCACCCCGAACTTGCCGGGCATGATCGCCTCGGCGGCAACCACGTGGTCGCGCGGCGTCCACGCCGGGTCGACCCGGTCGCTCTCGGAGCCCGCGTAGCCGAACCTTTCGCCAGGGCCGATCCCGGTCCCGCGAAAGAGCCAGCGCACGCGCACGTAGTCGCGGCCGGTCGCGGCGACGTACGGCGCCGCGTGCGAGCGCGGGAAGCAGCAGCCGTCGTAGCCGACCCCGGCGAGCCCGAAGTCCGAGCGGTTCTTGGTGCGCGCGTCGAAGTCGAGCAGGATCATCGCATTGTGCTTCCGGTCGATGCGCACCGGCCTGTAGAACGGGTTCGCCTGCAGGATGAAGAGGTGCCCGCCCTGGTCGCGGTAGCGGCGGAGGAGGTAGTACGTGCCGGGCTGGTAGTACTCGCTGTGGCCGGGGTAGATCACCGCCGCGTAGCGGCGCAGGGCCGACAGCGGGATGTGCCTGAGCTCGACGTCGGTCACGCTCTGGACGCGCAGGTTACGCGCACACGCCCAGCGCTCGAACGGCGCCGCGGCGACGTGGTCGTCCTCCTCGCCGCGCTGCAGCAGCGCGCCGGTGAAGGAGACGCGGCGCTGGCGCCACCACTGGTACCAGGTGTCCGGGATACCGTCGAGGTTGGCGTCGTACGCGCTGTACGCGCGCCAGGTCAGGTACGGCCAGACCAGCAGCGCCGTGTGCGGGGGTGGGTCGTCGACCGGCAAGCGGCCGTTGCGGACCACGAGCGGCGCCTCGAACTCGTCGCCGGCCGGGTCGGTGACGATGTAGTGGTAGAGGCCCGAGCGGAGGCCGCGCGGCAGCCGCCCGGCCGGGAAGGTCCGGCCCGAGCAGTCCTGCTCGAGCCGGACGCTCGCATGGCCCTTGTCGGCGGAGACCACGAGCGGCGGGCGCTGGCCCGGGGCGAAGCTCGAGGTCGAGTCCACGTAGGCCGCGAGCCGCTCGACCCTGACCGCACGCGGCTCCTTCAGACAACCCGAGAAGTGCCACGGCGGGTTCGAGACCGTCGCCTCGGCCGCCCCCGGCCGCTGTTGGGCGGGCGGGATCACTGGCGGCAGCCTGTGCCCCGGATCCTTGTAACAGACTGTTACTAAGTAGGTCCCGTCGCCGACCCTGCGGCCGGCGAGGGTGTTCGTCCCGTCCCAGGTCAGCGTCGTCGTGCCGCCCGGGGCCGCGGTCACCGTGACCCCGGTCCGGATCCGGTGCCAGCCGTGGAGCCGCCCGCCCCAGAAGTACGCGCGCAGCCCCAGCACCGAGCCGGCCGGAGCCTTCACCTGCACGTGGAGCACGTCGTGGATGCCGTTGCCGTTCGGGCTGATCACGGCAGGCCCGTAGCCGACCAGCCGCAGCTTCGGCTGCTGCTGCGCGCCCGCGCCGGGGACGGCGACCGCGACGGCGGCGAGCGCCGCCGCGACGACGAGAACCCTCACGCGGACGGTGCCAGGCTCTGCACGGGCCGCCGCTCGCGATACCACCCGATCGTGCGCGCGAGGCCCTCGTCGAGGTCGACCTTGGGCTCCCACCCGAGCAGCTTGCGGGCCTTGTCCACGTTCGGGATGCGCATCTCGACGTCCGTGTAGTGGAGGGGGCGGAAGACGATCTCGGACTCCGAGCCCGCGAGCCGGCGAATGCGCGCCGCGAGGTCGAACACCGTCACGACCGAGCGCGGGTTCCCGATGTTGAAGACCTGCCCCACCGCCTCCTCGCTCTCGAGGATGGTGAGCAGTGCCTCGACCACGTCGTCGACGTAGCACCACGCGCGAATCTGCGAGCCGTCGCCGTGGATGACGAGCTCCTCGCCCGCGAGTGCCCGCACGGTGAAGTGGTGGATCGCGCCGCTACCGACCTGCCCCGGCCCGTAGACGTTGAACGGCCGGACCGACACGGCCGGGAGCCCGAACTCGTCGAAGTACGAGTGGGCGAGGTACTCGCCCGCGAGCTTCGAGACCGCGTACGTCCAGCGGGCCTCGCCGACCGAGCCCTGCGAGGTGACGTGGGTCTCCTCGACCTTGTAGGCGTGCGTGCCGAAGACCTCGCTCGTCGAGAAGTCGATCAGCCGCTCGACCGTACCCGCCTCCTGGGCCGCCTCGAGCACGTTGTAGGTACCGATCAGGTTGACGCGCATCGTGCGCACGCGGCTCTCGAGCACCTTGTCGACGCCCGCGATCGCCGCCATGTGGACGACGTGGGTCACGCCCTTCGACAGCTCGCGCAGCCGCTCGAGGTCGAGGACGTCACCCTGCACGAAGCTCAGGTTCGGGTGCTCCGCGAGGTCGGTGCCGGTGAGCGAGTCGCGGTGCAGGTTGTCGAGGATCACGATCTCGTTCTCCTCGACGAGCCGCCGCGCGAGCGAGGTGCCGATGAACCCGGCGCCGCCCGTCATCAGGATCGTCTTTCCGCTCAGCGACACGCGCCGGAGTGTACCGGCGTGCGAATCCAGCAAACTTCAGGAAATGCTGGGTCGTCAACTCTGGCGGCTGGGGAAGCACTCGGCCATCTACGGGATGGGCGCGATCGTCGCGCGGCTGATCGGGCTCTTCCTGCTCCCGGTCGTCACGCGCTACCTGACGCGGGCCGAGCTCGGTCGCGTGGACACGCTGATCGCGCTCTCGGTCGTGCTCGTGATCGTCTTCCGCGCGGGGATCTCGATGGCGTTCTTCCGCTTCTACTTCGACGCTGCGGACGAGGGGGAGCGCGTCCGCGTCGTCCGCACCTCGTTCTGGTTCACGATGGGCATGGCGACGCTCGCGCTCGTGCTCGGCTCGGTGTTTGCGCCGCAGATCTCCGACTTCCTCTTCTCCACCTCGTCGCAGGCGAACCTCGTGCGCGCGGCGTTCGTGCTCGTCTGGGCGCAGATGAACTACGAGCAGCTGACCTCGCTCTTCCGCGTCGAGGAGCGCTCGGTCGCATACGTCGCGGCGACGCTCGTGAACGTCGTCGTGACCGTCGGCGCGACGATCGAGCTCGTCGCAGTCCTGCATAAGGGCGCGGTGGGCGTGATCGTCGGCAACTTCACCGGCACGCTCTGCGTCTACTTCGCGCTGCTGGCCTACCGGCGCTTCCAGCTCGGGCTCGAGTTCGACCGGCCGCTCTTCCGGCAGATGCAGCGCTTCGGCCTGCCGCTCGTCCCCTCGGGGCTCGCGCTCTGGGCGATCGACTTCGCCGACCGCTTCCTGCTGCTCCGGATGAAGAACGCGGCCGAGGTCGGCCTCTACTCGGTGGGCGTGCGCGTCTCGAGCGCGCTACTCCTCCTCCTGATCGCGCTGCGGACCGCCTGGCCGGCCTTCGCGTACTCGATCGAGGACGACGGGGAGGCGAAGCGCACCTACGCCTTCGTGCTGACGTACGTCGTCTACGTGTGCTGCTGGGCCTCGCTCACGCTCTCGCTGCTCGCGCCCTGGATCGTGCGCGCGCTCACCGGGCCACGCTTCTACCGCGCGTCCGAGGTCGTCCCGCTGCTCGTGTACGGGGGCACCGCCTTCATCGCGTTCAACGTGATGTCGATCGGGATCGGCCGCGCGAAGCGGACGCAGTTCAACTGGGTCGTGACCGGCATCGGGGCGGCCGTCGACATCGGGCTCTGCTTCGTGCTGATCCCGCCCTACGGGATGATGGGCGCCGCGGCCGCGACGCTCGCCGCGTACACGGTGATGTTCTTCGGCATGACCGTGCGCGCGCAGCAGGTCTTCCACGTCGGCTACCAGTGGCGCCGGCTCGTGCTCGTGGTCGGCGTGGCGGTCGGGCTAACCGCGCTCGGGAAGTCGCTCCACGTCCCGCTGGCGGGCGCCGTCGCTCTGGCTGCCGTCTACCCGCTGGCCCTGCTCCCGCTCGGCTTCTACCTGCCGGTCGAGCTGCGGCGCCTGCGGGCGCTCGTCACCGCCGCCCGCTGAGGGCTGCTTCCGCGGGGCCCGCGGCTGGCGCGAGACGACCGCCGCCAGGCCGAGCGCGGCCCAGACGGTCGGATCCTCGAAGAACGCGTTGTAGAAGAGGCTGTGGACCCCGATCGAGACGAGGACGAGTCCGAAGACGAGGGCCGCCATGCCCGCCAGGTCGCGTCCCGCACGGCGGAACGTGAACAGGAATCCCGCGACCAGCACCCAGGCGAGCAGCAGCAGCCCCGGCAGGCCCGTCTCGGCCGCGACCGTGATCGGCGTGTCGTGCGAGGCCGCGGCGTTCGGCTCCTTGCCGCGGAGCCCCACCTGCTTCGCGTAGGCATGCCTGAAGCCGCCGATCCCAACGCCGACCGCCGGGTGGTGGACCGCGATCTTGATCCCGTTCGAGACGAGCTTCGAGCGGCCGCTCGTGACGCGGTTCAGGCCGCCGCTCGCGTGGTTGGTGACGGCGTGGCGCACGTTCGGCGCCGCCACGGCCACGACAAGGAAGACGCCGGCGGCGAGCGCCACCAGCAGGAGCGCGCGCCACCGCCACGCGAACGCGGCCGCGACGATCACGCCCGCGATCAGCGCGAGGAAGCTCGACTGCGAGAACGAGAAGAGCAGCCCGACCCAGGTCGCCCCGATCGCGACCAGCGCGAGGATCACGGCGCGCGGCGAGCGCGAGAAGAGCGCCACCACGAGGCTCGCCAGGATCGCGACGACGAGGAAGCGCCCGTAGATCGACGGGTCCCAGAACACCGAGTTGACGCGGAAGAACGGCGCGTAGGTGTTCCCGACGAGCAGCTTCGGGTTCCAGAAGATGTCGCGGTTGATCCACTGCTCGACGCCTACCACCGCGAACACGAGCGCCATCAGGATCAGCTCGCCGTAGAGGACGCGCGCCCAGCGCCGGTCCCAGCTCAGGCGCGAGAGCGACACTGCGAGCAGGCCGAACGGGAGGAAGAAGAACAGCAGCTCGATCGAGCCCTGGCGCACGTCCTCGCCCCAGGCGAGCGTGAGGCCGCTCCAGCCGACGAACGCGGCCAGCGGAAGGGCGAGCGGACCGAGCTCTCGCTGCCGCTCCTCGCCCTTCAGGAGCTCCCAGGCGAGCGCGAGCGCAGCCGCCGCGACGACGCCGTAGAGCGGCACGAGCAGATTCGCCTGCGTAGAGCCGACCGAGACGGGGATCCTCGCCGGGACGCAGGCGAGCACCGCGAGGGCGAGCAGCCACGGCCACCGGACGAGCAGGGCAGCGCCTCCGGCCGCGAGCGCGAGCCCTAGCAGCCCGGCCGCGCCGAGCAGCGCCGTGTGGCCGGCGGGCGCGAGGTAGCCGGCGAGCACGCCGACGCCGACCGCCCAGGCCGCGAGCCCGGCGAGCCTGTACGTCCGGCCCGGGGCGAGCATCAGCACGGCGAGCCCGGCGGCCCCGAGCGGCCCGGCGATCCGCGCGAGCTCCGAGCTCACGGGGCCGCCGCCACGAACACGACGGCCTGCGCCGAGTGGCCGTTCGCCGTCACGACCAGCCGGTAGCGCCCCGCCGCGGGTGCACGCAGCACCAGGAGGCCCGGAGGCGAGGCGCCGCCGCGGTGCCCCAGTCGCCAGGTGAACGTCTTCGCATCGGTCCTGACCCGGAAGCCGATGCGCGTCTGGGGGTGCGCGTGCAGGACGTGCGGCCGCACCGAGATGAACCGGATGCGCACCGTCCCGAGCGAGACCGGCGGCGAGAGGTTGCCCGCGAGGTCGACGGTCCGCAGCGTCAGCTGGTAGCGCCCGGCCGGCAGGCCGCTCCCCCGCCAGCGCGCGACCCCACTCTCCGAGTAGCGCCTGAGCATGACGCGCAGCCGGCCGTTCACGTACAGGATCGCCCGCACCGGCTCGGTCGCCCGGTAGTGGACGTAGACGAGGTCGCGCCTCCCGTCCCCGTCCGGCGAGAACGCGGCCGGCGCCAGCAACGCGCTCGTGATCCGCGGCGCGGTCGGATCGACCTTGATCGGGTTCGGCATCAGGATCGTCCGATGCTCGCGCGCGAGGTGGATCCGCGGCTTGTACGTGCCCGCGCGGACGACCTGCCCGGCGTTGTCGCGCCCGTTCCACGTCAGCTCCTGGAGGCCCTTGGGCCGCCGGATCCCGCGGAGGAGCGTCCGGACCTCGTGGTCGCCCGAGTCGACGATCACGACGGTCAGGCGATCGGGCTTGCGGAGGACGAAGTCGATCGGGATCTTCTGCAGCTGGCAGTTGCAGTTCGGGCCGAGCAGCTTGCCCACGTGTGTGCGGTAGACGGGGCTCCGCTCGAGCTTGAGCTGCTCCGTGATCGCAAACGCGGCCGCGGTCCCTCCGAGCAGCCCGACGAGGACGACCCCCACCAGCACGCGCGCCGCGCGCAGCCGGTCAGGACGGCTCGACATTGCGGACGAGGACGAAGGGCTCGGCGTACTCGCAGCCGACGCTCGCGCCGTAGAACTCGGCGTGCGCCCGGAGCGCGCGCTCGTTGCGCGGGTGCGGATAGTCGCGCCGCTCGGTCTCGAAGCAGGCGAAGGCCTCGAGCTTGCGCTCGAGCGTCGCGGTCACGTCGACGAACCAGTTCGGGACGAACCAGTTCGTGGCGGGCGGCGTCCACTCGGTGCTCGACGTCGGCGCGTAGGTGAGCACGCGGTGCACCGGCTGGCCCGGCGTCGGCCGCGTAGCGACCGCGACCGAGTCGAACAGCGCGCGATGGTCGTGGTTTACGTCCGGGTGGGCGGTGTAGACGACCTCGGGCCCGACCTCCCGGACGTGCTCCTCGACAATCCGGTTGATCTCGACGTGGGGCAGCGTGTCGAGGCGCATGTCGGGCAGGTCGAGGTGGACGTAGTCCGACACGCCGAGGACGGCCGCGGCCCGCTTCGCCTCGTCGTTCTTCTGCGCGCGCGCCTCCGCGTCGCCCGGGTACTGCGTCGAGCTGCCGTCCGTGACGCACACGACGCGCACCTCGTCCCCGCGCTCGGCCGCGTGCAGGCAGAGCGTGCCGCCCATCCCGAGCACCTCGTCGTCCGGGTGCGCGGCGAAGACGAGGACCTTCATCCGAGGCGGGCTCCGACCGGCAGCGGCCCGGCCACGCCCTCCACCTCCTCCAGCACGAGCGCGCCCTCGCCGCACGCGACGATCGCGTCCGCTCCGTCGAGGCCGACGACCGTTCCCGCCGGGGCCGCCTCGTCGAGGTCGACCGGCCGCGCGCGCCAGACGACCACCTTCGCCTCGTCGAGGAACGTGAACGCGCCCGGGTACGGCCTGGTCTGTGCGCGCACCCAGTCGTGTAGGTACGGGGCCCGCGTCTCCCAGTCGATGATCCCGTCTGCGGGGGAGCGCTTCGGCCAGGCGCTCGCGCGGCGCGTGTCCTGCGGGACCCGCGGCGCGCTTCCGTCCAGGAGCTGCGGGACGAACCGGCGCACGAGCTCGACGTGCGCCTCGGTCACCTTCTCGTAGAGCGTCGTCGCGGTTTCGTCGCGGGCGAGCGGAACGTCGACCTGGCCGACGATCGGCCCGGAGTCGGCTGTCCCGTCGGCGATCTCGAACAGCGTGACGCCCGTCGTGGCGAGCCCGCTCAGGATCGCCCACGGGATCGCGGCGCGGCCGCGGTGCCTCGGCAGCAGCGTCGGGTGCATCCCGAAGACCCCGTGGCGCGGGATGCCGATGAACTCGTCGAGCACGAGCTGCGACCAGCCGACGACGAAGATCATGTCGGGGTCGGCCTCGCGCACCGCGGCCACCGTCTCCGGCGAGTTGACGTCCGCGGTCTCGATCAGCCGCGCGCCGAGCCGCTGCGCGATCTCGTCGAACGAGCACTGGCCGGAACGGTCGCGGTCGATCGGCCCGGGCAGGGTCACGACCGCCGTAACCTCGGCACCGGCGTCCGCGGCGGCCGCCAGGCAGTCCCGGCCCATCACGTCGAAGCTGACCCAGACAAGCCGCATCGCGCGGCTGATCCTAGTTACCGCCGGGTTGCCGCAGTGTTCAGAGGCGCTTCGCTCCGAGAAGAGCGGCCCAGCCGGGCGACGATTCCCCAGAAGGCGAAGCCGAGAAGAGCGGCCGCGGCGCCGAAGGCGATCACGTAGGTCGCCCCGGTGAAGTCGATCAGCTTGATCCCGCTCAGCATCAGCACGCAGGCGAGACCGAGCCGCAGGGCCCGGTCGGGAATCCTCAGCGTGAAGTGGCTCGTGAGCAGCACCCCCGGGATCGAGCCGGTGAGCAGCCACGCCATCGTCCGCAGGTCGACGTTCCCGGCGACGAGGTGGCCGAAGCCGGCAACCCACAGGAGCGCGGCCGCGTGAAAGATGTCGGTGCCGACGATCTTCGGGAGCGTGAGCGGGAAGACCATGACCATCACCAGGCCGAAGAACGTGCCGCTGCCGACCGAGGTCAGCCCGACGACGAAGCCGCAGACCGCCCCGAGCGTGAACGCGATCAGCCGGTCACGCCGCTCGAGCAGGAACGGCGCGTCGTCGGGCTGCACGCCGACGTTGACGAAGAATGTCTTCGCCACGAGACCGACCCCGCCGATCACGAGCGCCACGCCCACGGCGTAGGCCTCGATCGACTCCGCGCTGCCCGAGTGGTGCGAGAGCCAGGTCGCCACGGCGACCCCGAGCAGCGACATCGGTCCCGAGCCGAGGAACATCCAGAACGTCAGCCGCGCGTGCACGGTGCCCAGGCGCCGGTGCCGGACCGCGCCGAAGCTCTTGAAGATCGCGCCGTGCAGGATGTCGGTGCCGACCGCGAGCGTCGGCTTGAAGCCGAAGAAGATGACGAGGATCGGCGTCAGCAGCGAGCCCCCGCCCATGCCGGTCATCCCGACCAGCGCGCCGATCAGGAACCCGCTGAGGGTGAACTGCCAGGTCACTGCACGCTACGAGCGCACGCCCCGGTAGCTCTCGATCAGCACCTCCGCCACCTCGGGCCGCGAGAACTCCTCCGGCGGCAGCTCCCCGGCCGCGAGCAGCTCGCGGACCTTCGTGCCCGAGAGGAAGACGTGGTCGTCGCCCCCGTGTGGGCAGGTTTTCGGCGTCGCCATCTGCCCACATGCGCGGCAGTAGAACGCGTGCTCGAAGAACATCGGCTCGATGTCGAGCTCGTGTGACTCGAACTCGTCGAAGATCAGCTGCGCGTCGTACGTGCCGTAGTAGTCGCCCACGCCCGCGTGGTCGCGGCCGACGATGAAGTGCGAGCAGCCGTAGTTCTTGCGGCAGATCGCGTGCCAGATCGCCTCGCGCGGGCCCGCGTAGCGCATCGCCGCGGGGAACGCCGAGACGACGACCCGGTCGGCCGGGTAGTAGTTGTCGACGAGGATGCGATAGCACTCGACGCGGGTCGCGGCCGGAACGTCGTCCGACTTCGTCTCGCCGACGAGCGGGTGGATCAGGAGCCCGTCGACGGTCTCGAGCGCGCCCTTGGTCAGGTACTCGTGCGCGCGGTGGATCGGGTTGCGGGTCTGGAAGCCGACGACTCGGCGCCAGTTGCGCTGGGCGAAGGCGCGTCGTGTGTCGATCGGGTCGAGCGCCAGCTCGGGGAACGGAGCCTCGAGCCGTTCGAAGACCGTGACACGGCCTCCGAGGTATAGCGGCTTCTGCGCGTAGAGGCGCGCGACTCCCGGGTGCGCCTCGTCCGTCGTGCGGAAGCAGCGCTCCGCCTCGCGCTCCTTGTCGTACTCGAAGACCTCGTCGACCTCGAGCACGGCCAGCGCCCGGCCGTCCTCGTCCGTCAACACGGCCTCGTCGCCCTGCGGGGGACGGTCGACGGCGAGGCAGACCGGAAGCGCCCACGGCAGCCCGCGCTCGAGCCGCATCTCCTCGACCACCCGCTCGTAGTCGTTGCGGCCCATGAAGCCCTCGAGCGGCGAGAGCGCGCCGCTCGCGAGCATGTCGAGGTCGGAGAGCTCGCGCGAGGTGAGCTCGACCTGCTCGAGCCGCTCGATGCCCTCGGGGCGCGGCCCGGTCCGGTCGATCAGCTTCCCGCCGTGCGGGCTGATCAGTGGCTGCGAGTCGAGGAGCGTCACGCCGCGACCTCGGCCGGGACGAGCCCCAGCTCCTCGAGGCGGGCGACGACCGCCGCCGCGCTCTCCTCCGCGCTGAGCAGCTCCGTGTCGACGACGAGCTCGGGGTTCTCCGGCTCCTCGTACGGGTCGCTCACGCCGGTGAACTCCTTGATCTCGCCCTTGAACGCCTTCTCGTAGAGGCCCTTGACGTCGCGCCTCGCGCACTCCTCGACGGACGCCTTGACGTAGACCTCGACGAACGTGCCGACCGGCTCGACCCAGTCGCGCGCCTGCTGACGCGTCTCCTCGTACGGCGAGATCGCGGCGGTGATCACCGCGCCGCCCTGGCGGGTCAGACGCGAGGCGACCCAGCCGACGCGCTCGATGTGCGTGTCGCGGTCCTCCTTCGAGAAGCCGAGGCCCTTGGAGAGGTGCATGCGCACGTTGTCGCCGTCCAGGTACTCGACGACGAGGCCGCGGCGGTCGAGCTCGGGCCCGACGATGTGCGCGATCGTGGTCTTGCCGGCACCGGAGAGCCCGGTGAACCAGAGCGTGAAGCCGCCGGAGCGGACCCGATCGGACTCGGGGTGCTCGGCGGCGTGGATGTTGTCGGTCATGTCCCTCCTACGGGTGTGTCCAGGTGAATGCCACATTCGAGCTTGTCGGAGCCGGCCCAGCGGCCGGCGCGCTCCTCTTCCTCCGGGCTCGTCGGCCGGGTGCACGGTATGCAGCCGATCGAGCGGAAGCCGACGTCGTGGAGCGGGTTGTACGGAATCTCGTTGACGGTGATGTAGGCCCAGACCCGCTTCTCGTCCCAGTCGGCCAGCGGGTGGAGCTTCCAGACGTCGTAGCGCTCCGACCACTGCACCTTCGGCGTCGCCGAGCGGCTCGGCGACTGGTCGCGGCGGATCCCGGAGATCCAGGCGTCGTAGGGCTCGAGCGCCTGCAGCAGGGGCTCGACCTTGCGCACGTGGCAGCAACGGTCGGGGTCGGTCTCCCAGAGGTTCGGGCCCTCCTGGCGGTGCTGCTCGGCGATCGTGATCAGCTCCGGCGGCGGGAGCATTCGGATGCCGTACCGCTCGACGAGCCGGTCGCGCGTCTCGTAGCTCTCGCGGAAGAAGAGGTGCGTGTCGAGCTCGATCACGGGGATGTCGAGCTCGAGCTCGGCGACCATGTGCACGAGCACCGACGATTGCTTCTGCCAGGAGCACGTGAGGCAGAGGCGGTCTCCGTACTCGGCGAAGGCCCACTGCAGGACCTCCTCCGCGCTCATCGACTCGAAGTCGAGCTCAGGTAGCGGGGGCGCGCTCGCCATCGAGCAGCACCTCCTTCAGCGTGTCGCCGCGCAAGCCGAGGCGCAGTGTCTCGAGCGGGATGACCTCCTCGGGCGGGATGTTGCCGAGGTTCACGTTCGGGCCGAAGTGCTTGACGAACCAGGCCTGCGACGACTTCGTCGGCGCCTCGAAGATCAGGTTTCCGACGTCGACCTCGTGGACGATCTCGTCGACGAGCCCCGTGCGCATCTCGCCGGTCGGGCGGTAGATGCCGGCGGTGCCGCCCTCGCGGCCCTCGGTGATCACCTTCCAGGCGCCGGCGTCGAGCTCCTCCTTGATCCACTCGACCCACTGGTAGGGCGCGAACACGACCTCGGCGTCCTTCGAGCCGACCTCCGAGAGGACGGTGAAGTCCTGGGCGAAGTCGGCGATCAGCTCGAGCTTCCGCTCGCGGGGAATCTCGAGCGTGCCGTCCGAGATCTCGACGTGCGAGAAGCGCTGCTCGACGAGCCAGGCGCGGAACTCCTCCAGCTTCCCGCGCGCGTAGACGGCCTCGAACAGCGTGCCGCCGCAGACGACCGGTGTCTCGAACGACCGGTAGAGCGCGATCTTCTTCTCGAGGTTGTTCGTGACGTACGAGGTGCCCCAACCGAGCTTGACGATGTCGACGTACTGGCCGGCGGTGTCGAAGAGGCCCTCGATCTCGCGCAGGTTGAGACCCTTGTCGATGACGTGGGTCAGGCCCTCGGTGCGCGGTTTGCCGGGGCGCGGGGGTAGGTCGAGGAATCCGTCAAAGCTTGGCATAGAGCTCCTCCAGCTTCTTATGGGCAGCGGCTTGCACGTCGTGGTAGAGGGAGTTGCCGTGCGCGTCGATCCCGACCGTGAGCGGGCCGAAGTCCTTGACGCGGAACTTCCAGAGGCACTCGGGCATGAGCTCCTCCCAGGCAACCTCCTCGATCTCCTCGATCTGGGTCGTCTCGAGCGCCGCGGCTCCGCCGACGATCGCGAAGTAGACCATCCCGTGCTTCTGCATCGGCTCGATCGCCTCGTCCGGGAAGCCGCCCTTGCCGCAGATCGCGCGCACGCCGTAGCGGTCGCCGAGCGGGTCGGTGAAGCGCACCATGCGCGCGCTCGTCGTCGTGCCGATGCAGACCGGGTCGTAGCCCCCGTCCTCGCGCTTGCGCACACCCGGCGCTGTGTGGAGCAGGAACGCGCCACGAAGGTCCATCGGCGGCTCGACGCCCTCGTCGAAGATCCGGATCTGCGTGCGATCGCGGATCCCGATGATGTGGCCCTGGACGGTCACCTCGTCGCCCGCCCGAAGCTCGAGGATCTCGCCGGCGTCCGTGACCGGAAAGGTCACCTCGTGCCTAGCCATCGAGGTCTCCCCCTCCAAGTAACAGTCTGTTACTTGGCATCTCAGGCCTCCCTGTCGTAGTCGATGGTGCCGTCGGCGCTCACGTGTGCGGTCGCGCGTCGCGCGGCCCAGCACTGGTAGTTGACGGCCACGGGGTTCAGGGTCATGTGCGTGTCGGCGTGCTCGACGTGAACCGCGAGCGCGGTCACGTCGCCGCCGAGCCCCATCGGGCCGATCCCGGTCTCGTTGAGGAGCTCGAACAGCTCGCGCTCGAGCTTCGCGACCTCCGGGTCGGAGTTCGTCGTCCCGACGGGCCGCGTGATCGCCTCCTTCGCGAGGTACATCGCGTAGTCGGCCGACCCGCCGATCCCGACACCGACGATTCCGGGCGGGCAGGGCTTGCCACCGGCGTCGACGATCGACTCGAGCACGAACTGCTTGATCCCCTTCACGCCGTCGGCTGGGACGCACATCTTCAGGAAGCTCATGTTCTCCGAGCCCGAGCCCTTCGGCACGCACTTGACGTCGAGCCCGTCCCAGCCCTGCACGAACTCCCAGTGCACGATCGGGAGCCTGTAGCCGGTGTTCGGGCCGGTGTTCTCGCGCGTGATCGTGTGGACGGCGTTCGAGCGCAGCGGGTGCTCGAGCGTTGCGCGCTCGGTGCCGGCCTTCAGCGCTTCGTAGATCCGCGCCGGGTGGAGCGGGAAGCCCTCGCCGACACGGCAGGTGTAGACGGCGATTCCCGTGTCCTGGCAGACGAGGTTCTTCTGGTCGTCGGCGACCTCGACGTTGCGGACGATCGTCTCGAGCACACGCCGGCCGGGGACCGACGTCTCGCGATCCCTGGCCGCGACCAGCGCGTCGCGCAGGTCCTGCGGGATGTCCTTCAGCGCCCAGACGTAGAGGTGCGCGGCCGCGTCCTCGACGGCCTGCTGGATATCCGTCGCCACCGTGCTCATGCAGCCCTTTCCGCCGCAGCGGCACCGGCGCGGCGGCCGAAGACGGTGCACTCGAGCAGCGAGTTGCCCATCATCCGGTTGCGCCCGTGCGTGCCGCCGGCGATCTCGCCGCAGGCGTAGAGGCCCGGCAGGGTCGTCTCGGAGCGCTCGTCGATGACGAGCCCGCCGTTCTGGTAGTGGAGCACGGGATAGGTGAGGATCGGCTGCCTGAGCGGGTCGATGCCGGACGAACGGTAGCGGCGGAGCATGTACGGCAGCGAGATCTCGGCGTCCTGCTCGGCGATCCGGGTCGTGTCGAGCAGCACGGCGGGCCGCCCGTCGGGCGTCTCGACGCCGCGCCCGGCCTCGACCTCGTCGAAGATCGCCTGTGAGACGGCGTCGCGCGGGCCGAGCGGGTCGGTGAACTCCTCGCCGTCGGCGTTGACGAGCGTCGCCCCGTAGGCGCGCGTCGTCTCCGGGATCGAATAGCCCTGCATCTTCGGCGGCCAGGCCCCGCCGTTCGGGTGGTACTGCA
>DATIXI010000063.1:0-82990 GCA_035518635.1 Gaiellaceae bacterium
CGAGAACGGCGAACACGACGGCGAGAATCCCGAGCCGCTCGCTCCCGTGCCGGAGAAGCAAGGTCGCGCCGGCGAGCGCCCAGACGAGCGTCAGGCCGATCCAGCCGACGCGTGCTGTGAGGGCGCCGTCCCAGCCGTCGATCGCAGCTGCAACCGCGGCGGCCACGCTGAGCACGGCAAGGAGCAGGAACAGGCGCGTGAAGGGAAGCGTGTGCCTTGCGGTGCTCGCCGGCTCCGCCGTCACCGTCATCTCACTCCGCCCTCAGCACGGGGGCCGGACGCGTCCTGGCCGCGACGTGTCCGGGGACGATCGCGACCGCATTGGCGAGCAGGATCGCGCCTGGCACGATCAGCAGGAGCAGCGGCACCGGCGTCACCGTCTCGGGAATGACTCCGAGCTGCTCGGCAAACAGGTTCCAGGCCCAGCGGCCGAGCGCGTCGCCGAGCGGCAGCCCCACGATCAACCCCACCGCTGCGAATGTCGTTGCCTGCCAGGCGACCGAGGAGAGCACCTGACGCCGGTCGAAGCCGAGCGTCTTCAGGATCGCCAGGTCGCGCCGGCGGCGGCGGACCGAGAAGACGAGCGTTTGCGCGAGCGCCCCGATGGCGACCGCGACCAGCAGCGCGGAGATCACCGCCGGCAGCTCGCTGACCCCACCGAAGTCGGCAACGGGAGCCGGAAGCCCGGGCGCTGGAGCGACGAGGAGCCGCTGCAGCTTCGCGAGCGTTCTCGCCCGGTCTGCCCCCGGGGCGATCCGGGCCTGGAGCACATAGGCGCCACCGATCGTCGCGCCGATCCGGACGGCGGTCGACCACGTCATCGCCGCCCCCTCGCCGAGGTCGTTGTGGAGCGCGTAGCCGGTCGGAAGAACGCCGCGACCGACGATCCGCATGCGTTCCCCTAGGGTGCCTCGCACCTCGACCGTGTCCCCGATCCGGAGACCGAGCGCGTGCATCGTCTTCGTCCCGAGGAGGATCTCGCCCTCCCTCCTCGGGGCGCGGCCCTCGATCACCGTCGGCGGCAACGAGCCCTTGATGTCGTGCATGGCTCGCACGCCCACATGCCGGCCCTCGACCGAAACGAAGCTCTTGTCGTCGCCCAACGCAACGGCGCTGATCGACGGGTCTCGCTCGATTGTCGCGACGGCAGTAGGTCGCTCTGCGGCCCACTCACTCCGGTAGTCCCAGTTCTGCCCGAAGAGCCTCGGCGTCGAGAACAGGTGGTGGAGGCTCGCCGAGAACGTGAGCGCGGCGCCGACGACGACGACAGCGAGGACGGCGCCGACGAGTGCGGAACCGACCGGCACGGCTCTCGAAGATCGCCCTCTTGCAAGCGCGAAGCGCACCCCGGTCGCCATCGGCGCGGGCAGGCCCCGCCGTGCGAGCGCGTCGGCCGCCCGGACGCGGCCCGTTCCCTCCGCGAGTCCCGGCTCGCAGGGTCGCGCCGCTCGCCAGGCGGCGAGCGAGCCGACGAGCAACACGGCGGCGAGGACAGCAGCGCCGCCGAGGCCGAAGGCAAGCAGGTCGACGGCAAAGCCGGGCTTTGGCTCGAGCTCGCGAGCGTAGCCGATCGGCGTGAGCGGGGAGCTCGCGGCGCTGATTGCCACAGTCAGCGCCGCCGCCCCCAACGCGATCGTCCCCGCTCGGGCGATTCCGAGCGCGACGAGCTGCCGCCCGGTCATGCCGACCGCGCGGAGCGTGGGGAACTGAAGCGCGGCGGAGCCGGCCAGACGCGCAAACGACTGGGCGAGGACGAGCAGGCTCAAAAACGCGCCGAGTGCCGTGCCGACCCAGAGCGCCTGGGCCAGGTTGTGGATCGACCCCTGGATTCCGCGCGAGACGTCGCGCCGATCCACCACCGGGCCGACCGTGCGGACCCGTGCGATCCCACGCCGGAACGCGGCCAGGTCGGCCGACCCGCGACCGAGTCGAGCGTCGAGGATGAAGTCGAAGCCAGACCCCGGAAAGGCCCGGTAGAAGGCGGGGGTCAGATGGACGACCCCGGCCGGGTGATTCACCGGATCGGTCGCTGCCACCACCCCGACAACTCGCACCCGTACCGCTTGATCGGAGACGCGGAGGCCGACCGTGTCGCCTACGCCGACGCCGAAGGTTCGCGCAGCCCTCGAGTCGAGCACTGCCTCCACTAGGCGGTTGGGCTCCGGCCGCCTTCCGGCCAGCAGCTTCCAGCGATTCAGTGCGACCCCGTCCCGGCCGTCGGTGCTCGCGTACATCAGCATCGCCTTCGGCCCGACGACGGGGATGTCACGCCCCTGGGCGTCGCGAGCGTGGAAATCGAGCTCCTCGCCGACCGATGCCGCCGCGACCTGGGGCAGCTTCTCAGCCAGGCGCAGGGCGGACAGGTCCTGCGTGAAAACGCCGACGTCGCTGTAGCCGTATGCGGCCAGGTGGCGGGCCAGCGCAGAGTCCGTCCGGCGCGCACCGGCCGCCGCCGTGACGAGGACGCCACCTGCAATGCCCGTCAGGACGGCGAGCGTCAGCCAGGCGCGCCAGCTCGAGCGCAGCTCGACCCGGAAGCGCATCCAGACGGCAGCCACCGGTCAGGCTCCCGATCTCGCCATGGCCGTGACTTCCTCGGCTGCGGGGAGGAGGCGCCCGTCCAGCATCCGCACCACGCGTGTTGCCGAATCGGCGACACGGTCGTCGTGCGTGACGAGCAGGATCGCCTGCCCGTCGGCATGGAGGCGCCGGAAGAGCTCCAGCACCTCGAGCCCGCCGGCGGTGTCGAGCGCACCCGTCGGCTCGTCGGCGAGGAGCAGCGTCGGCTCGTTCGCGAGCGCGCGCGCGATCGCAAGCCGCTGCCGCTGCCCGCCCGAGAGAACGCCCGGCAGCTCTTCGGCCTTGTCCGGCAGCCCGAGCAGGTCGAGCAGGTCGCGGGCGCGGCGCTCCGCTTCCCCGCCCGAGGCACCCGCGATCACCGCCGGCAGAGCGACGTTCTCCAGCGCCGAGGTGTCCTCGAGCAGGTTGAAGAACTGGAAGACGAAGCCGATGTGGCGCCGGCGCATGTGTGCGAGCTCGCTCTCATCCTTGGCGTCCAGCGCTTCGCCGGCGAGCGCGATCTCTCCGCCGGAGGGTGTGTCCAGGCCGGCGACGAGGTTGAGCAGCGTCGACTTGCCACAGCCCGAAGGCCCCATCACGGCGACGAACTCGCCTGGCGAGATCATCAGGTCGACGCTACGCAGAGCGTGTACGGGACCCGCTTCCGACGCGAACGTCTTGCGCAGGCGGACGGTTGTCAGCACCGGCGGGACAGTCGTCGGGTCGCTGTCCACGAGGACAACTCTGACCTCGATTCGGCGCCCGTGCAAGCGCGCCACCCGGGCAGACGATTCGGAGGGTAACCCCCCAACGAACGCCTGCTGGCGCCGTTGTTCCGCCGGGGACGCGCTGTCTAGCTTCGTTCCAGCTGCGCTGACAACAACGAGGGAGGTTCTCCGATGACGATCCGCATGGGGCTGCTGTCTCTACTTGCCGGTGCATTGGTGCTCGCGCCGTCATTCGCCCGGGCGACGGCGCCGGGCAGCAACGGGAAGATCGTCTTCACCCGCTACCGATTGCAGGACAACCCTCTGTGGAGCGAGATCTACGTCGCGAACCAGGACGGCTCCGGAGAACACCGGGTGTCCCACTCGGCTAGCGCACGCCTGGACAACCAGCCGCACTGGTCGCCTGACGGCAAGCTGATCGTCTTCACACGCTGCGGGAAATTCGTGTGCTCGATCTGGCTCGTCAGGCCCGACGGCTCGGAGCAGCGTCCGCTCACCCACGTCTGCTGGGCCAGGCCGCCGGCCTGCCCGGACAACAGCCGCCCCGCGTTTGCACCTGACGGGCGGCACGTGGTCTTCGTCCACGAGGGGGGTCGCATCAGGCACAGGCCGACGGGCGATGAGATCGCGAATTCCGAGATCGTGATGACCGATCTCGAGGGAAGACACATGAAGGTCCTTCGCCGATCGACCGGCTTCCGCGTGGGCTTCGGGCAGCCGGAGCTGTCCCCGGACGGCACCAAGCTCGTCTACAGGCGCTACAACTCGAGCCGAACTCCCCCGGTGTGGAGAAGAGCGCTCTTCGTCGTCAACGTCAACGGCGGCAAGCCGAGGCGCATTACGCCCTGGAGCCTGCGCGCCACGAGCGGGGACTGGGCGCCGGACGGCAGCCGGATCCTCTTCGCGTCCAACGCGATCAACGACAACAACCTCGCGCCCGGTACGAACCTCTACTCCATCCGACCCGATGGCACCGGCCTCCGGCGCCTCACGAATGTGGGTGGGAACCACTACGTGCTCAACGGCTCCTACTCACCTGACGGCAAGGCGATCGTCTACGCCACCGATCTCGACGCCACCCCCAAGCCGCTCGGCGGGAACACCTTCCCCGACATCGTCACGCAACCCCTGGGAGGCGGCCCCGTCACACGCATCACCCATAGCGCAAACCTTGACGGCTGGCCCGCATGGGGAAGCGATGCACAGTCGACGACGACGACGGAAAAGTCGGGGCCAGAACTCGCCCACGAGCTCGTGCTAGCTCATGCGGGCATGCCGTCGTACTTCGATCGGATCCCCTGGAGGCTTCGCGGCCGGTGGGGATTGGGGCGTTTCTCGACGAGGTGCGCATTGGAGAAGCTGCCTGCCTTCCGCCTGGTTGGGCGGGCCCGCGCGGCCTTCGGATCGAGAATCAGCAATCTCTGGTCAGTCGCGTTTGTCACGACAGGCGCTTCGAAGGCGCACCGGCTATACGTCCACGAAGCGAAGCTGGTGCCGCCTTGTGCGCTGCGCTGGATTCGACAGCGGCCCGACACGACCGGCGTCGCCCGGACGCACGCCTCGTCGTATGGGCGCCTCGCGGACGAAATAGTCGTTCACAGAGTCGTCTACAAAACCACCTACAAAGGCAAACCGACCCAGGGTTCGCGTGGATTCGACGTCGTCGTCCTGCGGGTAGACCGTGCGGTCGCGTACTACGTCCTCGACGCAGTCGGCACGGCTGCCGAGCAGAGGAACCTGCACGTCGACCTTGTCAAGAGGGCGGTGGAGCGAGCGCGGAGCTAGCGCTTGCTTCCGGGTCCACTTCGAGCACCTATGAACCGTTCCTGGATGGATAGCGATCGCGATCGAATCGAGGTGATCCCGTGATAGCGCGCGCGCCACTCTTGCTGGCGGTCTCCGCCCTTCTGCTCCTGCTCACCCCCGCAGAGGCCGGTCTCGCAACTCCCTCGACGCCTCCGGTCTGTGCCGGGGATTCCCAGTGGCGCTGCGGCAGCGCCGTCGTTCCGCTCGACCACGCCGATCCGGCTGCCGGGACGATCCCGATCGCCTTCTTGTCTCGCCGCATACCGGTTCGGGCTCCGCACTGGAGCCGATCTTCATCACCCCTGGTGGGCCGGGTGAGAGCGGCTGGGCGGAGCGTTTCTTCTACGAGAAGGCGCCGCAGCTGTCGGTGCGCCACGCCGAGATGAGGCAATGAACGGACGACGCGCGCTCGGCGCTGCGGTTCTCCTCGTCGCAGGGATCGTCGTCTTGCTCGCGGGTGCCGCCCAGGGCTCGAGGGCGCAGGTCCGGCCAGCGCTCCCCGAGAACGGCCCGCTGACCGTCATGACGGACGACAGTCAGAGCGAATACATCGCCACGCTGTCGAGCCGAGGACGGTTGAACGTCCTCTACCGGCCTCCACACCCCGGGTGCTGCGAGCTGGTGAGCCTCGCCTGGTCGCCGAACGGGCGCACGCTGGCGTACTCGCGCACCTGCGGCGGGGGGTGCCCAGTACCGGAGGAGCTGGGCATCCACATCCTCGACGCGGCCACCGGAAAGGATCGCAACCTCTTTCAGCGTGATGAGGGGTGGGATGCCGACCTCGCCTGGTCTCCAAATGGGTCGAGGCTTGCCTATGTCCACGGGTCGATCCATCTCATGAAGGTGGACGGATCGGGCGACACGCTGCTCCACACGGGGACTGACGGCTGGGACTCCTCGCCGGCCTGGTCGCCCTCCGGGACCCGGCTCGCATTCGATACCACCGAGCTGTCCGTCCCGGGGTGCAGCGTGCACGACTGCGGCGCGCGCCACTCGGTCTCGGTCATCGACGTGAACGGATCCAACCGCCGCCTTCTGGTTGCGCACGCGTCGGCGCCTGCTTGGTCACCTAATGGCCGGCGGATCGCGGTCCGCGCTGGCTGCGGCGTGAAGCTCTTCACGCCGGCCGGGAAGAACGTGACTCCGCACCGACGGCCATGTGGCGCGATCGGTCGGCCGGGTAGACCAGTCTGGTCGCCTGACGGACGGAAGATCGCGATTCAGGCGACGTCGTGGATCTACGTCATGAACGCCGACGGCAGCGGGCTGCACCGCGTGACGACGGTGACCGGGCGCGGGATGTGGAAGACCGGCCGCCCGGCGTGGCGGCCCCGTAAGCGGGAGCCGGACAGTCGCCTTGCTGCGAGCCTCGTCGCGGTGAAGAGCGACCTCCCACCCCAATTGTCCTACTGGGGGTCGTTCGACGAGACCTGGCTCAGCCAGTGCCTGCACCGCACGCTCGCGGTAACGGCCTGGTCGTTCTCCAGTCTCGGGTCGCCGCATCAGGGCCTGGACTCCGTCGCCTCGGTTCTCACGACTCGGGCGAAGGCGGCGCAGTACTACCGCACCGCCGTTCGGGCAGTTCCGGGTTGCGCGCGCCGGCGGTGGGTCGATGGCCCGATAGCTCATGGGAAGGTGCACCGACTCGCGTTTCGGCACTTCGGCACGCAATCGGCCGCCTGGCGGCTTCCGTTCCCGCCAACTTACGGCCCCGAAGCCCGTCTGAAGAACACCGGCATGAACGCGCTCGCGCAGCATCTCGCACTCCTCGGCGTCGTCACCACAGGCGTCGGCGCAGCGATGCTCCGCATGGGAGTGACCAAGGGCCTGCTCGAGGCGCGGCAGCACCGGCGGTGCCCCGCCTGCGGGCGGCTGATGCGCACGCCTGTCTGCCGGGTCTGCGTCGACTAGCTCGACGCTGATCCCATCCGCCGCCCGGTCAGCTTATTGTTGACCCGTGCCTGTTCCCTCGGCTCCTGCGGCGGCGAACACTCCTCTGGACAAGCCCCTGTTGCGCGGCGTGTTCCACCAGATCGCCTTCTGGGCGTCGCTCGCCGTGGGCGCGCTGCTGATCGCCAGCGCCAATGGTGGGCTCGGTCACGTCGCGGCTTCGGTGTTCGCAGCTTCGGTCGCCGCGTGTTTCGGCGCGAGCGCTCTCTACCACCGCGTGGCCTGGACGCCGCGGGTGCGGCCCTGGCTGCGCCGCGTCGACCACGCAGGCGTCTATGTCCTGATCGCCGGGACCTACACGCCTGTGTGCCTGCTCGTGCTCGGAGGGACCTGGCGCCTGGCCGTTCTCTCGACGGTCTACTTCTGCGTAGTTGTCGCGATCGTGTTCAGGTTTGCCTGGGCGGACGCGCCGAAGTGGCTCGCCGTCGGGATCGGGCTCGCGCTCGGCTGGGGGGCGCTGGCCGTTCTCCCGCAGCTGATCTCGCGGTTGAGCCCGGCCGCCATCGTCCTACTCGGCGTCGGCGGCCTCGCCTACACGCTCGGCGCGATCGTCTACGCGCGGCGCCGCCCCGACCCGGCGCCGACCGTGTTCGGCTACCACGAGATCTTCCACGCGCTGACGATCGTGGCGGTTGCCTGCCAGTACGTCGCGATCGCGTTCTTCGTGGTGCGCGGCGGCTAGCGCGTCTTACGTCGAATCCGTTCGAGTGCCCGTGCCCGGCGGACGTCGCCGATCACGACCTTCGCGCAGTTGCGGCCGGGGACGGCCATCACGCCGCCGCCTGGGTGCGTCCCGGAGCCACAGAGGTACAGGCCGGCGATCGGCGAGCGGTAGTCGCCGTACCCGAAGATCGGGCGCAGCGAGAACAGCTGGTCGGGGGTCATCTCGCCCTGGAAGATGTTGCCGCCGAGGAGGCCGAACCGCTCCTCGAGGTCGGGCGGCGCGAGCACCTCGACGTGCTCGACGAGCCCGTCGAGCCCTGGCATGTAGGCGCCGAGGGTCTCGACGACGCGCTTCCCGTAGGCCTCGCGCTCGTCGTCCCAGGTGCCTTCGGCGAGCGTGTACGGCCCGAACTGCGTGAAGCAGAGCATCACGTGCTTGCCCTCGGGAGCGAGGCCGTCCTCGAGCACGGTCGGAAAGACCGTCTCGACGTACGGGTGCGCCGACGTGCGCCCGTACTTGGCGTCGTCCCACGCTCGCTCGAGGTACTCGATCGAGGGCGAGACGGCGATCAGCCCCGCGTGCGGGTCGCCGGGGATCTCGCCTTCCCAGCCCGCGACCTGGGGGAGCCCGCCGAGCGCGACGTTCACCTTGACCGAGCCCGAGCGCGTGCGGAAGCGGTCGATGTCCTGCACGACCTCCGCCGGGAGCTCGTCCTCGCCGACGAGGTCTCTGTACGTCGTGATCGGGTGCGCGTTCGAGATCACGCGCTGGGCCTCGATCACCTCGCCCGACGCGAGCTCGACTCCCACGGCCCGCCCGTTGCGGACGACGACGCGCCGGACCGTGGCGTCGGTGCGCAGCTCGGCTCCGGCCGCGCGGGCCGCGCCGCCGAGAGCCGCGCTGACTCCGCCCATCCCGCCGTGAACCCAGCCCCAGGCTCCCTCGTGGCCGCCGACCTCGCCGATCCAGTGGTGCATCAGCACGTACGCCGAGCCGGGCGTCATCGGCCCGCCCCAGGCGCCGATCACGGCCTGGGTCCCGAACGCTCCCTTGACACGCTCGTCCTCGAACCACTCGTCGAGCAGGTCGGCCGCCGAGAGCGTGAAGAGGCGGAGGAGCTCCGCGATGTCCCGCCCGCGCCAGTGGCGGAGCTGCGCGCCGAGGCGGAGCCAGCGCGGGAGGTCGCCGACGCGCAGGTTCGGCGGGACGACGAACAGCATGTCGCGCAGGAGCTCCGCGAGGCGGTCGAAGTAGCGGTCGAACTCGGGATACACCTCCGCGTCGTGGGTGGACAGCTTCGCGATCTCCTGCTGCGTCCTCGCCATGTCGCCCCACATGGTCAGCGTCGTCCCGTCCGGGAACGGGACGTAGTAGTCCGGCTCGAGAATCGAGACCCGGTAGCCGTGGTCGGGGAGGCGCAGGTCGGAGACGATCTGCGGCGGCATCAGGCTGACGACGTACGACGCGGTCGAGATCCGGTAGCCGGGCCACGGCTCCTCGGTGACCGCGGCGCCGCCGAGCACCGGCCGCTGCTCGAGCACGAGCACGTCGAGCCCGGCCCGGGCGAGGTAGGCGGCGCAGGCGAGCCCGTTGTGGCCGCCGCCGACGACGATCACGTCACGCTTGTGAGACATCCAGGGTCCATATTCGCCGAACGCAGCGCCGAGGGCCCCGGGAAACGCGAGAGGGGCCGAAGCCCCTCCGCGCTCTCTCTGGCGGGAGAACTAGTGCTCGAGCCGGTCCTTGAGGTTCGAGAGGATCATCTCCGCCTCGCGCTCGTTGAGCCTGACGAGGTAGGGCTCGGGGACCTTGCCGACGATCTTCGTCGGCACCTTGTAGTCGATCCCGAGGCGAACCTTCGTGTGGCCGTTCTCCTTGAGGAACTTCCACTTGAAGGTGCTCTCGATCTCGCCCTTCGTCCTGTCGATGATCGTCTCCGGCGAGACGAACTCGGTCGTCTCGGTCTCGCCCTCGAACTTCACGCCGGCGAGCTTGTAGAGCCAGTGATACCGGTACCCACCGGCCGGCAGCTTCTCGACGTTCGTCACGTCGATCAGGCTGGGCATGATCTCGGTGAAGTGCTTGGGATCCTCGAGGAACCCGAACACTTTCTCCGGGGGCACCTTGATGGTGACGTCCTTGTCGATCGTGACCACGGCTACCTCCTGCTCGCAGTTGTCGCCTGCGCCCGGGGCCATCGTCCGCGCAACAGCCTTTACGCTCCTGGTCGCGCTGAGATCTCGGACTCCTGCAAGCCTCTCGTAAGAAGTCGCACCCGCCATCAGTGCCTTCGCTGACCGGGCTCAGTAGTTTCGGGCAGGCGGCTCCGCTGGCCGCCGCGAAGGGTTCTTAACGAGTTCTTAGCGCAGTCATAGCGCCGTCTCAGCTCCGCCTGCGACGGTGCATGTGCGCCCGGATCGGGCGGAAACGACAGGAAGGAGGCAGTAGCGATGGACAAGCAGAGACGGTGGACGCCCGAGCGTGTGGTCGCCCTCGCGGCGATCGCAGTAGGGCTCACCGCGGGAACGTACGGCATCGCCAGCGCGGCCAGCGGGTCGAGCTCGAGCCAGTCGTCCGCCTCGAGCGGCGGCGGGCTTTCGATCGCGATCCAGCCTGCCGCGAACGCCCCCAACGCGCAGAAACCATGGGGCAGGCAGCGCAGCGACGAGACGCTGCTGACCGGCGGGGCCGCGGCCAAGGTGAAGGCACTGGCCCTCGCCAAGGTGCCCGGCGGCACGGTCATCCGCGTCGAGACGGATGCCGACGGCAACGCCGCGTACGAGGCCCACATGGTCAAGGCCGACGGGACGCCGGCGACCGTCTACGTGAACAGGCAGTTCGAGGTCGTGAAGGTCGAGTCGGGGATGCCCGCTCCTCCTCAGCAGGGCTCGAACGGCTCGAACGGCCCGAGCGCCTAGCTCTCGCCGTCGAGACGGGCTCGCCCTGGCGCCGGGGCGGGCCCTCGCCGTTGCGTAGAGTGGCCTCCATGAGCACAGGAAAGACATTCTCGGCCGAGGAGGCTCGGCAGATCGGCGAGCAGATCGGGATCGACTGGGAGACGGCGCCGTTCGACGTCGAGCAGTTCCGGATGGGCATGGACGTCGAGCTCGAGCACGGGCTCCACGACTCGTCCACGAACGTGACCGGCGACGATCCCGTCGTCACCGGGAAGATCGCGCTCGCCCATCTGAACGAGTTCCCCGACTACTACACGCGCCTCGAGCGGATGGAAGAAGAGGCGAAACGGGAGCACGGCCTGCCGGAGTAGCGGTCCCGGACGATCGCGGTTACCCTGCCCCGACGGGGGAGCTGGCAGATGCAGAGGACGAACCTCGCGGGCCGCGCCGGGCGCTGGAGCGCCGCGCACTGGAAGACCGCCTTCTTCGGATGGCTGATCTTCGTGTTCGTCGCGGTCTTCCTCGGGAACGCGATCGGGACGAACAAGCTGCTCGACTCGAACGCCGGGGACGGCGAGTCCGGTCGCGCGCAGAGGATCCTCGGGAGCGGCGACTTCAAGCAGCCGGCCTCCGAGTCGGTCCTGATCCAGCGGAGCGACCTGGTCGCCCGCGACCGCGAGTTCAGGGCCGTGATCAACGACGTCGTCGCCCGGCTTCACCAGGTGCCCGAGGCGACCGCGATCGTCTCGCCGCTCGCGGCCGTGTCCAAGAGCGAGGGGCAGATCTCGCAGGACGGGCACTCGGCGCTCGTCCGCTTCGAGATCAAAGGAAAGCTCGAGGACGCGCCCGATCACGTCCAGGGCGCGCTGGACGCGGTCGCCGCGGCCCAGAAGGCGAACCCGAGCTTCGTCGTCGAGGAGTTCGGCGACGCGAGCGCTCGGAAGGCCTTGAACAAGACGCTCGGCGAGGACTTCAAGCGCGCCGAGAAGCTCGCGATCCCGGCGACCCTGATTGTCCTGCTCTTCGCGTTCGGCGCTCTGGTCGCCGCCGGGATCCCGGTTCTGCTCGCGTTCTCAGGCGTCCTCGCCGCGATCGGGCTCTCGGCACTCCTCAGCCACGGGATCCCGGCCTCGGACGCCACCCAGTCGGTGATCCTGCTCGTTGGGATGGCGGTCGGCGTGGACTACTCGCTCTTCTACCTCAAGCGCGAGCGCGAGGAGCGCGCCCGCGGCCAGAGCCCGCACGAAGCGCTCCTGCGGACGGCCATGACATCCGGCCAGGCCGTGCTGATCTCGGGCGCGACGGTCCTCGTCGCGATCGCGGGGATGCTGGTCGCCGGCGACCCGACGTTCAAGTCGATCAGCGTCGGCACGATGATCGTCGTCGCAGTGGCGATCATCGGATCGCTCTCGGTGCTCCCTGCGCTGATGCACCGGCTGGGCGACAACGTCGAGAGGGGGCGGATCCCGTTCCTGCACCGCGAGGCCTCGGGGCATGGCTCCAGGGTCTGGAGCGCCATCCTGCGGCCGGTCCTGCGCTACCCGCTCATGTCCATGCTGATGTCCGCAGGGCTGCTCGTGGTGCTTGCCATCCCGGCCTTCCACCTGAGCACAAAGTTCCCCAGCGTCACCGACCTGCCGACGTCGATCCCGATCGTGAAGACGTTCGACCGCGTCGAGAAGGCGTTCCCGGGCTCACCCGTGCCGATGGTTGTCGTCGTCAAGGGCAACGACCTGAACACCACCCAGGCCCAGGAGGCGCTCTGGGTGATGCGGGAGAAGGCGCTAGCTACCGGGAAGATCACGCTCCCGGTCGACCTGACGATGAACTCGTCCAACACGATCGCGCGGGTGACGATGCCGATCGCGTCGACCGACAGCCGGAGCACGACGGCCTACACGGCGCTCCGCGAGCTGCGCAAGGACATCATCCCGACCACGATCGGAGCGGTTCCCGGCGTGGAGGTCGCCGTCGGCGGCGAGACCGCCGGCAACCGCGACTTCAACGACCTGATGAAGACGCACCTGCCGCTCGTCTTCGGCTTCGTGCTCGGCCTCGCGTTCCTGCTGCTCCTGATGACGTTCCGCTCGATCGTGATCCCGATCAAGGCGATCGTGCTCAACCTGCTCTCGGTGGGCGCGGCCTACGGGATCCTCGTGCTCACGTTCCAGGGTCGCTGGGCCGAGGGCGTCCTCGACTTCAAGTCGAACGGCGGGATCGCCTCATGGCTGCCGCTCTTCCTGTTCGTGCTCCTGTTCGGGCTCTCGATGGACTACCACGTCTTCATCGTCAGTCGGATCAAGGAGCTCGTCGACCGCGGCATGCGCACCGAGGAGGCGGTCCAGCGCGGGATCGTCACGACCGCCGGGACCGTGACCAGCGCCGCGATCGTGATGGTCGTCGTGTTCGCGATCTTCGGGAGCCTGCGCCAGATCGACCTCAAGCAGATGGGCTTCGGCCTCGCCGTCGCGATCCTGCTCGACGCGACGATCGTGCGCGCGGTGCTGCTCCCGTCAACGATGAAGCTGCTCGGCAAGTGGAACTGGTACTTCCCGAGCTGGCTCGAGTGGCTCCCGAATCTCTCGGCCGAGGCGCGAGTCTCGGACGAGGACGGCCTCCCCGAGCCGCAGCCGGCGGAAGCCTAGGCCCCGGCGGCCGGAAGCTCGACGCGCTCGATCACGACCGGGTCGCGGGGCTTGTCCTGCGAGTCGGTCGGGACCGTCGAGATCGTGTCCGCGACGTCGATCCCGTCCGTGACGCGGCCGAAGACGGTGTGCTTGCCGTCTAGCCAGGGCGTCGCCTCGGCGGTGACGATGAAGAACTGGCTCCCGTTGGTGTTGGGGCCGGCGTTCGCCATTGCGAGCGCGCCGCGCTCGACCTTGTGGTCGTTGATCTCGTCCTCGAACGAGTAGCCGGGGCCGCCGCTGCCGGTGCCGGTCGGGTCGCCTCCCTGGATCATGAAGTCCGGGATCACGCGGTGGAAGGTGACGCCGTCGTAGAAGCCGTCGCCGGCGAGCTTGACGAAGTTGTCGACGGTCTTCGGCGCGTCCTCGTCGAAGAGCTCGATTCCGATCGGGCCGTGGTTCGTATGGAGTGTGGCGTTTGTCATCGCCCGGAACCTTACGCGTCCCGGGTCCAGAGAGGCTGCGGCTTGACTCAGGCTGCGGGGATCTCGGTGTCGCTGCCGAGCTGCTTCTGCCACCAGTCCGACTCGCGGCGCTGGATCTCGGACTGCGCCTTCGCCACGTACGCGGCGAGCTCGGACTCCTGCTTGCCGAGCCGTTCCTCGAGCTCCGCGAGCATCGCCTCGCGCCGCTCGAGCTTCTCGCTGCGGATCTCGATGTCGGCCTCGAGCCCGGCCTCGCGCAGCTCGATGTCGGCCTCGCGCTCGTCGAGCTCCTTGAGCCGGTCACGGATCGTCTCCTCCATCGCGGAGAGGCGCTTCTCGCGCCGGTCAGTGCGCTGCTTCTGCGAGTCGGTGACAGACTCGTAGCTCGTGAGCTCGGCCTCGCGGGCGGTGAGCTCCTGCTCCAGCGCGCTCAGCCGCGTGTTCCACTCCTCGAGGTCGCGGCCGCGGTTGGCGTCGCTCTCCTGCTGCGAGAACGCGGCCTGGAGCCGGTGCAGCTCGGCCTCGGCCGCGATCAGCTCGGTCTCGCGCCGGTCGAGGTCTGCGGCACGGGCGTCGGCGTTCTCGGCGACGCGGCTCTTCTCGGAGAGCTCCCGCTCGAACTTCTCGGCGTCGGAGCGAATGCGCTCCTGGTTGAGGAGGAGCTCGGCCTCGCGCTCGCCGATCGCCTCGTCCTTGGCGGCGAGGCGGGCGGCCTCCTTCTTGATCTCGGCCTCGCGCGTGCCCATCTTGCGCTCGCGCTCGGCCAGCGCCTTCTCCTGGACGCGCATCTCGTTCTCGCGCTTGTCGTACGCGCGCTCGCGGCCCTGGAGGCGGACCTCGGTCGCCTGCTCGCGGGTGGCGAGCTCGCTCTCCTTGCGCTCGATCTTCTTCTCCCGCTCCGCGATCGCAGCGAGCTGCTTGTTCAGGCCGGCGGCAGACTTCTCGCGCTCGCGCTCGGTGTCGGTGAGCTCGCGCATCCGGGCCTCGGCCTGCTGCTGCCGCTCGACCACCAGCTGGTGCTCGGCGGTCAGCTCGGCCTGCAGGTCGGCGACGCGGGCGTGCTCGGCCTCGATCAGGTCGCGCTGCTCGCGGATCCGCCGCTCGCGCTCCTCGAGCTGGCCCTCGAACTCGGTCAGCTTCGACTCGCGCTCGTCCAGCTCCTTCCCGCGGTACGCGAGCTCCTTGTCGGTCGCGACCTCGCCCTCGTGCTGCGCTGCCTGCTCCTCGAGCTGAGCACGGAGCGCCTTCTCGCGCCCGTGCGCGGCCTCGAGCTCGGCCGTCAGCATCGCGATGCCCTCGGCGCTCGCCTCACCTGAAGCGGCAGGCGCGGGGGTCGCCGCAGCCTCGACCTTGTTGGGCGGCGCGGCCTCCTCGGCGTCGTTGCGCCGGCGCTGCAGCTGCGCGCGCAGGCCGGTTCCGAACCCCTTCTCGGTCTCTGCTCCTTGGCTGTCGGGTTTGTCGGGCATCGTCGCCTCCGGTCCGGATTAGAAGATCTTCGAGAGGTTGAGGAACGCCGGCCCGAGGATGACCAGGAACATGGCCGGGAAGATGAAGAGGACGGTCGGGAACAGCATCTTGATGGGCGCCTTCATGGCCTTTTCCTCGGCGGCCGCCTGACGCTTGAGCCGGCTGTCGGTCGCCTGCACGCGCAGGATCCGGCCGAGGGAGATGCCGAGCTGGTCGGCCTGGATGATCGCGCGCACGAACGAGCTCAGCTCGTGGGTGCCCGCGCGCTCGGAGAGCTTCTTGAGCGCGTCCTGGCGCGACTCGCCGATCCGGATCTCGCTCAGGGTCAGCGCGAACTCGTCCGCGAGCGGGCCGGCCATGTGCTCGGTCAGCTTCACGATCGCGCCGTCGAAGCCCATCCCGGCCTCGACGCTGACCGCCATCAGGTCGAGCGCGTCCGGGAGCTCGGCGCGGATGCGCTCCTTGCGGCCGCGCGCCTTGTGCGAGACCACGAAGTCCGGAGCGATGAAGCCGAGGCCCGCGAGGACGACCGCGAACAGCAGGCTGCCCCCCGCTCCGGTGACCGCGCCGCCGAAGAGCGCACCGACCACGAGGCCGACCAGCGCCAGGCCCGACTTGAACGCGAGGAACGTGTTCGGCGAGACGGTGCGTCCCATCCCGGCGGCGAGGAGGCGCGTGCTGACGCCGTCGACCGTCGTCCTCGGGTGCAGCTTGAGCGTCCACTTCGCGAGTCGATTGCCGAGCGGGTTGAGGACGCGCTCGCTGAACGGCTTCGGTGCCTGGCCGAGAGGGGTGCGGAACGCGCCGTAGCGCGCCGCCCGGCGCATGGAGACGCGCCGCTCGCGGGACGAGAGCGTGACCGCGTCGCCGATGAAGTAGGCCGACCCGGCGAGGCAGAGAAGCCCGAGCAGGATCACGAGCAGCATCAGAGGACCTCCAGGTGGCGGAAGGGTGGGGTGATCGTCGTCCGAAGGCTCATGCGGCTACCCCCTGAACTGGACAATCCGTCGCAGGAGCAGGGAGCCGAAGGCCATCATCACGAGGCCGATGAAGATCAGCCTGTGGCCCGTCGACGTGTGGTAGAGCGGTTCCATGTAGCTCGGGTTCATCACCGTGATCGCGATCGCGATGAAGAACGGCAGGGCCACGAGCACGTAGGCGGACGCGCGGCCCATCGCGGTCAGCCCGCGGATCTTCCGGGCGAACTGCTGCCGCTGCCGCACCGTGTCGGCGACCATGTCGAACAGCCCCGCGAGGCTGCCGCCGACCTGGCGCTGGATCGTGACCGCGGTGATCACGAACGAGAAGTTCTTCGAGCCGATCCGCTCGGCGGTCTCGGCCAGCGCGTCGTCCATCGGGCGCCCGAGGCGGGTGTCGGTGATGACGCGGCCGAGCTCCTTGCTGGCCGGCTCCTGGCCCTCGTCGACGATCGTCTGGATGCCCTGCTTGAAGCTGTGGCCCGCCTTGAGCGAGGCCGCGAGGGTGACGAGGATGTCCGGAAGCTGGTCCTCGAAGGCCGTCATCCGGCGCTTGGCCTTGAGCGTCACCCAGACGTACGGGATCATCGCCCCGAGGACGAACGCGATCAGCAGCCCGAGCGCCGAGCGCCCGGTCAGGAGCGCGAGGAACGTGACGACGACGCCCGCCCCGGCCATCAGGTAGACGAACTCGACCGTGCGCAGCGGCACGTCGGCCCGCTCGAGCCGGGTGTTGAGTTTCTTCCAGACGCCGCGGTGGCCGAACGCCTGCTCCGTTGCGCGGAACAGGCCCGCGAACGCGGCGAGGCGCTCGCCCTTCTCGCGTCGGCCCTTCCGGTTCTTGCCGCCCTCGACGTGCGGGGCGAGCCGGCCCTTCACCCACGAGCCCTTGGCGCCCATGAGGAGGAAGCCGACCGCGCTGAGGACGAGGAACGCCACCAGCGCCGCGAGGACGAGCCCGCCGAACGGCGAGTAGAACGGGGAGGGGAGGCCGCCCGAGCTCTGGTCAGGCGCGGCGAGGTTGCCCGGCACCTTCAGGTTCGTCGAGACCGCGCCCTCGGGCTGGAGCGCGACGCGAAGGTGAATCTGGTCGCCCGGCCGCGCGGCGGTGACGTAGTTCAGCCGCCACGTCCGCCTCAGCTCTGCCGAGATCGAGGAGTAGATGCCCTTCAGCGCCGAGGTGTCGGCGGTGCTGTGGAACGCTCCGCCGGTGGCGTGGGCCATCTGCTCGAGCGGCGCCTGGGTGGTCGCCGAGTCGCCGATCCCGATCGGGTAGACGAGCACGCCGGCTTTCTTGGCCGCGGCGAGCGCGTCCCTGAGCGAGGTCTGGCTGGACACGTCCTGGCCGTCTGTCAGCAGGACGAGCACGCGCGCCCGGCCCTGCTGGCGCTGAAGCGCCTGGGTCGAGAGCGCGAGCGCGTCGTAGAGCGCCGTGCCCGACTTCGGGTCGACGGTCATCGTGCGAAGGGCGTCGTCCGCGTCGATCGTCGAGGACGAGAACTTCGTCAGCTCGACGGCGTTCGAGCCGAAGACGACGACCGCGACGCGGTCCGAGTCGGCCTTGTCGGCGACGAACGCGCGGGCTCCGGCGATCGCGTCGGCAAGCTTCTTGCCGCTCATCGACTGCGATCGGTCGACCGCGACGACGACGCTCTTGGCCGAGGCGAGGTTCTGGACGTTGAGGCCAACGACCGGCTGTCCGTTCTCGCTCAGCGTCGGGGGCTGGTCGGTGGCAACCGGCGCGACGACCGTGGCGCGGATCGTCGGGTAGCCGCTCGCGTCGACCCCGCGCAGCGTGATCGCGGCGTCCGCCGAGAGCGGCACGAGGAGGGCGACGACTCCGAGCAGGACGAGGATCCGGAGCAGCCGCCGGCGACGGGGCGTCTGCGGGCGGCTCACTCGAACCCGCCGTAGCTCGCGGCCGCGAAGTTCGGCCGGAACGTGCTCGTGTCGCTGAAGAAGCTCGGCGGCAGCATCACGCCGTTCGCCGCCATCTTCTCGAGGAAGTGCGGCTTCAGGCCGGTGCTGTCGAGCGGGTTCAGCAGCTTGACCGGCTTGCCGGCATCGTCGCCGCCGTCCTCGTCGGGCGGGCGGGCGACGAAGATGTCCTGCAGCGTGATCACGTCGGACTCCATCCGCAGCACCTCGGTGATGTGGGTGATGCGGCGGGAACCGTCCACGAGCCTGGCGATCTGGACGAGCAGGTCGAACGCGCTCGCGATCTGCTCGCGGATCGCGCGGTGGGGCAGCTCGACACCGGCGGTCAGCACCAGCGTCTCGAGCCTCGCCAGCGCGTCGCGCGGGGAGTTCGCGTGGATCGTGGTCAGCGAGCCCTCGTGGCCCGTGTTCATCGCCTGGAGCATGTCCAGGGTCTCCGGGCCGCGGACCTCGCCGACGATGATCCGGTCGGGGCGCATTCGGAGGGCGTTGCGGACGAGCTCGCGGATCCGGACCTCGCCCTCGCCTTCGATGTTCGGTGGGCGGGCCTCCAGCGTGATCACGTGCGACTGCTGCAGCTGGAGCTCGGCCGCGTCCTCGATCGTGACGATGCGCTCGTCGTCGGGGACGAAGGCCGAAAGGGCGTTCAGCGTCGTCGTCTTACCGGTGCCGGTTCCGCCCGAGATCAGCATGTTGAGCTTCCCGCGGACGCACGCCGAGAGGAACTGCGCGGCCTCGGGGGTCGTCGTCCCGAACGAGATCAGGTCGTCGATCGTGTACGGGTCGCGCGAGAACTTCCGGATCGTGAGCGTCGGCCCGCGCAGCGAGAGCGGCGGGATGATCGCGTTGACGCGGCTGCCGTCGGGGAGGCGGGCGTCCACCATCGGCGACGCCTCGTCCACGCGTCGGCCGATCTGCGAGACGATCTTGTCGATGATCCGGAGCAGGTGGGCGTTGTCGACGAACGTCGCCTCGGACACCTCGATCTTGCCCTTGCGCTCGACGTAGACCCGGTCGTAGTTGTTGACCATTACCTCCGTGACCGAGTCGTCGCGGAGGAGTGGCTCGAGCGGCCCATAGCCGAGGATGTCGTCGGTCAGCTCGCGCGTGACCTGACGGCGCTCCTCGCGGGTCAGCGGGGTGCGGTCGAGGGCGAGCTGCTCGGTGACGACGCGGAGCACCTTCTCCGCGATGTCGTCGTCGCTGGCCCCGTCCTGGCCCTTGCCGGCCGAGAAGAGCTGCGGCCCGAGCTTCGCGATGCACGCGTGGTGGATCCGGGTCTTGAGCTCCGCGTACGGATCGGGCTTCTTCTCGTTGACCTCGACCTGCTGGCCGCCGAGCGCGTCGAGCGCGTCCGGGCTTCCGCCGTTGATCGAGCCGGTCTGCTTGTTGAGTCGGTCGTGGAGGCCCATCGTCAGCTCCTCGAGAGCGTCGCCAGGAAGCTCTTCTTCTGCTTCGCAGCTGCCTGGGCGGCGACGAGCTGCTTGGCCATCGCGCGGACGGCGCGCGAGAAGTCGGCCTTCGAGTCCGAGAGCACCGCCGGGTTGCCCCTGTTGACCGACACCGGGACGATGCGGTCGCTCGGGATCTCGTACGAGATCTCGCGCTCGAGCGCCGCCTCGACCTCCTTCGGCTTCATCCCGACCTTGGAGTTCGCCCGGTTGAGGACGAGCTTGACGCGGTCGGGCGGGAAGGAGAGCAGCTCCAGCGTCTGCAGGCTGAGCCGGACGTTCTTCAGTGTCGGCACGTCCAGCCCGCACAGGAGCAGGAGCTCGTCGGTGCGGTCGAGGGTGGCCAGCATCGGCCCGTGGAAGAACGGCGAGGTGTCGACGACGATCACGTCGTACGACTCGCGCGCGACCTCCAGCAGCCGGGCCAGCTTTGCCTCGGTCACGAGCTCGGCGTCCTCGGGGCGAAGCGGCGCCGGCAGCACGTCCAGCCCGGAGGCGTGACGCGTCGTGTAGCCGGCGAGCTTCTCCGAGTCGAGCTCGCCCGGAGCGGTGACGAGGTCGTAGATCGTCTTGTCCGGCTCGATCCCCAGCATGATCGCGGCGTCGCCGAACTGGAGATCGAGGTCGAGCAGCAGCGCTCGCTTGCCCCAGTGCTTCGCGAGCGAGGTGCCGAGGTTGGTCGCGGTGACGGTCTTGCCGGTCCCGCCCTTGGGCGAGAACACGGTCACGAGCCGGCCGTGCCTGCGCTGCGGGCCGCTGAGGCGCTTGCCCGCGTGGCCGGCCTTCCGGATCGCGAAGACGACGTTGTCGGTCAGCTGCGGCAGCAGCAGGACGTCGGCGACGTCGTGCTCGAGTGCCTCCTCGAGCAGCGCCGGGGAGCCGTTCGAGGCGAGCAGGATCAGCGGGGCCCGCGAGTGCTCGCGGATCGCCGCGATCTCGTTCACCGGCAGGGTCGCCGAGCGGGTCGCGTGCAACACGACCTGCAGGTGGCCGCCGGTCAGCGTCGAGGCGCCCTCGGCCACCGAGGCGGAGGAGCCGACGAGCTCGACCTCGGGATGGTTGGCAAGTGCCTCCCGGAGGTCCGGCAGCCCGTCACAGTCGCCCGTGACGTAGATGCGGGCCCGCTCGCGCGTCGTGGTCTGGATCTCGGTCTGTGTCTCGTCAGGCATCACTGGCCTACCTTCAGGGCGGCGGCCAGCTGGCCCTTGGCGCTCAGGCCATCTTTCAGGATGGAATTGAGCGACGTGATGCTCTCGGGGCTGTCGGCCGAGTGGAGGACGGGCCGTAGCGCGAGCGACCAGTTGACTCCGTTCGAGCCGCTGGCCACGGTCGTGGTGAAGTTCAGCTTCTGGGCCTGCCGGTCGGTGACGGCGAGCATCACCGAGAAGTTGTTCTGCAGGTTGTTCGTCAGCTTGCTGCCGGCAGCCGGAGCCGCCGGTGCGGTGAGCACCTTGAGATTGCGGAGGACGACCCGGGTCACGTGGATCGAGTCCGGCGAGTTGCCGTCCGGGTAGAGGAAGGTCGCGACGAGGTCGACGTGGTCGCCGTCGACGAGCGTGCCGGCGAGTGTCTGCTGCGCGTCTCCCTGGATCTGCAGGGCGCGCGTCGTGCCCTTGAGGTCTGCGCGGACGCCGTTCTCGGCGACGGGGTTGAACCGGCGGGTCGTGACCTGCTCGCCCTGGAGCGTCTCCTGGGTGGCGACGAGGCTGGCGATCTGGTCCGGGTTGGAGATCGCGCCCGGCACGACGCTGCGGCGCGGGACGTCGACCTTGCTCAGCATGTGCGCCGCGTCGGCGCCGCTGGTTCCTTCGGGGATGTCCTCCTTGGCAACGAGCACCGTGACGTGGTCCTCGCTCCGCTGGACGTGCCGCTTGTAGCTCGTCACGTAGAAGCTCGTGAGGAGTGCGGCCACGGCCGCGAGGGCGACCGCGATCATGATGTTTCTCGCTCGATATGCCATGGCTCCGTTTCTTTCTCGGTTTGTCGGTCGGTTTGCGTGCTGGCTTTACAAATCTCTCGGCGCCGTAGTCGGCTGCCTCACTCCACCCTTTCCGTGGTCGTGCTGGTCAGCACTCCCGTCTTGACGGCCACGCCGAACAAGTTGATCGAGTACGGGTAGGAGGCGCTCACGCGGACGTCGGACCCGGCGAGCCACGTCGAGCTCACTGCGACACTGAGGTTGGCCTGATTGAGGTCGGCTGCGGAGGAGCGGACGGCGCTGACGGTTGTGCCCGTCGGATCGGTCGCCTGCCGCGAGACCGCGCCCTTGCGTGCGCCGGCTCGGGTCGCGTCAGTCAACGTGACGTAGTTGTTGAAGACGATTCCGAACTGGATCACCGCAAACAGCAGGAGAACGAGGATCGGCAGGGCGAGCGCGAATTCGGTCAGCGACTGGCCCTTTTCGGGTCTGAACTGGATTTTGCGGCGGATATCTGTCACGGGTGAGACTTTCCTGAGGCTTCGAAGGGAGTGGGCCCCTTCCGGAGAAGGGGCCCCTTTCCGGAGAAACTCACCTGCCTAGGGCAGGATGTTGGCGACGCTCTCGATCGCGTTCCGAACGTTGTCGGAGAGGAGCGTGATCGCTCCGATCACGGCCAGAGTGATGACTGCGAGCACGACTCCGTACTCCGCCATCGTCTGCCCCTCCTCGCGCCGGCGCAGCGAATCGGCGGCGACCTGCACGAAGGTGAAGAGCTTCAGCATCTGGTTCACCTCCCTTCTCACTTCGTCGCGCACGCCAGCGCGTGCTGCCTGCCCACGGGAAAGGTCCGGGGATGTCGTCGTAGCCCTGTGAGAAGCCGGTTGATCCTTCGGGCGATTCGTTTGGTCACGCCGAGACACCTCCAGATTGCAATCGGCGTGGCCGCGCCGCCTAAAAGGCTTAGATGCGGCGATCATCGGTTCTGTTCGACCGCCCGACCCATCCCTCGAATTGGTGATTTGCGGGTGGCATCCCTCGATCGGGGGAAAGCCCCTCGTCCGGAGGGTCGATATCGCTCCCGTTCGCGCAGATCAGCGAACTTCGAGCTCGCGCCGATGTGGCGGCCTTCGGCGCCCGACCAAACGGGAGCAAGGCAATGCCACGCAACTCTCTGACCAGGCGACTAGTTCGCCACCTCTTCCTCGTCTCGCTGGCGGGCTGCTTCCTGGCCGTGTTCAGCCGGGGCTGGGACGAATGGGACGGAGGGAAGGACCCGGATTCCCAGCCGCTGCCTGCGCCGAAGCCGACACCCCAGTCCGCGCAGCCCGCGCGCAAGGGCAAGGCCCGGCGTTTCGCAATGGCCTTCTCCTTCTGCGCCCTCTTCTTCGCGGGCCTCGCCTTCTCGGCGGGCGCCGGCAACCAGGTGCGTGAGTTCCTGGGCGACAACAGCACCGCGGTCGCCCAGAGCGAGGACACCACGGCGACGACGACCACCGGCGCCGAGACGGACACGACGGCCACGACGACAACGGGAACAGACCAGGCAGCTCCGGCACCCGCTCCGGCCGCTCAGCCGACCCAGCTCCAGAGCCACGTCAACGTGACGCCGGCCAAGCCGGCGCTCCTCTCCGCGCGGCCGATGACCGACCGCGGATCGACGAAGACGCTGCGCGCGGTTCAGGCCAGCACGAAGCAGTCGACCGTCAAGCAGGGGGCCGGCAAGCGCTCCCGCGGGTCGGCGCCCAAGAAGCAGCGCCAGAAGCTGCACAAGCTCAAGAAGGCACAGCCGCTCGACGCCGAGGGCAGCCTTCCGGGCGCGACCGTCTGGCTCTACCAGCAGGCGCCCGACCCGACTCCGCCCGCCGCACGCCTCCGCCTCCGCTTCGCGCGCGAGCTGGTCGCGTACTCACGGCAGGCGCACGTCGACTGGGCTCTCGTCCTCGCCGTGCTCCGCTCGGGCGGTCACAGCGGACGCGTCCCCGCCACGAGCACCGAGCTGCGCAACGTCGCGCTGAAGCTCGGCACGTTCGGCGGGCGCGCCAACGGCTGGGCCGCGGCGCTCTCGTACTCGAGCGACACCGGGTTCGCCGACCACACCGTGGCCCTGCGCCACTACTACCGCGCGGTCGGGCTCGCGAGTCTCGTCTACGGGCTGCGTTCGCAGAAGCGCGATCTCGAGGATCGGATCCTGCACAACGACAAGATCGAGATCTATCCCGGCGGGCGCCAGGACATCGAGAACCACAAGGTCGACGTCCGCGTCCTCGCCGTGATCCTGTACCTCAAGCAGACCTTCCACGAGGTCACGGTCTCCTGCTTGATCAGCGGACACCGGCTGTACGCCCGGCCCGGAGTGGTCTCGGCGCACATCTACGGCCGCGCGGTCGACATCGCGGCGCTCGGCGGCGTGCCGATCTTCGGGCACCAGGAGCCGGGCGGCGTGACCGAGCAGGCCGTCCGCGCCCTCCTGATGCTCCCCGGGCGGATGCTGCCGGCGCAGATCATCTCGCTGCTCGGGCTCGGCGGGCCTTCCTTCCCGCTGGCCAACCACTACGACCACATCCACGTGGGGTACTAGTGCCCGACCTCCCGGAGTTCGCGCTGGCGAGCGACGACGGAACCGTCGTCTGCGAACGGTGTCTCCTCGCGGAGACGCCGTTCGCGCGCCTGCGCGGTCTTCTTGGCAGGCGCGGCCTGCCGGCCGGAGAGGGCTTGCTCCTCCGGCCGGCGGCCTCGATCCACACCGCGTTCATGCGCTTCGCGATCGACGCGGTCTTCCTGGATCGCGGCGACCGCGTGCTCAAGGTCTCCCCTGCGATGGAGCCCTGGCGCGTCTCGTCGTGCCGCAAGGCGCGCGCGGTGCTCGAGCTCCCGGCCGGCGAGGCGACGCGCAGGGGCCTGCGCCCCGGGATGTCGCTGACGCGCATCTGGCCGAAGCCGGCCGTCTGAGCCTCCGCCGACCGAGCCCCTCCAAGTAACAGTCTGTTACTAAGTGTTTGACGGCGCGGGTGGCTGCGCGCCAAGGTTTCGGCGTGGATCCCGCCTCGGTCAGCGCGGTGGCAGCGCGGGCGCGCACGGAGAACTTCCCCGTCGCCTCGCTCCTCTTCCCGCGCGCGGTGAGGCCGCACCTGCGCGCGATCTACGGCTTCGCGCGCCTCGTCGACATCCTCGGCGACGAGATCGAGGAGCGTGACCGGCTCGCGGCGCTGAACGAGCTCGAGCGTGAGGTCGATGCCTGCTACGAGGGCGAGCCGGAGTGGGCGGTGATGCGCGAGCTGCAGCCGACGATCCGGGCCTGCGGCCTCCCTCGCGAGCCGTTCGAGCGCCTGATCGATGCGAACCGGATGGACCAGCGGATCTCGGAATACGAGACCTGGGCCGACCTGAAGGGCTACTGCATACACTCGGCCGACCCGGTCGGACGGCTCGTGCTCGGCGTGCTCGGCCGGGCGGAGCCCGAGCTGGTCGCGCTTTCCGACGATGTCTGCACCGGCCTCCAGCTCGTGAACTTCCTCCAGGACGTCCCGCGCGACCTCGCCCTCGGGCGCGTCTACCTGCCGGCCGAGGACCGGCGCGGCTTCGGCGTCACGGAGCTGGACGAGCCGAACGAGCCGCTCCGGCGGCTGCTCGTCTTCGAGGCGGAGCGGGCGCGCGGGCTGCTGGCCTCGGGTGAGGACCTGCGACGCGGGCTCGGCGGGCGGAACGGGCTGGCCGTGGCGGTCTTCGCCCGCGGCGGGCTGGCGGCGCTCGAGGCTCTCGAGCGCGCCGACTGGGACATCTTCAACGGGAGGCCGCGTCCCTCGCGCGCCCGGCTGGCGCTGGCGGCGATCAGGTGAACGTCGACGCCGCCTACGCCGAGGTCGAGCGGACGACCCGCCGCGAGGCGCGCAACTTCGCCTACGGGATCATGGTGCTGCCCCGACCGAAGCGCCGGGCGATCGCCGCGATCTACGCGTTCGCGCGCCGTGTGGACGACGTCGCGGACGGCCGGCTCCCGGACGACGAGAAGCGCACGCACCTGGAGGAGCTGCAGCGGGCGCTGGAGTCACCGCCCGAGAACGACGCGGCGTTCGTCGCCCTCGCGGACGCGCGCTCGCGCTACCCGATCCCGGACCGAGCGCTCCACGACCTCGTCGAAGGAGGTCTCCAGGACACCGGACAGAGCCGCTACGCCGGGTTCGAGGACCTGCTCGGCTACTGCAGGCGCGTCGCGGGCGCCGTCGGCGTCGCGTGCGTCGCCGTGTACGGCTCGGACGATGTCGAGCGGGCGGAGACGCTAGGCGTGGCGCTCCAGCTGATCAACATCATCCGTGACGTGCGGGAGGACTGGGGGCTCGGCCGCGTCTACCTGCCGCAGGACGAGCTCGACGTGTACGGCGTCTCCGAGGACGACATCGCGGCCGGGCGCGTCACGCCAGAGTGGCGCGCCCTGCTCGGTTTCCAGGCGGCACGCGCCCGCGCCTACCTCGAGGACGGGCTCCTCCTTCGCGCCTCGCTCGACGGGCGCAGCGCGGCCTGCGTCAGTACCTTCGCGGGCCTGTACCGTGCAACACTTGATCGCATCGAGGCTCGCGGATTCGACGTGTTCGACGGCTCGCTCCGGCTCTCGCCGCTGACGAAGCTGCGCATCGTGGGGGCCGGGCTTCTGCGATGAGGGCCGCCGTCGTGGGGGGTGGCCTGGCGGGCCTGAGCGCCGCGCTCGACTTGGTGGACGCCGGCCACGAGGTGACGGTCTACGACGCGCGGCCGACGCTCGGCGGCGCCGTCCAGACCCTGCCGCGACGGGAGGGCGACCCGGAGCCTCCGCCCGACAACGGCCAGCACATCGCGCTCGGCTGCTTCACCGAGTACCTGCGCTTCCTGTCGCGGATCGGCGAGGGCGGTTCCGTGCGCAGGCAGCCGCTCGAGCTGACAGTGATCGACGAGCACGGGCGGGCGGCCGAGATCAGGCGCTCGGGGCGCGCGCTCCTGCGCTACGGCCACATCTCGATAGGCGAGCGGGTCAGGGTCGTAAAGGCGCTCGTGCACTGGAGCACGAGCACGCGAGCGGAGACGTTCGCGGACGAGCTGCGCGTGCGAGGGCAGTCGCAGCAGGCGATCGACCGCTTCTGGGACGTCTTCATCCGGCCGGCGCTCAACCTGCGCGCCGAGGAGGCGAGCGCCGAGGCCGGCGTGTTCACCGTCAAGACCGCGCTGCTCGGGAGCCGGCGCGACGCCGATCTCGTGCTGCCGGCCAAGCCGCTCGGCGAGATGCACGGCGAGGCGGCAGGCCGCGCGCTCGAGGAGGCAGGTGCGACGATCGAGACCGGCGCGAGGGTGGACGAGCTCGGGAGCCTCGATGCCGACGCGATCGTCGTCGCCCTCCCGCCCGCGGAATCCGCGCGGCTGCTCGGCGAGCCCGAGCCCGAGCTGGAGAGCTCCCCGATCGTGAGCGTGCACCTGCTGTTCGACCGTCAGCTGCTGCGGCAGCCGCTCGCCGCACTTCTCGCCAGTCCGGCGCACTGGGTCTTCGACCGCGGCCGCCTCACCGGGCACGAGCCGGGGGAGGGCCAGTACCTGACCGTCGTCTCCTCCGGAGCCCCGGAGCTGGAGGCGTTGCGCGGGCGCCAGCTCGTGGAGCTGATCGCGGCGGCGGTGACCGAGCGCCTGGGCCCCGCCGAGCTGCTGTGGTCGCGGGTGAGCCGCGAGCCGGAGGCGACGATCGCGGTCCGGCCGGGCTCGGAAGCGCAGCGGCCCGGGCCGAGAACGGGCCGCGAGAACGTCACCCGCGCGGGCGCCTGGACCGCGACCGGCTGGCCGCCGACGATGGAGGGAGCCGTTCGAAGCGGCCGCGCGGCCGCGCGCGCCCTGGCAAGCTCGCGCAGGGAGGTGGCCGCATGACGATCACGGAAGAAGGCATCGAGACCAGGCTCGACACCGCGATCGAAGCGGCGACGCGACGGCTGCTGGAGCTCCAGAACCCGGGCGGCTGGTGGGTCGGCGAGCTCGAGTCGAACGCGACGATGATCGCGCAGCACCTCTTCTGGCACCACGTGCTCGGCCTGCGCACCCCGGAGCTCGACCGCAAGATCGCGAACGAGCTGCTCGCGCGGCAGCGGGACGACGGCACCTGGTCGATCTGGTTCGAGGGGCCGCCCGACCTCTCGACCTCGGTGGAGGCCTACGCGGCGCTGAAGCTCGCCGGCGTCGACCCGGGCCCGCGGGCTCGCGAGTACATCCGCTCGCGGGGCGGCATCCCGCGCACGCGGATCTTCTCGAAATGCTTCCTGGCGCTTCTCGGCCAGTGGCCGTGGCAGCGGATCACGCCGATCCCGGTCGAGCTCGTACTCCTGCCCGCTGACGGGTATGTATCCATCTACAACTTCTCGTGCTGGGCCCGCGGCACGTTCGTCCCGCTCGCCGCCTGCCGGGCTCTTCGGCCCGTGCGCGGCTCGGACGTCGACCTGCGGGAGATCGGCGCGAGGCCCGGGAGGAGCAAGGCGCCGCCTCCCCTCTCGCGGACGAAGCGGATCGCGCTCGCGGAGGCCGAGCGCTGGGTCCGGGCCCACCAGGAGGCGGACGGCTCGTGGGGTGGCATTCAGCCGCCCTGGGTCTGGTCGATCATCATGCTCGCCGCGCTCGGGCACGGCTTCGAGGACGAAACGTTCAGGCGCGCGGTCGAGGGCTGGGAGGGCTTCACGATCGACGAGGGCGACCGGCTGCGCCCCGAAGCCTGCCAGTCGCCGGTCTGGGACACCGGCCTCGCGACGCTCGCGCTCCGCGACTCCGGCCTCGGGCCCGAGCACCCGGCGCTCGTGCGTGCGGCGGACTGGCTGATCGGCGAGGAGGTCACCGTCCCAGGCGACTGGGCCGTGCGCAACCACGACCTCGCGCCGGGCGGCTGGGCATTCGAGTTCGCGAACGACCTCTACCCGGACGTCGACGACTCAGCCGTCGTCGCAATGGCCCTTCGCCGCTGCCACCGCGGCCACGACGCCGTCGAGCGCGGGCTCGCCTGGACGGCCGGGATGCAGTCGCGCAGCGGCGGCTGGGGTGCGTTCGACGCCGACAACGAGGCGTTCTGGCTCTACAGGCTGCCGTTCTGCGACTTCGGCAAGGTCACGGACGAGCCGAGCGCCGACGTCACCGCCCACGCGCTGGAGGCGCTCGCCCCGGAAAGCGGCTACGAGGGGGCCGTTCGCCGCGGGCTCGACTGGCTCCTGGCCGAGCAGGAGGCCGACGGCTCCTGGTTCGGCCGCTGGGGCGTCAACCACATCTACGGGACGGGGGCGGCGCTCCCGGCGCTCGAGGCCTGCGGCGTCGATCCCGCCAGGCCGGAGGTGCGGCGCGCGGTCGCGTGGCTCGATTCCGTCCAGAACGCGGACGGCGGCTTCGGCGAGGACATTCGCTCGTACGCCGAGCCGGCCTTCCGCGGGCGCGGAGCGAGCACTCCTTCCCAGACCGCTTGGGCGCTACTAGCCTACGTCGCTGCAGGGGAGGCGGAGAGCCGCGTGGCCAGGCGCGCCGGGGAATGGCTCTGCGCCGCGCAGGACGCCGACGGCGACTGGGAGGAGAGCGCCTACACGGGAACCGGGTTTCCGCTTGACTTCATGATTCGTTACCACCTCTACCGGCTCCACTTTCCGTTGCTCGCACTCGGTCGTCTACGAGAAAGGCTTTCGAGATGAAGTTTCCGCTCGGCTCGACGGTTCAGATCGCGAAGTACGTCGCCAAGCAGCAGCGCAAGGGAGAGCGCTACCCGCTCGTGCTCATGCTCGAGCCCACGCTCGCCTGCAACATCGCCTGCATCGGCTGCGGGAAGATCCGCGAGTACGAGTCGAACAAAGCGCGGCTCTCGGTCGAGGAGTGCACCGACGCCGGCGTCCAGTGCCCGGCGCCGGTCGTGTCGATCTGCGGGGGCGAGCCGCTCGTCTTCAAGGGGATCGAGGACGTCGTCGCGGGCTTCCTCGAGCTGAACAAGAACATCGAGCTCTGCACGAACGCGCTGCGCCTGGAGCAGTTCCTCGACGTCTTCGAGCCGAACAAGCGCCTCACGTTCGTCGTGCATCTCGACGGGATGCGCGAGATCCACGACTACATCTGCGACTACCCGGGGCTGTGGGACGTCGCCGTCGGCGCGATCGTCCAGGCCCGCGCGCGCGGCTTCCGCGTCACGACCAACACCACGGTCTTCAAGGAGACGCAGGTCGAGGACGTGATCCAGATGATGGGCTACCTCACGAACGAGGTCGGCATCGACGGGATGCTCGTCGCGCCCGGCTACCAGTACTCGCAGATCGACCCGTCGCTGACGATGACGCGCGAGGAGCACGAGGTGAAGTTCCGCGCCATCCGCGCGGCTGCCCGCAAGAACGGCTACCGCTGGCTGGCGAGCCCGATCTACCAGGACTTCCTCTCCGGCGACCGCAAGCTTCCTTGCGCGCCCTGGGGGTCGATCACGCGCAACCCATACGGGTGGAAGGGACCGTGCTACCTGCTCACGGACGGGATCTTCCCGACCTACGACGCGCTGCTGGACGGGATCGAGTGGGACGACTACGGGCCCGGCAACGACCCGCGCTGCGAGCACTGCGGGATCCACTCCGGGTTCGAGCCGTCGGCCGCGTTCGAGGCCGCCGGGAGCATGAGGGAGAGCGTTCGCAGCGCCGCATGGACGCTGACGGGCTGACACTCGCCTGCGCGACGGCGGCCGAGCTGCGTGCCGCCAGGCGGACCGGGGCCCGCTCGGCGCTCGTCGGGCTCGGCGCCGCGAACGGCGTACCCGAGGGCGCGCTCGTCTCGTTCGGCCTCGCCGGCGCGCTGCGCGACGGCCTCCCGTCCGGGACCGTGCTCGACGCGACCCGGGTCGTCGACGGCGCCGGGTCGGTGCTCTGGGAGGGCGAGCCGCTCGGCGTCGCGGGGGCACGGCCGGCGACGATCCTCGCGGCGGAAGAGATCGTGGACGGCGCCGACGAGCGGCGCGCGCTCCACGAGCGTACGGGAGCGGACGCGGCCGACCTCGAGAGCGGGCCGCTCGCGCGGACCGGCCGCCTGCGCGGCGTCCTGCGCGCCGTGAGCGACACGCCGGACCGGCCGCTGAACGGGATCGCCGGGGCCGTCACGAGCCAGGGCGGCTACCACTGGACCGGCCTCGCGCGCGCGTTCGCCCGCGAGCCGCGCGGCTTCACCCGGGCGGCCGGGGACGCGCGCAGGGCGCTTCGCCGCCTCTCCGCCGCGACGAGGGAGTGGGCGTGAAGCGCGTCCTGCTGGCCGCGCCCCGCTCGTTCTGCGCCGGCGTCGACCGCGCGATCGACATCGTCGAGCGGCTGCTCGAGCAGAACGGCCCGCCGGTCTACGTGCGGCACCAGATCGTCCACAACGACCACGTCGTGAAGCGCCTCGAGGGCCTCGGGGCAGTCTTCGTCGACTCCGAGGACGACGTGCCTGCGGGCGCGATCTGCGTCCTCTCGGCACACGGCGTCGCGCCGTCGGTCCGCGAGAACTGCGAGCGGCGCGGCCTCGTCGTCGTCGACGCCGTCTGCCCGCTCGTCTCGAAGGTGCATGCCGAGGCTCGGCGCTATGCCGACAGCGGCCACCTGGTCGCGCTCGTGGGCCACGTCGACCACGTCGAGGTGATCGGCACCCGCGGCGAGCGGCCGGAGTCGACGGTCGTGATCGAGTCGCCGGAGGATGCTGCGAAGCTCGACGCGGGCGGCAAGCCGATCGCGGTGATCACCCAGACGACGCTCTCGCTCGACGACGTCGCCGAGACGGTGGACGCGCTCGCGGATCGCTTTGGCGATCTCAAGCGGCCGGCAGCGGACGACATCTGCTACGCGACCCAGAACCGGCAGGACGCGGTCAAGGCGATGGTCGCCCACGGCGCCTCGCTGGTTCTCGTCATCGGCTCCGAGGCGAGCTCGAACGCCAAGCGGCTCGTCGAGGTCGCGGAGCGCTTCGGCGCGCAGGCGCAGCTGATCGACGGCGAGAGCGGCCTCGAGCCCGATCTGCTCGCCGGGCACGAGACGGTCGGCCTCACGGCCGGCGCCTCGACCCCGGAGGAGCTCGTCGCGCTCGTCCTGCGCAGCCTCGCCTCGCTCGGCTACGACGAGCTCGAGGAAGTCGAGGTGGCGCGTGAGGACGTGCACTTCCGCCTGCCGCGCGAGGTGGCCGCCCGATGACCAGCGTCGAGGTCCCGTACTCGATCGCGTCGGCGCTCCCCTCGCTGACCGTGCTCGACATCACGAACGACGTGAGGCGGGAGCTGCGGGTGTCCGGCCACGAGAGCGGGATCGCCTACGTGTCGCCGCTCGACGAGGTCGCGCTCGTGCGGGTGCAGGAGCGCGAGAGCGGGTTCTTCACCGACCTGGAAGAGCTGCTCACGCGGCTCGTGCCCCAGGACGAGCGCGAGCGCGAGCGGCTGCTCTGCCTGCTGCTCGGCCCTCGCACCGAGCAGATCCCGTTCGCGGACGGCGAGCTCTGCCTCGGCACGTGGCAGCGAATCCTGCTGCTCGGATTCGAGCGCCCCTCCCAGCCCCGCTGGGAGCTGACGCTTCTCGGCTAACCCGCCTGCAGAGCCGGTTCGAGCCGACTTAGTAACAGTCTGTTACTTGGGCACGGCGGTTCGGGTTTGAACTGGACCGGTCGGCTTGGGCAGACTGAGGGGGTGCAGCGTGTCCGGCGACACCAGCGCATCTCTTCAGGTCTTGCTTTCGGACTCCTGGCGCTGATCGCCGAGCTGGCGGGCCGCAGCCTCACCCACAGGCTCGACGTAGGCCGCCACGTCGCGGCGCCGAGCTACTCGGGCGCCGACTACTACCCGTTCCTGCTCGCCGCCGTGAAGCTCGGGGTCGCGCTCCTGCTCGCCCGGCTCGCGTGGCGCTTCGTCCGCGCGTGGACGGCGGCAGAGGGTGGACGGCGGATGCTCGCCGCCCGCGGCAAGGTGCCGCGCCCGCGCCCGAGGATGCGGCTCGAGCTGTCGCCGCGGCTCTGGCTCGCGGCGTTCGTCGTCACCTCGGGCCTCTACCTGATTCAGCGCGACGCGGAGCGCGCCGCGGTCGGCCGCTGGCCGCTGCTAGCGCCTTGGCTCCACACCTCCGCGCTGCCGGTCTTCGCCGTGCTCGCCGTGCTGGTCGCGGTTGCCTGGAGCGCGGTCTCGCGCTGGCTGAACGAGTACGAGCGCTACGCGCAGGACACGTGCGCGCGCGCAAGTCGCATCGACGGCGTGCCTCCTCCGCAGGCGCACGGCAGCGAGGGCGTGGCGCTCACGCCGCGGAAGCTCTTCGGGCTCGCGTTCGAGATCCGGCCGCCGCCGCTTCCCGCATAGCCCGCGGTCCATCCAGACGCCCGCGGGCCCGGTGTCGGCACCTGCATGCGGGAGGTGGAGATGAGCACACAAACTCTCAGTGAGCGCGCGGTCGTCCGCGGACGCCGGTCGGCGCGCGCCTGGGCGATCACCGCCCTCGGCCCCGCGACGATGCTCGCCGGGGTCATCTGGGCGTTCGTCCAACCCAACCGAATCACGCTGCTGCATCCCGGCGGCCAGGGCTTCTGGTGGCTCGCAATCGAGCCGCCGATCCTGGTCGTCCTGGCCGGGATCGTCTTCGCGCTGTTCATCGCGCCGGGCGTGGTCGATGACCTCGAGGCCGATCGGGAAGACCGCTGATGCTGCCCCCGGCCGAGCACGTCCACTGGATGTTCGCCACGGGCTTCCTCCTGCTCGGGCTCTGCCTGCTCGCGGAGGCGATCGTCGGCGAGGAGGTCTGGCGCCGCCGCGCCTGGCGCGCCTACCTCTGGCCCGGGCTCCTCTTCACGATGGGCGTGCTGATGTGGCCGGTGATGGTCTTCTTCACGAACTCGACGATCCACATGGTCGCCCATGGCTCGTGGGCGCAGGTCCTCATGCTGGCCGGCGGCGCCGAGCTCGGGCTCGTCCGAGGAAAGCTCCACAACCCGTACTGGCGCCTGACGCTGCCGTTCGCCCTGTTCATCTCCGGTGCCGCGCTCCTCATCCACGAGCAGAACGGCTGGTACTTCGCGCGCTCTGCATTCCTGCACCACGCGCTGGGGTGGCTGCTCGTCGGCGGCTCGATCGTCACGCTCGTCTCGGTTCTCCGGCCGCGGACGGCGGTCTGGCGCGCGGGCTTCGCGCTGACGATCGTGGTGGCCGCGCTTCTCCTCTACTGCGACCGCGACGTGGCACCGGTCTTCGGCCACCTCTCTCCGCTCGCGGGTGAGCAGCACCGATGAGACGCCTCCAAGCAACAGTCTGTTACTTGCTCGGGCTCGCGCTCCTCTTCCCGGCGGTCGCCGCGGCGCACGCGACGCTGAAGCAGACCGAGCCCGGCTTCGCCCAGCGACTCTCGAAGTCGCCGACGCTCGTCCTGCTCCGCTTCGATCAGAGCGTCAAGGCGCTGCCGAACGCGATCACGGTCTACACCGCGAAGGGCCACGTCGTCTCCGGCCAGGCCCGGCCGGGAACGGACAACCGGGTCGTGACGGCGCCCGTGCAGAACCTGCCGCGGGGCGGGTACACGGTCCGCTGGCGCGTCGTCTCGGCCGACAGCCACGTCGTCGGCGGCGTCTTCACGTTCGGCGTGCGGCAGAAGGCGCCGCCCCCCACGCAGGCGTTCGGCGCCTCCGGGCCGACGACGCGCGAGCACATCGTGCGCTGGCTGTACTTCCTGGCGCTCGCACTCGTGATCGGCGCGCTCGGGTTCCGGCTCCTGATCGTCCGGGGCCCGCTCCCACCGAGGGCCGAGCGGCGTTTCTTCTGGATCGCCGGCGTGGGCGCACTGGCTGCGATCGAGGTGGGCGTACTCGCATTCCTGCTCCGCGCCGAGGACGCGCTCCAGCTTCCGTTCGTGGACTTCCTCTACGGCGACCTCGCCCCGCTCGCGGGCGGGACGCGCTTCGGAACTGCATTCATCGCGATGACGCTCGGCTTCGCCCTCGTCACGGCCCTCGTCTACCTCGCCTGGCTGACCGACCGAAAGGAGCTGCTCTGGGCCGCGTTCCTGGCGGCGCTCGGCTTCGCCTCGGGGCTCTCGCTCTCCGGCCACGACGCGGTCGACCCGGGCTCGTCGTGGCTCTCGGAGCTGGCGGACTGGGCCCATCTCGCCGCGGCCTGCCTCTGGGTGGGCGGCCTGATCCAGCTCGCGTTCGTCGTCTGGCCGCTCGCGCCCGACCTGCGCCGGTCCGCGTTCCTGCGCTTCTCGAAGTTCGCGACCGGGCTGATCGTCGTCCTGCTCTCCGCCGGGATCTACCTGAGCGTGATCCGGCTCCCGCGGCTCTCCGACCTCTGGAGCGAGAGCTACGGGCAGGTGTTGATGGTGAAGCTCGGGCTCGTGTCGCTCGCGCTGCTCTGGGGGGCCGTGCACCACTTCGTCGTCCGCCCGGCGCTCGAGCGCGGCCGCCAGCCGTCCGCCCTGCTGCCCAGGAGCCTGATCGGCGAGAGCGCGGTCGGGATCGTGATCCTGCTCGTCGCCGCGGTGCTCGTCGAGTCGAAGCCTCCGCCGCGGCCCGCGCCCAGCGCGCCGGTCGCGCAGCGCGCCCCGGCCCAGCAGCGCTAGCCTCGGCGCATGCGCTGGGCGATCTCGGGCGGCGCGGGCTTCCTCGGCCTGCACCTCGCGCGGCGGCTGCTGGCCGACGGGGACGACGTGCGGACGCTCGACCTCGCGCCGCTCGACGACGACGAGCTCGAGGGCAGGGTCGAGGAGCTGCGTGGCGACGTCCGCGACCAATCAGCCGCTGCCAGGCTCGTCGACGGCGCCGAGGTGCTCGTTCACGCCGCGGCCGCTCTTCCGATCCAGGCCTCGCGCGAGGCGATCCACTCCGTCAACGTCGACGGCGCCGCGGTCACCCTGACGGCCGCGCTCGAGGCAGGCGTTCGGCGGGCGATCCTGATCTCATCGACCGCGGTCTACGGGATCCCGAAGCACCACCCGCTCCGCGAGGACGCGCCGCTCGTCGGCGTGGGGCACTACGGCGAGTCGAAGATCGAGGCCGAGCGCGTCGCACATCGCGTCGGCCGCCGCGGGCTCGAGGTGGTCGTCCTTCGCCCGAAGACGTTCATCGGGCCCGAGCGCCTGGGTGTCTTCGAGATCCTGTTCGACTGGATTCGCGAGGGCCGGCGGATCCCGATCCTCGGCGACGGCTCGAACCGCTACCAGCTGCTGGCGGTCGAGGACCTCGTCGAAGCGACCCTGAGCGCGGCCACGGCCGACACGGCGGGGGAGACGTTCAACATCGGCGCGGCCGAGTTCGGGACGGTTCGCTCGGACCTGGAGGGCCTGATCGACCACGCGGGCTCGAGCAGCCGGCTCCGGCCGGTCCCGGCTCGCCCGGCCGAGCTCGCGCTCCGCGGGCTCGAGCTGGCGCGGCTCTCGCCGCTCGCGGAATGGCACTACCGCACCGCGCATCGCGACTCCTACGTCGACGTGTCGAAGGCCGGGCGCGAGCTCGGTTTCGAGCCCCGCCTCTCGAACGTGCAGGCGCTCTGCGAGACCTACGACTGGTACCTGGAGAACAGCGAGCGCCTCGGCGGTGCCGGCCTCACGCATCGCGTTCCGTGGGACCAGCGCGCGCTGGGGCTTCTCAAGCGCCTGAGCTAGCGATCGTCGAACGAGCTAGCCGTCGTCGTCCGGCAGGAGGTCGCTCCAGGACACGTCCGACCAGGAGACGTCCGACCACGAGACGTCGCTCCAGGACACGTCCGACCAGGAGACGTCCGACCAGGAGACCAGCGACCACGAGGTGCCCGCCCAGCCGTCTGACCAGGAGACGGCGTCCCAGACGGGCGACGCCTGCGCCGCCTCGAGCCAGGCCTCGTCGTCGAAGACGAGGCCTGGCCCGGACGGATCGGCGACCAGGAACGAGTCGAGCGCGAGATTCGGGTTCGGCGCCTTGTGCGCGGACGCTGCGGCCGGGCCGTAGACCTCCCCGACCCCGGCTGCGAGCGAGCGCACTCTCGAAAGGTCTTGCGCGCCGAGCATCAGGGAGCCCTTGACGCAGTCGGGCGAGAGCCTGGGGTTGAGAGCCAGCAGGTCGGCGGCGATCCCAGAGACGATGGGCGCCGCGAGCGAGGTTCCCGAGAGGGTCGCGTACGTGCCGCTCGAGGTCCTCGTCAGGTGCCCGCGCCTCGCGAGCGTCGAGTTGCTCGGGACGGGGCCGGTGATCCCGCGGCCGGGAGCCGCGAGCTCGGGCTTGGCGAAGCCGTCGTAGGTGTAGCCCCACGACGACCAGCTCGGGACGTCCGCCCGGTCAGGGCTCGTCGAACCGTGGAGATCGAGAGCCCCGACCGTGATCACGAACGGGTCGTTGGCGGGCGCGAAGCCCATCCGCACCGGGCGACGCGAGCTTTTTCCGTCGTTACCGGCCGAGGTCACGACGACGACGCCGGAGAACCAGAGCTTCTCGACGGCCTTGTCGAGCGGGTCCCAGCGGAAGCTGGAGGCCGTCGAGGAGTGCAGCGAGAAGTTGGCGACGCGGATGCCGTACCGGTCCTTGTTGCGCAGGATCCACTGGGCGGCGCGGATCACGTCGCTCGTCCTCGCCATCCCCTGGTCGTCCATCACGTCGAGCGAGACGATCCCCGCCGACGGCGCCGCGCCCGTGTATCGGGGCGCCGAGCCGGCGGCGAGGCCGGCGACCATCGTCCCGTGCCCGTAGCCGTCTCCCCTGGAGTTGTGAGGCAGCGAGGTCAGGTCGACCGCGGCGAGCACGCGGTCTCCGAAGTCCCGTCGGCTCGAGTCGATGCCCGAGTCGACGAAGGCGATCGTGGGAGCAGCAGAGGTCGAGCTCGTGGGCGGCCAGAGTTGATCAACTCCGACCGCCCGCGGCCAGAGCTCGCCCGAGCCGGCGCCCGAGTCCTTGAAGGTCGTGTGGTCGAGGACGACAGATGTGTCCGGTGTGATCGCGAGGCCAGGCTCTGCGGCGAGCCTCGGCAGGTCTCCCGCGCGGATCTGGCCGGCCACCCCGCCGACCACGTCGAGCAGCTCGCTCGTCTCGCCGTAGCGGTCGAGAGCGCTGTGCGCGCTTCCCGTGCCCGCGTCGCTGCGCACGATCACGGAGACCGAGGCGTCCGGCGTTCGGTCGGCCGCGCGGCCGAGCGAAGGCGCGAGGTAACTCTGGCGAGACGCATGCGATCCGCCGCCGGCCGCCGCCGTCAGCGGCGCCGCCAGTGCGAGCACGAGCAGTGCCAGCAGGCTGTGCCTGACCCCCGGCCTCGCCGTCCACGGCCCGTCGAGACGGAAGCCGCCGCCCGAACCACCGCCGATTGTCCGCAGCCCCATCGAACCCCTTTCCGCCCGGCGCGTCCTCTTCGCCGGGAGTGCCTTGAACCTATTCGCAACCCGTTGTGCGCCCATCACCCCGAAAGGGGAATCGCGCGAGATTCCCTCGTCCGAGGGATCGAGAGGAGCCGCTCGGCGCTGCCTATACTCGCGGCCGGTGCAAGACCTCGTCGGCTACCGCGACCGCTTTCCGATCCTGGCGGAGACGACGTACCTCATCAACCACTCGCTCGGCGCGATGCCCGCCGCGGCGGAGGAGCGCCTGCTCGAGTACGCGCACATGTGGAGGACGCGCGGCATCCGCTCCTGGGAGGAGGGCTGGTGGGACCTGCCGCTCACGATCGGCGACCAGATGGCCCGCCTGATCGGGGCTCCGCCGGGGACCGTCTCGATGCACCAGAACGTGACGATCGCCGAGGCGATCGTGCTCTCCTGCTTCCGGTTCGAGGCGGAGCGGAACCGCATTGTCTACGAGGCGGGCAACTTCCCCTCGGTGCGCTACCTCTACCAAGCCCAGGCCGACCGCGGTGCCGAGATCGTGGTCGCGCCGGACGACGCGGGTGTGGTCGAGGCGATCGACGAGCGCACGCTGCTCGTCCCGGTCACGCACGTGCTCTTCAAGACCGGCGAGATCCAGGACGTCGAGGCGATCATGGCGCGGGCGCACGAATCCGGGGCGCTCGTCGTGCTCGACGCGTACCAGTCCGTCGGCACCGTGCCGCTCGACGTGACCGCCCTCGGGGTCGACTTCGCAGTCGGTGGCTCGGTCAAGTGGCTCTGCGGCGGCCCGGGCGCCGCGTGGCTCTACGTGCGGCCCGACCATCTCGAGCGGCTCGAGCCGGCGCTGACCGGCTGGCAGGCGCATGCGCACCCGTTCGACTTCGAGCCGGAGCAGGACTACGCGGACGGGGCGGCCCGCTTCCTGACCGGGACGCCCAACGTCCCCGCTCTCTACGCGGCCAGCGCAGGGTACGACGTGATCGAAGAGGTCGGCGTGGAGCTGATCCGCGCGCGCTCGGTCGAGCAGACGACGCTGCTGATCGAGCTCCTGGACGAGGCCGGCTTCGAGGTCGGGAGCCCGCGCGACCCGGCCCGCCGCGGCGGCACCGTCTCGGTGCGAACACCCGACTTCGAGGCGGTCTGCGCGGAGCTCGCGGCGCGCGACATCCTCTGCGACTCTCGCCCGGACGTCGGGCTCCGGCTCGGGCCGCACTTCTTCAACACGGACGACGACCTGCGGTTCGCGGTCGATCAGATCGCCGAGATCGTCGGAACTAGAATCGCCGTGACCCCGAGCTAGGAGGGACGATGGGCAAGTACGCAGCGTTGACCGTGCGCAAGCTCAAGCCGGGCAGCTACGACGAGTGGCGGAAGGCCTGGGAAGCGGATGAGTGGCCGGAGGGCGTCCACGCCTACATCCTCCGGAACCTGAACGACCCGGACGAGATCATCGCCTTCGGCATCACCGAGCGCGATCCCGCCTCGTTCCAGAGCCCGGAGATGGACGAGATGCAGCGACAGCGGGCCGAGGCGATGGCTCCGCACGTCGAGTCGACCGGAGCCGACGGCTTCTACGAGGTGATCGACGAGGTCACTGGCTGAGTAGCTGTGCGAGGCGAGCTGCATAGGCCGGCCCGGTCGGCTCGTCCTCGTGCTTGAAGTAGCAGTACACGCGAACGCCGTCCTCGAGCAGGGGCCGTAACCGCTCGGCCCAGGCCTCGAGGGCGGCGTCGTCGTACGGGGGCTCGCGCAGGCGGAGGTAGCGGAACGACGCCTCGCCCTCGAGCGAGTTGACGCGCACCGGCACCTCGACTTCGTCCCACGACTCGTGCCGGAACTCGAAGGCGACCTCGAGCTCCGGGTCGATCGTGTCGAGCAGCAAGCGCAGGAGCCCGTCGTCGCGCGGCCGTGTGGGCGGGAACTGGCAGAGCACCGGGCCGAGCCGCTCGCCGAGGACGCGAGCCCGCTCGCAGAACGTGCCGACGAGGTCGAGGCCGCCGAAGTGCGTGATCCGGCGGCTCATCTTGACGGCGAAGCGGAACTCCGGCGGCGTGCGCCCGGCCCACGAGCGCATCTGCTCCTCCGACGGGAGCTGGTAGAAGGTCGCGTTCAGCTCGACCGACGGCAGGCGCTCGGCATAGAGGCTCAGGAAGTCCGCCGGCCTCGCTTGCTCGGGGTAGAACCCACCGCGCCAGGTGGGGTAGGAAAAGCCGGAGGTGCCGACATACAGCCCCGGTACACTCGCCGCCGTGGCCGCCATGCCCGAAGTGATACCGGACAACACCGTGAACGTCCTCGACCACGGGTTCGTGCGGCTCGACGATGCGATGGCCGACGACCTCTCGGTCGTGAACGGCGCCCGGGTCAGCTTCGCGAAGCACAAGGAGGTCATGGACGAGTCCGACGAGGGCCTGATCCGCTTCCTGATGCGCGACCGGCACGGCACGCCGTTCGAGCACAACTCGTTCCGCTTCCACATCCGCGCGCCGATCTTCGTCGCGCGCGAGTGGATGCGGCACCGGGTCGGCTCGTTCAACGAGTTCAGCCTCCGCTACGCGCGCGCGACCGACGACTTCTACATCCCGGAGGCCGAGGACGTCCGCAGCCAGGTGGGCAAGCCCGGCGCGTACTCGTTCGAGCCGGTCCCGGACGAGATCGCCCGAGCGACACGTGAGAAGCTCCAGGCGGTCTACGAGACCGCGTACCTCGCCTATGAGCAGCTCGTCGAGCTGGGCGTGGCGCGCGAGCTCGCCCGCTGCGCGCTGCCGGTCGGCGCCTACACCGAGTTCTACTGGACGATCAACGCGCGGTCGCTGATGAACTTCCTCTCGCTGCGGAACTCCGAGACCGCCCAGCGGGAGATCCGCCGCTACGCCGAGGCCTGCGAGCTGTTCCTCGAGCGGCTGATGCCCGTCACGTACGCAGCCTTCGTGGCCGGGGGCCGCGTCGCGCCCTAGGCAATAGAAGTCGTCAGCACGGCCGGGTGCCCGCGGGTGCCCGGGACGTGGCGCGTGACGACCCAGCCGTTGAAGCTGCGGAGGTTGTACGGGGCGTTGAGCCGGACCGTGACGCTCGGCCCCGAGGCGACGAACGTGCCGCAGCTCGCGGTCGGCTTCCCGTTCTTCGTCAGCAGCATCTCGTAGTAGCCGTCGTGCGGCAGCCGCGGGAGGTTGTTGACGATCACCTCCAGGGGCCAGTTGCCGCCGCCGGTGAGCTCGCCGATGGCGACGGTGCCGGACGCGGCCGGCTCGAGGGCGGTTCCGCGCATCGCAACCGTGCGGATCGCGGGGAACTGGCCGCCCTTGTGCTGGCCGGTCAGGTACCCGCCCAGGAATGCGATCAGGGCGATCGCGGCGGCAAGCGCGAGCACTGCGCCCGTCCGGCGCCGCGGGAGGAAGTCGTACGTCTGCGCCTCCGCGTACTCGGCGTCCGGGTCGACGAGGCCGGGCGGCAGCTCGGCAGGCGGGCCGGCCGCGACGAGCAGGTCGTGGACGTGCTCGAGGCGCTCGCGCTCCTCCGGCTCGACGTCCTCGCCCACCAGCTCGCGGAAGTCGGGCTCTCGATTCATCCGAGCTCCTCCAGCAGGTCTGCGAGGCGGCCGAGGGCGGCGCGTGTGCGCGTCTTGACGGTTCCGAGCGGGATGCCGAGGTGCTCCGCGACCTCGGACTGCGAGAACCCGCTCCAGTAGGCGAGCTCGATCACCGCGCGCTGGCTCTCCGGGAGGTCCTCGAGAGCGCGGTGGACGCGCCAGGAGACCCAGTCCTTCTCTGCCATTTCGTCGGGGCCGGGATCGTCGGACTCCGTCTCGGGGGTCTCGACCGCGGGCTCGTTGCGGGCACGGCCGCGGTCGACGATCGCGTTGCGCGCGACCGCATAGAGCCACGGGCCCCCGGGGCCGCGCTCGGGCTTGTAGCTCTTGGCCGCGCGCCAGATCGAGGCGAAGGTCTCCTGGACCGCGTCCTCGGCGCGGCCGCGGTCGCCGAGCCTGCGGAGCGCGAGGCCGAACATGGGTCGAGCGTAGCGCCGGTAGAGGATCTCGAACGCGTCGCCGTCGCCCTCGGCGGTGAGGCCGATCAGCTCGCCGTCGGACAGGTCGTCGGTCGCCACAGAGCGAATCGTCGCGCGTGGGGCCGGGGCGGGCAAGCGGGCGTCGTCGATCACGAGTTCCATGCCTCCGTTCTTACGGCGGTCGGGGCGGCACGGATTGGAGCAGGCGGCCGCCGTCCACGACGAGGGACACCCCGGTGACGAAGTCGGCGCCCGCCAGGTACACGACTGCGGCCGCGACGTCCTCAGGGGAGCCGATTCGGCCGAGTAGCGTCTCGGCCGCGCGGCGCTCCTCCTGGCCCTCTTCGACGGCGACCGAGCCGGGCGCGACCCCGCAGACGCGAACCTCCGGCGCGAGCGCCCGGGCGAGCACCCGCGTCAGCATCGCCTGGGCCGCCTTGGCGGCGCAGTGGGCGGCGAAGGACCGCCACGGCTGGTAGGCCGCGACGTCCTCGATCATCACGACGCAGCCCCGTGACTTCCGCAGGTGCGGCGCCGCGGCCTGGGTGACGAAGAAGCTGCCCTTCGCCGTGGCGCCGAAGGCGGCATCCCAGTGGGCCTCGGTCATGTCCTCCACCGGAACGGGGGCGAAGCCCTCCCCGGCTGCGTTGACGAGCAGGTCGAGGCCGCCCAGTTCCTCCACGGCACGCGCGACCAGCGAGCGCGCCTCCTCGACCTCCGAGACATCGCCGTCGGCCCTGCCGGCGGCCTTCACCGACCAGCGCTCCTGCCGGAGGCGCGCAGCGATCGCCGACCCGACCCGGCCGGTCCCTCCGGTGACGAGGGCCCTCACGCGCTAGGTGGCGGGCGCGCCCACCTCCGCGACCGCGCGGTCGAAGCGCTCCGAGACCGCGTCCCAGTTGACGACGTTCCACCAGGCGGCGAGATAGTCGGGGCGGCGGTTCTGATACTTGAGGTAGTAAGCGTGCTCCCAGACGTCGATGCCGAGGATCGGCACGTCGTCGTTCAGGATCGGCGAGTCCTGGTTCGGCGTCGAGTAGACCGCGAGGCCGGTGCCGTCGTGCACGAGCCAGCTCCACCCCGACCCGAAGCGCTTGACTCCCGTGTCGTTCACGAGCTGCGTGAACGCCTCGAACGAGTCGAACGTCGCCGCGATCGCCTCGGCGAGGGCTCCGCTCGGCTCGCCTCCGCCGCCCGGGCCCATGATCTCCCAGAACAGCGAGTGGTTCACGTGCCCGCCCGCGTTGTTCCGAACGGCAGCCTGCTTGTCCTCGGGAAGCGTTTCCAGGTTCGTGAGCACCTGCTCGACCGGCTTGTCCTGGAGCGGCGTGCCCTCGAGCGCCGCGTTCGCGTTGTCCACGTAGGCCTGGTGATGCTTGTCGTGGTGGACGCGCATCGTCTGCTCGTCGATGTGCGGCTCGAGCGCGTCGTAGTCGTACGGAAGGGGTGGGACCTCGAACGCCATCTGTGCTCCTTTCTCGGCGTGTGGGCCTTCGAGGCTACCGCCTTTGGGCCGCGCTCCGCGGGATATGCTCAGCCGTCCAGGCGTTGGTGTCGTCGAAAGGAGTCGCAGTGGCAACGCTGGCCTTCAATCACGAGGAGATCACGGCCCGCGCGCTGAAGCCGGCGTTGCTCGAGCTCGACGGCATCTCTCGGGAGACGATCGAGGCGCACTACAAGCTCTACGAGGGCTACGTCAACAAGCGCAACGAGATCATGGGCAGGCTCGCGGAGATCGACCTCTCCGCCGCGAACCAGGTGTACTCGGAGGTGCGTGCGCTGAAGGTCGACCTCAGCTTCGCGATCGGTGGGATCAAGAACCACGAGATCTACTTCGAGCACCTCGGCGGCGGCGGCGGCGACCCGGACGGCGCGATCAAGAGCCTGCTCATCCGGGACTTCGGCTCCGTCGCCGACTGGCGGGCCGACCTCAAGGCGACGGGGATGGCCGGGCGCGGCTGGGCGTGGACGGCCTACGACTGGGACGAGGGACGGCTGTTCAACTACGTCGGCGACGCGCAGAACACGTTCCCGGTGTGGAACGCGACGCCGCTCGTGGCGCTCGACGTGTACGAGCACGCCTACTTCATCGACTACCGCACCGACCGGGCCTCCTACATCGACGCCTTCTTCGACAACCTCGACTGGGACACGGTCAACGACTGGGTGGGCGGCTACCGGATCACCGTGTGACGACCCTCTGACCACCGCGCTCTTCGCACTCTTCGGCTATCTCGCCGGGAGCATTCCCAGCGGCTACTGGCTGGTGCGGGCGTTCCGCGGCGAGGACATCCGGACGGTCGGCAGTGGCAACATCGGGGCGAGCAACGTCTGGCGCGTCTACGGGCGCTGGCTCGGCGCGCCCGTGATCGCGCTCGACATGGCCAAGGGGTTCGTCCCCGCCTTCCTCGCGACGGTCTACGTCGGGTCGCTGGCCGGGGTGATCGCGGGAGCCGCCGCGATGCTCGGGCACTGGCGCCCGATCTTCCTCCGGTTCGAGCGGGGCGGGAAGATGGTCGCGACGTCGACCGGCGCGCTGTTGGGTGTCGCACCGCTGCTCGGCGCGATCGCGGTCGTGGTCTGGGCGGTCGTCTTCTTCGCGTTCCGCTACGCGTCGCTCGCGTCCATCGTCACGGCGATCTGCTTGCCGATCGCCGCCATCGCGCTCGGCGAGCCCTGGCCGGTGATCGTGTTCGTGACGCTCGCAGGGCTTGCGGTGCTGATCCTCCATCGCGCGAACATCGGTCGCCTGCGCGCGGGGACGGAGAAGCGCTTCGAGTTCCGCCGCGGGGCCCAGCCGGCGTCGCTCAAGCGCTAGCTGCGAGCCACTCGCGGAGCTCGGTGTGGCGCTCGGCCGGCTTGCCGCCGTCCAGCTCCTGCCGCAGCTCGTATGCGGTTCCGTAGCGCTCCGCGATCACGTCGTGCGAGTGGATCGTCTCGAGGTTCACCTGTCGCGAGAAGAGGAAGTCGCCGTCGGCGAGCCCAGGGTAGGCGGCGAGCGCGTCGCGCAGCGAGATCCGCACCGAGTCCTCGACGAACCGCGGCTGCAGGTGCGCGTGCTCGACCACGAACAACTCGTCCGGCCGCTTCAGCAGCTCGTAGACGGGCGAGCTCATCGAGCCCTCGACGATCCGCACGAGCTCCTCGGCGTTCACCGGGGTGTCGGTCCCGACGAACAGCGTCCCGCGGCCGCGCTGGTTGTGGGTCGCGAGCGGCACGAGCTCCAAGATCCGCTCGACGTCGAGCTCGTCGAAGCCGGCCTCGCCGAGCCGGTCGGCCGCGCGCTCGCGCACGAGCCCCTGCGCGCACGGGCACGCGTTGATGCCGTTCGCCTCGACGCCGATCAGCCGCCTTGTGCCCTCGGCGGAGGCGGCCGCCAGGCCGATCAACGAGACCATCTCCTGGGTCGGCAGGCCGGTGACCGGCGTCCGCCGCTCGAGCGGGTAGCGGGCCAGGATCCGCACCTCGGCGCGCAGGGCGCGCTGTCGTTCGACGATGTGCGCCGCAATGTGCTCCGCCAGGAGCTCGACGAGCAGCGCCTCGCCGATCACGACCTCCTCGATCGCCTCCTCGAAGAGCTCCGGGAAGCGCGACATGTGGACGCCCTTGCGCGCGGGCTCGAGGTCGACGGTGCAGTCGATCTCGGCCGCGATCAGCTTCTCGCTGCCTCCGTAGCGGATGCGGATCGCCTTCTGGACGCCGCCGACGCCGGTCCGCGACAGCGCGAGCGGCACCTCCGACGGCGAGGCCTGGAGATCGTGTGTGAGAAGCTGGCCCCAGTCGCGCATGGCCGACAACGCTACCAATGTGACCCACGAAGACCAGTTCTCGCGCCTGGTGCTGCTCGCGTGCCACGATCTGCGCACGCCGCTCGCGACCGTGCACGGGTTCGCGCAGACGCTTGCGCGGCAGGGCGAGCTCGAGGAGCCCGCGGCCCGTTACCTGGAGATGATCAACTCCGCGTCCGACCAGATCGCCGACCTCGTGGAGGAGCTCGCGCTCGGCGCGCGGATCGAGGCGGGCCGCTACGACCCGGTCCGCAACGAGCGGGACACGCTCGAGCTCGCGCACGCGGTCGCGGGGAGGCTCGGGGAGGAGCGGGTCGTCGTCTACGGCGAGGGTGCCGAGGTCGAGATCGACTCGGACGCGACCGAGCGGGCGCTCGCGGCGCTCGCGAGGTGTGCGCTCCGTCACGGCGGGCTCGAGGAGGTTCGGCTGAGCGTGCAGGGTGACGAGCTCGAGCTCTCCCCGATCACGTCCGCCTCGGCTCCCGTCGTCCTCGGGACCGACCTGCGCGACCTCGGGGCGGCGATCGCAGTCCGGCTGCTCACGGCGCAGGGTGGCTCGGTGGAGCTGGACGGCGAGGCGCTCAGGATCCGCCCGACGGGGCCGTGACGGGCGTCGAGCCGGTCAACGTCGCGGAGTACGAAGAGGCGGCCCGCGCGCGGCTCGACCCCGGCGCCTACGCGTACTTCGCGGGCGGCGCGGGCGACGAGCAGACGCTCCAGGCCAACAGGGCCGCCTACGCGGGGTGGGAGCTGCGGCCGCGCGTGCTCGTCGACGTGAGCGAGGTCTCGACCGCGACGACCGTCCTCGGAACCGAGGTCTCGATGCCGCTGCTCGTCGCGCCCACGGCCTTCCAGCGGCTGGCCGACCCGGAGGGCGAGTGCGCGACCGCACGGGCCGCGGCTTCCGCTGGGACCTTGATGTGCGTCTCGACGCTCGCGAGCGTGACGCCCGCCGAGCTCGCGGCTGCCGCGCCGGGCGCACCGCAGTGGTTCCAGCTCTACTGGTCGCCGGACCGCGGCTTCACCGGGGAGCTCGTGTCCGCGGTCGTCGAGGCCGGTTTCCGCGCGCTCGTGCTGACCGTCGACCTCCCGGTCGCGGGCCGGCGCGAGCGCGACATCCGCGAAGCGTTCGCGCTCCCCGACGACCTCCCGACCCCGAACCTCCCCGCCTCGCTCAGGCGCGTCGACTTCCACACCGCGCTCCAGGAGAGCGTGGACGCGTCGCTGACCTGGGACGACCTCGAATGGCTGCGTTCGCGCTGCCCGCTGCCGCTCGTGATCAAGGGCGTGCAGACCGCGGAGGACGCGCTGCTCGCGGCGGAGAACGGCGCGGACGGGGTCGTCGTCTCCAACCACGGAGGGCGGCAGCTCGACGGCGTTCCGGCCTCGCTCGAGCTCCTCCCGGAGGTGGTCGAGATGGTCGGGGACCGTGTGGAGGTGCTGATGGACGGAGGCATCAGGCGGGGGATCGACGTGCTGAAGGCGCTTGCCCTCGGCGCCCGGGCCGTCCTGGCCGGCCGCGCGGTGATCTGGGGGCTCGCGGCGGGCGGCGAGGCGGGGGCGGCCCGGGTGCTCGAGCTGCTCCGCGTGGAGATCGAGCTCGGGCTGAAGCTGCTCGGCGCGCAGAGCCCCGCCGCGGTCACGCGTGCCCACGTTCGGCGCGCGGGGCCGTCCGTATGATCCCGGCCGTGGAACGGGAAGGAACCGCGAAGGCGCGGGACGGCCGGACGCTCGCGTTCGTCGAGCGCGGCTCGGCGGACGGCGCGCCCGTCATCGCGTGCCACGGCACTCCCGGTAGCCGGCTCTCGCGTCACCCAGACCCCGGGCTGTACGAGCGGCACGGCGTCCGTATGGTCGCCTACGACCGCCCCGGGTACGGGCGTTCCGACCCGCACATCGGCCGCTCGGTGGCCGACGCGGCCGCCGACATCGAGGCGATCGCGGATTCGCTCGGCTTCGAGCGGTTCGCGGTCACCGGCGGGTCGGGCGGGGCGCCGCACGCGCTCGCCTGCGGAGCCCTGCTCGGCGACCGGGTGGTTCGCGTGGGCGCGCTGGTGACGCCGGCGCCTTCGGACACGGACGACTTCGACTTCCTCGACGGCCAAGCCGACCTGAACGTGCGGGAGTTCAACGCGGCGCTGGCGGGACGCGAGTCGATCGAGGCCTTCCTCCAGCCCTACGTCGACGAGTTCCACCGCGACCCGGACGCCGTGTTCGACGCGATCCTGTCCGAGCTGCCCGCGGTCGATCAGGAGATCGGCCGTCGCGAAGAGGTCCGCACAGCGATGCTCGACTCGTTCGTCGAGGCCGCCCGGCAGGGCGTGCGCGGCTGGGCCGACGACGACCTCGTGTTCTGCAAGCCGTGGGGGTTCGACCTGGAGGACGTCACGGCCGAGGTCGCGCTCTGGCAGGGAGAGCTGGACGTGCTCGCGCCGCGCAGCCACGGCGAGTACGTGGCGAGCCGGCTGCCGAGCGCCCGCTTCGAGGTGCTCGAGGGCGCCGGCCACTTTCTCGTCGACGAGTGGGACGTCGTGCTCGACTGGCTCGTCGGCGCGCCGGTCGCCTAGCGGAGCAGCCGCGAGAGCCGCCGGTCCTTGAGCACGCGGCCGCCGGTCTGGCACTCGGGGCAGTAGTAGATCGTGTGCTCCTCGAAGTCGACACGCGCGATTGGCGTGCCGCAGACGTAGCAGGGCTCGCCCAGCCGGTCGTGGACGCGGTAGGCCCTCGCGTCCTTCGCGCCGCGCTCGCGCAGCTCGAGCCCGCGCAGCAGCTCGGACTCGATCGCATCCGCGAGGGTTCGGACCTGTCCGGTGGACAGTCCCCCGGATACGGCGAATGGAGACACTTGCGCTTTGTGGAGGATCTCGTTTGCCCAGGCGCGTCCGATGCCCGCGACGACCCGCTGGTCGCGCAGGAGCGAGTGCAGGCGGCGCTGGTCGCGGCTCAGGATCTCCGCGAGCCGTTTCTCGCCGAGGCCGAGCGCGTCCGGGCCCAGGTGCGCGAGCTCCGTCTCGGCGGCCTCCGGGGTCAGTAGCCAGACGCCCGCGCGCTTCTTCGCTCCGGCCTCCGTGAGCACGAGCTGCCCGCCGGCCTGGAAGCCCAGCCGGAACGCCGGCGCCTTCGGACCTTTCTCCCCGGGCGCGAGGTACCGCAGGCGGCCCCTCGTCATCTGGTGCACGAGCAGGACGAGGTCGCCGTCGTCGGTTGGCAGCAGGAGCCGCTTTCCGCGCCGTTCCGCGCCAGCCAGCCGCCGCCCCTCGAGCACGGCGAGCGGCGGGTCGAACGTCTTCAGCGTCGCCACGTGCGCCGGCCCCGCGTGTTCGATCGGGAACGCGCGGACGGGCTCGTCGAGCGCCCGTCGCAGCGCCTCTACTTCGGGAAGTTCAGGCACGTAGGCTCCCGGCCATGGCGGAGCCGCTCAGCGTAGCCGTCAGGCGCGGGGAGATCGTCGAGTCCGTGCACCGCGTCCACGCGGTCGCAGTTCGCGACGGCGCGGTCGTCGCCGAGGCGGGAGACCCGGCGCTCCCGGCCTCACTCCGCTCCTCGGCGAAGCCGATCCAGGCGCTTCCGCTCGCGCGCGCGAGAGACGACCTGACGACCGACGATCTCGCTATCTCCGCCGCCTCGCACTTCGGCACGCCCATGCACGTCGAGGCGGTTCGCGCCCTGCTGCGCAAGACCCGCGGGAGCGAGGACGAGCTCGAGTGCGGCCTGCAGCCGGGGCGCCCGCCGGAGCCCGTTTACCACAACTGCTCGGGCAAGCACGCGGCGATGATCGCCGTCTGCCGCGCGCGAGGCTGGCCCGTCGCGGGCTACTTCCGGGCCGACCATCCGCTGCAGCTCGAGATCGCCGGCCTGATGGCGGATACCGCTGCGACAGCTGACATCGCCACGGGTATCGACGGCTGCGGGGTGCCGTGCTTCGCCGTCCCGCTCGAGCGCGCGGCCTTCGCGTTCTCCCGCCTCCCAGGCCTGGACGGAGGCGACAGGATCGCGGCCGCGATGCGCGCCAGGCCCGATCTCGTGGGCGGCGACGGTGGGACCGACACCGAGTTGATGCGACTCCTCCCGGGCTGGATCGCCAAGGGCGGCGCGGAGGGGCTGATGTGCGCCGCGTCGCCGGATGGAATCGGCCTCGCGGTCAAGGTGGCCGACGGCAACTCACGTGCCATTCGCCCCGCGTTGGCCGCGTTCGGCGAGGCGCTCGGACTCGACCTTGCCCCGTTCGCCCAGGTTCCGCTGGAGAACAGCCACGGAGAGCCTGCGGCGAACCTCGCAAAGATGTAAAGAAAATTGTTTCGAAATTGCGAATTCCTGTGTAACATCCGACGCGGCGAGGGGGGAGCCGGGGAGAGAGCGACACCGGCTTTCGTCGTTTTTGGGTAGTGCGTTGGAACCAAGCCGCGAGACAGCCGGAGGTCAAGTGCTCACCGTCGACATCTCCCTTCCGGACGTCGAAGAGCTCCACAAGCTCGTTCAAGACGGCACCGAGAAGGGCTTCCTCACGTATGACGAGATCGTGTCCGGCCTCGAAGAGGTCGAGCTCAGCAAGGAGCAGATCGAGGACTTCTACACGTACCTCATCGACCACTCGATCGAGCTGGTCGAAGGGGAGCAGCACAAGCATCCACCGCACGAGCAACCCGCGCTGGCAGAGGAGGAGAAGGGCCCGAAGCTCGACCTGACCGTCGAGCCGAGCCTCGACTCGCTGCGGCTGTACCTGCGCGAGATCGGCAAGGTGCCGCTTCTCACCGCCGACCAGGAGGTCTATCTGGCCAAGCGGATCGAGCGCGGCGACATGATCGCGAAGACGCAGATGATCGAGGCGAACCTCCGCCTCGTCGTCTCGATCGCTAAGTCGTACCTCGGGCGCGGCCTCAGCTTCCTCGACCTGATCCAGGAGGGGTCGCTCGGCCTCATCCGCGCGGTCGAGAAGTTCGACTACCGCAAGGGCTACAAGTTCTCCACCTACGCCACGTGGTGGATCAGGCAGGCGGTCACTCGTGCGATCGCGGACAAGGCCCGCACGATCCGCATCCCCGTGCACATGGTCGAGAAGCTGAACAAGGTCGTGCACATCGAGCGCCAGCTCGTGCAGCGCCTCGGCCGCGAGCCGCGGCCCGACGAGATCGCGGGCGAGCTCGAGATGACGACCGTCGAGGTGCGGGACATCCTGCGGATGGCCCAGCACCCGGTCTCACTCGAGAAGCCGATCGGCGAGGAGGAGGACTCGGAGCTGGGCGACTTCGTCCAGGACGAGCAGGCCGAGTCGCCGTTCGACACCGCGTCGGTCTCGCTGCGCCGGGAAGACATCGAGAACGCGCTGGCCTCGCTGCCTGAGCGCGACCGTAAGGTGATCGAGCTCCGCTTCGGGCTCTCGGGCGCGCAGCCGTGCACGCTGGAGGAGGTCGGCCGCGCGTTCGGCGTCACCCGGGAGCGGATCCGCCAGATCGAGAACAACACGCTGAAGAAGCTCGAGTCCCTGCCAGAGGCGCAGGGCCTCAAGGACTGCGTCTAGGGATCGGGGGGGACCGACCACCGGTTCCCCCGCGCAGCCTTTCCGGCGACGACGAGTCGTCGTTGCCCTGCCGCCCATGCTGGTGCGGCGTGATCCTCGACCCACTTAGTAACAGACTGTTACTAAGCACGAAGGGACGGCAGGCGGCTCGTTCTAGACGTCGTTGGTCGGCGGGGCGGTGCCGCAGAACAGGCCGGTGAACGTCGGCATTCCGGCCATCACGCTGATCGCGCGGGCGTCCGCGAGGTAGCCGGGACGGTCGGTGTGGAAGTTCAGCGTCCACGGGCCGCGGCGCGAGACCGGGAGGGTGACGACCACGCTCTGTCCTGGGAGGACGGTCACGCGGCGGTCGACGCCCGCACCGTGCAGCTGCAGCACGGTTCGCTCCGAGCGCGGCTTCGGCGGAAGCGACAGCGGCAGCCTCAGCACCCCGCGGACGCGCCCGTTCCTGGCCGGGAACACGGTGATGTGGCCGCTCTGGGCGAGCCAGCCGTCCTGGTAGAGGCCGCCGACGAAGAGCGAGAGGCGCGGAATCCCGACCGGGCGCCAGAGCTCGTAGTGCGCGCCGCGCGCGACGGGGACGGCGCCGACGAGCTGGGCGCGAACGGCGTAGTTCGAGATCAGGAGTGGCCCGCGCAGCGTTCCCGACCGCGAGACGAGCCGGCCGTCCCGGGACGCGCGAACACGCGGCGAGCCGAACGCGTCGATGGGCGAGGCGTCGTCGAGGAAGGCGATGTGCTTCAGCGACTGGTTCCAGAACAGCTGCTCGTGCGCGGCGGCGTGTGGGGTTCCGGGCGTCTGGAGCAGGGTCACGTCGCCGAGGCCCGAGTGGTCGATCCAGCGGGCGTCGGCCGGGAGCAGGCTCGCGCGCACCGAGCGGACGACGTGGGTGTCGAACGCGACGGCGCCAATCGAGACGAGGCCGGACGCGACGATCGTCGCCAGCACCGCCCAGCGCACAAAGGACGCACGGAAGCAGGCTGCGATCGCGAGGCCCGCGAGGAAGGTGGCGGCGACGGCGATCAGCAGTGATCCGTCACCGATGCCCATCGCTCGCTCGAGCCTGAACGCCGCGAGCAGGAACGGCGAGTCCTGCTTCGCGTCGCTGATCGTGTACCCGGAGAGCGGCACACGCGCCGCGAGCGCGATGAACCCGACCGCGAGCGCGGCGACAGGCTTCGCCCAGGGGCGGCCGCGCAGGACCCAGACCCAGAAGGCCGGGAAGACGAGCGGCAGCAGGACCATCAGGTAGCGCTCCTGGAAGCGGTCGGTGCCGCTGGCCGCGTAGAGCCCGGCCTCGACGAAGAGGGCGAGCAGCACGCCGACGGCGAGCGCGGCGAAGCCGGTGTGCTCGCGCACGCGCGGCCGGTGGAGCGAGACCGCGAGCCCGGCGAGCGCGCCCGGCACCAGCGCGAACCCGGTCGCGTAGGCGAGCAGCATCGCGTCGGTCCCGAGCCAGTGCCCGATCACGAGCGGCTTGATCCCGAAGTCCGCGACGCCCGAGTAGTAGCCGAGCAGCTGCTTGGGCCCGAGCACGACGACCAGCGGGAGCGGCACCGCGTACAGGGCCAGCGACAGCCGGAAGCGCCGGACGAGCCGGCGCACGGAAGCCCGCTCGACGACGAGCGCGGCGGCGAGGAAGACGACCGGCAGGAAGACGTACTGGACGCGCGCGAACGTCGCGAGGCCGGCGAGAGCGGCGAAGCCGAGCTGCGCGCCGCGGGTCGGCCGAGAGAGGGCGCAGACCCCGAGGTAGACGGCCGCGAGCACGAGCGGGTAGGCGATCGCGTCCGCGAGCACGAACGAGGCGAAGAAGAGGTCCGGCGAGAGGACGGCCAGCGCGGCTCCGGCGAGCGCCGCCCACTGACCGCCGTCGAGCCGCCGCACCAGCAGGTAGACCGGGATCGCGGCGAGCGACATCGCGAGCGCGTTCTCGGCCTGCGTCAGCCGGTAGGCGAGCTCCGGGTCGTGGGAGAACCAGAACGGCGAGGCGAGGAGCGGCTCGAGCAGCGCCGGGAAGTGCGCGGGGTGGTCGCGGATCAGCGGGCGCCCGCTCTCGGCGAGCGAGCGCGCAATCCCCGAGTAGATGTACTCGTCCGGGAAGTAGAGCGGGGTGGTGTGCGCGAGCGCCGCCGCGAACCGGAGCGCGAAGCTGACCGCGACGATCCCGGCGAGCACGAGGCGCGCTGGGACCGTCGCCGCACGCCCGAACGCCTGCGGGCGCGGGAGGGAGACGTCGACCGCCACGTTTTCCCTATCGGCAAGCGGTTGATATCCCTTGAACGAGGGATAGCGGCGACGCCGGAGCGGCCCGCGGCAGGCGCTAGCATGGCCGCCAAATGGGGGTCGCGCACGCGGAGCTCTCGCGGATCGCCTGGACCGGCCGCCTTCGCGAGCCGGCGGTTCGCGGCGCGCAGCTGTTCGCCGTCTCTGGCTTCGCGCTCGCCCAGCCGTTGTTCGACATCCTCGGCAAGAACGCAGAGTTCTTCGCGGTCCGGGGCTCGACGCCGGGCGACATCGTCCTGTTCGCGCTCGTCGTGACGTTCGTCCCGGCGTTCGTGTTCCTTGCCGCCGAGCTCGTCGCCGGCCTCGCCAGCCGGACGGCGGGGTACGTGCTGCACCTCGTTTTCCTCGGCTTTCTCGGAGCCGTCTTCGGCGTCCAGCTCCTCAAGCGCTCCGGCGTCGACGGCACGACCACGCTGATCGTCGGGGCGGTCGTGATCGGCGTGGCGATCGCGCTCGCCGTGTGGCGCGTCCGCGCGGCCGGGACGTTCGTGACCGTGCTCGCGGTGGCGCCGATCGTCTTCCTCGCGCTCTTCCTGCTGAACACGCCGGTCGAGCAGCTCGTCTTCCCGACGGCGGAGAGCCGCGCGGGCACGGCGAAAATCAGGGCCTCGACGCCGGTCGTCTTCCTCCTCTTCGACGAGTTCCCGGTGATCGACCTGCAGGACAGGACGGGCGCGATCGACGCGAAGCGGTTCCCGAACTTCGCCCGCCTCGCGGCGAGCTCGACCTGGTTCCGGAACACGACGACGCTGTCCGCCTCCACGACCGTCGCCGTTCCGGTCATCCTGACCGGGAACCCGCCGAAGCGCGGCGCGCTCCCGATCGCGAGCGACTATCCGAACAACCTCTTCACGCTGCTCGGAGGCCGCTACCGGATGGACGTGACCGAGGTGCAGACGCGCCTCTGCCCGAAGCGACTCTGCAACGAGAAGCAGGAGAACGCCGAGAAGCGGCTCTCCTCGCTGTACTCGGACGCACGTGTCGTCTACCTGCACCTGATCGCACCGCCCGAGCTCGAGGAGCGGCTGCCCGCGATCGACGAGTCGTGGGGCGACTTCGGCCAGGGCTCCGCGACCGCGATCGCGTCGGAGGCGCCCACGAAGCTCCCCAAGGTAAACCTCAGCACGTTCTACCTCAGCCGCGTCCCTGACTTCAATCGCTTCGTCGACTCGTTCCGGCCGCCCGGGAACGGGCGCCCCACGCTGTACTTCCTGCACGTGCTGCTCCCGCACACGCCGTGGCTCTACTTCCCGGACGGGCGTGTACGCGCTGTGGCGACCGTCAACGCTCCCGGGCGCACCGGCGAGCGCTGGTGGCGCACGCCGCTCGTCCTCCAGGCCTGGCAGCGCCACCTGCTCCAGCTCGGCTTCACTGACCGGCTGCTCGGGAAGTTCCTGAACCGCCTGCACTCGACGGGGCTCTGGGACAAGGCGCTCGTCGTTGTCACCGCCGACCACGGGATCAGCTTCCGTGGAGGCGACCTGCGCCGCCGCCCGTCGAAGACGAACCTGGGCGAGCTCGCGTTCACGCCGCTGTTCATCAAGCTTCCGGGCCAGCAGCAAGGCCGGGTGGTCGACGACCGCCACGTGATCACGCCGGACATCCTCCCGACGATCGCCGACGTGCTCGGGATCACGATCCCGTGGAAGACGACCGGGCACTCGGCGCTCGCCGGCGGCCCGGGCTCGAGCACGGTCAAGGTGCTCGACATCTCGGCTCCCTACGCGAAGGCGCTCGCCGAGCGGAAGCGCGGGCTGGCGCGCCAGCTCGCGCTCTTCGGGAGCGGCGACTGGGGTCCGCAGTTCGCGGCGACCGGCCCGTACCGGTCGCTCGTCGGCACGCCCGTCAGGACGCTCCACCTGGAGGGCTCGGCCGCCGGCGCGGCGACCGTCGACGCGGTCGGGAGCAAGCTCCTGCGCTCGTTCCCGCGACGCTCGCCGCTGATCCCGTCGCCGCTCGTCGGGACGCTCTCCGGGGTCGCACCCGGGGCCGCGCTGGCGCTCGACCTGGACGGACGGATCGCCGCGGTCTCGGCCGCCTACCGCGACCCGAGCGGCGGACCGGTCCGGTTCGCGCTCCTCCCGGCCGAGTCCGCGTTCCGCACCGGCCGCAACCCGGTGCGCCTGTTCGTCGTCTCGGGGAGCTCGTCGCGCCCCGAGCTCCGCGAGGTCGCGACCTCGCTCAGGTCTTAGGCCGGCCCTCGAGCCGTTCGAGCTGCTTGCCCGTGATGGCGGCGATCTCCCGCGCGATCGCGGCCTGCTCCTGGTCGAAGCGCCGCCGGTCGAGGTAGACCTCGACGAGCCCCCAGCACTGGCCGTTCGAGGGCAGGCAGGTCATCAGCAGCGACTCGTAGCCCAGCTGCTCCAGCAGCTCGGCCTCGTTCGGCTCGGGCTCCGCCTCGAGCAGGGAGACCGCGCGTGGCCGGCCTTCGGTGACGACCTCCTTGGTTAGCGGGTAGTCGGAGATCAGGTACTCGTGCCCGAGCCCGAGCGTCCGCTCGTCCCTGGAGAACTCGACCAGGCTGACGAGGAGGTCGCCGACGACCCGCGAGATCAGGCAGGCGGAGGCGTCGAGCACGTCGACGAGCTCGCGCGTGGCGGCCTCGAGCAGCCCTCGGACCGTCTGCTCGCGGCCGAGGGCCTCGGCCACCCGCTGGACTGACGCGTCTGCCATCAGCGGGAAGCTTAGGTCTCGGAGCGGCTTCCCTACGGCACCGCCTGCGCGGAGCGAGTCCGCCCAGGAGGCGGGCGGCGATCGCGCGCAGTGTCTCCTCGCCGTACGCGTGGCTGTCGTCCATCGAGGTCAGGATCGCCACGGAGACCCGCTGGCGGCCGCGCGTGAGCAGCGCGACCTGGTGATCTACCCAGCCGATCCCCGATCCCCAGCCGCCTTTGAAGTAGAGCCGCCAGCCCGAGGGTCGCACGCGCGCGATCCCCCAGCGCTGCTCGGGGGTGATCGTTCGCAGCAGGTGCAGTGCGTACGCGCGGTGCCGCGGGGGGATGAGGCGGTCGATCCGGAGGAAGAAGCGGGTCTGGTCGACCGCGTCGATCTCGCTCATGCCCCACCAGCCGGCCACGGGCGTGAACCGGCGCATGGCCGCGCGGTAGGCGACGAGGCGGAGGGCTCCCGTGCCGACGATCGCGAGGACCCGGCTCGCGGCGTCGTTGTCGGAGATGCGGATCATCGGGTCGAGCAGGGCACGGTCGGACGCCTTCAGGGCGCGGTCGCGCACGGAGGTGCGGTTGAGGTACGCGACGAGCAGCATCGCCTTGATCACGCTCGCCGAGTGGAATCGCTTCGTCGCGTGCCAGCCCCAGGAGCGGCTCGGCGTGCGGACTGCGAACGCGATCGTGCCGTCGCGGTGGGACGCGTACCGGATCGCCGCGCCCATCGAAGGCTGCCATGGGTGCGGAGAGCCGCTCGCGCCGAGCGCGGTCGCAGCCGCCGCCAGCGCGAGGATCCCGACGAGCGCTCTCGCGGCCGCCGTCACGAGACCCGTTGCCTCCCCACAGCGGCCGCGTACCCTACGCTCGCGTCGTGATGCGCGCGATGGTGCTCGAAACGCCCGGGAGCCGCCTCCGCGAGGCGGAGCTGCCCGAGCCCGAGCCCGGGCCGGGTCAGCTGCGGCTCTGCGTCGAGGCGTGCGGCGTGTGCCGCACCGATCTCCACGTGCTCGACGGCGAGCTCGCGGAGCCGAAGCTCCCGCTCGTGCTCGGCCATCAGATCGTCGGCATCGTCGACGTGGTGGGCGAGGGCGTGAGCATCGCTCCCGGCGTGCGGGTCGGCGTGCCGTGGCTCGGCTGGACGTGTGGCGAGTGCCGCTTCTGCCGCAGCGGACGGGAGAACCTCTGCGACCTCGCCCGCTTCACCGGCTACCAGCTCGACGGCGGCTACGCGGAGGCAGCGGTGGCCGACGCGCGCTTCTGCTTCCCGGTTCCCGCCGGCTACGCGCCGCTTCGGGCCGCGCCGCTGCTCTGCGCGGGCCTGATCGGCTACCGGGCGCTGCGGCTGGCGGGCGACGCGGAGCGGCTCGGCCTGTACGGCTTCGGCGCGGCCGCCCACGTGATCGCGCAGGTCGCCCGCTGGCAGGGGCGCCGCGTGTTCGCGTTCACGCGCGAGGGCGACGCGGACGGCCAGGAGTTCGCCCGCTCGGTGGGCGCGGAATGGGCTGGCGCGTCCGGCGATCTTCCGCCGGAGCCGCTCGAGGCGGCGATCGTGTTCGCGCCCGTCGGTGCGCTGGTTCCCGCCGCGCTGCGCGCCCTCGAGAAGGGCGGTGTCGTCGTCTGCGCCGGGATCCACATGAGCGACATCCCTTCCTTTCCGTACGAGCTGCTCTGGGGCGAGCGGATGGTCCGCTCCGTCGCCAACCTCACGCGCCGCGACGGCGAGGAGTTCCTGGAGCTCGCGCCCCGGGTACCCGTGCAGACGCACGTCGAGCCGTTCGCGCTCGTGGATGCGAACGAGGCGCTCGAACGGCTGCGCGCCGGGACGATCCACGGCGCGGCTGTGCTGACGATGGACGGCGGCTAGGTCAGGCGGTCAGCGCGCGTTCCTTGCGCCGCCGGGTGCGCTCACGGAGGAGCATGAAGTAGCGTTCGAGCCGGAGCTGAGCGGAGGCCGCGGCGGCGGTCGTCAGCTCGGCTTCGAGCTCCGCGTCGCTGAGAACGTGGATCGCCGGACGGCCCAGCTCGTCGAGAGGCCTACCGGTTCGTGGGTCGGATAGCCATCTCCCGCTCAAGCTCTCCCTCCTTGATCGGCGTGGGCCGCGAGCTTACCCGTGTGCCGCCGCGAGTCAAGGGGGTGCGGCTCGGGTTGAAACCACTTCGTCACCAGTCGTTTACCAGTTGGAAACCCGGCGAAAAGGCGCTCAGGACGCGTATACGATCCGCCCGTGGCCGCGCGAATCGAGCGCCTGCGGGCCGGGCCGGGTTTCGCGTTCCCCGACCTCGGCTTCACAGCTGAGAAGCGCGCGTTCAGCAGGACCTACCTCGACACACCCGACCGTGTGCTCGCCCGCGCCGGGATCGTCCTCGTCCGTCACACCGAGGACCGGCGGAGCATCTGGCGGCTCCACACGCCCTCGCACGAGCTCGAGACCGGCAGCGGCCCGAAGCCGCCGGGCCCGATCACGGCGGCGCTGAGGGCCGCGCTCGCCGGTGGTGCGGAGCTCGGGGCCGTCGCGAGGCTGAGGACCCGGCGACAGAGCCTCGTGGTCGAGGACGATGCCGGGCCGTCCGTCCGCATCGTCGATGACAGGGTCTCGGTTCTGAGCGGCAGGCGCGTCGCGGAGTCGTACCGCGAGATCGAGGTCGCGCCGCTGAACGGTGGAGCGGCGGCCGCGAAGGTCGCGAAGCGGCTGCGCTCGGCGGGCGCAACGCGCTCCAGCCACTCCGAGCTCGAGCGGCTGATGGCGGCGCAGGCGCCGACGAGCGCCCTGCCCGAGCTGAGCGCGGCGCTGGCAGAGCAGCACGCGCAGGCCGTTTGCCACGACGTCGCGCTTCGGCTCGGCGGGGACGACGAGGATGTGCACAAGCTCCGCGTGGCGCTCAGGCGGTCGCGCGCCTACCTCCGCGCGGCCAGGCCGCTCCTCGACGCGGAGTGGTCCGAGCAGCTGCGGGAGGAGCTCGGCTGGGCGGGCCGGGAGCTCGGAGGGGTCCGGGATCTCGACGTAATGCTCGCCGGGCTGCGCAAGCAGCTGGGGCGCCTCGACGAGGAGGACAGGGTCGCCTTCAGGCCGTTGCTCCGGCGCCTCTCCGCGCAGCGGGCCCGCGCCCGCGCGAAGCTCCCGCGGATCCTCGACGACGAGCGCTACCTCGCTGCCGTCGCGGCGCTCCAGGAGGCGGCGATCTCGCCGCGCTCGCTGGGATCGACGGAGACGCTCGACGCCCTCGCTCGCCACGACGTCCAGAAGCTGCTCAACCGCGCGGCGAAGGTCAGCGGGAAGGAGACGGACTCCGAGCTCCACGCGCTCCGCATCCGGGCCAAGCGGGGCCGCTACGCCGCGGAGCTGCTCGACGGCAAGGCTGCGGCGCGGTTCGTCGAGCAGGCGAAGGAGCTGCAGGATCTCCTCGGAGAACACCAGGACGCGGTCGTTGCGGAGGAACGCCTGCGCGGGCTGCCCAAGGAAGGCGACGACCGGGCCGCCGTGCTCGCGGCGGGCCAGCTCGTCGAGCGCGAGCGCGTGACGAAACGGCGCGTGCGGCGCGAGCTGCCGGACATGCTCGACCGGCTCGCCCGCCGCGGAAAGGCGATCGCCCCCTGATCGAGGTCCGCGCTGCGGGCGGCGTCGTCCAGCGGCCGGCCAGCGACGGTGTCGAGGTGCTGCTGGTCCACCGGCCGCGGTACGACGACTGGACGCTGCCGAAGGGCAAGGTCCAGGACGGCGAGAGCGACGAGGAGTGCGCCCTGCGCGAGGTCAAGGAGGAGACCGGGCTCCGCTGCGAGCTCCGGTTTCCGCTGCCGTCGACCACGTACACCGACTCGCGCGGCCGGCTCAAGCACGTGCGCTACTGGGCGATGGACGCGATCGACGGGTCGTTCGGGGCCGGGGACGAGGTCGACGAGATCCGCTGGCTCGACCCGTCGGCCGCGCAGCGGCTGACCAGCTACGACCGCGACCGCTCGGTGTTGCGGGGGTTCGGCCACGACGGGTCCGGGCTGCTGCTGGTCGTCCGCCACGCCCTTGCGGGACACCGCAAGTCGTGGAAAGGGGACGACAGCATCCGCCCGCTGGACGAGCGCGGCCTGCGTCAGGCGGCTGCGCTCGTCGAGCAGCTCGCGGGTCACCGATTCGACCGGATCGCCTCGAGCCCGGCCACCCGCTGCGTGGAGACAGTCGAGCCGCTCGCCGCGGCACGGGGGCTCATGGTCGAGGCGCGCGAGGAGCTCGTCGAGGGGCAGGGCGCCGCCGCGCTCGAGCGGGTCGCGCGCGAGCCCGGTGTGGGCCTGCTCTGCGTTCACGGGGACGTGCTCGAGGAGCTGTGCGGGGAGACGCTGCCGAAGGGCTCGACGTCGCTCTTCCAGGCCCCCGCCAGCGGGCTCGTACGCGTCGCGGTGTTGCCCCCGCCTGCCTAGGCCGGGAGCGCTTCGGCGAGCTCGGCTCGCTCGAGGAGCTCGAGCGCCGCGCCCTCGCGGATGCCGCCGCGTGCGACCTCGAGCGGCACGCTCAGCAGCTTCTGCGCCTGGGCCAGGATCAGGGCCCCGGCCGGGAGGACGGTCGCCCGCCACTGCTGGATCTCGAACCGGGTCGCGATTCGCTTCGCCGGCGAGGACGAGACGATCGAGAACGCGAGCGCCAGGGTCTCCGCGTCTAGCCTCCGGCCGACGATCCGCCCGAGTGCCCGCGCGGTGCCTCCCGTCGCGAAGGCGCGGCGCGGGAGGGGCGGGACGAGCCCTTCGAACGAGCTCGCGGCCTCGGCGCGCGCGGCCTTCAGCTCCTGAAGCGACGGAGGATCGCCTGCGAGCAGCCGCCGCGTCAGCCTCAGCGAGCCGATGTCCACCGACCGCACCCAGCTCGGCGTGCGCCCGGTGCCGACCGCGAGCTGCGTCGAGCCGCCGCCCGCGTCGCAGACCGCGACGCTGCCGCGCGGGTTGCCTGCGGCCGCGATGGCGCCCGCATAGCCGAGGCGACCCTCTCCCTCGGCCGAGAGCAGCCTGACGGTTGCGCCGCTCCGCGAGGCGATCTCGTCCCGGAGCTCCGGGCCGTTTCGCGCCTGCCGTCCGGGCGACGTGACCAGCACGGTCACCTCGGAGGCGCCGAGCTTGCGCGCTCTCCCGACCTCCCGGGCCGCGGCCTCGGCCGCTCGCATCAGGCGCTTCGCCGAGAGCTCGCCCGTGCGCTCGATGTCGGCGCCGAGAGCGACGCGCACGCGCTGCTCCTCGACCCGGCGGACGCGGGTGCCGTCGCGCTCGCCCACGAGCAGGCGCACGGTGTTCGACCCGACGTCGACGACGGCGACTCTCACGGCGTTCATCCTCGTGTCCCGTGCGGACGGCACACCTCGCCTCGCATCAAGGACGCCTGAGCCCGCCTCCGTTATTCGGAGCTCACCGCCTGCCTTCGCGCGCGGGCGCGAGCTCGTGTCAGCAGGACGGATTGCGCTGCGCGGCGCCGCTCTTCCTTCTTCGGCGAGCAGCGCGTCCAGCGGCCCTCGCTGTCCAGCTCCCAGGCCTGGCTGTTGTCGGTCTGGAGCGCGCCGAAGATCGACTCCAGCTCGGCCTGGATCGCGCGCGAGTCGACCGGCGCGACGATCTCGATCCGGTGGTCCAGGTTGCGCGGCAGGAGGTCGGCGCTGCCGAGGAAGTAGTGCGGCTCGCCGTCCGCGTCGAAGATGAAGAAGCGGCTGTGCTCGAGAAAGCGCCCGAGGACGCTGCGAACCGAGATGTTCTCGCTCATCCCCTTGACGCCGGGGCGGATCCCGCAGATGCGGCGGACGACGACCTCGATCTGCACGCCTGCGTTCGAGGCCCGGTAGAGCGCCTCGATCATCTCGGCGTCGTGAATGCCGTTCACCTTGATCTGGATCCTCGCCTGCTTTCCGGCCTCGGCTGCGGCGATCACGCGCTCGATCTCCTCGAGCAGGCGCTCGCGCAGGTTGAACGGCGACACCAGCAGCCGCTTGAACTCCTGCGGCCGGCCGAAGCCGGTCAGGTAGTTGAAGAGGTCTGCGACCTCGGAGGCGATCTCCTCGTCCGCGGTGAAGAGGCCGAGGTCCTCATACAGCCTGGCCGTGAGCGCGTGGTAGTTGCCCGTCCCGATGTGCACGTAGCGACGAAGCCCGTCGGCCTCGCGGCGGACGACGAGCGTCGCCTTCGCGTGGATCTTGAGGCCCGGGAGCCCGTGGACGACGTGGACGCCTGCCTGCTCGAGGCGCTGCGACCACGTGATGTTGTGCCCCTCGTCGAAGCGGGCCTTGAGCTCGACGAGGCACACGGTCTGCTTGCCGGCCTCGGCCGCCTTGATCAGCGACGGCGCGAGCGCCGACTCGTCGCTCGTCCGGTAGACGGTGGTCTTGAGCGCCCGAACGCCCGGATCCTCGGCCGCGAGTTCGACGAACGCCTCGACGCTGGCAGCGAACGAGTCGTACGGCAGGTGCACGACCGCGTCCTTCGACTTCAGGTTCGAGAACAGCAGGAGCGGCGGAGTAGTGCTGAACGGCCGCCTGGAGACCCCGACCCACGGCTCGAACTTGAGCTCGGGCCGGTCCAGCCGCGCGATCTGGGAGACCTCCGCGAGGTCGAGCGTGCCGCGCACGGGATAGACCTGGTCGTCGCCGATGCCGAGCCCCTCCTCGAGCAGCTCGACCATCTCCTGCGACATCGAGCCGGAGACCTCGAGGCGCACGCAGTCGCCGAAGCGCCGCCGCCGGAGCTCGTGCTGGAGGGCCTCGAGCAGGTCGTCGGCCTCGTCCGAGAGCTCGAAGTCGGCATCGCGCGTGACGCGGAACACCGACTTCTCGAGGATCTCCATCCCCGGGAAGAGCCGGGGGAGGAAGTGGCCGATCACGTCCTCGAGCGCGACGAGCGCCTCCCGCTTGCCGACCGCGAGGAAGCGCGGGATCGGCTCGGGCACCTTGACCCGCGCGAAGCGCTCTTCCTCCGTGACCGGGTCGCGGACGAAGATGCCGAGGCTCAGCGAGAGGCCGGAGATGTACGGGAACGACTGCCCGGGGCCGACCGCGAGCGGCGTCAGCACCGGGAACACTTCGTGCTCGAACCGGAGCTCCAGGTCGGCGAGCTCCTTGCCGGAGAGGTCGTCGACCTTCGCGATCGTGATCCCCTTCTCCGCGAGCGCGGGGCAGAGGTCTTCCTTCCAGAGCTTCGACTGGCGGCGCGTCAGGTCGAGGACGCGCTTGCGGATCTCCGCGAGCGTCTCCTGGGGCGTGCGGCCGTCGGGCGAGCGCGGCGCGATCCCCGAGGCGGCCTGGTCCATCAGGCCCGCGACCCGCACCATGAAGAACTCGTCCAGGTTGCTCGACTGGATCGAGCAGAAGTTCACGCGCTCCAGCAGCGGAACGCCCGCGTCGGAAGCGAGCTCGAACACGCGCGCGTCGAAGTCGAGCCGGGAGAGCTCGCGGTTGAGAATTCGCTGGAAACCCACGGGGCTCACGGTACGCGAAGGTGGCGGCGCCGTCTTCGGCATTTTCCGAGTCTCCCATATGGACGGCCCCGGTGACGGTAACGAACTGGTTTCAGGCGCGCGGGTGGTAGGAATGCCGGGATGAGCGCGGCGCCTCCCGCCAAGGACATGCGCTGGATCCCGAACGGAACGTTCCAGATGGGCTCGGCGGACTTCTATCCGGAGGAGCGGCCGGTCCGGGAGGTCGAGGTCGAAGGCTTCTGGATGGACGAGCATCTGGTGACGGCCGGGGAGTTCCGGCGCTTCGTCCGCGAGACCGGCTACGTCACGTTCTGCGAGCGGCCGCTCGCCGCGGAGGACTATCCCGACGCCGACCCGGAGCTGCTCGTCCCCGGGTCGCTCGTGTTCCGGCAGACTGCCGGGCCGGTCGACCTGCGCGACTTCACGAACTGGTGGCGCTACGAGCCCGGCGCGTTCTGGAAGCGCCCCGAGGGGCCGGGCAGCACGATCAACGGCCGCGACCGGCACCCCGTCGTCCACGTCGCCTACGAGGACGCCGAGGCTTACGCCCGCTGGGCGGGCAAGGAGCTGCCGGCCGAGGCGGAGTGGGAGTTCGCCGCTCGCGGGGGCCTGGAAGGCGCCGTCTTCGCCTGGGGTGACGAGGACTTTCCGGGCGGCAGGGCGATGGCGAACACATGGCAGGGCGAGTTTCCCTGGCAGAACCTGAAGGTGGACGGCTTCGCGGGAACCTCGCCCGTCGGCTCGTTCCCCCCGAACGGATACGGCCTCTACGACATGACCGGGAACGTGTGGGAGTGGACAACGGACTTCTTCACTGCGTCACACGAAGAGCGCGCGTGCTGCGCGCCCCAGCTCCTGCCCGGCGAGAGGTTTCCGCGCCGCGTGATCAAGGGCGGCTCGCACCTCTGTGCGCCGAACTACTGCCTGCGCTACCGGCCCGCGGCGCGCCAGGGCGAGGCGATCGACACCTCGACGGGTCACCTCGGGTTTCGCTGCGTCGTCCGCCCGTAGCTCCGGATGCGCTCGACGCGAGAGGGTGGTACGGTTGCCGCCGTGAAGGAAGAAGGCCTCGGATTCAAGTTCTGGATCAAGCTGGCAGGGATCGTCGCGCTGTGCGGCCTCGCGGCGATGATCCTCTTCCTGCTGCTCTCCAGGGCGGTCTACGCCTGGGGCTTCCTCGGCGGCTTCCTGGCGTTCGCGCTGCTCCTGATCCTGGTCGGGTGGATCTGGGATCGGCGCAACGCGCGCGAGTGGGACACCGACTAGCCGACTGACACGGCCTGAGCAGGCCGAATCGGGGCAGAGACCCCGCTACCTAGACCGGCCTGCTCGTCGTCTTCAGCGGGAGGGTGGATCAGGGGTTCCGCATGCCTCCCGTCGCCTCGCCCCAGCGCACCATCAGCGCGTAGAGGACGATGCCGTTCAGAGTCAGCACGATCAGCGTCCAGAGCGGATAGGCGCTGTTGCCGACCCAGCCGAGGTTGACGAAGAACGTGATGGTTCCTACCACGATCGTGAACCAGCGGGCCCAGCTCGCGCCGGAGAGGAGCCCGAAGCCGGCGCACACGATGATGATGCCCCAGAGCAGCGTGATCCATCCCCACGTGCTCGTGCTGTGGAAGAGGACCATCTGGTCCCTCGTCACGGCGACGTAGCGGTTGTTGATGGCGGCCGCCAGGCCAGCGAAGAAGTCGATCGCGCCAATCACGATCATGAGCAGTCCGGCGAAGGCAACCCAACCGGACCAAGCGCTTGTATCCATCTAGTGCCTCCTTGTCGAGGAGCCGTCAAGCGGCTCCGGTGTCAGGTTCGCGCCATTCCCTCCGTTGCGTCGCTCCAGTGGACCATCAGGGCATAGAGGACGACGCCCTGCAGGACCAAGACGGTCAGCGTCCAGAGCGGGTAGGCGGTGTTGCCGAGCCAGCCGAGGTTCACGAAGAAGGTGATGACACCGACCACGATCGTGAACCAGCGCGCCCAGCCCGAGCCCGCCAGGAGCCCGAAGCCGGCGAGGACGATGATGATCCCCCAGATCAGCGTGACCCAGCCCCAGTGGCTGACATCGTGGATCAAGACCATCTGATCCCGCGTCACCGTGTAGTAGCGGTCGTTGATGATCGCGACCAGGCCGGCGAAGAAGTCGAGCGAGCCGATCACGATCATGAGCAGGCCGGCGAACGCGATCCAGCCGGACCAGGCTCCACCGTTCCCATCCATCGTTTCCCTCCTTCTGGTTTCTCGCGGCGCGACGATACAACAGTACGCCGTGCCGAGGCTATTGCCCGATCTTGGCCTCGATTCCGGCCAAACGCTCCTCGATTCGACGCAGGGACGCCATTGCCTCCGCGAACTCGTCCGATCGCTGCTTCTTCTCCCGCTCGTTCGCCTCGTCCCGGTCGGCGGAAACGAATAGCGAAGTGACTATCGCGGTCAGGAACGAGAGGAACGTCACGCCGACGAGGATCACGCCGCTGCCGAGGACGCGACCCCAGGGCGTGTGCGGGACGACGTCCCCGTAGCCGACCGTCGACAGGGTCTGGACCGCCCACCAGATCCCGATCCCGAAGGTCGGGAAGTCCTGCCGGTCGAGCAGCGTCATCAGGAACCCTCCGAGCAGGCTCGCCGTGACGGCCACGATCACCAGGTACGGGAAGATGCGGCGGTTGGCGACGGCGCGGCCCATCCGTCTCTCCCAGCGGGTGCGGAGGCGTCGCCGGCGCCCTTCGTGGGGCTGAGCCATCAGCGCCACGTTCGCAAACAGGCCGGACAGGCTCAGCCGGCGCCCGGAACCGTCACCTCGGCCGGAAGCTCGGTGGCCGGAGGCTCCAGCTGGGCGAGATGCTCGCGCGCGAGGCCTTCGTCCCGAGCAGGAGGAGCCCGCCGAGCACGGGGCCGGAGATGAGCACGAGCCCGGCGGCGACCACGACGAGGGAGAGCACCTTGAACCACTCTCTCCGCACCAGCCCGCCGCTTCGGCGGAGCGCCCTGAGCCCGCTCGTCGACTCGAGCTCGGCGCAGGGCGCGATCAGGGCCCACCGGACCGCGAGCACGAAGGCGATCGGGATCAGGAACACCGACAGGGTGAGCACGCTCACGACCGGAACGGCCACGGCGAGCGCGAGCGCGAGTGGCCGGATGCTGTCGAGCGAGAGGCGGTAGGCGCGGAGCGCGCTCACCTCGCGGCCGGCGTCGATCTCGGCCATCGCGCGGGAGCAGGCTGCCTGGATGAACGTGAGCCGAGCAGGCTCAGGATCGTCCCGATCGCGAGCACGAGCCAGGCGCGGAACCCGCCGTCCTGGCCGCTCGGCGCGAGGCCGAGGAGCGACGAGGCGTTGACGATCCCGGTCTGCAGGAGCGTGACGAGAACCGCGACAGGGATCGTGACGAGGCCGATCGCGATGAAGAGCAGCGGCCGGCTGAAGTACATGCGCCAGGTCGCGCTCACCGTCTGGCCCCAGGCCCGGCGGCGCGCGAGATCCAGCGGCGCGCTCGGCCGCCAGTCCGTGCGCGAGCAGAGCCAGGCGATCAGGATCACGAGCGCCGCCAGCACCCCGAGCGTGAGCGTGGCGTTGTTCGCGAGCCGCCTGATCAGGTTCGACCCGGTCGCGACCGCGCCGCAGAACGAGCCGGTCGCGGCCGTACCGAGCAGGCCTCCTGCGGGAATGCCGTAGCTGCGGTCGCGCCACCCCTCCGACCAGGTGATCGGCTGGGCCCACTGCAGCTTCATGTTCGGGCCGGTCGGCCCGTTGAAGAACGCGGGCTGCAGCTCGCCCAACCGGCCCTCGAACGCGATCCAGGGGTACGCCTTGCGGGCCGCCGCCTCCTGGCCCGGGATCGTGCGGATGACCGGCCGGATCTGGGTGTGCGGGCCGCGGGTGTCGTCGCAGCCGACGCCCTCGGCGCCGGAGCGGCCGAGGAAGAGTGCCGAGTCGTAGAAGTTCGCGTGCGACCCCTCGGCGACGTAGACGACGGGGTGCGTCCCGTCGACGCGGTTCAGCTTCTCGTCCCCCCACGCCGCCCGCTCGGCGCCCTCGTGCTGGGAGTAGCCGACGTCGGTCGGGGTGCGCTCGAGCGCCTGCTCGGCGTCCGGCGCGTCGAAGTCGAGCTGGATCATCTCCCAGTCGCCCTCGTGTGTGTTGTTGAAGTCGTTGAAGGCGTAGAAGAACCAGTACTGCAGCGCCAGCTTCCCGTCCTGGGTCGCGACGTGCGCCTAGACGGTGGGCTTCGTCCCCTCCGTGATCCGGCGCGACCAGCGCTCGTAGTCGCACCCGGGCTTGAGCGGGTTCCCGGGAAAGTCGAGGTGGTACTCGTAGAGTCCACGGCCGAGATCGGCCGCTGTGGGCGCGACTTTGACGAGGTCGGACCCGCTCCACGGTCCGCGGAGCGCGACCGTGTCCTGGCCGAGGATCGTGTTGATGTCGATCGGGCGGTACGGCTCGCCCGGCCCGCACTCCTCCTTCTGCTCGACGAGCTGCACGACGGGCGCGTAGCGGGCGGCGAGCGCCTGCTCTGCCTGCGTGTCGGAGGCGTGCGCCACGCCGGCCCAGCCGAGGGCGGCGAGGACGGCGATCGCGGCGAGGGCTGAGCGCAGGCGCACCGGCACCTGAGCCTAACCCGGGGGCGGGAGGTCGCTCTTCGGGGGTCGGGACGTCTCCTGGTGCACGAACAGCCCGAGGAACGCGCGTTTCAGCTGCGTGGGCAGCGAGCCTCCTTCGCCGCTCGGCGGTCGCGCCCAGGCCGCGGCGACCTCCGCGCCGAGCAACAGCGCGCACGAGTAGAGGTACACGGAGTAGAGGAAGACCAGCGCGGCGGTGAGCGAGCCGTAGACGACGCTCAGCCGGGTCGCCCGGTCGTAGAAGAACCCCGAGGCGAGCGCGATGAGCTGGAAGATCAGCGCGGTCACGATCGCGCCCGCGAGGCCGTCGTGGATCCGCAGGCCGCGCGCGGGCACGAAGCGGTAGAGGAGCATCACGACGACGATCGAGAGCACGAACGCGATCAGGCGGATGACGCCGTCCGAGAGCGTTCCCGCGCCGATGTCCGTCGCGCTCGCCAGCCCGCCGCCGGCCGTGTGCACCAGCTGGCCGACCACGGTGATCCCGGCTGTGACCAGCACGAGCGCGGCGGCGCCGACGATCAGCACGAGGTCGACGACCTTCCCGCGCGCCATCGGCCGGGATTGCGTCACGCCCATGGCCGACTCGAGGCCCTGCCTGATCGCGCTCATCATCCCGGTCGCCGCCCACGCGAACACCGCGAGGCTGATGAGCCCCGCCGCGCTCGCAGGCGTCGCGATCGCGGTCAGCGCGTCCTCCACGTCGTGCCGTCCGGCGGCCGAGACCGGCAGCGCGTCGGCAATTGTCTTCGTCACGTCGTGGCGAACCTCGTCGTTCTGGAGCACGAGCCCGAAGATCGAGGCGAGCACGATCGCCAGCGGCACGACCGAGAACAGGACGCGGTAGGCGATCGCGGCCGCGTGCTGTCCGCACTTGTCGGTGAAGAACCGCTCGACGGCGACGGGGGCGACGCTCCCGAACTTCTTGGCGGTCGCGGCGGGCCAGCGGAGGAAGCCCGGGCCGCCGTCAGTCACAGGCGATCCGTGGGATCCCGCGACCCTAGCGCGAGGGCGTGACGGGACCCGTTGCAGGCTCCGGCCGCTCCCGCATACGATTACCGCCATGCTGCTGAGCGAGGTGGGGTACGCGCAGCCGGGCACGCTCGAGCAGGCACTCGGGGTTCTCGCGCAGCACGACGGCGCGCGCGCCCTGGCCGGCGGCCAGACCCTGATCAACGTCATGAAGGCCCGCGCAGCATCGCCTGACGTGCTCGTCGACCTGAACCGGATCCCCGAGCTGAAGGGGATCGAGCTCGGCGCGGACGGCACGCTCGAGATCGGGCCGATGACCACCTACACCGAGCTGATCGTCTCGCCCGAGGCTCGCGCGAGGCCGATTCTCGGCGAGGTCTGCGCGCAGATCGCGGACGTGCAGGTGCGAAACCGCGGGACGATCGGCGGGAACATCTGCTCGAGCGACCCGACGAACCACCTGCCGCCGCTGATGGTCGCGATCGGCGCGCAGATGACGATCGCCGGCTCCTCGGGCGAGCGCATCGTGGACGCGGAGGACTTCTTCCTCGGCGTGTACATGACGGCGGTCGGCCCGGACGAGCTCCTGACGAAGATCACGATCCCGGCCGGCCGGAGCGACGGGTTCGCCGCGGTGCCGATCGGCGCGGACGGGACCTGCATCGTCAACGCGGCCGCCGCGGCGAACGGCGAGCTCCGGGTCGCGCTCGGCTGCGTCGGTGCGGTACCCGAGCTCGTCAAGCCCGGCTCGGCGGACGCCGGGGCCGTCCGCGAGGCGGTGCGCGGGGCGGGCATCGAGCCGCCCGGCGACGTGCACGCGTCCTCGGGGTATCGCCGCCACCTGGCCGAGGTCGTCGCGGCGCGCGCAGCCGCCCAGGCGTCCGAGAGGGCGAGCGAGTAGTGGCCGCTGTCGAGTCCTCGAAGACGATCTCCGTCGAGATCAACGGCACGACGTACGAGCGCGAAGTCGACTCGCGTCGGCTGCTGATCCACTTCATCCGCGACGACGCCGAGCTGACCGGCTCGCACATCGGCTGCGACACCGGCAACTGCGGCGCGTGCAGCGTGATCCTCGACGGGACGCTCGTGAAGAGCTGCATGCTGCTCGCCGTCCAGGCCGACGCCTGCTCGATCGAGACGGTGGAGGGCCTCTCGGAGCCGGGGGAGCTGAACGACCTCCAGCAGGCGTTCAACGACCACCACGCGCTCCAGTGCGGCTACTGCACACCCGGAATGCTGATGAGCGCGACCGCGCTCCTGCGGGAGAACCCGAGCCCGTCCGACGAGGAGATCAGGCGCGCGATCCAGGGGAACATCTGCCGCTGCACGGGCTACTGGAACATCGTCAAGGCGATCAAGGCCGCGTCCGGCCAGGAGGTCGGTGAGTGACCGAGACGACGACCGTCACCGAGCCGATCGTCGTCGAGGAGGGCGAGACCAGGCCGGGCTACGCGGGCCAGAGCGTCAAGCGCAAGGAGGACAAGCGCCTCCTCCAGGGCGAAGGCGTGTTCTTCGACGACGTCAGGCGCCACAACATGGGCTACGTCCACTTCGTCCGGTCGCCCTACGCGCACGCGAAGATCCGCTCGGTCGACGTTTCGAAGGCGCTCGAGCACCCGGCCGTCTACGGGACGCTGACCGGGGACGAGGTCGCACTGCTGACCGACCCGTTCTTCCAGATCTCGTCGCCGCCGGGAGCGCACATCAAGGACTTCTGCCTGGCGGTCGGGAAGGCGCGGTTCGTCGGCGAGCCCGTCGCGGCCGTCGTGGCGACGACGCGCGAGGCCGCGCGCGACGCCTCCGAGCTGGTCGAGGTCGACTACGAGCCGCTGCCCGTCGTCACCGACGGGCGGCGCGCGCTCGACGACGACGCGCCTGTGCTCCACGACGAGGCGGGCACGAACCTCACCTGGGAGGGCGTCTACGAGTGGGGCGACCTGGACGAGGCGTTCGCCGAGGCCGACCGGATCGTGAAGATCTCGGAGCTCCACTTCGACCGCTTCAACTCGACGCCGCTCGAGTGCAACGGCGCGCTCGTCGAGTACAACCGCGGGATCGGGCAATGGACGATCACCACGAACAACCAGTTCCCCGGGTTCGCGGCGATCATGATGGGGCCGGCGATGCGGGTGGGGCTGGACAAGCTCCGCCTGGTCACGCAGGACATCGGCGGCGGCTTCGGCAACAAGATCACCTCGCACCCGCAGCTCGTCGCCTGCTGCCTGCTCGCCCGGAAGCTCAACCGGCCCGTGCAGTGGACGGAGTGGCGGACCGACTTCCACCTGACGATGTCGCACGGGAACGAGCGCTGGTTCCAGGACACCGAGGTCGCGGTCAAGGACGACGGCACGCTGCTCGGCTTCCGGACGACCGCGCTCGACGACGCGGGCGCCTGGCTCCGCTACGAGCCGCTCGGCGGCGTCATCTGGGCGCAGGTGACCCCGGGCATGTACCGCTGGAAGCACATCCGGCTCGACTTCAAGCAGGTCGTGACGAACAAGGCGCCCGTCTCGCCGAACCGCGGCTACTCGCGGATGCAGCACCTCTGGTTCACCGAGCGGATCATCGACATCGTGGCCCACGAGCTCGGGCTCGATCCCGTCGAGGTGCGTAAGCGCAACTACATCAAGGCCGACGAGATGCCGTACACGACGCCCAACGGCTGCGTCTACGACTCGGGCGACTACGCAACGATGCTCGACACCGCGCTGGAGCTGATCGGCTACGGCGAGATCGAGGAGCGTCGCACGGACGCAGCGGCCCGCGGGAAGGTGCTCGGCCTCGGGATCGGCTCGACGCTCGACTCGGGCACGAACAACTTCGGCCAGTCGCGGCTGATCAACCCGGAGCTCCAGTTCTCGGGCAACAACGAGGTCGCGACCGTGAAGCTCGACATCTTCGGCGAGATCGTGGTCACGCTCGGCACGACGCCGCAGGGCCAGGGGCACGAGACCACCGCCGCGCAGGTGGTCGCCGACATCCTCGGCTGCTCCGTCGACGACGTGCACGTCCGGGCGGGGCACGACTCGTACTGGAACACGCACGCCGGCTTCTCCGGGACGTATGCGAGCCAGTTCGCGGTCACCGGGCTCGGGGCGGTCAAGGGCGCGACCGACATGCTCGCCGGCGAGATGCGGAAGCTCGCCTCGGTGATCCTCGGCTGCACGCCCGACGACATCGAGCTCGCGGAGGGCTCCGCCCGGATCAAGGGCAACCCGGAGGCCGCGCTGCCGTTCATGGCCCTCGGCGCGATCATCAACGCCAACAACGCTGGCCTGCCCGAGGACCTCGACGTCACGCTCAACTGCCGCTACGTCTACCGGCCGCCGTTCGAGGTGCCGGACGTCGAGCGCAAGTACGGGAACCTGACGCTGACCTACGCGGCTCAGGTGCACGTCGCCGTTGTCGAGGTCGACCCGGAGACCGGGGTCTACGACGTGGTCGACTACGCGGCCGTCGACGACTGCGGCAAGCGGATCAACCCGCAGGTCGTGGAAGGGCAGGTGATGGGCGCGACCGCGCAGGCGCTCGGCGCGGCGACCCACGAGACGTTCACCTACGACGAGGACGGGAACCTGCTCACGCCCAACTTCTACGACTACCACGTGCCGCACGCACTGGACGTGCCGCCGCTCAAGACCGGCAACATCGAGAGCCCGTCGCCGTTCACCGCGCTCGGCACGAAGGGCATGGGCGAGGGCGGCGGCGCCGGGATCCACGCGGTCTGCGCCGCGCTGCAGGATGCGCTCAGCTCCCGCGGCAAGCCCGTCGTCTACGACAGCTGCAACCCGTACCACCGGGTCTGGGAGCTGCTCAGCGATCCCGAGGCCGCGCGCGAGCGCGTCTCCGTGGAGCCGGCGTGAAGGTCTCCGGCGTGCGGTCGTTCGACGCTCCGCGCCCCGCGGTCTGGCACGTGCTGAACGACCCCGCCTCGATGGCGAAGACGATCCCTGGCGTCGAGAGCTTCGACGTCCAGGACGACAAGCACTGGCGGGCGTTCGTGAAGATCCCGCTCGGGCTCGGCGGCCTCAAGCTGACGATGGAGATGGAGAAGACCGAGGAGCGCGAGCCCGAGTTCGCGCAGCTCTCGATCAAGGGCAACGGGGTCGGCGCGATGCTCAGCATGACGACGGCCTTCACGCTGAGCGAGGAGGGCACGGGCACGAAGATGGACTGGGAGGCCGACGTGCACATCGCGGGGCCGGTCGGCTCGATGGGCCAGCGCGTCCTCCAGCCGATCGTCAACCAGCAGGTCGAGCACGTCCTCACCTCGCTCGACGAGCAGGTCAGGGAAGCGTCCGCGACCGCTTCCGAGAGCTAGCGCCCCCGTGGCCCAGCCGTTCCGGATCGGGGTCATGCAGCTGACCATGGAGCCGCTGGACGAGATGGTCGCCTCCGCTTGCGCGATGGACGAGGCGGGGCTGGACACGATCTGGCTGGCCGAGGCCTACCCGTGGTGGCGCAAGCACCAGATGGAGGCGCGCTCCTCGACCGTCAGCTCCGCGGTGATCGCCCAGGCGACCGAGCGGCTCACGATCGGCTGGGGGATCATCTCGCCGTTCACGCGCCATCCGGTGCAGGCGGCGATGGACGCGCGCGTCGTCCAGGAAGCGGCGGGGCCCGGGCGCTTCATCCTCGGTTTCGGGACGTCCAAGATCTTCCTCAACAACGCGGTGATGCAGACGAACAAGACGCTCGGCCCGATGCGAGACGCCGTCGAGATCGTGCGCGGCGTGCTCCGCGGCGAGGCGTTCGAGTACACCGGCTCGACCTGGAACGCGTCGGTACCGGCGCTCGACCCCGCCGCCCACTCGCCGCGCGAGGTTCCACCCGTGTACGTCGCTGCGACCGCCCCGAAGATGCAGGCGCTCGCGGGCGAGATCGGCGACGGCTGCCTGACGCCGTCGATCACGACGCCGGCGTTCGTCCGCTACACGCGCGAGAACGTCGCGAGCGACATCGACATCGGCTGCACCGTCGTCGCCTCGATCCACGAGTCCGACCGAGACGCGGGGCGCGACGGCGCGCGCGAGATCGCGGGGATGTACCTCGCGAACAAGGTGCAGAACATCCAGGGCGCCGCGGACACGCTGCTCGATCTGGCCGGGATCGACCAGGACGAGATCCGCCCGGTCGCCGAGGCGATGGAGCGCGGCGGACGGCTCGCTGCGAAGGCCGAGGTCAGCGACGCGCTGCTCGACAAGTGCAAGCCGATCGCCGGCACCCCGGACGACTGCATCGCGGCGATCGAGGAATACCGTGAGGCCGGCTGCACCCACGTCATGCTCGAGCTCTGGGGCGACCGGCGGCACGAGCAGATTCGGCTCTTCGGCGAGCGGGTCCTGCCGAGCTTCCGCTGATGGCCGTCTCGATCAAGAAGGACCGCCTCGTCGATTGGGCGAGCCAGGCGATCTCGATCCCGAGCTTCACCGGGAGCGAGGGAGAGATGGCGAACTTCATGGCGAGGACGTTCTCCGAGCTCGGGCTGGCGGTGCAGTGGCAGCAGGTCGAGCACGGCCGCGCGAACGTGCTCGGCACGCTCTCCGGGGCGGGCGGCGGGCCGTCGCTGATGTTCAACGGCCACATGGACACGTCGTACTCGGGCCGAGAGCCGTGGCTCGCGCACGTGCCGGGGTTCCAGCCGGAGCCGTTCGTTCGCCAGGGCCGCCTGTACGGGCTCGGCATCTCGAACATGAAGGGCGCGCTGGCCTGCTACGTCGAGGCGGTGCGGGCGCTCCTCGACGACGGCGTGCGGCTGCGCGGCGACCTGCTCGTCGCGGCCGTGTGCGGCGAGATCGAGAAGGCGCAGTTCGGGGAGGCGCAGGGCGCGGAGTTCCGCGGCTATGCGACCGGCACGCGGCACCTCGTCATGCACGGCGGGCTCGCGGACATGTGCATCCTCGGCGAGCCGACCGAGGAGAAGATCGTGCTCGGCCACTTCGGCTCGCTCTGGTTGCGGATCTCCACCGAGGGGAACTTCATCCACACCGCGTTCAGCGAGGGGAAGCGTGACCAGAACTCGATCCTGCGCATGCGCGAGGTGCTCGACGCGGTGCTCGAATGGATCCCGACCTGGGAGGACGATCCCGAGAACGCCTACGGCGGCGCGAAGGCGATCGTGAACGTCGGCGCGCTCCAGGGCGGCTTCGGCTGGCGCGTCTCGCGCACGCCGCACCGCACCGACCTCTTCCTCGACGTCCGCGTGCCACCGACGAAGCCGATGCCCCTTGCGCGGCGGGAGGTGCTCGACATGGTGCGCGGGCTCGCTAGGCGGTTCCCGGAGTACGGCGTGGAGGGCGAGGTCTACGTGTCGGCGCCCGGAGCGGAGATCGCCGAGGACCATCCGCTCGTGGCGGCGATCGACGAGAGCCACGCGGAGGTGTTCGGCTCGCCGCCGGAGCGGGACGTCACGCGCTGGTTCTCGGACGCCTCGGCGCTGACGCGGTACGGGGTGCCGACCGTGAACTACGGCACCTCCACCGGGCTGCTGGACACCGAGTACGGCGAGAATCTCGACATCGACGGCCTGGTCAGGATGGCGAGGGTCTACGCGCTCGCCGCGCAGCGGGTCTGCGGGGTCGCATGAGCGATCTCTACACGCTTCCGCAGGGACTGCCCGTTCCCTGGGACGACGGCGCGGCCGATCATCTGCCGGGGACGATGATGCCGCAGCTGGCTCTCGAGTCGTCGCAAGGCCGGGTGTCGCTCCGCGAGCTCTCGCAGGAGAGACTCGTCCTCTACGTCTATCCGCGCACCGGCAAGCCCGGAAGGCCGGTGTCGGCGGAGTGGGATGCGGTTCCGGGAGCGCGGGGGTGCACACCGCAGTCGTGCGGCTTCCGCGACCGCGCGGAGGATCTCAGGGCGCTCGGCGCGCGTGTGGCCGGCCTGTCCGCCCAGCCGCTCGAGGAGCAGGTCGAGTTCGCGGAGCGAAACCGCGTCCCGCATCCGGTGATCGCCGATCCGGCGCTTCGGCTAGGCGCGGCGCTCGGGCTGCCGACGTTCGAGTTCGACGGCGCAACTCTCTACAAGCGGATCACGCTCGTAGTCGAGGCGTGTGCGGTGGCGAAGGTCTTCTACCCGGTCTTCCCGCCTGATCGAAACGCGGACGAGGTCGTCGGCTGGCTGGAGGCCCGCGCATGAAGCTCGTCACGTTCGACGACGGGCGCATCGGGGAGGTGCGCGACGACCGGGTCCTCGAGCTCGGCGCGCACTCGATGCGCGAGTACTTCGAGAGGGGCGCGGACGCGGGCCCGACCGGGCGCGAGCACGCGCTCGAGAACGTGCGCCTGCGGGCGCCGATCGTCCCGAAGAAGTTCTTCCACACCGCCGGCAACTTCCGCGAGCACGAGGAGGAGTCGAAGAACGTCGCCTGGTCGCACGAGATCGCGCCGTGGATCGTCTTCTTCCAGAACGTCGACGCGATCATCGGGCCGGACGAGCCCGTCGTCTACCCGGAGCACCTGACCGAAGAGCTGGATTACGAGCTCGAGCTCGCGGTGGTGATCCGCAAGGCGGGGAAGTGGTTCTCGCCCGAGGAGGCGATCGAGTACATCGGCGGCTACGTGATCTTCAACGACATCACCGCACGGGACATCCAACGGCGCGAGATGCGCTCGGGCGTGTTCTCGTTCTGCAAGGCGATCGACACGTTCTGCCCGCTCGGGCCGTGGATCGTGACGCCAGACGAGATCCCCGACCCGCACGACCTCGCGATGGAGCTGCGGGTGAACGGTGAGCCGAGGCAGACGTCGCACTCCCGGAACATGTCCGTGACGATCCCGCAGATCCTCAGCCACTACTCGGCGCTCGGCTACTCCGCCGGAGACGTGGTGTCGACGGGGACGGTGAGCGGCGTGGCCGGGTTCAGCGACGATCCGGCCTCGATGTACCTCAAGCCCGGCGACGTGATGGAGGCCGAGATCGAGCGGATCGGCGTGCTCCGCAACCCGGTCGTGTCGTGGCAGGAGGCCCACGGCGAGCCCGCCCCCGAGCGCGTGCGGTGGTGAGCGTGCCCCCCGTCGGGCCGTCTATCAGGTTCATACCCCCACCCAGGGTGGGGCTTGTCGGCCCGCCTCCCTCGACGTCGACGATAGCCGCGATCTCCGCACCTGTCCGTGACGGGGGCGTGCCGGAAGCGTGACGATCTCGTGAGCTGGCCCCGCGACGACGCCAAGCTCGACCGCGTGCGCCGGCTGATGGCCGAAGAGGAGCTCGACGCGCTCGTCGTCCGCGCACCCGACAACGTCCTCTACCTGACGAACTTCTGGGGCATGAAGGGCTACGACGCGGTGGTCTTCCCCCGCGAGGGCGAGCCCGTCCTGCTCTGCCTCGAGGCGTCCGAGGACGACGCGGCGCGCATGGCGTGGACGAAGGACGTGCGCCTCGTCGAGGGCTACGCGCCCGACGATCCGAGGCCTCCGACCACGAGGACGCTCGAGCTCGCCCAGGAGGTCGCGCGCGAGTACGGCCGTGTCGGGCTCGAGCTCAGCCTCGGCACGCAGGCAAGCGACCGCATGGTCGGCGAGCCGACGACCTTCACGGCCGCGTGGTTCTCGGGTTTCGGCGAGGCCGTCGACGCGGCCCCGCTGCTCGCGGCCGCCCGGGCGATCAAGACCGACCAGGAGGTCGAGCGGATGCGGCTCGCCAACGAGATCGCGGCAGCGGCGATGGAACACACCCGCTCCCACCTCGAGCCCGGCATGAAGGAGTCCGAGGCGGCCTCGGTGTGGCAGGGCTTCGTCCACGGCGAGGGCACCGGATGGGACGGCAAGGTCGACCTCGCGCTCCCCTTCTCCCTCGTCTGGTCGGGCCCCGGGATCAAGACGTTCACCGCGACCGCCGACCTGCCCGTCCAGGCGAACGAGCCGACGCTCTTCGAGATCTGGGTCTGCGCGGACGGCTACTGGGCCGACCACACGAAGAACCTCTGCCCCGGCGAGCTCCGCACCGAGTACGCCGAGCTCGAGCAGCAGCTGCTGGCGGTCTACGGGCGCGCGATCGATCACTGCCGGCCCGGGGCGTCGTTCGCGGAGCTCGACCGGCTTGTTCGGGCGGGTCTCGCCGAGATGGGCTACGAGGGCCAGCCCACCCACCCGATCTGCCACGGAATCGGCGCGCGCGCTCACGAGCCGCCGTACGCACACCAGGCCGGCGGGGGAACGATCGGGGCGGGCATGGTGCTGGCGATCGAGCCGGGCGTCTACTGGGAGGGCGGCGGCGGCCTCCGCGTCGAGGACAACTTCCTGATCACCGGGTCGGGCGCCCAGAAGCTCTCGCCGTTCCCGGACGGCGTCGTGCCGTGCAGATGATCTGGACCGGCGCGCTGAACGACCCGTACCGGGTGGGCGGCTCGGTCGGCCTCTACGACACGACCTTGCGCGACGGCGAGCAGACCGTCGGCGTCGTGCTCGACCCGGAGCAGAAGCTCGAGATCGCGCGTCTGCTCGACGGGCTCGGGATCGACCGGATCGAGGCCGGGTTCCCGCGCGTCTCCCAGGACGACTGGGACGCGGTCCGCCTGATCTCGGACGCGGGCCTGCGCGCGGAGATCTGGGGCTTCTCGCGCGCGGTCCCGGCCGACCTCGAGGCGCTCGTCGAGCTTGGCGTCACTGCCTCCGTGATCGAGTCGCCCATCTCCGACCTCAAGCTCGACGCGATCGGCGTGTCGCGCGAGAAGATGCTCGGCCGGATCACTGACGCGATGCGCTTCGCGGCCGAGCACAAGATCCACGCGGCGTTCTTCGGCGTCGACTCGACCCGCGCCGACCCCGGCTTCTACGAGCAGGTCTACCGCGGCGCCGTCGAGGCAGGTGCGAAGGAGGTGTGCGTCGTCGACACGATCGGGATCGCCTCGCCGGAGGCGGTCGCCGACCTCGTCGGCCGCACCGTCGAATGGGTCGGGCCGGAGGTCCCGGTGCACTTTCACGGGCACAACGACTTCGGCCTCGCGACAGCCTCCGCGGTCGCCGCCGTCAGGGCCGGCGCGAGCTGGGTGCAGGGCACGATCAACGGCATGGGCGAGCGCGCGGGGAACTGCAACCTCGGCGAGGTCGCGCTGACCCTGCGCGCGCTCTACGGGGTCGAGTCGAACGTCCGCCTCGGGCGGATTCGCGAGGTCTCGGAGCGCGTGCGCGAGCTGTCGGGCTACGAGCTCGAGCCGTGGAAGCCGGTCACGGGCGAGACGCTCTTCCGCCGCGAGAGCGGCGCGGTCGCGAGCCAGTTCCACGACCCACCGTCGATCGAGCCGTACTCGTCCGAGCTCGTGCACGCCCAGCGAGGGATCGTGCTCGGCAAGAAGAGCGGCCTCGACTCGATCCGGATCAAGGCCGACGAGCTCGGGCTCGATCTTCCCGAGGAGCGGCGCGCCGAGGTGCTCGCGGAGGTGAAGGAGCTCGGCGCCCGCAAGCGCGGCCTCGTGACCGACGAGGAGTTCCGGGAGCTCGTCGATGGCTGAGCGGGACGCGGTCGTCGTCGGCAGCGGGATCAACTCGCTCGCGTGTGCCGCGCTGCTCGCGCGCGCGGGCTGGAGCGTGGCCGTGCTCGAGCGCGAGGACGAGCTCGGGGGCGCGATCCGCACCGCGGAGCTGACCGAGCCCGGCTACCTGCACGACGTCTTCAGCGCGTGGCACCCGCTCTGGGTGGGCGGCGCCGCGCACGCGGAGCTCGGCGACGAGCTGGCCGCGCGCGGGCTCGAGTACCTGAACACCGAGCACCCGACCGCGACGCTCTTCCCGGACGGCGAGGCCTGCTTTCTGCTCCGGTCGACCGAGGCCAACGTGCACGAGCTGGGGGCCGAGTGGGAGGGCGTGGTCGAGTCGTTCTTCCCGAACGCCGACCTCGCGTTCGGCGTGCTCGGCACCGAGCTCTGGTCGACGGACGGCCTGCGGCTCGCCCTGCGAGCCCAGCGCAGGCTCGGGCGGAAGGGCCTCGTCGAGTTCGCCGGTAACGTGCTCTCCTCGAGCCGCGACTGGCTGACGGAGACGTTCGCCTCGGAGCGCACACACGGGCTGCTGGCGCCGTGGGTGCTGCACACCGGCCTCGGCCCCGACTCGGCCGCGTCCGGGTTCATGACGCAGGTGATCGGCGTGGCGGTTCAGGAGGGCGGTATGCCGATCCCGCGCGGGGGCGGTGCACGGCTCGTCGACGCGCTCGTGCGGCTGATCGAGGACAGCGGCGGGACGTGCGAGACCGGGCGCGACGTCGAGCGGGTGCTCGTCCGCGGGGGCCGCGCCGCCGGGGTGCGGCTCGCGGACGGCGGCGAGGTCGCCGCCGCCCGCGCGGTGATCGCGAACGTCACTCCGACCCAGCTCTACGGACGGCTGCTCGACGGTGTGGTCGAGGGTTTCACTGCCGAGCGCGGGCGCCGCTTCCGCTACGGGCGGTCGGAGATGCAGATCCACTTCGCGCTGTCGGAGCCGCCGCGCTGGGAGGGCGACGTGCGGCTCGGCCAGACGGCGATCGTGCACCTCACGCCCGGGCTCGACGGAGTCTCCCGAGCCGTCAACGAGGCCGAGCGTGGGCTGCTGCCGGCCGAGGCGACGGTCGTGGTCGGCCAGCCGCTGACGATGGACGTCTCGCGGGCGCCGGACGGCGCGGGGCTGCTCTGGATCCAGCTCCAGGAGCTGCCGTGGCACGTGAAGGGCGACGCCGCGGGCGAGCTCGACACCGGCGACGGCACGTGGACGGAGGAGCTGCGCGAGCGCTACGCCGACAGGATCCAGGCGCGGGTCGCCGCGCACGTCCCGAATCTCGAGTCGTCGCTGCTCAGGCGGGTGACGCTCTCGCCGTCCGACCTGCAGGCGGCGAACGTGAACCTGCACCACGGCGATCCCTACTCCGGCTCGCTGGTGCTCGACCAGAACCTGCTCTGGCGGCCGTTCCCTGCGAGCCCGGGCCACGCGACCCCGGTGAAGGGGCTCTGGCAGATCGGCGCGAGCACACACCCGGGGCCGGGGCTCGGCGCGGGCTCGGGGACGATGGTCGCCAGGCAGCTGCTCGAGCCCGGGCCGATCGGGCGCCTGAGGGAGCGCTTCGGCCGGTGAGGCTCTCGATCTCGGAGATCACCACCGTCACGCAGTCCTTCGCTGACGACCTTGACGCCTACCGCGCCGCCGGCGCGGACGGGATCGGGATCTGGGAGATGAAGCTCGAGGGCGACTCGCTGGAACGGTTCCGGGCGAGTGGGCTCGAGAGCGCGGCGGCGGTGCCGGAGGTGCCGTCGATCCTGCCGCTGCCGCTGATGGAGGGGCCGGCCGACCCGGCCGAGCGGATCGAGGCGATCTGCGCCGGGGTTGCACGGCTCGCGCCGTTCGAGCCGTCCTGCGTCCTCTTCCTGACCGGGCCCGGCGACGACCCAGCGACCGTCGTCGAGGGGATGCGCGCGATCGCCGCCGCCGGCCGCGAGCACGGGGTCACCGTCGCCCTCGAGCCAGTACAGCGTGAGTTCGCGCACTTCTGGACGAGTGTCAGCTCGCTCGGGGAGGCCGCCGCGCTCGTCGACGAGGCCGGCGCCGACATCGGGCTGATCTACGACTCGTGGCAGCTCTACGGCGAGCGGTTGGAGGAGATCGAGCGCTACCGCGACCGGATCGTCGGCGTGCACCTCGCCGACTGGCGCGACCCGACCCGCAACACGAACGACCGCGTGCTTCCGGGCGACGGGGTGATCGAGTTCGCGCCGATCCTCGACGCGCTGCGCTGGGACGGCCTGTACGACCTCGAGATCTTCTCCGACGCGGAGCTGCCCGACTCGCTCTGGAAGGACGACCCCCGCGAGGTCGCCGCGCGCGGGATCGAGGCGTTGCGGAGGACGGTATCGAGCGCGTCTGCATAGTCGGCGGCGGCGTGATCGGCAGCCTCTTCGCCGGCCACCTGGCGCGCGTGAGCGAGGTCTCGGTGCTCTGCCGCCGCGAGGAGCACGCGCGCGCGCTGAACGAACAGGGCCTGCGCATCTCCGGCAGGCACGACTTCACCGTGGCGCTCGTGGCCGCCACCGACCCAGCCGAGCTGCCGGAGCCAGATCTCGCGATCGTCGCGACGAAGACGACCGAGCTCGACGCCGCGGCCGCGCGCCTCGAGGGCCACTGGCCGGACGCAGCGGTGATGACCGTCCAGAACGGCCTCGGCGCAGAGGCCGCGTTCCCCGGCCGCCGCGTCATCTCGGCGGTCACGTTCATGAGCGGGACGCGCCACGAGGACACGAACGTCGAGTACATCCTCGACACCGAGACCTGGCTCGGGCCGTACGGGGACACGCCGTACGAGCTCGTCGAGGAGGTGGCCGAGCTGATCGTGGCCTCGGGTCTCAAGGCGCGGCCGTTCCACGACCTGCGGCCTGCGCAGTGGTCGAAGCTGATCTTCAACGCGACCGTGAACGCCGTCGCCGCGCTCACCGGTCTCCCGCACGACTGGCACTACGCGGCGCGGGAGCAGCCGGGCGACCTCGGGCATCTGGTCTTCGGCCTGGTCGAGGAGGGCAAGCAGGTCGCGGCAGCCGCCGGGGTGGAGCTGCACGAGGACCCGTGGGAGATGAACGTCCTCGCGACGCAGCGCGGAAGCCGCCACTACCCGTCGATGCTCGAGGACGTCGAGGCTCGCCGCCCGACCGAGATCGAGCACATCACGGGGGCGCTCGTCCGGGAGGCGGAGCGGCTCGGTGTCCCGGTGCCGCTGCACACCGCGCTCTACCGCCTCGTGAGGGCGCGCGAGGCGTCCTGGGCGCCGGATTGACGCCCTCGGCGCCAGACATAGAATTCCCGGTCCGGACCTGCGTTGTGTCCAACGAACGAGGGAGGGTGTAGTGAGACGCGCGACTAGGTGGGGCGTGCTGCTTGCAGTGATGCTCCTTGGGGCTACCGTGGCGATCGCCGCTCTCGCCGCCACCACCGGCAACCATGCCGCGGCAGCGAAGAAGCCCGTCGTCATCGGCTGGGCGTACGACAAGAGCGGGAACATGTCCCCGTTCGAC
>DATIXI010000064.1:0-18979 GCA_035518635.1 Gaiellaceae bacterium
CGAGGCGAGCTACGGGATCGTCCAACCCGGCCAGGACGAGCTGCACCCGTTCCAACCGGTGGCACCCGCGCACGTCGCATAGTCGGGCCGGGACCGAGGACGACATGCTGCTCTCGCTGGAGAAGCAGATCTACCCACCGAGGGCTCATTCGGCGAACACACCGATACTCCGCGGACCTTCGGCGGGGCTAGTCGCGCGCGGAGCATCGACTCGAGTCGGTCGAGGCGTTCGGCAAGCTCGTCGAAGCGGCCCCCGGCCCATGCCTTCTCGGCCGCGCCGGCGACCCGGGCGTCACGTCTCCGTAGCCCATGGTGGTCACCGTCTGTAGCGCCCACCACATTCCGACCCAGACACTCGAGTACTCGCTGTGGTCGAACAGTCGGATCAGAACGCCACTGCCGGCGACGATCATCGCGGTCGCCACCACGATGACGCTCGCGGCGGTGCGAACCGACGGGGGCTCGCTGAGGAACTTCGACGTCCGCCGCTCGATCGGGTTCGTGCGCGGCGAGGCCCGCACCTTCCGGCCCGCAGCGCTGAGGGCGAATCCTGCTCGCCTACGACCCTCGCCCCCGAGAGGCGCGGCCTGCTCCGGCGCGGCCGGCGCGCTCGCGGCCTCCGCTCTCGCTCAGCTCGCGTCGGCGGCAACGGCCGCCCTCGGTCGCTCCTGACACCGGCCTTCCTCTCTCGAGCATCGTCTTCTGCTGCGCCTCCGGTGTCAGGCGGCAACGAGTGCCGGAGGCAGCCTAAGTCTCGTCGTGAGCCAGCTTTAGCGCCGCGGTCCAGGTCGTCCAGGTCCGGGTCCAGGCCTTCCTGGTCGCCCGGGTCCTGGTCCGGGCCGTCCTGGTCCTCCAGGTCCCGGACCTGCAGGCCCTGGCCCAGCCGGTCCCGGGCCCGGCCCAGGTCTGCCTGGCCCAGGTCTGCCTGGCCCTCTTGGTCCTCTCGGCATGATGATCCTCCTCACTTGGTCGTCTCGGAGTTGCACGCACACGCGTCTGGGAAATCTGTTCGAGTCTCCGGCCGAAGCCGCTCCCCGCGTCTAGTACGTCGGCGTTGCCGTGTCCGTCGGCCGCATGAACGCGCCGAAGATCCAGAGGATCGGGAAGAAGATCCCGAAGAAGAACATCCACCCGTGTCCGTTCCGGATCGTCATGACGCCGAGCGTGACGGCCAGGATGATCCACAGCAAACCGCCGAATCCGATTGCCCACCACATGTGTGCCCCCTATTGGTTGGTTACCGTCCATTCTCCGCTCCAGGCGGTCTGGGGAGCCCTTGCGCCGAGGATTTCACCCAGGTGAGCCGGCTTCGGACCATGCGCGGCTCGGGGGCTGTTCTTCCGCGTACCACCATCCCCATGGCGATGGAGTACGCGGTCAGAGGCTTCGCGGCAGGTCCTCGTAGACCCGGGCCTCGCGCCCGTCACGCCTTGGCGGACGCTTCACGCAGGTGATCGCGAACACGGCCGCAGTGTGCCTCCGCAGCGCGAGGCGGTCACACGCGCCGAAGGGCCGGCGCGAGTAGCAGAGGCGGATGGCCCGGAGCGCAGAGCCATCCGCGTTCACCTGGGTTTTCGGACGAAAGTCGCGGGCCCTAGCCCGTCGCAGGGAGACAATTCTCGCGATCACGCATCCTGCGTGGCGGGATCCGGAGCACGATTTATGGCGAGCGTAGCCGTGGCCTCGGGCACGAGGGGCCGCGAGGTGCCCGCGCAGCTCACGCGAGCGCGCGCCGCGCCGCCTCGTCGAACGGCGTGAGCTCGAGCGGCAGCAGTTGCCGGATCCGTTCCTCGCGCGCGATCGTCGGGTTGCGCAGTCCTTCGACGAGCGGCCGCGCGACCGATGCGCTCACCGGCGTGACGAGGTTGAGCCAGAGCGAGGAGAGGTACGGGGTCAGCACAGGGACCTCGACGATCGCCGGGTTGCGGCCCAGCAGAGCAGCGATGCGCTCGATCATCTGCCGGTAGGTCATCACCTCCGGCCCACCCGCGTCGTAGCCCTCGCCGTAGGTGGCCTCGTTGCCGCAGACGCCTGCCAGGTAGCGGGCGATGTCGTCGAGCGCGATCGGCTGCGTCGGTGTCGAGACCCAGCTCGGCGTCACCATGACCGGCAGCCGCTTGACCAGGCTGAGGATCGTCTCGAAGGCGGCGCTCCCCTTGCCGACGATCATGGCCGCGCGCAGGGTCGTCACCGGGACGCCCGCGGAGGCGAGCCGCTCCCCGGTCTCGCGGCGGCTGCGCAGGTGCGGCGACGCGTCGGGGTCGTCGGTGCCGAGCCCGCCGAGGTAGACGATCTGCCGCACGCCTGCGTTCGCGGCCGCGTGCGCGACCGTCTCCGCCGCCGCCCGATCTTGCTCCTCGAAGTCGCGCGCGCCGAGCGAGTGAACGAGGTAGTAGACCACGTCCGCACCTTCCAGGGCTGCTGCGACTCCGTCGCCGCTCGCTGCGTCGGCGACCACGTAGCGGGCGCCGGGCTCGTCACGGGCAGTGCGCGAAACCGCGGTCACCTTGTGCTCGGCCAGAAGAGGCAGGAGCGCCCGACCGACGACGCCGGTTGCGCCGAAGACGGTGACGTTCACGAGTCTCGGCTCCGCAGCAGGAGCTCGAAGTAGCGGCGGCTAATCGCGGCGTGGAAGGGACTCTGGCCTTTCGCGTAGAGCATCCCGGTCCAGGCCGGCGCGCCCGCGCGGGCGGCGAGCCGCGGCAGATACCCCTCGACCGTCACGCTCAGCTCCTGCTGATCACCGTCGGGTCGCTGTGCGAGTGTCACGGAGCCTCCGGCTCGAAGTGCGAGCAGCCCACCCTCGATCGTGTGGCGGCAGCTGACGAGCTCGCCGTCGAACGAGAGCTCCGCCGAGCCGAAGGTGAGCAGCGTCGCACCTCCGAGCAGCTTCAGCTTGCCTCCATCTCCCGTCCAGCTCGCGCGGATACCGCCGCGGGTGAAGCGGTCGACCGCTCGCCAGTAGGTGATACCGAGCGTGCGAGCGCCGGCCTCGGACGCCTCGACCGCGGGCTCCGCCACGAGCACCCGCTGGCGCGACCCGAAGGCACCAGACTCGAGCACACGCTCCCAGGTCTCCCAGCCGGTCACGGCGCCACCGCCATTGGCGAAGGGTAGTCTGGCGTCCCCAGCTCGGGGTGTCCCGGCGCACGTAGGCGCCGTCCAGGTCGAAGCGCTCCGCCTAGCGCTAGAGGCTCAGCCTCCGGTTAGGGCCGAGTCGGCGCCTCGTCGGTAGGTACGGCTACGCGCGTTTGGCATCCGCGTGCGACCTTGGTGCGACCTGATGCTGTATACCGATTCGGGTCCATCGCCGTTGCGGGAGATCTCCATTCCGCCCTTCACCCGCAGGGAGATGAGGAAGGAGAGGACGATCGCCACCCGCCAACGATCGCGCAGGCGATGCGCGCTGTGGTCGACCCGAGAGGAAGTATCGTCCGTGTGTGCGCATGTTCCGGTACGCGGCGGCGGTTGCCGTGGCGGCTGCCGTGGGAGGAGCGGCGACCCGCCGCTCCGTCTCAACGTGGTACCCGGGTTTGCGCAAGCCGAGCTGGACGCCGCCCTCACAGGTCTTCGGGCCGGTCTGGACCGTGCTCTATGCGCAGATGGCGTACTCGGCGAACCGCGTTGCACGGTCGTCCGACCCCGGGCGTCGACGTGCGCTCGCGCTCTGGTGGCTGCAACTGGGGCTGAACGCCGCCTGGACGCCGGTCTTCTTCGGCGCCCGCCGAACCGGCGCCGGCGCGGTCGTCATCTGCGCACTCCTGCCCGTCCTCGCAGCTACCGCGGCCGCGAGCGTGCGCATCGACCGACGGGCCGGGCTGCTCTACGCCCCGTACCTTGCCTGGTCGACGTATGCGGCCGCCCTCAACCTCGAGATCTGGCGGCGGAACCGCTCCTAGTCGACGGTTTCGCGCCGTCGGCCACTGCCGAGCCGCAGTAGGCTCAGGGAGCATGGAAGACAGGGCGCTACGGCGCGGCAACGCGTCGCTTGCCGTGCTCCACGCGGCGCAGGCGGCGGTGATCCTCGCGCTCTCGACCGACTTCTCGCTTCCGGTGACCGGCGCCTTCATGGAAGGCCAACCCGGGAGCGGGCTCCCGAAGCAGGACTTGCTCTTCAACCTCCGCATCGGCCCGCTCGTCGCCGCGTTCCTGTTGCTCGCGGCGCTCGACCACGCTCTCGTCGCGCTCCCGCCGTGCCGCGCACGCTACGAGCGGTGCCTCGCCGAGGGCGTCAACCCGTTCCGCTGGCTCGAGTACTCGCTGTCGGCGTCGCTGATGGTCGTCCTGATCGCGATGCTGACCGGCATCGCCGACTACGTCGCGCTGCTCGCCCTCTTCGCGGTGAACGCGGCGATGATCTTCCTCGGCTGGCTGATGGAGCTGCTCAACCCGCCGGACCGTGCACGCACGCGCTGGCTCCCCTTCGTGCTCGGCTGCGTCGTCGGCGCCGTCGCGTGGATCGCGATCGCCGTGCAGATCGGCCTCTCGGCCGGACGCGGACACGCGCCGCCGAGCTTCGTCTACGCGATCTTCGTCTCGCTCTTCGTCCTATTCAACAGCTTCGCCGTCAACCAGGCCCTCCAGTACAAGCGGGTCGGGCGCTGGCGCGACTACCGCTACGGCGAACGCTGGTATCTCTGGTTGAGCCTCGTCGCGAAGAGCCTCCTCGCCTGGCAGGTCTTCGCGAATGTGCTCGTGCTCTGACGGAACCGGCACCACGGTGACGCTGCGGTTAGCGATGTACCGCGAACCCGCTGAGAGAGCAGGCGCTCCAGCGGACGTGCGGCTGCATCGCGGATCCTGGTGCGGATCTGGATCCGGTCGTGGGGTCCCCGGGGAGCAGTACGGATCGGCGGAGTTTGCCGGTAGGCCGCTCGAGCCGGTAGGGAACGCCGCCTGCGTGCAGGCGGTCACGGCGGGTGCCTTCGATCAGCAACCTGTCTTTCTCCGAGCTGAGATGAACGGCTTCGGGTTCGACGCCGAGCAGGTCGACAAGGACGATGTATTCATCGGGGAGTTCGCGGACGTCGATTTGGGGCGACCAAGGGGCTCGTAGACGGCCTGCTCGACGGGCAAGGGCGTCACCTCCTCGGCCCGTGCTGGGATCGTTACGCAGGTCTCACGTCTGCGAGTAGTCGTCGGCGCTCGTCTTTCGAGTACCCACCTTGATCTGGCAAACGTGGTTCCGGGGCATATTTAGGAAGACGATGACTAGTCGCGAGGATCTGGATCCCTATGTCGTGTTGGGTGTGCGCCGGCAGGCGTCGCCGGACGAGATCGCTCGCGCTTACAGGAGAGCGGCGTGGTTGACGCATCCGGACGGCGGAGGCTCCGGCGCTGGCTCGGAGCGGTTCAAGGCGGTGAGCGACGCCTATGAGGTGTTGCGTGATCCGGGACGTCGTGCCGGCTACGACCGGCAGCATCCGCTCTCCCCACAGGAAGCCGGGAGGACGGCCCGCTACGCAGGGCCGGGCTCGCACCACATCGTGCTTGGCTCGCGACCCTCGTCGGCGGCCGGCCGTGCCGGGCCGGCGGTCGCGAACGACGACGACCTGTGGTCGGTGCGGGTGCGTGGAGACATCGAGGAGCTCTTGACCATCGTCCGCTCGCTGCTGCTCGGCCGCTGGTAGTCAGCAACGGAATGTGGGGGCTTGAACGCCGACCGGTGGCGCCTACTCGATTTCAGGACGACAGCGAATCATCGGACTGGAGGAGTGGAATGGCGAACCTGTTGATCCGAGATCCGTTTCTCGCCGCGCCGTTTCGCCTGATGGATGAGATTCTGCGCAGCAGCGGCAACGGCGGTCGAGCGACCGGCTTCACGCCGCCGGTCGACGTGCACGAGACCGAGGACGAATACCTGGTCAAGGTCGACTTGCCGGGTGTGAAATCGGAGCACGTAAACATCGAGGTCAGCGACAGCGTGCTCTCGCTTTCCGGCTCGCGGGTCGTGGACGAGACGGGGGCTGCGCAGCTCGTCGAGCGGCCGTACGGCACCTTCGCCCGCACGCTCACCCTGCCGCAGGGCGTCAACAGCGACTCGATCGAGGCGGGCTACCAGGATGGCGTGCTCGAGCTGCGGATCCCGAAGCCGGCCGAGCAGAAACCGAAGAAGATCACGATCGGCGGAGCCGGGAAGAAGGCGATCGAGAAGTAGGCGGAGCGCGCGATGGGCCGCGGCAAAGCTCGCCGCCGCGGCCCGTCTTCCGCGAGAAGGTCACGTTGATGCAGACCGTTGAACTGAAGAATCGAGAGACGCTCTTGCAGTCCGTGCGTGAGCTGTGGTGCGCAGGCTGCGGCTACGGTGTCGTCGTCCGCCGCGAACCGCCGCAGTGTCCGATGTGCCGGGAGGCGAACTGGCGGGAGCGGCCGCGGCTGGCCCACTACAACTGACGCAATCCGAGCCTGGAACGGCGACCCGTCGCGAGGCAGCCCTATGGCACGATCGCGACATGGTGGTAAGGCGAGAGCTGGCCGGGCGTACCGGAGGCCGCCGCGGCGATGCCGCGGCGCGGGAGCTGTGGAACGAGGCCGTGCGTTCACAGGCGGTCGCCGGTGACGAGGCAGACGCGCTGGCGCGGCGCGCGCAGGCCGGCAATGAGACCGCGCGGGAGGAGTTGATCCGGCGGCTACTGCCGCTCGTCCACGCAACGGCCCGCCGCTACCGGACGGAGGGGCTCGAGCAGGCCGATCTGCTCCAAGAAGGGATCGTCGGTCTGCTGCGGGCGCTCCAACGGTTCGACCCCGAGCGCGGCGTCCCCTTCGTGGCATTCGCCACCTGGTGGATCAGACAGTCCCTGCAGGAGGCGCGCAGCGACTTCATACGCCCGCTGCGGCTGCCGCCGAAGGCGCTGCGCCAGCTCTCGCAGCTGAAGTCCGAGCATCAGCGCATCTACGAGGACGAGCGCCGCTCCGCCCGAGTCGGCGAGCTGGCCGAGCGGACGAACATCGAGCTGGAGCAAGCAGAGGCGCTGATGGTCGCCGACGCGCGTGAGCGCAGTCTGGACGAGCCGATCGGCAGCATGGACGCCGAATTCGGAACGCTGGGCGACCTGCTCGAAGATCCGCTCTCAGCCGCAGCCTACGAGGACGTCGTCGACGCGGTCGCCGGCGGGCAGCTGCGCGCCCTGCTCTCGCGGTTGACCGACCGCGAGCGCGAGGTCGTACGCGCACGCTTCGGCTTCGACGGGCCGGCCGAGAAGCTCTCCGAGGTCGGCGAGCGACTCGGCCTCAGTGCAGAACGCGTCCGCCAGATCGAGGAACGCGCGCTCGCAAAGCTCCGAAGCGCCTCATAAAGGGGTTGCGCGCCGCCCGCGCGGGCCTATTTAGACGGGTGAGTCCAACAGACCGAGGCGCAGAGCGCGAAGCGTTGCCGGGCGCGGCACGTAGCGCGAGTTCTTTACGCTCGACGCTCGCGAAACTCGGAGCGAACCAGTCCGGGGGCGGCTGGGCCGCCCCCTCTCTTGACCGGACGGAAGGGCTCGCGAATCTGTACGCCCAGACCAACGGAGGTCGATCGCCTGACGCCGGAGCGTGCGACCTTCGGTGCGACCTTGAACGCAAGAACACGCACTCCGCAGGCTGCTCGACGACGCGAATGCCTGCAAATCGCGTCTTCCGAGCCGACCGAGCGACCCTCTCCTTACTTCAGATTCGACACGGACAAGAAGAAGCTGCGATTTGCAGGGATTTCTAAGCCCTCTGACGGACTCGAACCGTCGACCCCCTCTCTATGAAGGAGGGGAGGGGGTCGATCCATGCGGGAATCGGCGTAGCGGTGCGGACTTTGCGTGTGTCGCCAGTCGCCGCGAGTCGCCGCGTCTTGCAGAGGCGTGCGACGCTGGTGCGGCCCGCCGCAGCGGACGCTCAGAGGTTCGAGCCGCAGCCGCTGACGCCTACGATTGCTTCATGCACTATCGGCGCGAGATCAAAGTCGCCGCTGCAGCCGAGGCTGCATTCGCGTACCTGTCGGACTTCGAGAATGCGGCGGAGTGGGATCCGGGGATCGTGGAGGCGCGCCGGTTGACGCCCCCGCCGACGGCGGTCGGCAGCCGGTTCGAGGTGATCGCGCGCTTCCGCGGGCGGCGGCAGCGGTTCGAGTACGTGGTCACCGAGCTCGAGGAGGGGTCGCGGATCGCGCTTCGAGGCGAGGGCGAGAAGGCCCTCTCGGACGACGTCGTCACGGTGGCCCCGGCCGAGACCGGAAGCCGCGTCACCTACGAGGCCGACCTGAGGCTGAAGGGCGTCTACCGGGTCGCCGAGCCCTTCCTCGGGTCGACGTTCCGGCAGATGGGCGACGATGCGCTCGACGGGCTTGCCGCTCGCCTGTCTCGGTGAGCGTCGTCCCTCTGAGCACGGGCGCCGAGATGCGGCTGACCGGCGCCGGCCCTACCGCGGTCGTGTGCGTGAACGGCGGCCAGGCGGCCGAAGTGGAAGGCACCTGGAGCGCCTCGCTCGAGTGGCTCGTGAGGCGGCTGTCGCCACGCCTCCCGCAGCTCCGCTTCGCCGAGGTGCGGTACCGGGTCAAGTCGTGGCGGCGGCTCGAGGCGTGCGTCGCGGATGCGCGTGCCGCGGTGCGTACCGCCGGCGCCGGGCGAACGTTCCTGCTCGGCTTCTCGATGGGCGGCGCCGTCTCGATCTCGGCGGCCGACGAGCCGTCGGTCGAGCGGGTGCTCGGGCTCGCGCCGTGGATTCCCGAGCGGCTCTCGCTGGAGCCGCTGCGGGGGAAGCGGCTGGACGTCCTGCACGGCTCGCTCGACCGCTGGCTGCCCGGGATTCCCGGCGTGTCTCCCGCGGCGTCCCGCAGCGGGTTCGAGCGCGCCCGTGCCCTCGGCGTTGCGGGCAGCTACGAGCTGATCCCGGGCGCGCTGCACGGGATCGCGCTGCGCGCACACTGGGGGCGGCCGGTGCCGCTGCCGCGGGCGGCGGAGTGGGAGCGGCGGCTCGCCGCTCAGCTCGAGACGTTCTGAAGCTGCCGCCGCTCGAGCTGCACGGCGTCGGGCACCTTCACGTTCCAGACGAGGCCGAGCCGCTCGAGGCCGCGGATCACCCACCAGGAGACGTCGATCTGGCCACGGCCGAGCCCGTGCCGCGCGGAGGCGGGGAAGGCGTGGTGGTTGTTGTGCCAGCCCTCGCCGAAGACCAGCAGGGCCACGAGCCGGTTGTTGCGGGCCTCGTCTCGCGAGCGGTAGTCCTGGCGGCCGAACATGTGGCAGATCGAGTTCACGCTGAAGGTCGCGTGCTGGTAGGCGAAGATGCGGATCAGGCCGCCCCAGACGAGGCCTTCGAGGCCCGCCTGCACAGTGCCGCCCACCAGGTAGCCGATCGCAAACGGGAGCCCGAGCGTGAGGGCGACCCAGAGCAGGTAGGCGCGGTCGACGAGGCGCAGGAGCCGATCGTCATAGAGATCCTTGCCGTACTCCCGGCCCTGCTCCATGCCGAGGTTGGAGAAGAGCCAGCCGATGTGCGCGTGGACGAAGCCGCGGACGGCGCCGAGGGCGCCCTCGCCGTGACCGACGTGCGGCGAGTGGGGATCGCCCGGCTTGTCAGAGAGGGCGTGGTGCTTGCGGTGGTCGGTGACCCACTGCGTGAGCGGGCCCTGCATCGTCATGCAGCCGAGAACGGCGAGGATCGTCTTGACCGGAGCCGTCGTGTCGAAGCCGCGGTGGGTGAAGTAGCGATGGAAGCCGATCGTCGTGCCGAAGGCGCAGACGACGTAGAAGCCGGCGAAGAGAACGAGGTCGAGCCAGTGGAAGGCGACGCCCCAGAGCAGCCCCATGGCCGAGAGGAGCCCGAGCGGCGGAACGACCACCGCGACGAGCGTAACCGCCTGGCTGATGCGGCTCGTCCCCGGCCGGACCGTCGCAACGGAGTGATTTGTATAGGGCATGTTCAAGTTTTGTGTAGACTAGCAGTCGATGAAGATCGCGATCGTCGGAAGTGGGATCTCAGGACTCGGTGCTGCGTACCTGCTCGCACGGGCCCACGACGTCCACGTGTTCGAACGCGCGGGGCGTCCCGGCGGTCACGCGAACACGGTCGTGCACGACGGGCTCGCGCTCGACACCGGTTTCCTCGTCCACAACACCCGAAACTACCCGCTCCTCACGCGCCTCTTCGGGGAGCTCGGCGTCACGACCCACGGATCCGACATGTCGTTCTCGGTGAGCTGCAGCGGCTGCGGGCTCGAGTACTCCGGCCGGCGGCCGTTCGCCCAGCCCGCGAACGCAGCCCGGCCCACCTTCCTCTCGCTCCTCTGGGAGATGGGCCGCTGGCTGCGCACGGCGAGACCGGAGGACGAGGCGCAGTCGCTCGCTGAGTACCTCGACGTCCACGGCTACTCGCAGCGGTTCCGCCGTCACTTCCTCGTTCCGCTGACCTCCGCGCTCTGGTCGACGGCGCCGGGGCGGGCGCTCGAGTTTCCGGCTGCATACGCGATCCGGTTCTTCGACAATCACGGCATGCTCGGCTTCGGCCGCTTCCGCTGGCGCACGGTGACCGGCGGCAGCCGTCGCTACGTCGACGCGATCGCGACCCGGCTCGGCGACCGGCTCCGACTGGGCGCCGGCGTCCGCTCGATCCGGCGGGTTCCTGACGGGGTGGAGCTGCGCGTCGGAGACTCCGTCGAGCGCTTCGACCGAGTGGCGCTCGCGACCCATGCCGATCAGGCGCTCGCGCTGCTGGAGGACCCGACCCCTGACGAGCGGCGGGTGCTCGGCGGCTTCGCCTATACGACGAACAAGGCGGTCCTGCACACCGACGCGCGCTTCCTGCCGCGAACGCCCCGTGCCCGCGCCTCCTGGAACTACCGCCTCGGCGACGACGGCCGGCCGACGATCACGTACCACCTGAACCGGCTCCAGGCGCTCGAGGCGGAGCGCGACTACTGCGTGACGCTGAACGAGGACGTCCCCGAGGAGCACGTCCTCCAGCGGTTCACGTACGAGCACCCGCTCTACACGACCGGCACGCTGCGCGCCCAGGCGGAGCTGCCGCGGATCGCGAACGGACGCACGCACTACGCCGGCGCGTACTTCGGCAACGGCTTCCACGAGGACGGGCTCGCGAGCGGGGTCGCGGTCGCTCGTGCGCTGGGGGTGGAGTGGTGAGGTCGGCGGTCTACACAGGGACGTTGGTGCACGCGCGGCGCGCGCCGGCGCGGCACGTCTTCCGCTACCCGCTCTCCTACTGGCTGTTCGACCTCGACGAGCTGCCCGAGCTGGAGGGGCGGCTGCGGCTCTTCTCTGTCAACCGGCGCAACGTCGTCTCGTTGTACGACCGCGACCACTTCGACGGCACCAGGCCGCTGAAGCAGGCGGTGCTCGAGCTCGCCGGCGAGCCGACGATCGAGCGCGTCCTGATGCTGACGCAGCCGCGGGTTCTCGGTTACGTCTTCAACCCGGTCAGCTTCTACTGGTGCTACCGCGGCGACGGCTCGCTGGTCTGCATAGTCGCCGAGCTGAACAACACGTTCGGCGAGCGGCTGCCCGAGGTGCTGCGCGGGCCCGAGCTGCGCTACGAGCACCGCAAGCGGCTCCACGTGTCGCCCTTCTTCGGCCTCGACCAGTCCTACGAGTACGCGTTCTCGCAGCCGGGCGAGGAGGTATGGGCGCGCATCCACGTCCGCGACGACGCCGGAGCGCGGCCGCTGACGGCCGTGCTGCACGGGCGCCGCCACGAATTGACGAATGGGTCGCTCGCGACGCTCCTGCTTCGCTACCCGCTCCAGCCGCTGCAGGTGACGGCGCTCATCCACTTCGAGGCGCTTCGGCTCTGGCTGAAGCGGGTGCCGTTCCACCACAAGCCGGAGTTCGTTCCGGGGAAAGGGAGCGTGCGCACGTGAACGTCCGCGCCGAGCCGATCTCCGCCCGCGGGCGTCCGCTCGAACGGGCGGCCACCCTCGTGCTCGAGCGCGCGCTCGCCGGCCTCGAGGGAGGAACGCTCAAGGTCGAGCTCCCAGACGGGCGCGTGCGCCGCTTCGGCGCGGGCGCTCCGGTCCGGCTCGCGATCCACGACGCGGCCTTCTTCCGGCGGCTCGCGCTGCGCGGCAAGCTCGGCCTCGGAGAGTCGTACACCGCCGGCGAGTGGGACTCGGACGACCTCGTCGCGCTCTTCGAGTTGCTGCTCCGGAACGCCGACGCGATGAGCCGGCGCCACGGCGACGTGCGGCGGCTGCTCGAGCTGCGGCCCCGCCTGCAGCGCCGCAACGGGGTCGCCCGCTCCCGCCGCAACATCGCCTACCACTACGACCTCGGCAACGATCTGTTCGCGCTGATGCTCGACGAGACGATGACCTACTCCTGCGCCGTCTTCGAGCATCCGGGGATGTCGCTCGCCGAGGCGCAGCGCGCGAAGTACGAGCGACTGTGTCGCCGGCTCGAGCTCGGTCCGGAAGACCACGTCCTCGAGATCGGCTGCGGCTGGGGCGGGTTCGCGCGGCACGCGGCCGAACGCCACGGCTGCCGCGTCACCGGGATCACGATCTCGCGCGAGCAAGCCGTCCTCGCACGGGAGCGGACGCGCGGGCTGCCGGTCGACATCCTCGAGCAGGATTACCGAGCGGTCGAGGGGAGCTTCACGAAGGTCGTGTCGATCGAGATGGTCGAGGCGATCGGCGCCGACCAGTTCGGCACCTTCTTCCAGACGATCGACCGCGTCCTCGCGCCCGGCGGACGGGTCGCCGTGCAGACGATCCTCGTCCCGGAGCAGCGCTGGGGGCGATACCGGCGGACGCCCGACTGGATCGAGCGCTACGTCTTCCCCGGCTGCCTGATCCCGTCGCTCGAGGCGCTCGCACACGCGGCGGCGCGCCACTCCCGGCTGGGGATCTACGGCGTCGACGAGATCGGGGAGCACTACGCCGAGACGCTCCGCCGCTGGCGTGCGAGCTTCCACGCACGAATAGAGGACGTGCGGAGGCTCGGATACGACCGCCGCTTCGAGCGGACCTGGGACTTCTACCTCGCCTTCTGCGAGGCGGCGTTCCGGCTGCGCTCGCTGCGGGACGCGCAGCTCCTGCTCGCTCGGCCGGGAGCAGCCGGGTGAACGCGTATCGCTTCCTGCACCGGAGCGGCCTCCGCGGCCTCGTGCGGCGCGTCTATCGGAGCGAAGCCGCCGGCACGGAACGGATCCCGGGGAGCGGCAGCGCCATCCTCGTCGCGAATCACGAGTCGATCTGGGACCCGTTCGTGCTCGGCGTGACGACCGAGCGCGAGATCCACTACCTCGCGAAGGCGGAGCTCTTCCGCTGGCGACCGCTCGCCGGCGTGCTTCGTTCGCTGAACGCGTTCCCCGTCGAGCGAGGCAGCGGCGACCACGGAGCGATCCGCGAGGCCGTCCGCCGCCTGCGCGCCGGCGAGCTGCTCGGAGTCTTCCCGCAGGGCACCTCGAAGTTCGAGCGGCAGAACGGCTGGCACCGCGGCGCGGCGCGGCTCGCGCTCGCAACCGGCGCGCCGGTTGCGCCGGTGCGGCTGACGGGGACGCGGCCGCTGCCATGGCCCACCCGGATCCGCATCGTCGTCCGGGAGCCGATCGCGGTCGAGCCGGGGAAGCCGACGATCGTCGCCGCGCGCGCCCTGACCGAGCGGTTCGAGCGGGCGGTGACGGCGGCGTGATCGAGCACCGCTGGCAGCTCTGGCTCCTCGGCTGGGCCGCCTCCGCGCTGTTGCTCGCGGCGCTCTACCTCTGGCAGCGTCGAATCCGCGACGCGACCGCCGTCGACGCCGGCTGGGCCGCCTCCCTCGTCCTCTGCGCGGGCCTCTACGCCGCCCTCGCGCCCGGGTCGCTCGTGCAGCGGCTCGCCATCGCCGTGCCGGTGGGAATCGAGAACCTACGGATCGCGTCGCTCGTCCGCAAGCGGCTGGGCAAGGGCGAGGACTCGCGCTACAGGGAGCTGCGGCGCCGCTGGCGCGAGAAGGGACGCGAGCAGCTGACCTTCGTGATCTTCTACCAGGCGCAGGCGCTCCTGGCCGCGATCCTCTCCGTCCCCGCGCTGCTCGCCAGCTTCAACGGGAGCGGCTCGCTCGCCGCCGTGCAGTGGGTCGGCCTCGCGCTCTGGATCGTGGCGGCGACGCTCGAGTGGACCGCCGACCGGCAGCTGGCGCAGTTCAAGGCGTCCGGCGGGGAAGGCGTCATGGACCGCGGCCTCTGGCGCTACTCCCGCCACCCGAACTACTTCTTCCAGACCCTGACCTGGGTCGCCTACGCGCTCATCGCGGTCGCGGCGCCGTGGGGCTGGCTCGCCTTCCTCGCACCGGCGCTCATCCTCTACCTCGTCCTCTTCGTGACCGGCGTGCCGCCGGCGGAGGAGTCGTCGCTGCGCTCGCGCGGCGACGCCTACCGCCGCTACCAGGCACGGACGTCGGTATTCGTGCCATGGCCGCCGACGCGCTCGTCGACCGTCTGATCGCGTCGGGCCGTGTGCCCGACCCGCTCCTGCGCGCCGGGATCCACGCCGCCTGCGCGACGCGATTACGCCGCGAGCGCCGGCGCGGGCCGACCGCGAAAGAGGCGTTCGTCGAGCTCTTGCGCTCGTCCCCGATCGCCGAGCAGGTCGAGAAGCCGAACGAGCAGCACTATGAGGTGCCGCCGGACTTCTTCCGGCTCGTGCTCGGGCCGCGTCTCAAGTACAGCTCCTGCCTCTGGCCGGACGGCGTCGAGACGCTCGCCGAGGCGGAGGAGGCGATGCTCGCGCTCACTTGCGAGCGCGCCGGCGTCGAGGACGGGATGACGCTTCTCGACCTCGGTTGCGGCTGGGGCTCGCTCACCGGCTGGCTCTCGGAGCGCTACCCGCACGCGCGCATCCTCGCGGTCTCCAACTCCCGGCCGCAGCGGGAGCACATCGAGTCGCTGCGGCTCCCGAACGTGCGCGTGCTCACCGCCGATGTGAACCGGCTCGAGCTCGACGAGCGGTTCGACCGGATCCTCTCGGTCGAGATGCTCGAGCACATGCGCAACTACGAGGCGCTGCTGGCTCGGATCGCCTCCTGGCTCGAGCCCGACGGCCGCTTCTTCTGCCACGTCTTCTCCCACCGCCGGCTCGCGTACGCCTACGAGGACGGCTGGATGACACGGCACTTCTTCACGGCCGGGACGATGCCCTCGGACGACCTGCTGCCGCGCTTCGATCGCGACCTCGTGCTCGAGAAGCACTGGCGCGTCTCCGGTTCGCACTACGCGTGCACGGCGGAGGCGTGGCTCGATCGGCTGGACGAGAACCGCGCGGAGGTCGAGCGCATCGTCGGCCGTGCGGGCGCTGCCGAGTGGCGCGTCTTCTTCCTCGCTTGCGCAGCCCTGTGGGGCTACCGCGGCGGCCGCGAGTGGCTCGTCTCGCACTACCGCTTTGCGAGACGCGAGAGGAATTGACAGACTCTCTACAAACCTTGAACGTCCTGCTCTACCACGTCGCCAGGGGTCGGCGTGACGCCGCCGACGTGACGAGCTCGTCGCGGATCCGGATGCTGAACGGGGAGTTCGCGCGCATCTCGAGCAACGATGGCGCCTAGTTCGTGAACGACTCGCGCATCATCGCCACCGACGTCTTCGCCTCGAACTGCGTCATCCACGCGATCGACAAGGTGCTGCTGCCGGCGTAACGGCCAGCACGAAGCGACGCCGGCCGCCCTGCGGCAGCGGCCGCAGTCGCTGCTCGTCCACCGAGACTCGAATCGAGGCGCAGCGGGCTAGTCGACTGGGCCGACACGTGGCGACGTCTTCGCGCCGCGCCCGAGCAGCGCCGTGAGAAGCCGGCCGCCGACCTAGCCTGTCGCGCCGGTAAGGAGGATCCGGTCTCCGGAGCTCATGCTCGCGCGACGCTCTCGGCCGCGGCCACGAGATCGCCGTCGAGCCGCTCGACGCGCAAGCGCGCGCAGAGCTCCTCGGAAGCGCCGGCGCCGGAGAGGACGAGGCGCGCGGACCGTCCGAGCCGCCGCAGATCGGCGCCCACGGGGTCGAGCAGCGCGCCGTCCATGCTCGCGACGACGACGAGCTGCGGCTTCATCGCCGCGGCGGCCTCGGCAACGGTCTGGACGGGTGTGTCGGCACCCAGGAACAGGATCCGCCAGCCGTGCGAGCGGAGGACGAGGCCGAAGGCGATCAGGCCGATGTCGTGCCGCTCCCCGGGGGCGCAGGCGAGGATCGCGAGCGGGCCGCCGCCGCGGCTCCAGAGGCGGGAGAGCGAGAGCAGCCGCTCGCGGATGACGGTGGTGGCGAAGTGCTCCTCCCCGACCTCGAGCTCGCCGCGCTCCCATTCGTCGCCGATCTCGCGCAGCACCGGCAGGATCAGCTCCCGGAGGACCGTCTCGAGCGCGAATCCCGCGATCGCTTCGTCCAGGACGGAGTGGACGCCGGCCTCGTCGTAGGCGTGCGCGGCCGCGAGTAGACGCTCGCGCGCGTTCTCGAGCGCGTCGCCGTTCGCCCTGGACGGCGGCGCGAGGGTGCGGCGCGCTGCTTCGGCGGCCGACAGCCCCTCGGCGAGGGCGCCTTTCATCTGCTCGACACGCTCGGCGTCCTCGGCCGTGTAGAGGCGAAAGCCTCCCTCGGTCCGGATCGGCTGTAGCAGCCCATAGCGCCGCTCCCAGGCGCGCAGGAGCTCGGGATTCACGCCGACGCGGCGCGCGAACTCGCCGATGCGCAGGGCGCCGGAGTCGCTGGACATCGAATCACTATACACATTTTAGACAGAAATTTGACACGCGCCCCTGCCGACCTGTACGCTGATGTCCAAGTTCGGTCCAGAGATTGTTGAGGGCTGACCAAGAAGCGGAGCGGCCGCCGGCCGGCCGCCTGACGAAAGGAGACGCAGATGAGCAAGAACATCGTCGAGACGGCCCGCGAGGCGGGCTCGTTCACGACGCTGCTGGCCGCGGTCGACGCGGCCGGCCTCGGCGAGACGCTCGCGGACGGCGGCCCGTTCACGGTCTTCGCCCCGAGCGACGAGGCGTTCGCGAAGCTGCCCGAGGGAACGGTCGAGTCGCTGCTCGCCGACCCGGCGAAGCTGACCGACGTCCTCACGTATCACGTCGTCCCCGGGCGGGTCTTCGCCGCGGAGGCGGCGATGCTGTCCTCGGCCCCGACGCTGCAGGGCACAGATCTGCCGCTCGCGGCCAACGGCGGTGTCGAGGTCGGCGACGCCCACGTCGTCGCCGCCGACCTCCAGGCCTCGAACGGAGTCATCCACGTCATCGACCGCGTGCTGCTTCCTGCAGCCGCCTGACACGAACGAAGGGACACGAACATGAAACGCATGCGCACCACCATCGCCCTGCTCGTCGCCGCCGCGCTGGCGGCCGCGATGCTCGGCGCCTTTGCCTCCGCCTCGTCGGCGTCACGCTCGACGGGGGAGAAGAACATCGTCGAGACCGCGATCGCGGCCGGGCGGTTCACGACGCTCACGTCGCTGCTGACCAAGGCCGGCCTCGCGGACACGCTCGCTACCGGCGGCCCATTCACGGTCTTCGCTCCGACCGACGCGGCGTTCGCGAAGGTCCCGAAGGCGACGCTCGCCGGGCTCGCGAAGCATCCGGCACAGCTGAAGGCCGTGCTGCTCTACCACGTCGTCCCGGGCAGCGTGACCGCCTCGGAAGTCGTCAAGCTCAGCTCGGCGAAGACCCTCGAGGGCAGCTCGGTGCTGATCAAGGCCAACAAGGGCGGCGTCTTCGTGAACCAGGCGAAGGTCACGACGCCCGACGTGATGGCCTCGAACGGCGTCATCCACGTCATCAACAAGGTGCTGATCCCGCCGAAGAACATCGTTGCGACTGCGAAGGCGGCCGGGAAGTTCACGACGCTCGCCGCGTTGCTGAAGAAGTCCGGTCTCGCCGGAACGCTCGCGAAGAAGGGGCCGTTCACGGTCTTCGCGCCCACCGACGCGGCGTTCGCCAAGGTGCCGAAGGCGAGCCTCGCCGCTCTGGCCAAGAACAAGGCCAAGCTGCGGGCAGTGCTCCTCTACCACGTCGTCAAGGGCCAGCTCACGGCCGGCCAAGCGATGAAGCTCCGTTCGGCGAAGACGCTCGAAGGCAAGTCGCTGAAGATCCGCGTCAAGGGTGGCAAGGTGATCGTCGGCGGCGCCACCGTGACGAAGGCGGACGTGCTCGCCTCGAACGGCGTCATTCACGCGATCAACAAGGTGCTCATCCCCTGACGGGCGAGCCCCCCGGCCGTCCGGCGCGGCGAGAGCCCGCCGGACGGCCTCGGGCTCTTCCGCGTGGAGCACACGCACCGCCTGCTCGTTCGACTCGCACGCTGGGTCGTCCGACCGGATCAGCGGTGATCGGCCGCCGTAATGTCGATGATCACCGGGTGAGCTCAGGCTCCCGTCGCTGGCTCGGTCTTGTCGCGCTGACGATCGGGGTCGCGCTGATCATCGTCGACGCGACGATCGTCAACGTCGCGATCCCGTCGATCATCCGCGACCTCGGTGTCGGGATCACGCAGGCGGAGTGGGCGAACTCGATCTATTCGCTCGTGTTCGCCGCGCTTCTCATCAGCGTCGGCCGGGTCGGCGACATCGGAGGGCGGCGGCGCGTGTTCCTGCTCGGCCTCCTCATCTTCCTTGCGGCGAGCCTCGTCACCGCGCTTGCGCCGAACGGGACCGTATTGCTCGCGGGCCGCTTCCTGCAGGGCGTCGGCGGCGCGCTGATCCTGCCCTCGACGCTCTCGATCGTCAACGCCACCTTCCGCGGGCCTCCAAGCCGATTCACCCGGGTGAAATGCGTCGTTCAGGCCCCGGCCGCTGCTGAAACCGCTAGACCTAGCGCTGGAGGCGTCTAGCTACAGGCTCGCGCCCCTGTCCGTTGAGGCGGACGTCGATCGGTCAATCAGAAGGAGATGGATCATGTGCCGTTGGCTTGCATACTCCGGAAAGCCGGTCCTGATGGACAAGGTCCTCTACGGGCCGCAGCACTCGCTGATCGAGCAGAGCCTCGAGTCGCGCATGGGCGCGGAGCCGACGAACGGGGACGGCTTCGGGATCGGCTGGTAC
>DATIXI010000065.1:0-30367 GCA_035518635.1 Gaiellaceae bacterium
TCGTCGCCGTGGCGGATGACCCAGATCGTCACCGAGCTTCGCAGAGTGCCGTCGCGCCGCACAGACGCGATCTCGAGCTCCTCTGCACTGCCGATGCTCTCGAGCTCGTCGCTCGTCCAGGCGCTCATGGGATGCCTCAACGCCCCGTCAGCTGTTCGAGCCTCTCCGGATACCGGTCGCCCTGCACCTGGACATTCGAGACCGCGCTCTCGATCTCACGCAGGTCGCCGGGCATCAGCTCGACGGCGGCAGCTCCGATGTTCTCCTCTAGGCGGTGCGGCTTCGTGGTGCCGGGGATCGGCACGATCCACGGCTTCTGGGCGAGCAGCCAAGCGAGCGCGATCTGGGCGGGCGTCGCATTCTTCCGCGCCGCGATGTCAACGATCAGGTCGACCAGGGCCCGGTTCGCCTTGCGAGCCTCCGCGGTGAAGCGGGGGACGATGTTACGGAAGTCGGAGCTGTCGAAGGTCGTGCTCTCGCTGATCACGCCCGTCAGGAAGCCCTTGCCCAGCGGACTGAACGGGACGAAGCCGATCCCGAGCTCCTCGAGAGCCGGCAGCACCTCATCCTCGGGGCGTCGCCACCACAGTGAGTATTCGCTCTGAACCGCCGTGACCGGCTGCACGGCGTGAGCACGTCGGATGGTCTGAACGCCCGGCTCGGAGAGCCCGAAGTGCTTGACCTTGCCCTCCTGGATCAGCTCCTTCACCGCTCCCGCCACGTCTTCGATCGGAACGTCGGGATCGACACGGTGCTGGTAGAGCAGGTCGATGGCATCGATCCCGAGCCGCTCGAGCGACGCATCCGCGACCAGCCTGATGTGCTCCGGCCTGCTGCTCAGTCCCACCGGCTGCCCGTCGGAGTCGAACTCGAAGCCGAACTTGGTCGCGATCACGACCTGCTCGCGCACCGGCGCTAGAGCTTCGCCGACGAGCTCCTCGTTCGCGTAGGGGCCGTAGGCCTCGGCCGTGTCGAAGAAGGTGACGCCGCGCTCGACGGCCGTCCGGATCAGCGAGGTCATCTCCTGCTTGTCGGCCGCCGGACCGTAGCCGAAGCTCATGCCCATGCAACCGAGCCCGATGGCCGAGACCTCCAAGCTTCCAAGCATGCGTGTTCGCATTGCTCCTCCTCTCAGAGCTCGACCATGACCTTGATCGCCTTGCGCTCGTTCATCGCCCGGTAGCCGTCGGGCACCCCGTCGAGATCCGTTACCCGGTCGAAGACTCGGCCCGGCTCGATCCGGCCGTCGAGGACGTCCGGGAGGAGCTCCTCGATGTACGCGCGCACAGGCGCCGGCCCACCGCCGATCGTCACGTTCTCGAAGAACGTTGCAATCGCGTCGGGAACCGAGTCTTCCTGGGGCAGCCCGACGCGCCCGACTGCGCCGCCGGCACGCGCGGCGTGGAGCGCTGTCAGCGTCGACTGCTCGAGGCCCACGCACTCCAGCACCGAGTGGGCGCCCAGGCCGTCGGTGAGCTCGCGTACGCGCTCGACCGCTTCCTCGCCCCGCTCGCTCACGACATCGGTTGCGCCGAACTCCCTTGCGAGCGCGATCCGGTCGGGATGACGGCCCAGGAGGACGACCTGCTCGGCGCCGAGACGCCGCGCGGCGATCACGCCGCACAACCCGACGGCACCGTCGCCGACGATCGCAACCGTCTTTCCAGGTCCGACCCGGGCGGCAACGGCCGCGTGATGACCCGTTCCCATCACGTCGGAGAGGGTCAGCAACGACGGCATGACCGCGTCGTCTCTCTCGACCGGGAGGACGACGAGCGTGCCGTCGGCCTGGGGGACACGCACGGCCTCGCCCTGACCGCCGTCCACGTCGTCGGCGCCGTACCTGCCTCCGTGCAGGCACGAGCTCTGCAGCCCTTCCTTGCAGAAGACGCAGGTTCCGTCGGACCAGAGGAACGGCGAGACGACGATCTGGCCGGCCTTCACGGTACGAACGTCCGCGCCGACGTCCTCGACTACGCCGATGAACTCGTGCCCCATCCGGCGCCCGGCGTCGATGTGCTCGAGCGTGTTGTACGGCCAGAGGTCGCTGCCGCAGATGGCGGCGCGGGTGACGCGTACGAGCGCGTCGGTCGGCTCTATCAGCCGCGCGTCGCGGGACGTTCTCGACGCGGACGTCGCCGGCCTCGTACATGACCGTTGCGCGCATCGCCGTAACTGAAGCACACGGGCGTTTGCCCGGAGTAGCTTGTCTGCCGCGATGCCGGACGACGAGGAGGAGGTCGACCATGCAGATCACGAGGAACACCCTCGAGACCGCACTCGGGCCGAGTGACTGGTTCACCGGCGCGGTCTACATCGACTCGCTAGCGGCGCCGTCGAACGGTTCGAGGCTGAGCGCGAGCCGGGTTCACTTCACGCCCGGCGCGCGCACCGCGTGGCACACGCACCCCAACGGGCAGACAATCTACGTCCTCGAGGGCGTCGGCCTCGCCCAGCGGCGCGGTGGGCCGGTCGAGGTGATCCGGCCCGGCGACCGCGTGTTCTTCGAGCCCGGCGAGGAGCACTGGCACGGCGCGGCGCCGAACCGCTTCATGGCGCACCTCGCGATGGTCGAGGTCGACGAGGACGGGAACCCGGCGGCCTGGGGAGACCAGGTCACCGAGGAGGAGTACGCGGCGGCGCCCGCCGTCGACGCCTAGGCGCTCTCCGACTCGAAGAGCCCGGCCTGGTGTGCGAGCACGACCGCCTGAACGCGGTCGCGGAGGTTCAGCTTCTGGAGGATGTGCGTGACGTGGGTCTTGACAGTCGTCTCGCTGATGAAGAGCTCCCGCGCGATCTCGGCGTTCGAGAGGCCCTCGGCGATGAGTTGGAAGACCTCGCGCTCGCGTTCGCTCAGATCCTCGAGCCCGTCGGGCGGCGTGGGGCTGGGGATGCGCGTGAACTGATCGATCACCCGTTTCGTGATCGCGGGGGAGAGCAGCGCGTCTCCGGCGGCGACCGTGCGGATCGCGGCGAGCAGCTGTTCCGGAGGGTCGTCCTTGAGGACGAAGCCGCTCGCGCCGGCCCGCAGCGCTTCGTAGACGTATTCGTCGTGGTCGAACGTCGTCAGGATCAGGATCCGCGCCGAGCCGTCGGCCGCGAGGATGCGGCGCGTTGCCTCGAGCCCGTCGAGCTCGGGCATCCGGATGTCCATCAGGACGACGGACGGGTCGAACCGGGCCGCCTTGTCCACGGCCTCGAGCCCGTTTTCGGCCTCGGCCACGACCTCGATGTCCTGCTGGCCGGAGAGCAGCATGCGAAATCCGGCCCGGACCATGGCCTGATCGTCGGCGACGAGCACCTTGATCGTCATGGCCGGCCGCCGTTCAGCGGGAGGCTCGCGCGGAGGACGAATCCGCCGTTTACGGAGCCGGCGGTCATGTCACCGCCGTAGATCCTCACGCGCTCGCGGATTCCGACGAGCCCGTGCCCGAGCCCGTCGCCTGTCGAGCCGCCTTCGCCGTCGTCGCGGACCTCGATCTGCAGCTCGTCGGGCGCGTAGTGAACGGTCACGTCCGCGGAGCGGGCGCGGGCGTGCTTGAGCGCGTTCGTCAGGCCCTCCTGGACGATTCGATATGCGGAGAGGTCGATCGTCGGCGGCAGCGGGACCGGCTCGCCCTCGACGTGCAGGCGCACGGGCAGGCCCGCACGCCCGGTCTCGGCCAGCAGCGGGTCGAGGCGTTCGAGGCCGGGCTGCGGCATCAGCTCGACCTGCTCTGCCGTGCCGCGCATCGCGGCCAGGAGCTGCCGCATCTCGGCGAGCGCGGTGCGGCCGGTTTCCTCGACGCCCTTCAGCGCCTCGCCGTCCTCCGAGTCGCGGAGCTTGTGCCTGACGGCGCCGACCTGGAGCACCATCACGCTGACCGCGTGGGCGACGATGTCGTGGAGCTCGCGCGCGATCCGCGCCCGCTCCTCGGCGACCGCCAGCCGGGTCGCGGTCTCGCGCTCGCGCTCCGCGCGCGCCGCGCGTTCCTCGGCCGCCTCGGCCTCCCGCTCCCGCTCCCGGAACACGGACCCGGCGAGCCAGAGGGCGCCGAACAGGAGCGGGACGTAGATGTACTCCCCGCTCGCGTGATTCGGGTCCTGAGCGACGATGACCGTCGCGCTGACGAGCACGACGGCCAGGCCGACACGGGCCTTCAGAGCGTCGCGCTGGTTTCCGAGCAGGTACGCGGCGCCCATTCCGAGGAAGAAGACGCCCCTCGGAACGGTGACCAGCCTTCCGTCGACGAACGACATGGCCACGGCCAGCAGCCAGAAGATCGCCGGTGCGGCGAGGGGGAACCGATGGCGGAAGAAGAGCGGGACCGGCAGGAGCAAGAGCGCCGGAACGGCAAACCAGAGCGTCGAGCTCACCGCATCGGGCATCCCGCGCCTGGTGCAGACCTCGACGACCCCCGTGAGCGTCAGCACCGCGATCAGCAGGTCGAACGTGTGCCTGCGCGCCAGGTGTTCGATCCGGCTCACGCAGTGAACGTACTGCACGCGCTCGCTCACCGCCTCCTACCTGAGTAGGAGGCGGAATCGTCGGCTGGCACGAGCCCGAATCCGACCTCGCGCCGACGACCCGCGGGCGGCCCGGTCGTAGCGTCGAGTCAGTCGAACGAAGGAGGAACGAGATGACCCGCGCACGGCACCACTCGAACATCGCGGCCCGGATGGGCCGCTGGAGCGCCGCCCACTGGAAGACCGCGACCTTCGGCTGGCTTGCGCTCGTGATCGTCGCTTTCGGCATCGGCGGCATGGTCGGCGTGAAGAACATCGACCCGACCACGTCGGGGCCCGGCGAGTCGGGCCGGATGAACCGCGTCCTCGACGCCGGGTTCAAGCAGCCGGCAGCCGAGAGCGTCCTGATCCAGAGCCGATCTGCTGCAGCGGGCACGCCGGCCTTCGACGCTGCGGTCGACGACGTCGTCGCGCGCCTCTCGAAACTCGCCGTCGTCCAGGACGTCCGCTCCCCGCTCGACTCGGGCAACGCCGGCCAGGTCGCGAAGGACCGCCGGTCGGCCCTCGTGGAGTTCGACATCCGCGGCAAGAGGATCGACGCCGGCGACAAGATCGCCCCGGTCCTGAAGGCCGTCGACGAGGCACAACGGGCTCATCCGGAGCTCTTCATCGGCGAGTTCGGCGACGCGAGCTCGGCCAAGGCCGTCAACGACCTCTTCGCGAGCGACCTCGAGAGCGCAGGCGTGTTCTCCGTTCCGCTGACCCTGGTCATCCTCGTGATCGCGTTCGGAGCGCTGGTGGCCGCGGGGATCCCGCTGCTGCTGGCCCTGACGGCCGTCTTCGCCACGTTCGGGCTGGTCGCCTTGCCGAGCCACCTGCTGCCGCTCGACGAGGCGGCGCCGGCGGTCGTGCTCCTGATCGGCCTCGCTGTCGGCGTGGACTACTCGATGTTCTACCTCCGGCGAGAGCGCGAAGAGCGCGCCGCCGGGAAGAGCGAGCAGGCCGCGCTCGAGGCCGCCGCCGCGACCTCCGGACGCTCGGTGCTCATCTCGGGCCTCACGGTCATGGTCGCCATGGCCGGGATGTTCCTGACCGCCGACGCCAGCTTCGCCTCGTTCGGCTACGCGACGATGATCGTGGTCGCGATTGCGATGCTCGGGTCGCTGACGGTGCTTCCCGCCCTCCTCTCGAAGCTCGGCGACCGGGTCGACCGGCTTCACGTCCCGCTCGTCGGGCGGTTCCGCGGCGACGGCGAAGGCCGCTTCTGGGGATCGATCGTCGACGCCGTGCTGCGGAGGCCGCTGCTGTCCGCGCTGGTCTCGGGTGGCCTGTTGCTGGCGCTAGCGCTCCCGGCGATCCACTTGCGAATCGCGACTCCCGGGGCCGACACGTTCCCGAAGTCGCTCGACGTCGTGAAGACCTACGACCGCATGCAGCAGGCGTTCCCGGGCAGCCCGCTTCCGGCGCGCGTCGTGGTCAAGGCGCCCGACGTGAACGTGCCCGCCGTCCGCGACGCGATCGGCGAGCTAAAGGCCAGGGCGCTCGCAAGCGGCCGGATCGACGAGCCGATCACCGTCGAGACGAACAGTGACGCGACCGTCGCCAAGATCACGCTCCCGATCGAAGGGAACGGAACTGACGCCGCGTCGACTGCGTCGGTCTCGCTGCTCCGTGACGACGTCATCCCGCAGACGGTCGGCGCCGTCCCGGGCGTGTCGGCCGGCGTCACCGGAGTCGCCGCCGAGTGGCAGGACCAGCAGGACCAGATGAAGTCGAAGCTCCCCTACGTGTTCGGGTTCGTCCTCCTGTTCGCCTTCGTGCTGATGCTGGTCGCGTTCCGCTCGATCGTCGTTGCGGTCAAGGCGATCCTGCTCAACCTCCTCTCGGTCGCAGCCGCGTACGGCGTGTTGGTGCTCGTCTTCCAGCACGGCGTCGGCAAGAGCCTGCTCGGCTTCAGCTCGACGGCAGGCATCGCACCCGTCGTCCCGCTGCTGCTGTTCGTGATCCTGTTCGGGCTCTCGATGGACTACCACGTGTTCATCGTCAGCCGGATCCGCGAGCTGTTCGACCGCGGCGAGAGCATGGACGACGCGATCTCGAACGGAATCAGGTCGACGGCGGGAGTCGTGACGAGCGCGGCCGTCGTGATGGTCGCAGTGTTCTCGGTCTTCGCCATGCTTTCGCTGCTGCTGTTCAAGCAGTTCGGCGTCGGGCTCGCCGTCGCGGTCCTGATCGACGCGACCATCGTCCGCGGGGTGCTCCTGCCGGCGTCGATGAAGCTGCTCGGCGAGTGGAACTGGTACCTGCCGAGCTGGCTCGAGTGGCTTCCGCGGCTCGAGGGCGAAACGCCCGAGCCCGCCCAGGAGGGCTCGGCGCTCGCCTCCGCCTAGCCGCCCGGCGTTCACGAGCCGCCTCGGCCCTTCACCGGGCCGGGGCGGCTCAGCTCTTCTTGACGCAGAGCGTCCCGAGATCGACCACGCCGAGGACGGGCTGCTCGACGCGGCAGGTCACGCGCCCGGAGTAGAGCTCCGCGAGCACCGGCACCGAGTAGACCGCGAACGGGGCGACCTGCTGCTCGAGCTTCCTGGTGAGCCGCCGGTACGCCTGCACCCGTGCGTCTCCGCGGAGCAGCGCCGCGTGCTCGAGCTGGCGCCGGTAGGCCTCGGGGATCGTGAGCGGAGGCGGCGCCCAGTCCGGCCGGTACCCGTTCGGGTCGAGGTAGAGGTTGAGGAAGTCCGAAGGGTCCGGCCAGTCGAGGAACCAGGCCGAGAGCAGGATGTCGTAGCTCGCGCGCGGGTTCAGCGCTGCGCCGAAGGGATTGTCGAGCTGGCGGATCCGCACCTTCACGCCGAGCGGCTGGAGGTTCGCGCGGACGATCCGCGCCGTCGTGGTGCAGTCGGGGTCCGTGCACGCCCAGAGGACGACCGTGCCGCGGAACCCGTGCAGGAGAGACCGGGCGCGGGAGAGGTCGGGATGGAGGGGGTACGAGCGCGTGTGGTCGGTGCTCGCCAGCCCGGGCGGGAGATACGAGTCGCTCGGGCGGTCGCCCTGGACGGCTGCGAGCGCGGTGCGGTCGATCGCGAAGTTCACCGCCCGCCGCAGGCGGGCATCCGCGAACGGCCCCCGCCTGGTGTTGAACTGAACGAAACGAACTGCCAGCTGCGGCGTCTGCACGAGCTCTGGCCTGCCCGGCGAGTGGGAGCGGCCGTACCGCGTGTCGAGCGGCCCTCCTGAGGCGAAGGCGGGGTCGCCGAGCGCGTCAGCGGCGTAGTCGGCGTCTCTGCTCTGGATCCGGTCGATCGTGCGCCGTGTCCCGTCGCCGATGTCGTAGACGACGCGCTGGAGGCGATGCGGCCTGGGCCCGTGGTAGTTCGGGTTCCGCTCGAGCACCTTGAGCTCGCCCTCCCAGTCCGTCTTCACGTAGTACGGCCCTGCGGAGGGGATCGGGGTCTGGACCCCGCCGTTCACGATCGGCGTCCCGATCGGCACCGCCGTGAAGAACGGCATCGAGAGCCGCGCGAGGAAAGCGCCGTGTGGCGCGACGAGCCGGATCCGAAGCTTGTCGCCCTGCACGCTGATCCCGACGACGTGCGGCGTCTTGCCGGCATGGAAGGCTCCGGCGCCGACGACATCGCTGAGGAAGCTGTAGGCCGGTGCCTCTGCGCCGAGGCCCGGGGAGAGCGCTCGCTCGATCGAGTACCTGAACGTCTCGGCAGTGACCGGCTGGTTCGAGGGCGGCGAGAAGCGGAAGCCTGGTCGAATCCGGAACGTGTAGGTGCGGCCGCCGTCCGAGACCGCCGGCATCGCCGCTGCGACGTCCGGCTCGAGCGTGGAGCCGCGGGGCGCAGGGGCGTCCGGGTAGCGCAGGAGCCCCGCGCCCGTCGCGTAGGCGAGCTGCGGCCGGAACTGGGGTGCCGGGTAGGCGTGCGCGGGATCGCTGTCGTCCAGGAAGTTCTCCGACATGCTGATGTGAGCGATCTGGTCGCCGGGAAGCGAAGAGAGCTTGGGCGGGCTGTCGCCGGTCGTGACGTAGAGGACGCCGTTCCCGGAGGCGAGGTCGACGAGCCGGTCTCCGACCGGGTAGCTCGTGATCGCGTCCGTCTCGGGATCGACTCTGCGCACGGCGCCGATGGTCGCGACCCAGATCGCCCCGTCGAAGGACTGGACGTCGCCCGCGCCGTGGCCGATCTCCAGCGTCTTGTCCACGGCCCCCCGCCCGTCGATCTTCCAGAGCGTGTCGTCGGGGATGACGGTCGCCCAGACGAAGCCGCCGGCCACGGCCAGGGCGTTCACCCAGTGCCGCAGCTTGACCGTCGTCACGACCCCGTCGATCGCAGGGTCGATCTTGCTGATCGACGAGGTGTTGCTGCTGCCCACCCAGAGCGCGCCGTCCCCGAACGCCAGCAGGTCGGCCTGCGGCACGTCGATCGCCTTGACGACCCGGAGCGTCGTCGGGTTGATCCGGAAGACCGTGTTCGCCTCGGCGACCCAGACCGAGCCGGCGCCGGTCACGACCTCCGTGGGCGCCGTGAAGTCGATGTCCTGTTTGTTCGCGGGCAGCCGGATCCGCTGGATCGTCTGGTAGCGCGGGTCGACTCGAAGCAGCACCGGCTCCTTTCCGTCGACCACCCAGACTGCGCCGAGGCCGGCCGTCATCCCGCCGATCCCGTCCTGGATTCCAACGAAGGGATGGATGGCCTTGTGCATTCGCGGATCGATGCGGCCGACCGTCTTGTCGTCGAAGTTGCCGAACCACGGGGTCCCGTCGAGCACGCTGATCGCCGAGGCTCCGCCGAGGTGAAGCTGCCCTTCGACCTTGCCGGCCGGCGAGACGAACCCGACCGAGCGCTGGTCGATGGTCGTCGCCCCCGAGCCAGATCCGGCGAAGACGAGGACGGCCGCGGCGGCGACACCGAGCACCGCGGCGGCGACACCGGCGAGCCGGACGCCCTTTCTGCGCAGGCCCCGCCGCGCCGACCGCTGGAGCCGACGGCGATCCAGGCGGCGGACGCGGCGATGGCCGGGAAGCACCTCGACCGCCACGACCGGCTTCGCGAGCCCTTTCACACGCTCAACGCGGCGCTCGCCGTAGGTGATCCCCTCGACGGCACGCGCGAGCTGGAGCACCGTCTCGCTTGCGAGGATCTCGCCGGGGCCCGCGAGCGAGCACAGCCGCGCGGCGAGGTTCAGTGCGCCACCCCGATAGCCCTCGCCGACGGGAACGGCCTCTCCCGCGTCGAGCCCGACGCCGGCGCCGCGCGGGAGCTCGGCGCCCGCGACCTGCTCCTGGAGCGCGACGGCCGCGCGCAGCGCCTGCCTCGCCGAGTCGAAGACGACCAGCGCCTCGTCTCCGCGGAGCTCGATGAGCCGGCCCTGGCGTTCCTCGACGACCTGCCGGACGATCTCGGCGAACCTCGTCGCGAGCTCCGCCGCCGCCTCGTCCCCGTGCTCGGAGGTGTAGCGCGTGTACCCACGGATGTCGGTGATCAGGAACGTGCGGACGCCCACGCTCGTGCGGCGCGTGGAACGCGGGATCTCGGGGGTCTCGACGGCGAGTGCCTCGCCCGCCTCCGCGAGGAGCTCGGCACAGGTCGAGTAGCGGTCGTCGGGAGCCTTCGCGAGCGCCTTCCCGAGCACGGCGTCGATGGGGTCGCGGAGGTCAGGGCGGAAGCTCGTCACGAGCGGCGGTGGTTCCTTCAGGTGCGCGAAGACGACCTGGAGCTCGCTTCCCCGCTCGAAGGGCGGGGCGCCCGTCAGGCACTCGAACAGCACGCACGCGAGCGAGTACACGTCCGCGCGCGCGTCGACGGCCCCGCCCTCGATCTGCTCCGGGGCGACATACGAGATCGTCCCCACGAAGGCGCCGGTCAGGCTCGCCGCCGTCGAGGCGTGCCTGGCGAGGCCGAAGTCGCAGAGGTAGGCGCGATCTCCGTCCTCGACGAGGATGTTGGCCGGCTTCACGTCCCGATGGACGAGACCGAGGCCGTGAGCCATGTCGAGCGCGTCGCCGACCTGGGAGAGCAGGCTCAGCGTCCGCTCGTCCCCGATGGATTCACTCGAGTCGATCAGCTCGCGCAGGTCGAAGCCCTCGACGTACCTCATCGCGAGGAAGAGGACGCCGTTCTCCTCGCCCGCCGCGTAGATCGGGACGATGTGCGGATGCTCGAGGCTCGCGGCGAGCTGCGACTCGAGCAGGAAGCGGCGGCGGAAGCGCTCGTCGTTCGCGAGCTCGCTCCCGAGCACCTTGACGGCGACCTTGCGGCGGAGATTGACGTCCTCGGCGAGGTAGACGGCGCCCATCGCGCCGCGCCCGATGAGCCGTTGCACGCGGAAGCCCGCGAACGTCGAGCCGACCGCAATGTCGACGTTCATCGGCTAGGTATACAGGGAGGCGGGGCCGCGTTTCTACGTCAGCGCCGCGGGCGTGAGGTCGTACGGGAACCGAGTGAGTACCTCGCACCCGGTTTCCGTCACGAGGACGAGGTCCTCCAACACGACGCCGCCGAACCGCGTGTCCCAGAGCCCCGGCTCGATCGCGACCACGTCACCCGGGACCAGTGGATCGCGGCCGGCGAGGCCGAGCGACGGCGCCTCGTGCACCTCGAGACCGACGCCGTGGCCGAGCGAGTGCAGGAAGCCGTTCTCCTCGTTGTCCTGCGCGGTTCGCTGCGTGGGATAGCCGGCGGCTTCGAGCGAGTCGCAGGTGGCGTCGAAGAGCTCGCGGCCGGTGACGCCGGCGCGGACCGCCCCCTTCGCCTGCTCGAGCGCGGCGCCGACGAGCCGTGCCTGCTCGGCGATCCGGTCGGCATGCTCGGAGGCCGGGTCGCCGACGACGAAGGTCCGGGCCATGTCGGCCCAGCAGCCGCTCGCCTCGTGATGCGGCCAGACGTCGATCTGGATGGGCAGACCGGCCGGGAGCGGCCCGCTGCCCGGCTCGTGCCCGTTGCCCTGCCACAGCGATGCGACGATGACGTCCGGCGGGCACGGGGCGCCGTTCTCCTCGCACGCCTCGCGCAACGCCGCGCGCACGTCCTCGGCCAGCAGCAACCTCCCGTCGACCACCAGCCGCCCCTCCGCGCCGGGCTCCGCGCGGGCGAGCAGCTCGGAGGCGGCGGCCATTCCCGCCTCGGCGGCCAGCTGCGCGGCCCGAATACCTTCGAGCTCCACGGCCGACTTCGCCCGCCGCCGCAGGTCGACAGCCGCTTCGTCGACGGTGAGGACGACCCCGTCCCGGCGCAGCCGGTCCCCGAGGGCGAGCGGGAAGTCTGCCGGGACGATCGCCTCCTCGATGCCGATCTCGGCCACCGCCCGGGCCTCGACCTCCCGCCCCGCCTCGGAGACGGACATCCCGCGCTCGACGAACTCCTTGTAGCCGAGCGCGAAGTAGTCGAGCAGCTCCGCGTCGGGCAGAACCCGCTTGACCCGGTCGCGCTCGAGGTAGCTGGTCAGGACGTACTTCCGCCCGTCTGCCTCCGCGAACAGGAGCGGGTCGATGATTGCGATCGGGATCTCGTGCCGCAGCGCCGCGGAACGAATCGTGTCGCCGAAGAGCAGCAGCCCGCGCACGCGGGTGAGCGTACCCTTCGCCCATGAGCGGCCAGCGCGAGGGCGGCTGCGCCTGCGGGGCGGTTCGCTACCGGCTCGCATCGGATCCGCTGTTCGTCCACTGCTGCCACTGCCTCAACTGCCAGCGGCAAACCGGGAGCGCGTTCGTCGTCAACCTCCTGATCGAGGCCGACCGCGTCGAGCTGCTCTCGGGCGACCCGCAGCCGGTCGACGTTCCGCGCGACGACGGCAGCGCACAGCGAATCTTCCGCTGCCCGGAGTGCCAGGTGGCGGTGTTCAGCGAGTACGGGAGTCCGCAGGTCCGGTTCGTCCGCGGCGGCACGCTCGACGACCCCAGGAGCGTCGAGCCGGACGTCCACATCTACACGAGGTCGAAGGTGGGCTGGGTCGAGCTCCCGGGCTCGGTGCCGGCCTTCGAGGTCTACTACGACACGAAGGCGCTCTGGCCCGCGGAGAGCTACGCACGACTCAAGGCTGCGCTCTACTGCTCGTAACGCTCTACGACCTCCGGGTCGCGGGCGTGCGCCGTGCCCGGGTCGAGGCCCGCCTCGCGGAGGGCGCGCCGCTGGCGGAGCAGGTCCCAGCACTGGTCGAGCCCGACCCTGATCGACTCGAGGCGGCGGCGGTCGGCGTCGCTCAGCCTGCCTTCAGCGCCTCGTTCGTAGAGCTCGTGCTCCTCGGCGACGAGCTGCTCGATGCGCTCGTGGATCGGCGCGTCCTCCATGCCTCACCTCCTGATCGTCCGCGGCCGTCGGCAGGTGTGCGCCGCGTGCAAAGATTGTGCCCAACTCTCTGGAGGAGGTAGGAGATGGCTCTGCAGATCGGAGACACGGCGCCCGACTTCGAGGCGCAGACGACGGAAGGCGAGATCCACTTCCACGACTGGGTCGGAGACTCGTGGGCGGTGCTGTTCTCCCACCCGAAGGACTTCACGCCTGTCTGCACCACGGAGCTCGGGTACATGGCGAAGATCAAGCCGGAGTTCGACCGCAGGGGCGTGAAGATCATCGGCCTCTCGGTGGATTCGGCCAGCGACCACGAGGCGTGGGCGCGGGACATCGAAGAGACGCAGGGCGCCGCACCGAACTACCCGCTCATCGCCGACCCCTACCTCACGATCGCGAAGCTCTACGGGATGCTCGGTGCCGAGGCCTCGGGCGACGCGGACGAGCGCACGCCGATGGACAACCAGACGGTGCGGAACGTCTTCGTGATCGGCCCGGACAAGAAGATCAAGCTCATCCTGGTCTATCCGATGACGACCGGCCGCAACTTCGACGAGGTACTGCGCGTGATCGACTCGCTCCAGCTGACCGCGACCCACAAGGTCTCGACCCCGGTGAACTGGCGCCAGGGCGAGGACGTGATCATCGCGGGCTCGGTCTCGGACGACGAGGCGAAGGAGCTCTTCGGGGAGTGGGAGTCGCCAAAGCCCTACATCCGGATCGTGCCCTCGCCGCGCTAGCGGTCTCGCTTCTCGTCACCACGAATCCGACCGGCGGCCTGCCGCCGTAGTTCCTCGTGTCATGGGGGGAAGAGGAGCGTCCCGGATGAAGCGGGGAACGGTGATCGTGGCGGCACTTGGCGTCGTGCTCGCGGTGGCGGCGGCCGGCTGCGGAGGCAAGAGCTCGAGCGAAGGCTCCGGGTCGGGATCCGGTGGCAAGGCGACGATCGCGGGCCAGTCGGCCAACGACCACGGGACCAAGTCCGTGAGCGGCGAGACGGAGATGAAGCTCGACAACTACTACTTCGAGCCGACCGTGCTCGAGGGCAAGCCCGGCCAGAGCGTCAAGCTCGAGCTCGAGAACGAGAGCAAGACCGAGCACAACCTGACCATCCCCTCGCAGGGCATCGACAAGGACGTCGAGGCCGGCGAGGACGCCACCGTCACGGTGAAGATCCCGAAGTCCGGCGTCGTCGCCTTCTACTGCAAGTACCACCAGAGCCTGGGCATGGCCGGCGCGCTCGCGGTCAACGGGGTGAACGTGGGCCAGGGCAACCCGGGCACGCCGCCCGCGACGACCACGACGAAGGGCTATGGCTACTAGCCTCCCGGCACCGTCGTAGACTCCTCGCGATGGGGGAGGTGCTGCCGCAGGCCGTGCGGGACGCGCCCAGCGCGCGGATCGAAGGAGTCGAGCTCGCCCGCACGCTCCCGTACGTCGACCACCGCGGCTCGCTCACCGAGGTGGTCAACTTCGACAACCCGTTCTGGCAGGAGGAGGTCGTCTATGCCTACTGCCTCACGATCCAGCCCGGCCGCATCAAAGGCTGGGGGATGCACAGGCTGCAGGCCGACCGCTACTTCCTGGTGACCGGCTCGGTCCGGACGGTCCTCTACGACGGCCGCACGGACTCGCCGAGCTTCGGGGCGTTCGAGGTCCACAGCCTGACGGGTGCATCCTCGGGCCTGCTGCGCATCCCGCCCGGCGTCTGGCACGCGACCCAGAACTGGGGCGAGGACGAGGCGGCGATCGTCAACTTCCCGACCCGGCCGTACGACCGCGAGACTCCCGACAAGTACCGGATCGACCCGCACTCCGGCGAGATCCCGTTCGACTGGTCGCTGCCCGACGGCTAGCGAAAAAGGTCGGACCAAAGTTCACCGAGCCGGGTGCGCTTTCGTCCCCCGCCTCCACTGACCTTCGGCTTCCGCCTAGTGCCCTCAGAAACGGCTTCGACCTACTCGCGTCCCGTGCTCGGTGCAGGGGGGAACCTAGGGGCTCGGAGGGTCGAGCGCAAGGGGTCACGGAAGCCGAAGTTCGGAAAGTGCGGACGATTTATTTTCCGGCGGGTCCCGGTCAGGCGTCGAGCTCCCGGAGGAACGAGCCTCCGCCGACGACCCGGGCGGCGGCTCCGCCCGCCCGCTCGCGCAGCTCACGGTCCGACGTGACGAGCCACGCGCCCGGGTAGAGCGGCGCCTCGCGTGCGAGCCAGTCGTCCGCGCTCTCGCCGCCGGAGCCGACGAGGGTGGTCCGCCCGTCGAGCTGCTCGGCGCCGACGACACCGCCGGGTGCCCTGCCGTCGAAGACGACGACGACCTCGTGGCCGTGGCGCCCGGCCCACTCGCGGCAGCGTCGGACGAGCTCGTCCTCGGGGACATTCGGCCACTGCGAGCGGAGGACGTTGCGCGCGTCGATCAGAACGGTGGCCATTTTCGGCTGTTCTAGGCGGTTTCGTCGAGGGCGGCACGCAGCGTGGACACGTAGCTCCGGAGGCTCGCGACGCCCTGTTCGGCAGCCTCGAGGGCGCTCGTCCCGACGACGATCCCGTCGGCGAGGGCGGCTGCTGCCCGGGCCTGCTCGGGCGTCGAGATCCCGAAGCCCGCGAGGAGCGGGAGGTCGGTCGCGCGCCGGGCGCGCTCGACCAGGCCGGCGAGCGCGGGGGAGAGCTCGTCGCGCGCGCCGGTGGTACCGGTGACGGTGACGAGGTAGAGCCAGCCGTCGGTCTGCTCGGCGGCAAGGCGGATGCGCTCGTCGGTCGAGGTCGGGGCCACGAGCTGGACGCGTCGGAGCTCAGGCCGCTCGCCGGCGGGCAGGTCGGCGACGATCATGCTCGTCGCACCCGCCGCGTGCGCATCGGCCGCGAAGCGGTCCCAGCCGTACGCTTCGAGCAGCGAGGAGTACGTCATGGGCACGAGCGGCGTCTCCGGCAGGCGGACGCGCGTCTCCGCCAGCACCTCGAGGCATGGGCCCGTGCGCATCCCCTGCGCGAGAGCCCGCTCGGCAGCCCGGCGGATGACCGGCCCGTCCGCGAGCGGGTCGGAGAACGGGAAGCCGAGCTCGACCAGGTCGGCGCCGCCCTCGACCGCCGCCTCGGCGAGCTCAGGGGCCTCTCGACCGCTCATCAGGTAGATCGCGAGCCGCTTGCTCAAACCGCGCCGACCACCTGGTCGAGGTCCTTGTCGCCCCGCCCCGAGAGGCACACGAGCACCAGCTCCTCGGGGAGCTCCTCGACGCGGGCCAGCGCATGCGCGGGCTCCAGCGCGGGGAGGATGCCCTCGGTGTGCGCGAGCCGCCTGAAGGCGGCCAGCGCCTCCTCGTCCGTCGCGCTGACGTACTCGACCCGGCCGCTGTCACGGAGGAACGCGTGCTCGGGGCCGACGCCCGGGTAGTCGAGGCCCGCGGAGATCGACTCGGCGTCGAGGACCTGCCCGTCCTCGTCCGCGAGCACCGCCGAGCGGGAGCCGTGGAGCACCGCGGTCCGGCCCGCGCCGAGGCTCGCCGCGCCGCCGGCCTCGACGCCGATGAGTCGCACCTGTGGATCGTCGAGAAAGCCGGCGAACATCCCGATCGCGTTCGAGCCGCCGCCGACGCACGCGATCACGACCTCGGGCAGGCCGCCTTCCGCCTCGAGTAGCTGCTCGCGCGCCTCGCGTCCGATCACCGACTGCAGCTCGCGAACGAGCTCGGGGTACGGGTGCGGCCCGACGCAGGAGCCGATCAGGTAGTGGGTGGTCTCGACGGTCGCGATCCAGTCGCGGATCGCCTCGCTCGTCGCCTCCTTCAGCGTCTTCGTGCCGAACTCGACCGGCCGCACCTCGGCGCCGAGCAGGCCCATCCGCTCGACGTTGGGGTGCTGGCGGCGCATGTCCTCGGAGCCCATGTAGACGACGCACTCGAGCCCGAAGCGCGCGCAGACGGTCGCGGCGGCCACGCCGTGCTGGCCGGCCCCGGTCTCGGCCACGATCCGCCGCTTGCCGAGGCGGATCGCGAGCAGCGCCTGCCCCAGCGCGTTGTTGAGCTTGTGCGCGCCGGTGTGGAGCAGGTCCTCGCGCTTCAGGTAGACGCGCTTCCCGGGCGCGAAGCGCTCGGCCAGCGTGAGCGAGGTCGGGCGGCCGGCGTACGTGCGGCCGAGCTCGTCGAGCTCCTCATGGAACGCGGGATCGGCCCAGGCCTCCCGCCAGCCCGCTTCAAGCTCGTCGAGCGCCGGGATCAGCGTCTCCGGGACGAAGCGGCCCCCGTACTCGCCGTAGCTCAGCTGCACCGGGCTGCCTCCACGTACGCGTGCACGCGCTCGGGATCCTTGATCCCCGGCTCGAGCTCGAGGCTCGAGCTCGCGTCGACGGCCCACGGACGAACGGCCGCGATGGCGTCCGCCACGTTCTCGGGCGAGAGCCCGCCGGCGAGCACGACGCGGCCCTCCGTTGCGCGCGCGCGCTCGAAGTGGGTCGGGTCCTCCTGCTGCCACGGGCGGTCGACGACCTTCGCGACCTCGCGCCTCTCGCGCAGCAGCACCCCGTCCCGGCCGCGGTGGCCGTCCTCGCGCGGGTAGAGCTGGACGAGGTCGGCTCCGTCCTCGCCCGCCTCGCCCACGTGCACCGCGACCGAGAGCATCGTCTCAGGGACCGGCAGCAGCTGCGGCGCCCGCCGCGGGGACTCCTTCGCGAGCACGAACCCGGCGAGGTCGGCTCCCGCGTCGGCCGCCGCTGCGACGTCCTCTTGGCGGGTCAGCCCACAGACCTTCACGAGTGGGCGCGAGATCAGCTCCTCGAGCTTCGCGGCCGGATCGCCGGCGCGCATCAGCGTCGAGCCGACCAGGATCGCGTCGGCGCCCGCGAGCTCGGCCTCGGCGCCCTGCGCGCGGGAGGCGATCGCGCTCTCGGCCACGACCACGCGGTCGCGCGGTGCGCGCTCGACGAGCGCGAGCTGTGCCTGGCGGTCGATCTCGAACGTTCCGAGGTCGCGCGCGTTGAGGCCGATCACCTCCGCGCCGAGGGCGGTCGCGCGGTCGAGCTCGCTCGCGTCGTGCGCCTCGACGAGCGCATCCAGTCCTAGCCCGGCCGCGTGGGCGAGCAAGTCGGCGGCCAGCGCGTCGTCGAGGTCCCGGAGCAAGAGCAGGACCGCGTCCGCGCCCGCCCGGCGGAGCCCGGCCAGCTCCTCTGACGTCGCAAAGAAGCCCTTGGCGAGCAGCGGCACCCGAGATGCGGCGCGCGCAGCCTCGAGGTCGGCGACCGTCCCGCCGAAGCGCTCGTCGACGAGCATGGAGACCGCCGCGGCGCCGGCCCGCTCGAAGGCCGCGGCCAACTGCGCTGGGTCGGCGTCCGGCCGGAGCTCGCCCGCCGAGGGCGAGCGGCGCTTGACCTCCGCGATCGCGGCCAGGCCGGGCTGCGCGAGCGCGTCGCGGAAGACGCCCACTACGCGGTCATCTCCGGGGCCTGCGAGAACTCGATCAGCTGCTCCAGCCTCTCCGCCGCGGCGCCGGAGTCGAGCGCCTCGCGCGCGTTGCCCAGCCCCTCCTGCAGGTCACGGGCGTGTCCCGCGGCGGCGATCGCGCCGGCGGCGTTGAGCAGGATCGCCGAGCGGCGCCCGCCGTCCTCGCCAGCGAACACGGACCGGATTGCCGCAGCGTTCTCGTCGGGTGAGCCGCCGCGCAGCTCCTCGGGGTCGCAGCGGGGGACGCCGAGCTCGACCGGATCGATCTCGCGCTCGTGAACCGTCCCGTCGACGACCTCGCAGACGAGGTTCGGACCCGCGGGTGAGAGCTCGTCGATCCCGCCCGCGCCATGGACGACGAACGCGCGGCGCGCCCCGAGCTGCGCGAGCACCTCCGCGATCGTCGGCACGAGCGAGGGCGCGTAGACGCCGACCAACTGCGCACGCGCGCCGGCCGGGTTAGTCAGCGGGCCGAGCACGTTGAAGACGGTTCGCGTCGCGAGCTCGCGCCGCACGGGGGCAGCGTGCCGCATCGCCGGATGGTGCGTCGTCGCGAACAGGAAGCCGAAGCCGAGCTCGTCGATCGAGCGCTCGATGCGAGCCGGCGGAAGCTCGAGCCGGAAGCCGAGCGCCTCGAGGACGTCGGCCGAGCCAGAGGCCGACGAGACCGCGCGGTTGCCGTGCTTCGCGACTCCCGCTCCCGCGGCGGCCGCTACCAGCGCCGCGGCGGTCGAGATGTTGATCGTGCTCGCGCCGTCCCCGCCGGTGCCGGCCGTGTCGACCAGGTCTTCGCGCGCCGGCCGCACCTCGAGCACGTGCGAGCGCATCGCCTCGGCGCAGCCGGCGATCTCCTCGGCGGTCTCGCCCTTCATCCGGAGGGCGGTCAGCAGCGCGCCGATCTGCGCCTGGGTCGCCTCGCCCTCCATCACCTCGTTCATGATCGAGCGCGCCTCGTCGCGCGAGAGGCTGTGGCCGTCGAGCAGCCGTGCGAGCGCCTGCTGGATCGTCATCGCGACATCTCCAGGAAGTTTCGCGCCAGCTGAGGCCCCGCCGGCGTCAGCACCGACTCGGGATGGAACTGGACGCCGAAGACCGGGAGCTCGCGGTGGCGGACCGCCATCACCTCGTCGTCAGCGCACGTCGCCGAGACTTCGAGGCAGTCGGGCACCGCGGTCGCCGCGAGCGAGTGGTAGCGGCCCGCCTCGAACGGCTGCGGGAGCCCCTCGAAGAGCGCCGTGCCGTCGTGCTCGATCTCGCTCGGCTTGCCGTGCACGAGGCGCTTCGCCTGGCTGATCTCGCCGCCGAAGGCCGCGACGACCGCCTGATGGCCGAGGCAGACGCCGAGCGTCGGCACTCCGCCTCCGCCGAGCCGGCGGACGAGCTCCACGCTCACGCCTGCGTCCTCCGGCCGGCCGGGGCCGGGAGAGAGGAGCAGCTGCGAGGGCCCGAGCCCCTCCGCTTCTTCGGCGTCGACCGCGTCGTTTCGCCGGACGAGCACCTCCGCGCCGAGCTCGCCGAACAGGTGCGCGAGGTTGTAGGTGAACGAGTCGTAGTTGTCGATCAGGAGGATCATGCTCGCGCCTCCGCGAGCTCGATCGCCGTCTCGAGCGCGGCCAGCTTGCGCAGGCACTCCTCGTGCTCGGCCGCGGGGTCGGAGTCGGCGACGATCCCCGCGCCGGCCTGGAGAAGCGCCAGGCCGTCGGCGAGCACGATCGTCCTGATCGCGATGCAGGCGTCAAGCGCCTCACCGGGCAGCGCGTACAGGACGGCGCCCGCGTACGGCCCTCGCCGGTAGCCCTCGAGCTCCGAGATCAGCTGCATCGCCCGCACCTTCGGCGCCCCGGAGACCGTTCCGGCCGGGAAGCAGGCGCGAAGCAGGTCGAAGTGGGAGACACCCTCGTTGAGCTCGCCGACGACCTCGGACACGAGGTGCGTGACGTGCGAGAAGCGCTCCGGCTCGAGGAACCGGGCTAGGCGAACCGTCCCGGGCCGGCACACGCGCGAGAGGTCGTTGCGGCCGAGGTCGACGAGCATCACGTGCTCCGCGCGGTCCTTCTCCGAGGCAAGCAGCCGCTCGGCGTCGCCCTCGCCCGGCCTGGTCGTGCCGGCGATCGGGTTCAGGGAGGCGGCGCGGCCCTCGGCCTTGACGAGCGTCTCGGGCGAGGAGCCGATCAGGGCGATCCCGTCGAGCTCGAGCAGGAACAGGTACGGCGACGGGTTCACGCGGCGAAGCGAGCGGTAGAGCGCGACGGCGCTCGCCGAGGTCGGCCGCTCGGCCCGCTGCGAGAGCACGATCTGGAACGCGTCCCCGGCTCGGATGTGCTCCTTGGCGGCGACGACCGCGCGCTCGTAGTCGTGCCGCGAAGGAAGGCGCCGCGTCGAGCCTGCGGTCCCGTCGCCCCTCGCTTCGATGGCCGGGAGCGGCCCGGTGAGCAGGTCGGCGACCTCACCAGGGTCGCCCGCCAGCACCTCGGCCATCCCGAGCACGTGGTCGAAGCGGACGAGCGTCTCGGCGGCGACGAAGCGGCTCTCCGGGAGGTCGCGCCCGGATTGCGGCAGCGCCACCGTCGGCTCCAGCGTCGCCGCATGGTCGTAGCCGAGGTAGCCGACCAGGGGCAGCCCTGCTTCTTCGGCCTCCCGGAAGTCGAGCAGCCGCGAGCCACAGCCCGCGAACGAGTGGCGCCCGAGCCGCCCGTGCTCGACAGACTCGAGCAAGAAGCTCGCGCGCCCGCGCTCGCGCAGCTGGAGGTAGGCCCCGAGGGGGGTGATGAGGTCGGTGGAGATGACGGTGAGTGCGTTCATGTGAGCAAACAAAAAGACCCTCCGTGTGGAAGGTCTGCGAGCGGAACGGGAGGATCAGGTCAGGTCAGGCGACGCTCCCGCCTCGCTCGTGGCGCCGCGACCAGCCCCAGGTGTGCGAGACGGAGGTCATCGAGCCCAGGGTAGGGCGCGAGGCGTGTCGCCGTCAAGGGCGACGCGCGCTGAGGCGCCGCTTGCGGTGCCGCAATCAGGTCACGCGGGCTGTGCCCGTGTGACCGTCTGAAACGACCGGTCGGCGGCTTCTGTGGCCAAAGCGGCCGTTGTTAGGCTGAGGCGGATGTCCCGTTCCGTGATCGTCTCGGCCGTCCGCACGCCCTTTGGCAAGCTCGGCGGCGCGCTCGTCGACTATCAGGCCACGGAGCTCGGCGCGATCGCCATTCGCGCCGCGCTCGATCGGGCCGGGGTCGAGAACGGCGAGGTCGAGTACGCGATCATGGGCCAGGTGCTCCAGGGCGGAGCCGGCCAGGCGCCATCCCGCCAGGCGACGGTCGGCGCCGGGCTGCCGGTCGAGCTGCCCTCGGACACGATCAACAAGGTCTGCGCGTCCTCGATCCGGGCGGTCGAGATCGCCGACCAGATGATCCGCGCGGGCGACGTGCAGGTCGTCGTCGCCGGGGGGATGGAGTCGATGTCGAACGCGCCCTACGTCCTCAAGCAGGCGCGCTTCGGCTACCGGCTCGGCGACGGCACGCTGATCGACCTGATGACGCACGACGGCCTCACGTCGACGTTCGACGACCGGCACATGGTCGAGCAGGCCTCGTTCGTCTCGCGCGAGCTCGGGATCTCACGGGAGGAGCAGGACCGCTGGGCGCTGCGCTCGCAGGAGCGCGCCGTGAAGGCGATCGACGAGGGCCTCTTCGAGGACGAGATCGTGCCCGTCGGCGATTTCGCGGTCGACGAGGCTCCGCGGCGCGACACGTCGCTCGAGAAGCTCGCGAGCCTCAAGCCCGTGTTCGACCCCGAGGGCACGACCACCGCGGGGAACGCGCCCGGCGTGAACGACGGAGCAGGCGCGCTCGTCGTGACGAGCGAGGAGTTCGCGAAGGGGCGCGGCCTCGAGGTGCTGGCGACGATCGTCGCGCAGGGGTACGTGGCCGACGATTTCGCCTACCTCGCGCGCACTCCCGCGAAGGCCGGCGCGATCGCGCTCGAGAAGGCCGGCAAGTCGATCGGGGACGTGGAGCGGGTCGAGGTGAACGAGGCGTTCTCCTCGGTCGTGCTCAACTCGACGGAGATGCTCGGCGCCGATCCGGAGCGCGTGAACGTGAACGGCGGCGCGGTGGCGCTCGGGCACCCGATCGGCGCCTCGGGCGCGCGGATCCTCGCGACGATGGTCCACGAGCTGCACCGCAACGGCGGCGGCCTGGGCCTCGCCGCGATCTGCTCCGGCGGCGGCCAGGGCGACGCGATTCTGCTGGAGGTCTAGCGCACCGGCTCCACCGGGCCGACGGACAGCGTTGGCGGCTGGCCGGGCACGTCGCAGCGAAGGTTGATCTCGACCTGCGCCGGAAGGTGCTCGCCGACACCTGGAAGGTACGTGAGGAGCGCGAGCGGCTTCACCCCGGTGACGCACCAGTTCCGCAGTCGGACGAACACCTGCGCCGAGCCGTGCCCGGGCATCCGCACGATTGGCCAGCCGTTCGGGCGCGGGGCTCCCAGCTGCTTCCAGAGAGGTTTGGCGGGCTCCTGGCGGACGTTCATTCGGACGCCGTTTGCGTCGACCATCTCGACGGTCGGTACTCCGTACAAGGCACACGCTCTCCCCCCGACGTTGGTCACGCGGATGGCGCCCATCAGGCTCCCCGTCGCGCCCTGCCAGAGAACCCTCGACCGCAGGGCGGAAGCCCGACACGCGTTCGGGCTCGGCCGCAGCGCGGGCCGGGTCTCGAGCACTCCGGGCGCCGCCTCGGGCACGACGAGTCGACCGAGCTCCTCCTGTGCTGCGGCCCGCGCGGCGCGCGTCGGCTTGCCTCCGTAGAAGACGAAGAGCTCGACGTTCCAGCCGTTGACTCGTGCGAGAAGACGTTCTGCCGTTGCGTTCGGCGGTTGACCCTCGAACGGGCCCTCCGCTTTCGCATCCGCGAGCGAAAGCGGCAGTGACCGTGGCCGGTACTGGGCATCGATGGCGGCACTCTCTCCACGCGCGGAGAAGAGGGCCTCGAGGAGGACCTGCCCGGAGCGAAGCTTCGCGACCGTCTGCCACGGGATGCTCTCGACGAGAACGTCGGGCCCGAGCTTCACGTTCGCGGCGGTCGCCGTCGGCGCCTGGGGAGGCGTGGTGGCGCCGGTCTGGAACGTGTCCCAGCCCTGGGCCGGGAGAAACCCCGGGCCATCGGCGCGCGCCACCTTCGTCGAGCCGCTCGGAGCCAGCGCGAGGCCTGCTGCGAACGCTCCGGCCAGCGCTGCGACGAGGACGGCGGCGACGAGGGCGAGCCTGCCCATGCGACGAGGCTGGCCCTTGGGGGTTGCAGCGAGCACAGCAGTACGCGCGCGCTCCGAGGCCTCCTGCTCAGGCTCGGGCAGCGACTCGCGGGCGTCGCGGATTGTCCGTTCCACGTCAGACATGTTCGGCCTCCAGGTCGGTGCGAAGGTCTTCCAGCGCCCGGCTCAGTCGCGAGGCGACCGTACCGAGCGGCAGATCGAGGAGCTGCGCGATCTCGGGCGTCGTGTAGTCGAGCCAGTAGTGGAGCGCGACGATCAGCCGTTTCTCGGGTGCCAGTCGCGCGACCGCTGCGACCACCTCGTCGTCTACGTCCTCGGGCTGGGCGACCGCGGCGCTCTCAACGGCGGGTGCAAGGCGCCGCTCGCGGCGATGCTCGTCCACGACGAGGTTCACCGCGATCCGCGTGAGCCACGGAGCGAGGGGCCGCGTCGGATCGAAGCGCCGCAATGACGAGACGCCACGGACGAAGGCCTCCTGGGCGACGTCGTTTGCCAGCTCGCGCCTGGCGGTCAGCGCGTAGGCCGTTCGCCAGAGGTCGCGCCAGTGGCGGCGGAAGAGCTCGTCGATCGCGTCGGGCGCTCCCTGCTGGGCGCGCCGGATCAGCTCCTCGTCGGCCTGCATCTGTCGGTACTACGTTGAGCGACCCTCCGGCTATCCCTGAACTAAGCTCGCGCGCGTGAGGTTCGAGCACGTCCTCGTCGTCGGCGCCGGCCAGATGGGCGGCGGGATCGCCCAGGTCGTGGCCGCCTCCGGGCGGCGCGTGTCGCTGCTCGACGCGGCGCCGGGTGCGGTCGAGCGCGGCCTCGAGACGATGCACAAGAGCCTGACGAGGCTCGCCGAGAAGGGCGGGCCCGACCCGGACGAGGTGCTCGCCCGGGTCGAGCCGGTCGACGACCTCGTCCCGGCCGAGCTGATGGTCGAGGCCGTCGTCGAGGACGCGGCCGTCAAGGAGGACGTCTTCCGCCGGGCCGACGAGCTGTTCCCGCAGGAGGCGATCCTGGCCTCGAACACCTCGTCGATCCCGATCGGCTCGCTTGCCGCTGCGACCTCGAGGCCCGACCGCGTGATCGGCATGCACTTCTTCAACCCGGTCCCGCTGCTGCAGCTGGTGGAGATCGTCCGCGGCCGCGAGACCTCGGACGAGACGGCCGAGGCGATCACGGAGCTGGCGCGGGAGCTCGGCAAGACTCCGGCCGTCGCGAACGACTTCCCGGGGTTCGTCTCGAACCGGATCCTGATGCCGTTCATCAACGAGGCCGTCCAGGCGCTCGAAGAGGGCGTCGCCGAGGCGGAGGCGATCGACACGATCGCCAAGCTCGGCTTCAACCACCCGCTCGGCCCGCTTGCGCTCGCCGATCTGATCGGGCTCGATACCTGTGTCGCGATCATGGAGGTGCTGCGCGACGGGCTCGGCGAGGAGCGCTACGCGCCCCGGCCGCTCCTGCGGGAGCTGGTCGCCGCCGGCAAGCTCGGGCGCAAGACCGGCGAGGGCTTCTACACGTACTAGACGGCCGGCCCGGCGGGGCCCGCCGGCCCCGTCTCGTGCCAGAGCACGATCTTCCCGTCGACCACGCGGAAGATCGCGGTGACCTTCGTCCCGGGCCCGTCGCAGTGGCTCTTCCCGCGATTGCCGAGCCGGAACGTGGCGGTCGCCGTCTGGCCGCTCGTGTGGATCGACGTGATCGTGCCCGAGCAGGGCAGGGCCGAGTTCCAGTTCACGGCGTCCTTGTGCGTTCGCAGCCTGATGACGGTGCCGGCCTGGACGACCCTCGCGCCAGGGGCGAAGAGGTTCGCGGCCGAGTTGTTGTCGTCGGAGTTCAGCGCCTCGCTCCAGGCGCGGACGACGCTCTCGGTGGACGGCGGCCCGGATCCGCACCCGGCGATGGTCGCGAGCGCGAGAAGCACGCAGAGGGGCTCTGTCGCCCTCACGTCGACGGCTCGCGCAGCAGCTGCGGATCGGACGCGGTTCCAGAGGGCAAACCGCGCCGACTATACCGAGCGAGGCGTGCCCGACAGCCATCCTGCGTGGCCGATACAGGCGGTGCTCGATCCGTCCAGAAGGCCACGGCCGGCGAGGTGCTCCGGCCGTGGCCCGTGATTCCCTTAGTAGCCGGCCCCGCCTCCTGCGCCGCCACCGGCGACGATGACGAGAGCGACGATGAGGGCGACGAGAGCGATGAGCGCCCCGCCGACCCAGAGTGTCTTGCGGGAGAATTCCATCTCTCAAACCCCCTTTCGACCAGGAATACGGCGGGCGCAGCGGCGCGGTTTCACCATTGGCCTTTCCGTGGTTCGGCGGGGCGGACGGGTCCGACTCGCCCATATACTCGGCGGCGAGCGTGGACTTCTCTCTGAGCGACGACCAGCGCGAGATCCAGACGCTGGCCCGGGAGTTCGCGGAGGCGGAGATCGCGCCGAACGCAGGCGAGTGGGATCGGGCCCACGGCTTTCCGCGTGAGCTGCTGGAGAAGCTCGGTCAGCTCGGCCTGCTCGGAGTCTGTGTCCCCGAGGAGCACGGGGGGGCGGGCGCCGACTTCGTCTCATACGTGCTCGTGCTCGAGGAGCTCTCGCGCGCGGACGCGGGGGTAGGTGTGACGATCGCGGTGCACACGAGCGCGGTGGCGCTGCCGATTCTCACGTTCGGCACCGACGAGCAGCGCGCCCGGTTCGTCCCGCCGCTCGCGCGCGGGGAGTCGATCGGGGCCTTCGCGCTGACGGAGCCCGAGGCCGGCTCGGACGCGGGCTCGCTGCGGACGGCCGCGGTCCGGGAGGGCGACGGCTGGAGGATCTCCGGCTCGAAGCAGTGGATCACGAACGGCGGCTTCGGTGGGACGGTGCTGCTGTTCGCGCGCACCGACCCGGATGCGCCCGGGGCGAAGGGCGTTTCCGCGTTCATCCTCGACGGCGGGCAGGTGCGGGTGGCGCGCGAGGAGGAGAAGCTCGGGCTCAACTCGTCCTCGACTGTCGATCTCGTCCTCGAGGGCGTCGAGGCAGGGCCCGACCGCCTGCTGCACGAGGAGGGGAAGGGCTTCACCGTCGCGATGGCGACGCTCGACGGGGGCCGGATCGGCATCGCCGCCCAGGCGCTCGGGATCGCGCAGGCCGCGTACGACGTCGCGCGTGACTACGCGCTCGAGCGGCGCCAGTTCGGGAAGCGGATCGCCGACTTCCAGGCGATCCAGTGGAAGCTCGCGGACATGGCGACCGAGATCGACGCGGCGCGGCTGCTGGTCTACCGCGCGGCGTGGCTGAAGCAGGAGGGCATGCCGCACGCGGAGGAGGGGGCAAAGGCGAAGCTCTACGCGTCCGAGATGGCGCGGCGGCAGACCGCGGAGGCGATCCAGATCCTCGGCGGCTACGGGTACACGAAGGAGTTCCCTGTCGAGCGCTACTACCGCGACGCCAAGATCACGGAGATCTACGAGGGGACGAGCGAGATCCAGCGGCTCGTCATTGCCCGCTCGATCCTCGGCCTCCGGCGGCGGGAGCTGGCCCAGGGATGATGCGCTCCAGCCGCACATCCCGTTTGGATGTTCACGCCCGTGAGACGGGATCCCACCGCCCCTCCCACCGGCAGCCTAGTCGCGAAGGTGTCACGTGTCTGTGACGAGAGCGTGCCTAAAGCGTCACCGTCTCTCCCCAGGCGCAAACGTGGCGAGGACGGCGCGATGAGCCGGAAGCGGGACGAGCCTGTGCGCCTGACAAAGATCTACACGCGGGGCGGCGACAAGGGCGAGACCAGCCTCGGCGACGGGTCGCGCGTCTCGAAGCTCGATCCCCGCGTGCGCGCGTACGGCGCCGTCGACGAGCTGAACGCGCAGATCGGCGTCGTCCTCGCCGGCGAGCTGCCCGAGCCGTTTTGCGAACCGCTCCAGCAGGTGCAGAACGCGCTCTTCGATCTCGGCGCCGACCTCTCGGTGCCCTACGGCGAGGACGACGGCCGCCTGCGGATCCACCAACGCCAGATCGACGAGCTCGAGCGCCAGTGCGACCACTTCAACGCCGACCTCCCCGAGCTGAAGAGCTTCGTGCTGCCAGGCGGCACGGAGGCTGCAGCGCGGCTGCACGTGGCGCGTGCCGTGTGCCGCCGCGCGGAGTTGACGATCCTCTCGGCGGCCACCGAGGCACGGATCGACCCGCTGGCCGCCGTCTACGTCAACCGGCTCTCCGACCTGCTCTTCATCCTCGCCCGCGCGGCGAACGCCGGCGGCGAGGAGCCGCTCTGGAGCCCGGGCGGCGAGTCGTCTACCTGATCGGCGCGATCTTCCCGGCCAGCACGAGGCTGCGCGCGGTCTGAGCCGATGGCGAGTAGACCTCGACCTGGTAGGCCTTGCCCGGATAGCCGAAGTAGACGCTCGTCGGCTTCGCCGTGTTGAAGACGGCCAGCCCGCCGCCGTCGAGCCCAAACGAGACCGAGCCGTGCCGCTTGGCCACTCGCTTGAGGTCGGCGAACCCGCCCGGCTGTGTGTACGTGCCGACGACGAGGAAGCTCGGCCTCGGATCGCCCGCGCGGACGCCAGTCGGGAGGTAGCGGACGAAGATCCGCCCGCCGCTCGTGTTCGTCAGCTCGTACGAGTAGCCGCTCTTCGGCCCGGCCCAGTAGACCGGGTGGTCGACGGAGCCCGCGAGGCGCTCGAGCTGCGCCTGCGAGACGAGAGCCGGTCCGCCGTCGACGGCCGGAAGCGCCTTGGCCGTCGATCCGTGGCCACGAACCGCGAGCCACGCGACGACGCACGCGGCTGCAGCAACCGCGATGCCGAGCACGACGATCGGGAGGTGCGACCGCCGTGAGCGGACGCGCTCGCGCGTCTCTTGAGCGACGCTCTCCATCGGCCCCGGGGTTCCCGCTTCCGGCCGCGGTTCCTGCCAAGTCTGATCGAGCTGACTCATTCCCTCTCCTTTGTTTGCCGGCCTAGGCCAGCTTTCTTGCGCGGAGCAGCGTGCCGGCCCTCGTCGTGGAGGTCCGGCCTGCACCCGCGAGGTTGTTTGCGAAGCGGAACTGGACGGTGCCCGACGCGGTCGGGCGAAGCATCATGTTGATCCTCACCGGGCGCGGCTCGTTCGCGGCGCTTGACCCGACGCCGATCGCGGACGGGAAGTTGGTGACCGCCGCCAGCCTGGTTCCGGTGTTCACCTGGATGGCGTTGCTGTTCAGGTTCCAGCCGATGAAGCTGAACCAGCCGGAGCTCGACGGGAAGCTGAAGTCGCACTTGTAGTCGCCGTTGTTGTCGTTGCCGGAGTAGACGAGCAGGAGCTGGACGTACCAGACCTCGCCGGCGTTGACGTTGAACTTGAGCTCCGAGTCGTTCTGGAGCGTCGCGTTGTTGGTGACCGTCTCGTCTGCCGACTTCGAGATGACCACGTTCCAGGTCGGAGCCATCGGGCCGATCGCGCCGACGGCGCCCGTCGTGCCCTTCGCTCCGGTAGAACCCTTGGCGCCCGTCGCTCCCTTGGCGCCGGTCGAGCCCTTGGCGCCCGTGGTGCCCTTGGCCCCGGTCGAGCCCTTTGCGCCCGCGGTGCCGTTGCCGCCGGTCGAGCCCTTCGCGCCGGTCGAGCCCTTGGCTCCGGTGACGCCCTTGGCGCCGGTCGCTCCCTTGGCGCCGGTCGGGCCCTTTGCGCCGGCGGGCCCGGTCGCGCCCTTCGCGCCGGTCGGGCCCTTGGCGCCGGTGACGCCCTTGGCTCCGGTGACGCCCTTGGCGCCGGTCGGCCCCTTGGCTCCGGTTGGCCCCTTGGCGCCGGTCGTGCCCTTCGCCCCGGTCGTTCCCTTCGCGCCAGTCGTGCCCTTCGCGCCCGTGCTGCCCTTGGCTCCGGTTGCGCCCTTCGCGCCGGTCGAGCCCTTGGCTCCGGTCGTTCCCTTGGCGCCCGTGCTGCCCTTGGCTCCGGTCGTGCCCTTGGCGCCGGTCGTTCCCTTCGCGCCGGTCGCGCCCTTGGCGCCCTGGGACCCGGTCGTTCCCTTGGCGCCCGCGGGGCCCTGAGCGCCGGTTGCGCCCTTGGATCCCGTGACGCCCTTCGCGCCGGTCGCGCCCTTGGCTCCGGTCGAACCCTTCGCGCCGGTGACGCCCTTGGCACCGGTGACGCCCAGGGCACCCGTCGTGCCCTTGGCGCCCGCGGTGCCGTTTGCACCCGTCACGCCCTTCGCTCCAGTGGAACCCTTGGCGCCCGTCGTTCCCTTGGCGCCGGTCGTGCCCGTGGCGCCCGTGGTGCCCTTGGCGCCCTGGGCTCCGGTCGGGCCCTTGGCGCCCGCGGGGCCCTGCGTGCCGGTCCCGCCCTTGGCTCCCGTAACGCCTTTCGCCCCGGTCACACCCTTGGCGCCGGTCGTGCCGGCCGCGCCTGTCGCGCCCTTGGCTCCCGTAACGCCTTTCGCGCCGGTCGTGCCTTTCGCGCCGGTCGTGCCCTTCGCCCCAGTGGTGCCGACCACGCCCTGAGCTCCGGTCGGGCCTTTGGCTCCCACGGGGCCCTGAGCCCCGGTCGCGCCCTTGGACCCCGTCACGCCCTTCGCGCCCTGTGACCCGGTGACACCGCGAACGCCGGTCGCGCCCTGCGCCCCCGTCGCGCCCTTCGCGCCCGCCGCGCCCTGGGCGCCGGTCGTTCCCTTCGCTCCGGTCGTGCCCTTGGCGCCGGTCGTGCCCTTCGCTCCGGTTGTGCCCTTGGCCCCGGTCGTTCCCTTCGCCCCGGTCGTGCCTTTGGCGCCCTGCGCCCCGGTTGCGCCCTGGAGCCCGGCCGCGCCCTGGGCGCCGGTTGTGCCCTTGGCGCCCTGCGCTCCGCTCGCGCCCTTGGCCCCGGTCGCGCCCTTGGGGCCCTGCGTCCCGGTCGCTCCCTTGGCCCCGGTTACGCCCTTGACTCCCTGAGCTCCGGTTGTGCCCTTTGCTCCCTGTGCCCCGGTTGTGCCCTTCGGCCCCTGCGCGCCGGTCGGGCCCTGTGCTCCGGTCGGGCC
>DATIXI010000066.1:0-42300 GCA_035518635.1 Gaiellaceae bacterium
TACACCGGCGGGCGGCCCGACTCCAGCACCTTCGACGGCATCGTGCCGTTCACCAACAACGTTCCCTCCACCGGTTCCTACGATCTGACGAAACCGAATCCCGCCTACTTCGCGCGTGTCGATCAGATGCTTCAGCTCGCGGCGCAAAGCGGCATTCAGCTGCTGCTCGATCCCTGCGAGACCGGCACCTACATTTTGCAGACGTCGTTGATGCGCGACAATGGCACCAATCGCTGCCGCGCTTACGGCCAGTTCCTCGGCAACCGCTACAAAAACGTTCCCAATATCATCTGGATGAGCGGCAATGATTTTCAAACCTGGCGCACTGCCGCCGACGACGCCGTCGTGCGCGCCGTCGCGCTGGGCATTCAGGACACCGATACGAACCACCTGCAAACCACCGAGCTGGATTATCTCCAGAGCAGTTCGCTCGATGACCCGACGTGGAATTCGATTCTCGGCCTCAACGGGACCTACACGTATTTCCCGACTTACGCGCGGCTCTGGCTGGATTACAACCGCACCAACTTCCTGCCGAATTTTCTCGTCGAGGCGAATTACGAATTCGAAAACCTGCAAGGTCCGGTCACCACCGCGCCGATTCTTCGCAAGCAGGAATACTGGGCGATGACCAGCGGCGCCGCCGGTCAGATGTACGGCAATGCCTACACCTGGCCGTTTCTCGGTGGGTGGGAAGATCACCTCGATACGCCGGGCGCGGTCCAGATCAGTTTCCTCAAGGCGTTCTTCGAAGCGCGGGCCTGGTATAATCTCGTTCCCGATACCAATCACACCGTCGTGGTCTCCAATTACGGCGTGTTCTCCGACACCGGCTTCGTCGCCAACAACGATATGCTCACCGCGGCGCGAACGGCCGACGGCAGCCTGGTGGTCATTTACACGCCGATCATCCGGACCTTCACCGTGGACATGTCGAAGCTGAGCGGTCCCGCGATCACGCGGTGGTTCGATCCGAGCAGTGAAGTGTTCACCAACATCGCCGGCTCGCCGTTCACGAACAGCGGATTTCGCAGTTTCACTCCGCCCGGAAACAACAACGACGGCGACGGCGGCTGGGTGCTTGTGCTCGAAACCAACGCGCCGCCCGATCCGACGCCTCCGCCTCCGCCGCCTCCACCGCCTCCACCGCCTCCACCGCCAACCGGGTTCCCGCACCCACCCCAGCCCCCGCCCTACCAGGACGGTGGCGGGAAGAAGCCGCACGAGCACCAGCACCGTGACCGGAACCGGTGCGGGAGCAAGCAGCACGGCGGCGGGAGCGAACACGGCCAGGGCAGCAACAGCCACGGCCAGCGTGGCGGGCAGCAGCACAGCAGCCAGGGCCAGGGCCAGCAGGGCGGTAGCCAGGGCCAGCAGGGCGGTAGCCAGGGCAGTGGCAGCCACAACGGCTGGAGCGGCGGGCACGACCGTGGCGGTGACCGTGATCACGGCGGTCACGACTCCGGCGGCGGCAAGCGCCCGAGACGTTAGGCTCCCCTCGTGGCGATCTACCGTCGTTTCCGCCGCCCGGGTGCGATCGGCATTGCTCTCACCGCCTGGGAGCTCTGGTGGCGCATTCCCCCGCAGCAACGCAACGCCCTGCTGAAGCAGGCCGCGCAGATCGGCTCGAAGGTCGCGGCCCAGGTGCGGGCGAAGCGCCGGCCGAGCTAGCTCAGACCGTCAGCGCCTCGCGCAGGATCCGGTCCTGCTCGCGCACGTGCGCAGTGGGGTAGCCCTCACTCGGGCTCGCCCGCCACGGCCGTCCGACGAAGCCGAGGCTGGCGCCGGTCGGGAGCGCCTCCTCGAGCCGGTGCCGGATCGCCCGCCACGCGCCCATGTTCTGCGGCTCCTCCTGCGCCCACACGACCTCGTCGAGCCCGGGGTACGAGCGCGTGAGCTCCGCGGCCGCGGCGACCGGGAACGGGTAGAGCTGCTCGATCCGCCCGATCGCGACCGAGTCGGCCTCGGGGCGCAGCTCGTGCCCGACGAGGTCGAAGTAGATCTTCCCCGAGCAGAGGATCAGCCGCCGCACGCGCTCGGGTGACGCCTCGGGATCGGGCAGCACCGGCTGGAAGGAGCGCTCGGCCAGGTCGGCCAGGGCCGACGACGCGTCCTTCAGCCGCAGCAGCCCCTTCGGCGTCATCACGATCAGCGGGCGAGCGCTCGCCTCGAGCGCCTGGCGGCGGAGCAGGTGGAAGTACTGCGCGGCGGTCGTGCAGTTGGCGAGGCGGATGTTCTCCTGGGCGGCGAGCTGCAGGAACCGCTCGAGCCGCGCGCTCGAGTGCTCCGGGCCGTTGCCCTCGTACCCGTGCGGCAGAAGGAGGGTCAGGCGCGAGGTCTGGCCCCACTTCGAGAGGCCCGACACGATGAACTGGTCGATCGCGATCTGCGCCCCGTTGACGAAGTCGCCGAACTGGGCCTCCCAGCAGACGAGCGTCTCGGGCGCCGCGACCGAGTAGCCGTACTCGAAGGCGACGCACGCCGCCTCGGAGAGCGGCGAGTTGTGCACCTCGAAGGAGGCGGTCGCCTCGCGGAGGTTCTGGACCGGCGTGTAGAACTCCCCGTTCTCCGCGTCGTGCAGGACGAGGTGGCGGTGCGAGAACGTGCCGCGCTCGGTGTCCTGCCCGGTCAGGCGCACCGGGATGCCCTCGACGAGCAGGCTGGCGAACGCGAGCCCCTCGGCCTGGCCCCAGTCGATCCCGGCGTCGTCGAGCGCGGTCCGCCGCCGCTCGAGCTGCCTCGCGAGCTTCGGATGGACGGTGAAGCCATCCGGGGCGGCGAGCATCTCCTCGTTGAGCGCGCGCAGCCGGTTCTCCGCGACCGCCGTCACGATCTCGCCGTCGGGCGAGGCGGGGATGCGGCCCTCGTACGCGACCGCGGGCATCGCCTCGCCGAACGTCGCCTTGAGCCGTTCGTGGGCCTCCTTAAGCCCGGCCTCGACGTGCTCGACGAAGCCGTCGGCTCCTTCCTTCGTGACGACGCCTTCGTCGATGAGCGACTCGGCGTACTGCGCGCGCACGCTCGCCTGGCGGTCGATCCGCGCCGCCATCAGGGGTTGCGTGTAGGCGGCCTCGTCCTGCTCGTTGTGCCCGTAGCGGCGGTAGCCGACGAGGTCGATGACGATGTCGGTCGAGAACCGGCGACGGAACGCCATCGCCAGGCGGACGGCAGCGAGTGCCGCCTCGGCATCGTCCGCGTTGACGTGAACGATCGGAATGTCGAAGCCCTTGGCGAGGTCGCTCGAGTAGCGCGTCGAGCGCCCGTCCACCGGGTCGGTCGTGAAGCCGATCTGGTTGTTCGCGATCAGGTGCAGCGTGCCGCCTGTCGAGTAGCCGGTGAGGTCGGCCAGATTCAGCGTCTCGGCGACGATGCCCTGTGCCGGGAACGAGGCGTCGCCGTGGATCAGGATCGGCATCGCGACGGCCGAGTCGTGGTAGCCGGCGCGCGACGAGCGGTCGGTCTGCTCCGCCCGCGTGCGGCCTTCGACCACCGGGTCGACCGCCTCGAGGTGGCTCGGGTTGGAGGCAAGGGTGAGAGTGATCTCCCCGGACGGTGTCTGGGCTAGCCCCTCAGCGCCGAGGTGGTACTTGACGTCGCCGGTGCCGCCCTCTGGGTCGGCGACGACGGCCTCCAGTGTCCGCTCGCCTTCGAACTCGCGCAGGATCGACTCGTACGGGCGGCCGAGAACGTGCGCGAGCACGTTCAGCCGGCCGCGGTGTGCCATCCCGAACACCACCTCGTGGGCGCCCTCCTCGGCCGCGAGCGCGATCGCCGCGTCGAGCATCGGCACCATCGCGTCGAGGCCCTCGATCGAAAACTGCTTCTGGCCGAGGAACGCGCGCCGGAGGTAGTGCTCGAAGCCCTCGACCTGGGTGAGGCGCTCGAGCAGGCGCCGCTTCTCCTCGGGCGAGAGCGGCTGCCGGTAGCGGCCCGACTCGATCACGGCGCGCAGCCAGACGCGCTGCTCGTGGTCGGCGATGTGCTCGATCTCGTACGCGCTCGTGCCGCTGTAGATCTCGCGCAGGCGCGGCAGCACGTCGGCCGCTGTCTCGCCGGGAACGTGGACGCCGAGCAGTGAGGCTGGGATGCGAGCCTGGAGCTCGGGGGTCAGCGTGGGCTCGAGCCGCTCCGGCTCCAGCGCGGGGTCGCCGATCGGTTCCGAGCCGAGCGGGTCGAGCTGGGCGGCCAGGTGGCCGTGCGTGCGGATCGCCTGGACGACCGCGACGGCGGCGGCGACACCGGCCAGCACCTCGTCGTCGAGCGCCGGGGCCGGCGGTGAGACCGCCGGTGCGGGAGTTGGCGGCGGGGCCGGCTCGGGAGTCGGAAGAGGTGCAGGAGCGACGTGGCCGTTGCCCTCCTCGCGCAGCTGCTGGAGGAGGCGAACGAGGCCGGGATGGGTCGCGACAAGCTCGCTCGAGCCGCTCTCGAACAGCGAGCGCCACTCCGAGGGAACGCCCTCGGGGTTCTCCAGGTACTGCTCGAGCAGAGCCCGCGCGTAGCCCGCGTTGAGGCCGTCGACGTCCTGCATGCTCACGGTGTTTGTTGTACCAGCGCGGTTCCCTCTCGAAGAGGCCCTAAAAGACCGGGTTGTCGGTGGCGACCGCGATCGCCATCCCGACGACGAAGCAAATGCCCCCCACCACGAGCGCGGCAGCAGCGAGGCGGGCGTGCCGCCCGCCCATGGCGGTGGCGATGAGCGCGAGGGCGAGCGCGAACGGGATCACTCGCACGGGCCGATAGGCGACGCCGATGCAGCTCATGAACAGCGCCAGCGCGGCGAGGAGACCGGCGATCGTCTCGCTGGGCCGGTCCCGGGTGACCGGCTGGGGCTGGGCGCTCACGAGCCGACGGCCGCCCGGCGTTGGCGCGCGAAGGTGCGAACGGGCGAGCCGTGCGGCCCGGGGCGCGGCCGGCTCGGGCGCAGCGGCCGCCAGGGCGGACGCGGATCGAGTTCCGAAATCGCCGGCAGTAGCGCCGGCTCGGGCGGGTCGGGCTCAGCCTTCACGGCCCAGTAGACGACGAGGCCGAGGTATGCGATCGGGATCTTCAGGATCACCATCATGAAGATGAACTCCCAGACCATCTGCGCAGTGTACGGAACTCCCGCGCCGGCATGGCGAGGGCTCGCCCCGCCAGCGCCCCTCGCTCTACGATCCCGCTAGCCCATCCCGACGCCGGTCGAGCCGGAGCCGCACCCGGCGACGACCAGGAGGACCCACAGGACAAGGGCGACGACCACCACGAGCGCGGCCACGCCCAACCACTTAAGCCCCGTATGCAGACGCACCACTCCCTCCGTCACCGTGGACCCAGACGTCCACGAAGGGGTACTTGTAGGTGCAGATCAACTGCGGGACGCAGGCGTGGAACTCCCCTTGCGACCATGCCTCCGTCGAGTAGGTGCCGACGCCCCGCCCGCTGCAGTGCTCGTACACGCAGTTGCTGCCGATGTTGCCTCCGAACCCCCAGCCGAAGTGCGTGTCGGAGGGCCAGCGGTCGCGCCAGAAGTACGTGATCACGCCACCCTTCCAGCACCAGCGAACCTGCTCGTTGTAGCGGAACACGATGAGATAGAAGAGGTTCCGGCGAGTGGCCCTCGCCCACCGCGTCCGGCACGTTCCCTTCCCGGCACCGCCGTAGGCGTCGAACGACTCGGTCTCGGTCCCGCTCTCGTAGTCGCCCGTCCCGCAGTCGATGTTCGGGTCGATGCAGGTGTCGGCCGGGTCCGGGATCCGCTGCGGGTCGTCCGCCCGAGCGGCGCCTGGCAGCAGGACGAGCAGCGCCGCCGCCAGCCCTCCGGCGATGAGAACCCCGATCGCCGCCACGAGCGATCTGTTCGTTGTCTCCAATGTCCACCTCCCGTCGATTCCTGTCGACGGTAGGCGTGGCCTGCGCACACGTGTGAAACGCAAACGTGTCGGAAGTGGAACATCTCGCCAGGAAGGGTCATAGCGCGCCGGCCCCCTTCTGCCTAGTGGCCGTTCGGGACCGGTCCGAAACCGCCGCCGCCCGGCGTCTCGACCCGGACGACGTCGCCCGCCGAGAGGTCCCGGGTCACCTTCGCCGGAAGCTCCCCTCCGTTCAGGAGGTTGCGGCCGGGAGCACCCGGCTCGCCGCCGCGCACGCCCTGCGGCGACCGCTTGCGGCGCTCGCCGACCAGCGAGAGCCGGCAGGCGTCCAGCACGCGGAGCTCCCGGACCACCCCGTCGCCGCCACGGTGACGGCCCAGGCCGCCGGAGCCCGGCCGCAGCTCGTGCCGCTCGACCCGGAGCGGGTACCCGAGCTCGAGCGCCTCGGCCGGCGTCGAGAGGGTGTTCGACATCGCAACGTGGACGCCCGACGGGCCGTCTGCATCCGGGCAGGCGCCCTGGCCGCCTCCAACGGTCTCGTAGTAGGTGAAGCGGTCGTTGCCCAGCGTGAGGTTGTTCATCGTCCCCTGCCCCTGGGCAGGCACCTCGACCGCGCGGCCGAACGCGGCGAAGACGACGTCGACGATGCGGCTGGAAGTCTCGACGTTGCCGGCCGCGACGGCCGCCGGAGGAAGCGCGTTCACGAGACAGCCCTCCGGCGCGCGTACGTGAACCGGCGCGAAGGCCCCGCCCGAGGCGGGAACATCCGGGTCGGTCAGGCACCGGACCACGAAGTAGCAGGCCGAGCGCGTGACCGCGAGCGGGCAGTTGAGGTTGCCGTCGTGCTGCGGCGCGGTACCCGCGAAGTCGATCGTGAGCTCCTCGCCGGAGACCGTCACCGCGGCCCGAAGCGGGAGCTCGGAGCCCTCCGCCGCCTCGAGCGCATCGCGTGCCTCGAAGCAACCGTCGGGCAGGCGGGCGATCCCTCCGCGCACGCGCCGCTCCGAGTACGCGTGAAGCTCGTCCATCGCGGCCTCGACCCGCGCCTTTCCGCGCCGGCCGCAGAGCTCGTCGAACCTGGCCGCCGCGAGCCTGTGCGCGGCCAGCTGGGCACGCAGGTCGCCGCGTCGCTCGTCGGGGTTGCGCATCCGTGCGACGAGCGCGCCCAGAACGGCGTCGTCGAGCCGGGTGGGCGGGATCACAACGCCTTCCTCCTCGAGCGTTCTCGACTCGGCCGGCAGGCTGCCCGGCTCGACCGCCCCGACGTCTGCGTGGTGGGCTCGAGTTACCGCGAAGCCCACGCGCGTCCTCGTCACGACCGTGATGTCGGGCAGGTGCGTCCCGCCCGCGAACGGGTCGTTGAGAATGAACACGTCGTCCGGGGCGGGGTCGTGGGCGCGGACGGCGGCGACGGCATCCGGCATCGCCCCGAGATGGACCGGGATGTGCTCGGCCTGGGCGATCATGCGACCGCGGCGGTCGAACACCGCGGTCGAGCAGTCGCGCCGCTCCTTGATGTTCGCCGAGAACGCCGAGCGCACGAGCACCGCGCCCATCTCGTCCGCGATCGAGCGCAGAGAGGCGCCGATCAGCTGGAGCTCAAGTTCCACTCTCGGCACTCTCTCGTGACAGTCTCTTGAGCCTCAGCGTGCTACTGGTCCCATCCCTAACCCCCACCCACCCCGGGCGGACCCAGCACGTGGCGCCCTCGAGCTCGATTCGCGCCGGGCCGAGGGTTTCGAGCGGCTCGGCCGGCGGCAGCGTGAGCGGCGGGCCGCTGTGGATCTCGGCGGTGCGCACGGCGACGAGCTCGATCGGCCGCTCGGGGTCGGCGTAGCCGTACCGCGCCTCGTGGGCCCGGTGGAACGCGCCGGCCAAATCGTCCTCGAGCGGCACCGTCAGCTCGAACGCCTGCCCCCGGTACCGGAGATCGGCCTCGCCCTGCACGGGCAGCTCTCCGGCCTCCTCGAGCGGGCGCACGTACGACTCGACTCGATCGCGCCGCTCGTCGCCGACCGCGAGGCCGACAGCCGAGAGCACCCCCGCAGCCGCGGGCACGAGCACGCTCCCGACTCCGAGCTCCTCGGCGAGCGCGCACGCGTGCAAGGGCCCCGCACCGCCGAACGCGACCAGTGCGAGCTCCCGCGGGTCGACCCCGCGCTCGACGGAGACCAGGCGCAGCGCCCGAAGCATCTCGGCGTTGACGACCTCGATCGCCTCGGCCGGGTCGATTCCAGCAAGAGCACGCTCCGCGGCGACCGAATCGAGCGCAAGCCCGCCTGCGATCCGGTCCGGCAGCCGGCCGAGCAGAAGGTTCGCGTCCGTCACCGTCGGGCGCACGCCGCCGCGGCCGTAGCAGGCCGGCCCCGGATCGGCGCCCGCGCTCTCGGGCCCGACGCGCAGCGCCCCGCCCGGGTCACGCCAGACGATCGAGCCGCCGCCGGCGCCGACCGTCTGCAGGTCGACCGTCGGGAGCCGCAGCGGGAACCCCGCGACCTCGCGCTCCGTCGCGCGGCCCGCCTCGCCGCCCGAGATGAGGCAGACGTCCGTGGACGTACCGCCCATGTCGAGCGAGATCGCGTCCTCGACCCCGGCGAGCCGTGCGACCCGCGCCGCACCGACGACCCCGGCCGCCGGCCCGGACACCAGTGCGAGAGCCGGATGCGCCGCGACCTCCGCGAGCGTCGCGACTCCGCCCGAGGACCGCATCACCAGCGGCTCCGGAAGACCGACCTCCCCGCACGCGCGGCCAAGCGCCTCGAGGTACCCCGACAGCGCCGGCCCGAGGTAGGCGTCGATCACGGTCGTCGAGGCCCGCTCGTACTCTCGGAACTCCGGCGAGACCTCGTGCGACGCGACCACACGCACTCCGGGCAGGCGTCGTCGCAGCTCGTCGGCAACCGCGCGCTCGTGCAAGGGGTCGCGGAACGCGAAGAGGAGGCAGATCGCGACCGCCTCCACGTCGTCGGCCGGGCCCGTAAGCGAGCTCAGGTCGAGCGGGGTGATCACGCCCTCCGGCCCGATCCGGCCGCGCACACCGTGGCAGCGCTCGAGCGGGACGAGTGGCTCCGGGTGAGCCTCGCAGAGCCGGTAGAGGTGCGCGCGGTCCTGGCGGCGCAGGTGGAGCAGGTGCTCGAAGCCCGCGTTGGCGACGAACGCGGTGCGTGCGCCCTTGCGCTCGAGGAGCGCGTTGGTCGCGGCCGTCGTCCCGTGCGTGAACCGCTCGATCGCCTCCGCCCCGACCGCGCGGGCCGCTGCCAGCACCGACTGCTCCTGGCGCGCGGCCGTCGGAACCTTCGCGGTGCGCAGACCGCCGTCCCCGAGCAGCACCGCGTCGGTGAACGTTCCGCCGACGTCGACGCCCAGGATCACGGTCGCGTATCTAACTCCTAGCCGATCGGCGGGGGGTCTCGACCCACCCGATGATCGGTCTTTTCCAGGAGGTCTTCCAACGGAACTCGTACTTTTCTAGTCTCGGAGCATGGCCTCGGTGACCGCCACCGTTTCCGCCGAGAACGGCGACGCCGGCCTGTCGCCGCGGGCGGCCGTGATCGACACGGACGCCCGTAGGGCGCACAGGCTCGGCGCGCTCCTGGGGGACGGCGGAATCGGGACCGGAGTCGAGGCCTCAAATGCCGACGTGCTCGTCCTCGGCTGCGACCGGCTCGGGCGCGGGGAACGAGAGACCGTGGCGCGGCTGCGCGAGAAGGCTCCCGAAGCGGCGCTCGTCGTCGTGGTCGGCCGGCCCGGACCGCGCTCCGCGCGCGACGCGCTGGCAGCGGGAGCGGACGCGCTGGTCCTGAGCGACCAGGCCGGGGAGTGCCTCGAGCCGGCCGTCCGCGCCGTTCTCTCGGGCCAGGTCGCCCTGCCCCGCAGCTTCGGCGACGGCTTCCGCCGCCCCGCGCTCTCGCGGCGGGAGAAACAGGTCCTCGGGCTCGTCGTGATAGGTCTGCAGAACATCGAGATCGCGGCGCAGCTGCACGTCACGGAGAGCACCGTCAAGAGCCACCTCACCTCGAGCTTCGCGAAGCTCGGCGTCCGCACGCGGAGCGAGGCGACGGCTCTGATCCTCGATCCCGAGGGCGGGCTCGGCCTCGGCGTCCTCGCGATCTCCACTGCCGGCGAGGGCGAGGCCGGTGGCGGCTGAGGGCACCGTTCCCGGCTCCGAGCTGCTCGGCTCGCGCCTGCGCGTCCCCGAGCACGTCGTCTATCGGGACTTCGTCTCCGAGACGGTGGTGCTGAACCTCGAGACCGGCCGCTACCACGGCCTGAACCCGACGGGCGGTCGCATCCTCGACGCGATCGAGCGCTCGGAGACGGTCGGCGACGCGGCCGAGGCTCTCGCGGTGCAGTACGAGCGCCCACGGAACGAGGTCGAGGCGGACGTGCTCGCGTTCTGCTCCGACCTGCTCACGCGCGGGCTCGTCGAGCTTCGCCCTGATGGCTGACACCGGAGGGAGGCCCTGGCGGGGCAAGGCGTTCGGGGTCACCGTCGAGTCCGGCACGCCGCTCGCCGGCCTGGTCGCCGCAGCGAACGGCGCCGAGTCGAAGCTCGTGGAGTGGGAGCCCGTGGCCGAGGACGTGGTCGGCGTCGACCGGATACCGAAGTCCGAGCCGCTCGTCGACCGGAGGCATCCGGACGGCCAGCTCTTCATGAGCATCGAGCAGGACTCGGAGCTCGGGTACCGGATCGCGGCGCCGGGCTACGGTGCTCACCTGGTCGCGGCCGACGGCTCGCTCATCCGCTCGGCCGTTCCGACGGATGCGGGCGACGCCTGGCAGCGGCTCTTCTTCGCACAGGCACTCCCGCTCGCCGCGGCGCTGAGGGGGCTCGCGCTCTTCCACGCGAGCGCAGTCGTCGACGAGGGGCGGGCATTCGCGTTCGTCGGACTGAGCGGAACCGGGAAGACGTCGATCGCGGCGCAGCTGGTCGCGCGCGGCGCCCGGATCCTGACCGACGACGTCCTCGCACTCGAGCCGGTGGAGGGCAAGGTACGCGCGCACCCGGGCCCGGCCCGGATCAGCGTCGAGCCAGCCGAGCTCGCCCGGCTCGACGCCGACGGGCGGAAGCGCCTCGGCCGGCTGCTCGACGCTCCGACCGAGGACGGCAAGGCCCAGCTCGAGACGAGTCCGGCCGAGGGGCCGGCCCCGCTTGGCGGTGTCTTCCTTCTCTCGCGTGTGCCTACCGCGGGGGTCTCGGTCAGGCGCGACCCGGCCAACCGGACCCAGGCCCTGCTCGCGGCCGCCTTCCTCGGCTACCTCACGCTTCCGCAGCGGCTGGCGCTCCACCTCGAGGTGTGTGCGCGGATCGCCGCGAGCGTGCCCACCTTCGCCGTGCAGATCGGCGAGGGGACGAACGCAGGCGAGACCGCGGAGGCGATGCGGGGCTCGATCGACAGGATCGAGGCGGGCAGGTGAGCCTCCGAGCCGAAGCGCGGCGCCTCGGCAGTCGGGCATCCCTCGCCGCGGAGATCCTGGGTGCCTACGTCTCGATCCGGCTGACGATGCGCGAGCCGGACATCCGGCGCACGCTCGAGCGCCTGCGCGAGGGCGGCGGCGGCTCTCCCGCGACCGCCGCGAACCTGGAGACGGCGCGACGCCTGGCCCACGCGGTCGAGCGCGTGCTCGCGATCGCACCGCGCAGGTCTCGCTGCCTCGTCCAGTCGCTCGTCCTGACGAAGCTGCTCGCGCGGCGTGGAATCTCCTCGTCGCTCGTGATCGCGGTCGCCCCCGGCCCGGTGCTCGAGGCGCACGCGTGGGTCGAGACCGGGCGCGTCGTGTTGCTCCCGCCGGCGACCCCGGAGCACGGCCAACTTGTCCGGCTATGACGGGTTTCGCACTTTTTCCGTCCTTGCGACCACCTTCGCCCCTATCTACGCTTCCTAACAGAGGAAGCTTCGCCAGCATCGACCGAGAGGGTGGGCATGGAAGATCGCCGAGAGCCGCAGGAGTACGAGGCGCCAGCCGTCATCGACTACGGCGATTTGAACGACCTGACGGGCGGATCGAAGGACGGGGACTTCACCGATGCGGCGTTCCCGACCGATACGCCCAAGAGCAAGCTGACCTTCTCGACGCACTGAGCTCGCGCGCCGTGAGGCGCTTGCTCGAAGGTCTCTTGGGGTGAGCACCGGCGTGCTCGGCCGGTACGCACGGGGCGAGATCTCCGGGCCCGTCACGGCGAGGCAGGCCCAGGCGGACGCCTGGTGCGTCGTCGAGGGTCGCCTCGAACGAATGCCCGGGCTCGCTGCCAAGCTCGGCATTGGCTTCGATGCGCCGCCCGAGTCCGTGCTTGCCGCAGCGTTCGCGCAACTCGGAGCAGGAATGCTCGACGAGATCGGCGGGAACTTCGCGCTGCTCGCCTGGGACGCGCGCGTGCGCGAGGGCATCCTCGCGGTCGACCCGCTTGGCTCGCGCTCGCTCTTCTTCCACGACGGCGGCAGGGCAAGGCTGTGTTTCGCGACGGAGATCCGCGAGCTGCTCCGACTCCTCGGAAGCGAGCCGGGGCCGGACGAGGGCGCCGTCTCGCGCTGGCTCGCGTTCGGGTCGCTGGAGCCGGACGAGACGCTGTTCGCGGGCATCCAGCGGCTGCCCGGCGGCTTTTACCTGAGGCTCTCCGACGGCGGGTGGACCCGGCACCGCCACTGGCGACCGTCGTTCAGCACCCCGCCCCGCACGACGCAGGACGAGGCCGCCGATCTCGTCAAGGACGGGCTCGAGCGGAGCGTGTCACTGCGCAGTGCGGGGCTCTCCGCCGGGATCCTCGTGAGCGGCGGGCTCGACTCCAGCTCCGTCGCTGCCGTGGCCTCGGCGGCGGGCCCCTCCTCGCTGCAGGCCTACTCGGCGACGTTCCCGGACGACGCGGCCGTGGACGAGTCCGAGTTCATCGACGTCGCCGTTCACCAGCTCGGCCTTCCCTCGCGCAGACATCCTGTCGAGGCGGCCGGAGCGCTCGCCGCCGCCGCCGAGCACGTGCGCGAGTGGCGGCTCCCGTCCGCTTCGCCGAACCTCTTCTTCCAGCGGTCGCTCCTCGCGCTCGCCCGGTCGGACGGTGTCGAGGTCGTGCTCGACGGAGAAGGCGGCGACGAGCTGTTCGGCTGCTCGCCGTATCTCCTGAGCGATCTGCTGCGCGGGCTCCGGCTCCGCTCGCTCCGCACCCGCTCCGTCGAGCTCGCGGGCGGTGACACCAGGCTCGGGCGTGAGTTTCTCGGGACCTACGCTCTGCGCGGCGCCGCTCCCGCCTGGCTCCATCGAGCGCGGGCACGCGTCCGCCGGCGTCCCGCGGCCCCAGGGTGGCTCCTACCACGTGCTGCCGAGCTCACCCGCGACCGGCCGGGCCGTTGGGCGTGGCTCGAGCTCGAGGGCCCGCGCTGGTGGTCGTGGCTCGCGGACACGCTGACGACCAGGCGCGAGCGGATGGGCGTCCACGACCACTTTCGTCGCATGCAAGCCTCGGAGGGCATTGCCGGCGCGCACCCGCTGCTCGACGACCTCGGCCTCGTCCAGCTCGTCCTGCGGCTCCCGCCCGAGCTCGCGTTCGACCGCAACTTCGACCGGCCCCTTCTCCGGCACGCCATGGAGGGGCTCGTCCCCGACAAGATCCGTCTGCGCCCGACCAAGAGCTACTTCAACACCGTGCTCGTCGACGCGCTGAAGGGGCCGGACCGCCGCGAGCTGACGAGCCTCTTGCAGCCGAGCGACGCCGAGATCCGCGCCTATGTGACCGACGATCGGCTGCGCGATGTCATCAACGGCCCGACAGAGCGTGACCACCCGTTCAACTGGTCACGAAACGCGTGGCGGCTCGCGTCGACCGAGCTCTGGCTCAGGTCGCTCGCCGCCGGCCGCTCGGCGGAGCCGCGCTCGGCCGAGACGGTCCCGGCCTAGCCGACGCCGGCCTCGCGCTCGTGCTCGGAGCGGCGGCGAGTTGCGTTCCGGACGGCGAGCCTGCTGCGGGAGAGCTTGTGGGCCCAGCCCTCTCCACGGGCGGTCGAGAGCTCGCCCGCGAGCGTCGTCGGCATCCGTCGCAGCGCAAGCCCGACCGGAAGCGCCCAGAGATCGGACAGCCAGCGCTGGACGTGGTTCTCGAGCACGGTCCGCTCTCGGACGCGCTCCAGGTTCTGCGCCCAGACGCGTAGCGCAAGCGGCCGGCGGTCGCCTGCGAACAGGCAGTCCCGCGTGGAGACGGTGGTCGCCCACAGGCGCTCCACTCCCCACTCGCGGGCGACGTCGGCTGCCTCGTCCTCGGAGGCCTCGGCCGACAACGCGGCGACGTCGACGAGATCGCGCAGGATCCTGAGCGGCTCGTGCGCCCACGAGTGCACGGCGAGCAGGACCGCGTGGCGCGCTGGCGAGGGCGCCGAGAAGCCGTCGACGGCGACGAGCGCTCTCCCTGCGCCCGAGAACACCGACGAGGAGCTCGGCGGCACGAGCGGGTCGAGCCATTTAGGGCGCGAGTGGAGCTCGACCGCAAGCGGCAGCCCGGGCCACTGCAAAGGCCGGAGATGATGGATGCCGCGGTACAGCGCTGGATCGCCCACCTCCCGGAAGCCTGCCCTGAGGAGATCGTTCTGGGCGGCCGCCGCATCCGGTGTGAGGAGATCCACGTCTCCGAAGGCACGAAGCGCCGGATCCGGGTAGCGGGCCGCCGCCTCCGGGCCCTTCCACAGGAGGAGAGGGCCGTCGTATGCGGCCCGCACCCGCTCCAGCAGCGCCGGAACCGCGAGGAACGTGACCGCGGCGTGCCGCTCGCGCGCGAGCAGCTCCGGCGGCACGGGCTCGCCCGCGGCTCGAAGCTGCCGGGCGGCGAAGAGCTCGAGGCGGTGATTGAGGAGATCGCTCAGCTGCGGAGCCCGCGCGACGAGCCGGTCGACCGCCGCCCAGAGCTCGGCCTCCGGTGCCGGGGCTTCGCGCAGCGCCGACATCTCAGTAGAGGCCGATCGTCCCCAGCCGACGCTCTCGCTGCAGCGAGAGACGGAAGACCCAGAAGCCGGCCACGAGCGAGGCGAGCGCGAACGGGATCAACTCGGCCGTCGCGATCAGGGCGTTGGAGAGCCCCTCGCCTCCGAGCAGCGTCTCCCGCATGGACTGGATCGCAATCGCGAGCGGGTTGAAGCTCGCGATGATCTCCAGCCAGTGCGGGAGGAGATCCAGCGGGAACAGCGACCCGGAGAGCAGCGTCAGCACCGCCGCGCCGAGCCCGACGATCATCGTCCCTCGACGGAACGTAAGCACGAGGCCCGCAGTCGCAACACCGATGCCCCACACGAACGGAAGCAGGGCGACGAGCACGAGGATCGCGGGGGCGATGCCGCTGGCGTGGAAGTTCAGCCCGAACAGGAGCGCCGTCACGAGCAGGAACACCGCGGTCCGGATCGGGATGAAGACGAGGTCGTAGAGGACGGCACCGAGCTGGATCGTCTTCGTCGACGTCGGCGTGACGAGCAGCGACTCGAGCGTCCCGATCACCTGTTCCTGCCGGATCCCGGAGGACACGCGGCCGAGCGCCAGCGACACGAAGCCGCCGAGCGCGATGCCGATGATCGCGAACTCCATGTAGCTGACCGGGTGGCCGCCGTAGGTGGGCAGTGCGGCGGGGTTGACGAGACGCCCGATGAAGCTGAACGTGAACGCCTGGATCAGAAGCGCCGCCCAGTCGGTGACGAAGCCGAGCCGGTAGCTGAGGGCGATCCGGATGTCCCTGCGGAAGAACGCAGGAAGCTTCGCAAGCTCGTCCGCGAGCACCGCCCAGCGCGAAGGAGCCGCATGCGGAAGCGTGGTCACGGGCGCCCCGTTAGGTGGATGAAGGCCTCCTCGATCTCCGGCCGCTCGTCGCGGCACGAGAGCACCTGCACACCCGCGCCCGTGAGCAGGGCCAGCGCGTCGCCGAGGACGGCGCCGTCCTCCAGCCGGAGCACGTATTCGTTCCCGCGCTCGTGGTTGCCACTCGAGGCGATCGAGCCGGCACCCGCGAGGCTGCGCTCGAGCTCGGCGAGCGTGGGCAGGCTCGCTCGGCCGTTGCCACCGAGCCGGACGAGGTGCGTGCGGACGGGGACCTCGTCGGCCAGCGCCTCGACGCTGCCCGTGAAGGCGACCTCGCCGTTTCGCAGCAGCGTGACGCGGTCGGCGAACCCCCGGATCTCCTCCACGCGCTGGGTCGCCCACAGCGCTGCAGTCCCTTCACGCGCGAGACCCTGGACGAGCTCGCGCACGACTCGCCCGGCCGGTGGGTCGAGGTCGTGCGTCGCCTCGTCGACGAGCAGCACCGCGGGATCGGTCAAGAGCCCCCGCGCGACCGAGAGGCGCTTCTGCATTCCGTGCGAGTAGTGGCCCACGCGCTCGTCCGCCGCGTCCTCGAGCCCGACCGAGCCGAGGACGACCGCCGCGCGCTCGAGCGCCGGCCGCTTGCGCATTCCGTGGAGGCGCGCGAAGAAGAGGAGGTTCTCAAGGCCCGAGAGGCGCAGGTAGAACGAGCGGTCTCCGGACGGGACGAAACCGACCCGGCTGCGCAGCGTCCGGGCCGAGCGGGTCGCGTCCTCGCCGAGCACCGTCACCGTGCCCTCGTGGGGAATCGTCAGGCCCGCGAGGATGCGCATCAGCGTCGTCTTCCCCGCGCCGTTGCGGCCGAGCACGGCGTGGATCTCGCCCGCCGCGACCGACAGCGAGACATCCCGGAGCGCGCGACGCGATCCGAAGTGCCGGGAGAGCCCGCGCGCGCTGATGCAGGGCAGCGTCCGGGGCTCCCGCCCCGGACCCGCGAAAACCCCTTCGCGCACGGTGATGGTGGTCGCAGCGCTCTGCACGACAGCCCTTCTTCGATGATCGACATCGCGACGTGCGGACCGCAACTAGCCTTCCGAGTAGTCTCGGGCCAGGAAGACGCTGGGAATGCTGACCTGCGGGCCGCGTTCGACTAGGTCAGTCGATGGCGAAGCACTGGTCAACGGAGATCGAGTTGGTCGGGGCGGGCGGCGAGCCCGTCGACCTGTGGCGAACGCTGTCCTCGCACGGCGTCGCCGACCTGCTGCCGAACGTGCTCGACGAGAAGGCCCGCGTGCTCGAGACGACCCTGCCGCTCCCACGCGGGAGCGCTCGGACGATCCGGATCGGCACGGGCGAGCGCGGGCGCGCGCTCGTCGACGGCGAGGACGTGGCCGCCCGCGACGCTGCCGTCCTCGAGGAGACGGCTCGCTACATGCTCCGGCTCGACGCCGACCTCTCGGGCTTCTACGAGGCCGCGCGCGATGATCCCGACCTCGCCTGGGCCTGCAGCGGCGCCGGCCGGATGCTCCGCAGCCCGACCGTGTTCGAAGACGTGGTCAAGACGATCTGTACGACCAACTGCGCCTGGTCGGCCACGGTTCGGATGGCGACCGCGCTCGTGTCCGAGCTCGGCCTCGAGGCGCCGGACGGCCGGCGCACGTTCCCGGCCCCCGAGGCGATGGCCGAGGCGAGCGAGGGCTTCTACAAGGACGCCGTCCGGGCCGGTTACCGCGGACCGTACCTGCGGTCGATCGCGGCGGAGGTCGCCGAAGGCTCGCTCGACCTCGAGTCCCTCAACGACCCCGAGCTACCCGACGACGAGGTCGCCGAGCGGCTGCTCGCGCTGCCCGGGTGCGGCCCGTATGCGACCGCACACATGATGATGCTGCTTGGCCGCAACTCGCGCCTGATCCTCGACTCCTGGACGCGCCCTAAGTACGCGCGGCTCAACGGGCGCAAGGCGTCTGATCGGACGATCGAGCGCCGCTTCCGGCGCTACGGCGACCACGCAGGCCTCGCGTTCTGGCTCACGCTGACCCGCGACTGGGTCGACGAGCAGCCGTAGCCGACGTTTGCGGAGACGAGTGTTGTCGGCGGGCTCCCGTCGGCTTTCTCGCGACGGGAGCCCTCCCCCTTCCCCCCTAATCTATGCCGCAGGCACCGCGGTAGCCGTGGCCGTGGCTGTTCCCACCAGCCCGTGCCGATGAGCCCAACGGCTCGCCTCGGTGCGATTGGAGACGTCTAGCTTGCGGTAGATGTTCGACAGGTGGAACTTCACCGTCTGCTCGGTCACCCAGAGCATTCGAGCGAGCTCACGATTCGAGTGGCCCTCTGCGACGAGCGCGAGGATCTCCCGCTCGCGCCGCGTGAGAGCGACGTCGTCGTCTTCGCCGGCAGGGACGGGAACGACCGAGCTGGGCAGCTCGCCGTTGGGCGCCGTCTTCGCCAGGAAGATCGTGTGGTCGAACGTCTGCCGGATCGTTGCTGCGACGTCCTCCGGATGCGCAGTCTTCACGGCATATGCCAAGGCACCGGCATCGAACGCGTTGTCGATGTCGGCCTTGTCGCGCGAGGCGCCGAGCACGATCACGCGGAGCGTGCTCAGACGCTGGCGGCACGACCGGATGAGCGCATATCCGCTCATCCCTCCGCTCGGCGTCTCCGTCTCGCAGATGAGGATGTCGGGCTGCTTTTGCTCGACCAGGTCGAGCGCGTGCTCGGGCCTGGTCGTCCGCCCGACAACCGTTACGTCGATTGAGTCCAGGATGGACTCGACGGCATCGAGCCACAATGGATGTGGATCGAGCAGAACCGCCGTCCGATGGGAATTACTGGCCAAGAGACCTACACCCCCCTTTCTCCCCCCGACCGCTAGTGAGTCCAGTTCTAACGGACATTGCCCTGTCTGTAAAGGGGGTGCTGTGGAAAGAACTGGTAAGAAAGCGGTGACAACTGACGGGTGTCTGTGGATAAGCCCCCCCAACGGTGGGGATTGAGTTGGGGAATTGTGGAACCGGATTACCCGCGCCTCTCTATCTCGACTCCTTGATATCTCGGCCTCGACGAAGCACCGTTCTAACGGGTCGTAGATTCGGCAGTTGCAGGGGTTTAGCTTGGACAGCCACGGCGGACGCAGGCCGCATGCATTCGCCGTGTAAGGGCCGGGAAACGTGCTGCGGCGCGCTTCCCGGTCGGGTAGGCGGGCTCTCCCGGAGGCCAAGCGGGAGGACCCGCCTACCTTCTTGTTCAGATTGTCTGCGTCCGCTTCCTGACGATGATGGGAAGTGGCGGCCCGCCTCGGATTGGTCGTGAGGCGGGCTGCTGCCACGCTCAGCCCGGAGCGCGCCGGGCCACGACCAGCAGGCCCGTGGCGACGAGCACCCAGCCCATCAGCCCGAGCGCGTTGGCAGCCGCCTCGCCCGCGTCCCGGGTCTCGCCCGCCGGAAGCTCGTGGAGGGCGGCCAGCGCCGCGCCGCCAAACCTCGCTCCGAGCGCCGCGGCCAGTAGCACGACCCCGGCGAGCAGCAGCGTCGGCGGGCGCCGGCTCGACCGCGTCTCCAGCAGGAGCAGCACCGCGACGGTGCCCAGGAGCAGCGTGTAGCCGACCAGCGCGACGGTGCACCACTCGAGCTTCGCGAGCGAGCGGACGTCGAGATCGGCGGCGAGCCGCTCGTGGAGGCCGAGCGCCTCGTCGACCGCGATGAGCACGAGCCCTCCGGCGAGGAACAGGCGGGTCTTCCCGCGGCTCCGCGTCGCGAGGACGGCGACGCAGGCGGCCGCGACCACTACCGAGATCGCGGCGGCCCAGCTGAACGGCGACCGCTCGGCGGCCGGGTTCAGCCACCAGCCGCGCGGGCCGAGCCCGGCGGCGAGGTCCAGCACGCCGAGGGCCAGGGCCGCCGGCCAGACCCACGTTACGGGCCGCGCGGTCTTGGCGCTCACGTCCACGGACTGCACCATCGGCCGGTTGAGGTGCAGCCCGCCCGGGTTGAGACTGTGTGGGTCGAACATGCGCTGTGCAAGGGGGGAGCGCTCTGCGGATCACACTCGACAACCCCGCCCTCGTGACGGACCTGACCGATTTCCTGCGCCGCTGCGAGTGCAAGGTCGAGCAGGTCGGGTCGAGAGCGCTCGAGGTCGACGTCGCGGCTCAGGCGGGGCAGCCGGTCGGCGCGGAGCACGAGTGGGCCCGCTTGCAGATCGATGCATTCCTGCGCGTCTGGCAGCTCCTCCACCCCGAGACGCAGGCTCATCTGTTCGCCTAGACGCCCGACGCCCGTTCGCGGCGGTTCACGCGCACCCTCCAGGCGAAGATGAGCGCAAGCAGCAGCGTCGCCATGACCATCCCGCTCGCGATTCCGAGCGACGCTTCGTGCAAGGCCCCGCCCGACGCAATGGCGTACACGAACACAAAGAGCGCCGCACCCGCTGCCCACGCCACGGCACCGCTCGACGCCCGGTCGACCGCAAGAAGCGCCTGTGAGATCGTCGCCGCGGCCAAGTAGCAGCCGGCGGCGAGGCCGAGCAGCGCGAGGTCGGAGGCCGGAGCCGTGTATTTCGACCCGAAGACGATCGGCATCACGGTCGGTCCGGCTAGCGCAGCCACGGCCACGATCGCGACGGTTACCCCGAGAAAGACGAGGCAGACTCTCATCACGGTTGCGACGAAGCGGTGGTGGTCGTCCTCGGCGTTCAGCCGGGTGAGGTTCGGCAGAAACGAGCCCGCGACTCCCGTGAACAGGAAGACGGGAACGCGCACGAGCATCGTTGCGGCGAACACGATCGCCGCCGCATCCTTGGCGCCGCCTCCGCCGACGACTACGAGCGGGGCGCCGTTGACAAGCAACTGGTCCGCGGCGGCGATCACGACGGCAGGCGCGGCGAAGGCCAGGGCCGCGCGCATGTGGAAGTGCTCGTCGGCGGAGCCTTCGCCGAGTCGCCTGACCTCTGCGCGGCAACGCCAGAGCGGCGGGATCGCACCCCCAAGGCCTGCGGCCGCTAGGGCTGCGGCGGCAATCTCCGGAGACGCGACGGCGAGAAGCGGCAAGGCCACCAGGAAGCGAATCGAGCCGTCCGTGACATGGATCGCGCTCAGCCCGTGGAATCGGCGCAGCCCGCCGAGAATCCCGCGGCCGATGTACTGGAAGCCGTATCCCGCGATCCCGACGAGGAGCATTGCCGTCATGAAGTCGTTCCCGTCGAAGAACCGATCGGTTAGCGCACCCCAGGCCGCCAAGGCAGCGACGGCCACGAGGCCGAGCACGCAGCCGTAGACCACAGCGACAGAGCGCAGCACCGAGCGCGCCTCCTGCCCACGCGCGAGCCGATCGGCAACCGCCCGCGCCGTCGTCTGCTCGAGCGGCCGGAACAGTACGACGACGGTGAGGAACAGCGCCGCCCAGAGCACCGCGATCTGGCCGTACTCGTCCTGCGTGAGCGTTCGCGCCGCGAGGATGTGGAACGCGTACGCGAGCAGGCCGGCGGCCAGCATCGCCCCGGAGAGCAGCCACGCGCCGGTCAGCTCGAAGCGGCGCGGGGGTGCCGCGGCGTCGACGTTCTCGACCGCCGCGGCGGCCTGCGCGCTCATCGCTCTCTCCGGCTACCCGGTCGCCGCGCCATCTTCGAAAATGATGAGCAGCCGCGCCCGCCGCGTGAATCCCCGGACGGCGAGAGTTCTGCCCGCGCTCCTACCCGTTCGGCCAGCGGCCCACGCGCGTGGAGGGTTTTTCCGTTCTGGTCTGGCTACACCGCCGAACGCTCCATACGCTCAACAACGGGAACGGCTCGCCCGGTCGGGTCTCGGCCGGCGAGCGATCAACGTGGACGGGGGAAGGATGGCGTCAAGCGCGGCGGCGGCAGAGGCGGCGTTGAAAAGCTCCGGGACTGACGGCAATGCCGTCTCGCCGCTGCCCGACCAGACGACGCTCCTCTTCGTGATCCCGGTCTACAACGAGGCGGAGAACCTCCCGCGGCTGCTGGCGGACTTCGAGGCGCGGCCGGAGCTGTTCCGGAACGCAGGCCATCTCATCCTCGTCGACGACGGCTCGACCGACGGGACCGCCGAGCTGATCGAGACCTATGAAGGCCCCGTGCGCGTGGAGCTCGTCCGGCTCGGTCGCAACCGGGGACCGGGCGTCGCCTTCCGGGCCGGCTTCGCGGCCGCGCTCGCGAAGTGCGCGGACGACTCGCTCGTCGTAACGCTGGAGGGCGACACGACCAGCGACCTGGACGCGCTGCCCTTGATGCTGGAGCGGATCGCGGCGGGTGCGGACCTCGTGATCGCCGACTGGATGATGGAGAACGTCGGCGCGGTTCGGCGCGGCCTGAGCTTCGCGGCTGGCTTCGTCGTGCGGCGCGGGCTCGGCCTCAAGGCCAAGACCGTCTCCTCGTTCTTCCGCGTCTACCGGGTCTCGGCCCTCCGCCTGGGGTTCGAGCGCTACGGCGACAACTTCATCGCCGAGCCGGGCTTCGCGTGCAAGGCGGAGATCCTGGTCAAGCTCTCGGCGCTCGGCGTCCGCGTCGAGGAGGTCCCGGTCCCGCTCGACTGGAGCCGTCGGCTCGGTAAGAGCAAGATGCCCGTCCTCAAGACCACACTCGCCTACTGGCGCATGTTGCTGCGCCTCCGCCTGTCCCGCGCGCCGGTCACGTCGTGAACGAGCGGCCGAGCGTAGCGATCGTCGGCGGCGGGATCCTCGGGATGACCGCTGCGTACCGGCTCGCACAGAAGGGCGTCCGCGTCGCGCTATACGAGCGCGCGAACGACCTCGGCGGGCTCGTTGGGTCGTTCGACTTCGACGGCTACCCGGTCGACCGCTTCTACCACGTCATCCTCCCCACCGACGACCGCGTCCGCGGCCTCGCGGAGGAGCTCGGGCTCGGCGACCGCTTCCGCTTCCGGCCGACCAAGGTCGGCTTCTACGGCGGCGGGCACCTGTTCTCGATGACCTCGCCGAAGGAGTTCCTGACGTTCCCGCTGCTCCGCCCGCGCGACCGCGTGCGCCTCGGCATGTTCGTCGCACGGTGCCAGCTCACCAAGGACTACGAGGGGCTCGACGAGACGCCGCTGCTCGAGTGGCTGCGGCGCAAGTCCGGCAGGAACGTGCTCGACCGGATGTGGGCGCCGCTGCTCGACTCCAAGTTCGACGGGCGCTACGACGACCTGCCGGCGACCTACATCTGGGCGCGCACACGACGGATGTCGAAAACGCGCGACAAGTCGGGCGCCGAGGTCATGGGCTGGCTCGAGGGCGGCTACCAGACGCTGATCGACGCGCTCGAGCGCGAGATCCTCGCACTCGGCGGAGAGGTCCACGCGGGCACGGCCGTCGAGCAGATCGCCGGCCGCAACGGCGCGGTCACGGGGCTGACCGTCGAGGGCCGCTTCCGACCGTTCGACTTCGTGCTCTGCACGCTCGCGCCGCCGATGGCGCGCAGCCTCCTGGCTCCGGACCTGCTGCCGCTCGCTCCCGAGGATCACTGCCGCTACCTCGGCGTCGTCTGCCTGCTGCTGCGGACCCGGCGGAGCATCAGCCCGTACTACCACCTGAACATCACCGACCGGAACGTCCCGCTGACGACGATCGTCGAGACGACCCACGTCGTCGACCCCGAGCACGTCGGCGGCCACCTCCTCTACGTGTCCAAGTACGTCGATCCCTCGTCGCCGCTCCACGAGCGCGAGCCGGAGGAGATCGAGCGCGAGTTCATCGGGCACGCGAAGACGATCTTCGGCGATCTGACCGACGCCGACATCGTCTCGTCGGTCGTCCAGCGCGCGCGTGTGACCGAGCCGGTTCACAGGGTCGGCGGGGCGAAGAACCTCCCGGAGGTGTTCTCGGTGCCGAACCTCGCGCTCGCCTCGACGGCGCACGTCTACCCGGAGATCGTCAGCGGCCAGGGCGTCACCGGCGTCGCGCAGCGGATCCTGCCGGGCATCCTCGATCGTCTGCCGCAGACCGAGAGGGCGGCGGCGTGAAGGTCGGCGTCACCGGCGCGGCCGGATTCGTCGGCTCGCACGTCTGCGAGCTGCTGCTCGACCGCGGCCACGGGGTCGTCGGCGTCGACGATCTCTCCTACGGCTCGGTCCCGAACATCGCGCCGTTCCTCGAGCACCCGGGGTTCCAGCTCGAGGTGTTCGACTGCGCGCATCAGCGCGAGCTCCGTCGCGCCTTCTCCGGCTGCGACGCGATCGCCCACACAGCGGCCAAGAAGATCCCTCGCTTCGGCGGCACGCTCTCGACGCTGCAGGTGAACACGAAGGGCATGGAGTCCGCGTGCGCCGTCGCGCTGTCGCTCGACGCCGATCTCGTCTTCACCTCGACGTCGGACGTGTACGGGAATGGAACGCCCCCGTACTCCGAGGAGGACGAGCTCGTGATCGGGCCGCCGACGACGAAACGTTGGGCCTACGCCGTCTCGAAGATGTACGACGAGCACTACGGGCTCTCGCTTGCGGACGAGCGCAACCTGCGCATCACGATCCTGCGGCTGTTCAACGCGTACGGGCCGCGCAACCACCTCAGCTGGTGGGGCGGGCCCGTCGTCACGTTCATCGAGTCGTTGCTGGACGGCGAGCCGATCGAGATCCACGGCGACGGCCGGCAGACCCGGACCTTCACGCACGTGCGGGACACCGCAGAGGGGATCGTGCGCGCGCTCGAGCGACGGGAGTCGCGCGGCGAGGTGATCAACCTCGGCGGGATCGAGACGGTGACGATCCTCGAGCTCGCCGGCCGGATCCAGGCCGAGCTCGGGATGCCGGCCACGCCCCTCCACGCGAACTTCGTCCCGTACGAGTCGCTGCCCGGCAAGTACCAGGACGTCCGGCACCGGATCCCGGACACCTCGAAGGCGAAGAGCCTCCTCGGCTTCGAGACGCGGGTCAGCCTCGACGAGGGCCTGCGCGAGACCGTCGAGTGGCACCGGGCGATCCGCGAGGCCGGCGGCACGGCGGCCGGCGCGTAGCGCTGGGCGAGATCGGGCTAGCCGACCGGAGCGGGAGCGGCGACGGGCACCGACACCGCGCGGTTCCGCGTGCCGTTGCCGTTGCTCGCCGTCACCGCGACGCGCTTCGGCTGAGCGGCTCCGAGGAGCTCCTCGATCGCCAGCGCGGCGCGGCGGCCCGCGAGACCGTCCCAGAGCGGCGGGACGACGTTGCGGCGCGGCCAGCGCAGGCGGCTCGGGATCTCGGGCAGCCGCTCGGGGTTCAGGCCGAGCACGACGTTGGTGCCGTGGGTGACCGTGACCGGGCGCTCGGTGTTGTCCCGGAGCGTGAAGCACGGGATCCCGAGCACGGTGGTCTCCTCCTGGATGCCACCCGAGTCGGTCACGACGCCGGAGGCGCCTGCCTGGAGCGAGAGGAAGCGCGTGTAGGGGAGGGGTGCGACGAGCTTGACGCGCTCGGGGACGGCACCTGCCGCCTCCAGTCGCGCGCGCGTGCGTGGGTGGACGGGAAAGATGACGGGGATCTGGCGGGCGATCTCCTCGAGGCCCCACAGGGTCTCGGTGATCAGGTGCGTGCTGTCGACCAGCGCGGGCCGGTGCAGCGTCACGAGCACGTAGCCCTTGCGCCGCAGCTCGAACTCGCGCCAGGCCTCGAGCTCGATCGCCGCCTCGACGTTCGCAAGCAGCGTGTCGATCATGGTGTTGCCGACGAGCTCGATCTTCTCGGGAGCCACGCCCTCGACGATCAGGTTCTCGTTCGCGTCCTCGGAGGGCGTCAGCAGCAGCGACGAGACGTGGTCGGTGAGCCGGCGGTTGTGCTCCTCCGGCATCGTCGGGTCGAAGCTGCGCAGGCCGGCCTCGAGGTGGCAGACGGCGATGTTCAGCTTCGCCGCCGCCAGCGCCGCCGCGAGCGTCGAGTTGACGTCGCCGGGGACGACCACCAGGTCGGGCCGAAGCTCTATGAAGAGCCGCTCGAGCTCGACGAGCGCCCGCGCCGTCTGCTCGGCATGCGAACCGGATCCCACGGTGAGCTGGGTGTGCGGCTTGGGCAGCGGCAGCTCGGCGAAGAAGACGTCGTTGATCTCCGGGTCGTAGTGCTGGCCCGTGTGGACGAGGCGCTGCTCGACCGTGCCGAGCTGCTCGAGCTCGGAGTAGACCGGCGCGACCTTCATGTAGTTCGGCCGCGCACCGACCACGTGCACGACCAGATGCCGCCTCACCACCATGCCTCAATTGTGTGAAGCGAAGGGGCCCCGGCACGACCCTCGATAGGCGGGTCCCGAGGACGGGCTTCGGCGCCCCGGCCCCGCCGATCTGTAACAGCGGCCGGGGGAATCCTGGTCGTCCGGGGGTTATCGGGCGTTCGAGCCGGTAGCGGAGGCAACTCCTCGGTCGCCGATGCTCGCTGCGGCGATCGGCACCGGCGGCCCCGCCAAGAACTGCCCTACCGACCAGTCCCAGGCTCGACCTTCGCGCCTTGTGCCTGAGCACCCTCGCGGTGATGATCGATCGAATATGCGGGGGTACTCGACGGTTCTGCGGCGCGCAGGCGGCCGGGGGGGTCTAGCACGCGTTCTCGTTGTGCTCGTCATCGCCCTGGGCGCGCTGCTGCTCGTGTCCGCCTCGGCTCCGGCCGGGTCCGGCCTGATTGCCGCGTACTCGTTCGACGAGGGCCTCGGCGCGACCGCGGGCGACGCCTCCGGTAACGGCAACACGGGCTCGGTCGTCGGCGGCACGTGGGTGCAGGGCAAGTTCGGGTCCGCGATCAACCTGAACGGGACGAGCGACCACGTCGACCTGCCGGCTTTGGGCACCTTCTACAAGACCGGGTTCACGTTCGAGGCGTGGGTCAAGAAGGCCAGCACCTCTCACGTCGACGCCGCGGTGGTCGGCACATGGACGAGCAACGGGAGCGGCGGCCCGATGATCTGGGTCGACCACGTCGCCGGCCACTACTACCTGACCGCGAACCAGGGCTTCAGCAACTACCTCGACTCAGGCCAGACGCCGACCGCCGGAACCTGGCAGTACCTCACCGGCACGTTCGACGGGACGACCGCGAGCTTCTACATCAACGGTTTGCTGGTCGCCTCCCGCACGTTCACCGGGAACGTCGGTGACTCGAACACCTGGCGGATCGGCTCCTACGGGTCTTCCCCCGGTGGTTTCTTCGACGGCGCCGTAGACCAGGTCCGGATCTACGACCATGCGCTGACCCAGGCGCAGGTACAGACCGACATGAACACGCCCGTCGGCCCCGTCGACAGTGGGCCGCCGACGCAGCCCACCGCGCTCACTCAGACCGCCTCGACGTCGACGAGCGTCTCGGTCGGCTGGACCGCCTCCACGGACGACGTCGGCGTGACCGCCTACGACGTCTTCCAGAACGGCACGAAGATCGGCTCGACCACGAGCACGAGCTATACGCTCACGGGCCTCGACTGCGGGACGACGTACACGATCGCCGTCGCGGCGCGTGACGCGGCAGGCAACAGCTCGACCCAGGCGACCGCGAGCGCGACGACCTCGGCCTGCGGCTCGAACCAGGGCCTCGTTGCCGCGTACTCGTTCGACGAGGGCGCCGGCACCGTGCTCAACGACAACTCGGGGAACGGCAACAACGGGACGATCGTCGGCGGCACCTGGACGAGCGGCCGCTTCCGCTCGGCGCTGCACTTCAACGGCACGAGCGACCGGGTCGACCTGCCGCCGCTCGGGACGTTCTACAAGAACGCGTTCACGATCGAGGCGTGGGTCAAGAAGGACACCTCCACGAAGAGCGACGTCGCCGTGGTCGGGACATGGGCGAGCGGGCAAGGCGGCCCGATGCTCTGGATCGACTACGTCTCGTCGCACCTCGACCTGACGCTGAACTCGGGCGGGAGCAACTACGTCGACTCAGGCCAGCTGCTGACGGCGGGCCAGTGGCAATACCTCACCGGGACCTACGACGGGACCACGGCCAAGGTCTACATCAACGGGGTGCTGGTCGCCTCGAAGGCGTTCAGCGGCAACGTCGGCGACTCGAACAGCTGGCGCATCGGCTCCTACGGATCGAGCCCGACCGGGTTCTTCGACGGGACGATCGACGAGGTCCGGATCTACAACCGCGCGCTCGCGCCGTCCGAGGTGACGACCGACATGAACCGCAGCGTCGGCACGCCGGACACCACGGCGCCGACCACGCCGACGCAGTTCGTCTCGACCGGGACCGCCCAGAGCACGGTCGCGACGAGCTGGACGGCGTCGACCGACAACGTGGCCGTCTCCGGGTACAACCTCTACGTCAACGGGGCCAAGGTCGACACGACGACGTCGACTTCCTACACGTTCACGGGCCTCACCTGCGGCGTGAGCTACACGCTCGGCGTCGCGGCGTTCGACGCGGCGGGCAACGTCTCGACGCCGGCCACGCTCCCGGTCACGACCGTGTCCTGCGACACGAGCCCGCCGTCGGTGTCGATCACCTCGCCGACCGCAGGCGCGAGCCTCTCGGGCGTGATCTCCGTCAATGCCAACGCGTCCGACAACGTCGGCGTGGTCGGCGTCCAGTTCAAGCTCGACGGCTCGAACCTCGGCTCCGAGGACACGACCACGCCCTACACGGTGCCCTGGGACACGCGGACGGCCCCGAACGGGCCGCACACGCTGACCGCAGTCGCGCGCGACGGTTCGGGCAACACGACCACGTCGACCGCGATCAGCGTGAGCGTGACCAACTCGATGCCGTTCGTGCCCGGCCTCGTCGCCTCGTACGCCCTCGACGACGGCTCCGGCAGCACCGCCACGGACTCCTCCGGCGCCGGGCACCCGGGAACGGTCGTCGGCGGGACGTGGGTGCCCGGCAAGTACGGCGCGGCCCTCCTGCTCAACGGCACGAGCGACCGGGTCGACCTGCCGCCGCTCGGTACGTTCTACAAGACGGGCTTCACGCTCGAGGCCTGGGTCAACAAGACGAACGCCCTCCGCGTGGACACTGGGGTCGTGGGCACCTGGTCGAGCGACGCCAACGGCGGCCCGATGATCTGGGTCGACCACGTCTCCGGCCACTACTACCTGACGCTCAACCAGGGCCTCGGCAACTACCTCGACTCCGGAGTGGTGCCGTCCGCCGGCAACTGGACGCACCTCGCGGCGACCTATGACGGCACCACGGCGAAGTTCTACGTCAACGGCGTGCTCGCCGCCTCGAAACCGTTCAGCGGCAACGTCGGCGACTCGAACAGCTGGCGGATCGGCGCCTACGGCTCGAGCCCGACCGGCTTCTTCGACGGCTCGGTAGACGACGTCCGCATCTACAACCTCGCGCTGACCCAGGCGCAGGTTCAAACGGACATGGCGACCCCGGCCGGGCCGGTGGACACGACTCCGCCAACGGCACCGACGAACTTCGCGGTCACCTCCACGACACCGGCGACGATCACGACGTCCTGGACAGCGGCGACGGACAACGTCGCAGTCACGGCCTACAACCTCTACCGGAACGGAACGAGGGTGGCCACGATCCCCGCGCCCGCCACGAGCTACACGTTCGACTCCCTCGCCTGCGGCCAGACGTACACGCTCCAGGTCGAGGCCGCGGACGGCGCGGGCAACCTCTCGGCCCGGACGCCGCTCACGGCGAGCACGGCCGCCTGCGACACGACGCCGCCGACGGTCTCGGTGACGAGCCCGACGGGGGGCTCGACCCTGACCGGGTCCGTCACCATCTCCGCGAACGCGAGCGACGACACCGCGGTCTCCGAGGTCAGCTTCTGGGTCGACGGCCAGCAGGTCGGCACCGTCGACAACGCGCCGCCCTACACCACCTCGTGGGACACGAGAACGGCCTCGAACGGCACGCACACGATCACCGCGATCGCGCGCGACAGCTCGAACAACACGACCACGTCCGCGCCCGTGACCGTGACGGTCAACAACGTCCAGGCGCCGCCGCCGCCCGGCCTCGTCGCCGCGTACAGCTTCGACCAGGGCTCGGGCACGACGGTGACCGACCAGTCGGGCCACGGCAACACCGGCACGCTCACGAACGTGACCTGGAGCCCGAACGGCGTCTTCGGCTCCGCGGCCTCGTTTAACGGCACGAACGGGAGCTTCGTCACCGTCCCCGACTCGAACTCGCTCGACCTGACGAACGGGATGACGCTGGAGGCATGGGTGAAGCCGACGTCCCTGAGCGCCTGGAACACGGTCGTGTTCAAGGAGCAGTCGAACTCGTACGACTACGCGCTGTACGCGAACACGGGCTCGAACCAGCCTTCCGGCAATCTGCAGTCGTCCCTCGGCGACAACGACCTGCGCGGAACCTCGCAGCTCCCGCTCAACACCTGGACGCACCTCGCGGCGACCTACGACGGCACCGTCCTCACGCTCTACGTCAACGGCCAGCAGGTGGGGACGAAGCTCACGAGCGGGCCGATCACAACGTCGAACGGTGCCCTGCGGATCGGCGGCAACACCATCTGGAACGAGCCGTTCAGCGGCCTGATCGACGAGGTCCGCGTCTACAACCAGCCGCTCACGCAGTCGCAGATCCTCACCGACATGAACTCGAGCATCTCCGTGCCGGACACGAGCCCGCCGAGCGCGCCCGGAACCCTGACGGCAACCGGAGGCCTCGGCTCGGCTTCGCTGAACTGGGGAGCCGCGACGGACAACGTCGGCCTCTCGAACTACAACGTCTACCGCTCGACAACGCAGGGCTTCACCGCGTCGTCGGCCAACCGGATCGCCCAGCCGACCGGCACGAGCTACACGGACAACGCCCTGGCGTCGGGGACGTACTACTACCGCGTCACCGCCCAGGACGCAGCCGGCAACGTCGGGCCGCCGTCGAACGAGGCGAGCGCAACCGTGACGGCCGACACGACGCCGCCGACGGTCTCGATCACCTCGCCGCCGGCCGGCACGGTCTCCGGGACGGTGAACGTCGCCGCGAACGCGTCCGACAACGGGACCGTCGCGGGGGTCCAGTTCAAGCTCGACGGCTCGAACCTCGGCGCCGAGGACACGGGCCCGCCGTACACGTTCACCTGGGACACCCTGACCGCGACGAACGGCGCGCACACGCTCACCGCGGTTGCGCGCGACGCCGCGGGGAACATGACCACCTCTGCCCCGGTCGCCGTGACGGTCTCGAACACCGCGCCCAGCGGCAACGTCGCCGCGTACGCCTTCGACGAGAGCTCGGGCAACACCGTCGTCGACGGGTCGGGCATGGCGAACACCGGCACGCTCTCGAACGCCACGCGCGTCACCGGGAAATTCAACTCGGGGCTCCACTTCGACGGCAACTCGAGCATCGTCACCGTGCCGGACTCGAACTCGCTCGACCTGACCACGGGCATGACGCTCGAGGCGTGGGTCGATCCCGACGTCGCGGACAACTGGGAGACGCTGCTCTTCAAGGAGCGGTCGGGCGGCGACGCGTACGCGCTCTACGGTGCGTCCGACACCGGCGCGCCGGAGGTGCAGGTCTTCACGGGCGGCACCTCGCACGTCGCGCAGGCGCAGACCCCGCTGCCGCTCAACGTCTGGTCGCATCTCGCCGCGACCTACGACGGCTCGAACCTGCGCCTGTATGTCAACGGCAGCCAGGTCGCCTCGACCGCCGTCACCGGCGCGATCACGACGTCGACCGGCGTCCTGCACATGGGCGCCAACAGCGTGTGGGGCGAGCGCTACACCGGGGCGATGGACGAGGCCCGCATCTACAACCGGGCGCTCAGCGCCGGCGAGATCCAGGCCGACATGCGCCGTAGCATCACGCCCGACCACACGCCGCCGACGGTCACCGCGAAGTCCCCGGCCGCGGGCACGACCGGCGTGAGCGTAGGGGCGCAGGTCACCGCGACGTTCAGCGAGTCGATGGACGACACGTCGCTGTCGCCGACGAGCTTCGACATCAAGGACGGCGCGGGCAACGTCGTGCCGGGCACCGTCTCGTACGACGACAACACGCATACCGCGACGTTCAACCTGTCGAGCGCGCTCAAGTTCGGAACGACGTACACGGCGACACTCGAGGGCGGCGCCGCGACGCCGCACGTGACCGACCTGGCCGGCAACCCGCTCGCAGCGGACGTCTCCTGGACGTTCACGACCGAGGCTGCGTCGCCGCCGATCCTCGTCGTCACCTCGCGGACGAACGACTACACCCTCTACACCGGACAGATCCTGCGCGCGGAGGGCTTCAACGAGTACACCTCGATCGACGCCTCGCTGCTCTCATCGTCGTTCCTCGCCCCGTTCGACGTCGTCATCCTCGGCGACACCTCGCTCACCGCGGCCCAGGTCACGACGCTGACGAACTGGGTCAACGGCGGCGGCCACCTGATCGCACTGCACCCGGACAAGCAGCTCGCGGGCCTGCTCGGCCTGACCGACGCGGGCAGCACGCTCTCGAACGCCTACCTCAAGGTCAACACGACCGTAGGCACGCCCGGAGCGGGGATCGTCGGCCAGACGATCCAGTACCACGGCTCGGCCGACCGGTACAACCTCAACGGCGCCACCGCGGTCGCGACGCTCTACTCGAACGCGACGACGGCGACAGCGAACCCGGCCGTGACGCTGCGTAGCGTCGGGTCGAACGGTGGCGCGGCGGCCGCGTTCACCTACGACCTGGCGAAGTCGGTGATCCTCACGCGCCAGGGGAACCCGGCCTGGGAGGGCGAGGACCGCGACGGCGACGGCCACGCCCGGGCGAGCGACCTCTTCTACGGCGCGATGCCCGGCGACGTCCAGCCCGACTGGATCGACACGAGCAAGATCGCGATCCCGCAGGCCGACGAGCAGCAGCGCCTGCTCGCGAACCTCATCACCACGATGAACAGCAACAAGACCCCGCTGCCGCACCTCTGGTATCTCCCGTTCGGCAAGAAGGCGGCCGTCGTGATGACCGGCGACGACCACACTGGTGGCGGCACCGTCGACCGCTTCAACACCTACATCGCCGAGAGCCCACCGGGCTGCTCGGTCGTCAACTGGGAGTGCGTCCGCGCGAGCTCCAACATCGTCCCGGACATCAACCCGCTGACGGACGCGCAGCTCGCGCCGTTCATCCCGCTCGGCTTCGAGGTCGCCGACCACCCGACGTCCAACTGCGTCGACTGGAACGAGAGCACCCTGGACGGCTACTACACGAGCGGGCTCGCGAACTTCGCCGCCAAGTTCCCGGACATCCCGACGCCGACCACCGGGCGCTTCCACTGCTGGCTCTGGAACCAGTACGTGACGGAGCCCAAGGTCGAGCTCGCGCACGGGATCCGGTTCGACGAGAACTACTCGCAGCTGGGCGGGACCTGGATCGCCAGCAAGCCGGGGTTCATGACCGGCTCAGGCGAGATCATGCGCTTCGCGGACACCGACGGCACGCCGATCAACGTGTGGCAGGCCGTCACGCAGATGCCCGACGAGGCGCCTCAGTCGGAGCCGAGCTACGCGAACTCGCTCTTCGACAACGCGACCAACGCGAACGGCTACTACGGCGTGTTCACCACGCTCTTCCACACTGACAACGCGAGCGATTCGGACTCCGACGCGGTCGTCGGAGCCGCGCAGGCGCACAGCATCCCGGTCGTGTCCGCAAAGCAGATGCTGACCTGGGTCGACGGCCGCGACGGGTCCACGATGACGAACTTCTCCTGGAACGGCAGCATCGAGACCTTCCAGGTCAACGCGGCCGCCGGCGCATACGGAATGCAGGCGATGCTCCCGCTCCACGCGGGCGCGAAGAACCTCACCTCTCTCACCAGCGGCGGCAACGCCGTCCCGTTCACGACGCAGACGATCAAAGGCATTGACTACGCCTTCTTCAGTGCGGTCAGCGGCACATACAGCGCGACGTACGGCTAGTCCCGCCGGTGACCACGCGATGATCGACAGCGGAGCGATCGTGCTCGACGACACCGCGCCCACCGAACGGTCGAGACCGTCAACGGCCCGCGCCATCGACCTGATCCAGTCGGTGGCTCTCGGCGCGACCGCGGCCATCATCTTCGGGTCCGCAGTGCTCCTGGCCGCCGTTCACATCGACGATCGGTACTGGGTCACGCACGTCTCGGGCTCCTGGATGACCCTCGCGCGCTTCGTGCACGAGGGGCACATCTATCCGCCGTTGCACCAAGACGGGCACACGTTCGGGACGTTCTACATGCCGCTGCCGTTCATCTTGCACGGGGCCGTTTCGCTGCTCACGGGCGAGTACCTGGTCTCGGGGAAGCTCACGGCGTACGCGACCGCGATCGTGATGTTCTCCCTTCTCTTCCTGCTCTTGCGACGCGTCGGATGCTCCCTCGTCGTCTCGGCCGCACTCGTAGCCGCGGTGCTCGCGACGCCCGCCGGATACATGGCCGCGGTGAGCATCAGGGGGGACGCCCTCTCGGTCGTCGTCCAGCTCGCCGCCCTCCTGGTGGTCTGGCGCTCCCAGTCGCGAAGAGCTGTCCTCGGGGCGTCGGCCCTCTGCGCGCTCGGGATCGCGAGCAAGACGACTGCGGTCTGGGCACCGGGCGCGATCGTGATCTGGTTGCTCCTCAGGGACCGGCGTGCCGCCGCCCGATTCACCGTCGCGTTTCTCGCGTTGACCGCCGCCACGCTCGGCTTCTTCGAGCTCGTGAGCAGTGGACGGCTGTGGGAGAACGTCGGCGCCCTTGCGTTCTCGCAGCCGAAGGTTCCCGGCGCCACGCCCCTCGCCGGCGCCTCGACGCTCATCCACCTGGCGTTCCTGCACCAGGACGCCCTCTGGCTTCTCTTCCCGTTCGCGGTGCTCGCCTGCGCCCTGTCGCTGCGCCGTCGAGAGGTATCGCTGTTCCAGCTCGCGCTCGCGATCTCTCTGCTCTCGCTCGTCGTCATCCTGCGGGACCCGGGCGCGGGCTTCAACCACCTGCTCGACATGAGTGTTCTCACCGCTCTCGTCGTGGGCGAGCTCTGGGCCCATCCGCAGGTGCCGAGAAGAGTCGAGAACGTCCTGATCCCGCTCCTGACGGTCGCGCTCGTCATCGGGGCAGCCACCGCGTACGCCGACACGATCAAGCCGGACATCGGACTCGGCGCCCGCCTTGCGATTGGTCGCGGCTCCGACGCGGCGTTCTCCACGGACCCGCTGAGGGGCATCGTCAAGCCGGGCGATCGCATGCTGTCCGAAGACCCGACACTGCCGATTCTCGCGGGTCAGGTCCCGGTCACGGATCCGCTGACCCTGCCGAGGCTCGCGAAGCATCACCCCGAGTGGATCGCGCAGCTGAAACGGCGAATCGACCGCCGCGAGTTCGACGAGGTGGTGCTGATTCGCCCGCTCGACCCGTCGGCGTACCGCTCGCAGCTCAGCTTCGGCCAGACGATCACGAACGCGATCGCGGCCAACTACCGCCCCGACGTCATGGTGCCGACGGGAAGCCTGACGTACTTCGTCTACGTGCCGCGCTGAGCTTTCCTACCCACGGGGACGAAAACCGCTTTCGCCTAGTCGATCGGGTGGGCATACCCCGCGCAAGCTGGCCCGTCGAGGCGTGGCCGTGGAGACACTGCCCGCCTACCATTGGTGCATGTTCGCGGGCATGGGTCTCACGACACGCGTGACTTGCCGAGGAACGTAACCCGGGCCTGACTCCATGGATCTCCAGCTTGCATTTCGCGTCCTCTGGCGCTTCAAGATCCTCGTCGCCGTCGGCTTCGTTCTCGCGTGCTTGCTCGCGCTCCTCGCGATGGTTCGCGTCCATCCCGGGGGCTCGCCGTTCTTCTCGTATCGAACACAACCGCAGTACGAGAGCGACACGACCGTCTTCGTGACGGTCCCGGGCTTCTGGCCGGGAAACGTCAACTTCAGGACCGAGCACGGACCGGTCCCCGTGGACGCTCTCCGCGCCTTCGCATCACTGGCGCCACAGTTCGCGAACAGCACGGACGTGATGAGCCAGCTGGCGAAGAGCGGCCCGATCCACGGGACCGTGTCCGCCACGCAGGCTCTCGCCCAGGACAGCAGCACGCTTCCCGTGATCATGCTCTCGGCCATCGCGCCGACTGCTGCGGGAGCGCACTCGCTCGCGGAGCGACACCTGCACGCGTTCCAGTCCTGGCTTCGCGACAACCAGAACCTGGTCGACACCAATCCGAACACGCGCATCATCCTCAAGCCCGAGATCGGTCCGACGCCTGCCCACCTCCTCGCGGGCCGGAAGAAGACCAAGGCGATCCTGGTGTTCCTCGCCACACTCGTCGTGTTCTGTGGGCTCGCCTTCCTACTCGAGAATCTCCATCCGCGTATCAGGGCTGTCGCAGAAGCACCTGAGGAGAATCCGGCGGACGCCGAGGCCAGGACGCTGACGGCCTACAACACTCCCGCGTCCTCGCAGCAGCCGATCGGGCGAAAGCGAAGCAGACGGGCGCGCAGGCGCGCCTGAGCAGCCACATGCGAGCACTCCTCGGCTTCGGAGACCAGCGGCCGTCTCTGTCAGCCGTTTCACTGCTGGGGGCGGTCAGCGCGCTCATGCTGGCATCGCTTCTCCACCCGTCTGCTGCCTTCTTCATCGTGGTGCCGCTGGCGCTGATCCTTCCGATCATGTACGCGTACGAGTGGTTCTTCGCCTGGCGGCAACAGCTTGCCGTGCTGATCCTCGTCATCCTCTTCATCCCGATCCAGCGCTACGCCATGGCGGGTGGGCTTCCGTTCCAGCTCGAGCCCTACCGGATCCTGGTGGCGCTCATGCTCGCCGGCTGGGTGATGTCGCTGCTGATCGACGAGCGGGTGACATTCCGGAGGAGCGGCTTCGAGGAGCCAATCGTTCTCATCGCCGTGGCGAGCCTGTTCTCCGAACTCGCGAACAGTCAGAGGATCGCCACTCTCGACGTGCAACCCGAGGTCATCAAGGGGCTGATGTTCCTCGGCTCGTTCTTCCTGATCTTCTACCTCGTCGTCAGCGTGGTCCGGACACGCGCGGACGTGGAGCGAGTCCTAGAGGTTCTCTGCGCGGGGGGCGGCGTGCTCGGCATCTTCGCCGTGATCGAGTACCGCACGCACTACGACGCCTTCGATCACCTGCAGCGCCTGATGCCGTTCCTCACCCGGCTCTGGCCCGACGGCCCGGGGTTGTCCCGCGGCGGAGATGTTCGTGTCATCGCCTCTGCGCAGCATCCGATCGCGCTCGGCGCGCTGTTCGTCATACTCGTGCCACTCTCGGTCTACCTCGCGATGCGGCCCGGCAAGCGCATCTGGTGGGTCGCCGCCTTCGCGGTGATGATCGGCGCGCTCGCGAGCGTTTCGCGCACCAGCATCGTCATGCTCGCCGCGGTGGGGCTCGTCTTCCTCTGGCAGCGACCCCGCCAGACCCTGAAGGCGTGGCCGCTGATCGTGCCGGCGGTCCTGGCGATCCAGCTCGCAGTCCCCGGAGCGCTTCGCAACGTCGAGAGCTCGTTCTTCCCACAGGGTGGCCTCGTGGCGCAGCAGTCGGCAAACGGCGACCAGAACCGCCTTTCGCGATGGGGCCCGACCCTGAAGGAGTGGCGACGGGATCCGCTCGTCGGCGAGGGCTTCTCGACCAGGCAGCCGCAGATGCACCCGGAGACCACCGTCCTCGACGACCAGTGGTTGAAGAGCCTCGTCGAGACCGGGATTCTCGGCGTGCTCGGCTGGCTATGGCTGTTCGGTCGCTCGATCGGCAGGCTCTCACGCGAGGCGCGAGAGGACGAACGCGGTGGATGGCTCGAGCTCGCGCTGGCCGCAGGGGTGACCTCGTTCGCAGTGGGGATGGCGTTCTACGATGCGTTCTCCTTCATCCAGGTGACCGTGATCCTCTTCATACTTCTCGCCCTGGACGCCTCGCTCGGGCTCGCGCGGGAGAGCGAGTCCGAAGCGACCGCGAGAGGTGCCAGCGCCGCCACGGTGGGAAGCGGCGAGTCGAGCTGAGAGCGTGCTCGACGTGTAAGGCGACGACGAGCGACAGAGGGCAGGCAGACAGGCAGACATGAGCAACCGGACAGCTGGCGTGGGAGGTGGGAGTGAACGTCGGCAAATCGGTTCAGGACTGGAAGCTCGTTCCGAAGGTGACGCTGACGCGCGTCGGCGCGGCGTGTAGCGAGCGGGTCCTCTACAACCTCAACGGGGTCTTCAACTACCTGCATGTCGGCTGGTGGCTGCAGGCTCATGGCTTCGAGCCCGGCCTGCGCGTCAAATCCCGCTACGAGCTGTTCGACCTGGTCGGGCGCGAGATCGCCGACCGAGACGTGCTCTACCTCGAGTTCGGCGTCCACATGGGGAAGTCGATCAGCTACTGGTCGAAGCTGCTGCGCAATCCGCGGTCGAGGCTGCACGGCTTCGACAGCTTCGTCGGGCTACCGCACGACTGGAGCCTCGACGGCCACGAACGCGGCTACTTCTCCACCGGCGGCGCCATCCCCGAGATCGACGACCCGCGCGTCGAGTTCTTCCCTGGCTGGTTCGAGGAGACCCTGCCGAGATACGCCTGGACCGAGCACGACGTCCTCGTGGTGATGATCGACGCTGACCTGTACAGCTCGACCTCGACGGTGCTCTCGTTCGTGAGGGAGCGGCTCCGGCCGGGCTCGTTCCTCTACTTCGACGAGTTCCACCACCGCGGCGACGAGCTGCGCGCGTTCGCCGAGCTCGTCGACGAGCACGACCTGCGCTTCCGGCTCGTCGGCGCGAGCCGAGAGCTCAGTAACGTCCTCTTCGAGCGAGTGGCGTAGCGCCGCGCAGTGTCGAGCGGGCCGGCCGCCGCGCGACCCACACCGCGACGAGGCCGGCGGCGAGGAGCGTCCAGGCCACGATCTCGCCGGCGTGCTTGACGATCCCCTTCGCCTGGTAGAGCCACGAGTCCGCGCCCTGCCCCAGGGCCGTGACGAGACGTGAGCCGATCGCGTGGCCGACGAACGCGACGCCGAGCACGACGCAGCCGGCCCGGATCACCGGGCCCGCGGTCGCGTCAGTCGCGGCGAGCCGCCAGAGCAGGACGACCGCCACGGCGCCGAACGGGGCCGAGAGCGCCACGACGTGAGACGGCTCGGAGAGCTCGAGCGCGAGGATCAGGCTCAGGCACGCGGCCATGACCCCGGTCTCGAGCCGGGCCGAAGGGCTCACCGAGGTGACGAGCCAGGCGCTCGCAACCGCTGCGCCGAGCAGGACCAGGGTCAGGACTCCGGCGACGCTCCGGTCCGTGTTCGAGTCGAGCACGGCGTCGTGGAGCCCGAACCGGTAGCTGACCACCTGCGCGACGGCGACCGTCAGGCCGAGAACGACTGCGACCCGAACGCCCCAGACGGTGATCCGCTCACGCGTGCTCGCGCGCATGGCGAAGGTTCTCAGCCGTCAGTCTTGCCGAGCGCCTCGCGCGCGCGGACCGGCAACTCGCGCAGCCGCTGGGTCCGCCGCAGGTACTTCCGCGCCTCGGGGTCGGGGAGCACGGGCTCGCGGGTGAGCGCGGCACGCGAGTAGCCCCAGACCATCGCAAGGGCAGCCGGGTCGCGGCGTGCCTTGTAGACGGCCCGCGCCAGCAGGTACGAGAATCGGTAGCCCATGTAGCGGGCAGTGTCGCCCTGATCGAGCCAGCGCTGTCTGCCGCCGTCCCGAGAGCCCTCCGCGCGGAGGTGGCGGAACGGGACGTCGAAGAGCGTGCCGACCGTCCAGCCGTGCAGCCGGGCCTTGATCGCGTCGATCTCGTCCCAGCCCTGGCGCTCCTCGAGCGGCAGGACGTCCTGCAGGCACTCGCGCCTGTAGGCGCGCGACGCGCCCCAGACGTGCGACCGCGTCCCGTACTCCGCACGCCACTCCTCACCGGAGCGCTCGTAGCAGAGCCCGCTCGCGATCCCGAGCTTCGGGTCGCGCTCGAATGCGCCGACGAGGCTCTCGAAGTAATCGGCGTCGAAATCGAGGTCGGCGTCGAGCTTCACGATCACGTCCGGCAGGTCGTCCCCGAGCTCGGAGAGCCCGGCCGCGAACGCCCGGACGATCGGCCCGCCACGCGCGACGTCGCCCGACTCGAGCACAACCGTCCGCACCCACTCGTGCCGCTCGCCGAGCTCCGACGCGACCCGTGCCGTCGAGTCGGTCGAGCCGGTGTCGACGATCACCCAGGCGTCCGGAGCCCGCCACTGCCTCTCGATGCAGGCTGCGAGCCGCGGGAGGTTCTCCTCCTCGTTCCAGACCGGGGTGACGATCGAGTAGGCAAGCCCGGCCATCAGGCGGCCTGCGAGGCCGTCGCGTGCGCGCTGCCCAGTGACCCGCTGGCCCGGGGCAGGTACGACGAGAGCCAGACCTCGAGCATCAGGACGCCGACGAGCAGGTGGATGTCGACGCCGCGCCGCTCCCGGTGGGCCCGGACGAGGCCCTCGACGGCGCCGCGGTCGAGGAACTCGGCGTAGCGCGGGTCGGGGCCGAGCAGGTAGTCGGAGATCGAGCCGTCCATCTGCGCGTCGAGCCAGCTGCCAGTGGAGCTGCGGAAGAACCCGAGCTTTCGCTTGTCGATGATCCGGTCGGGCACGATCCCCCTCGCAGCGCGCTTCAGCAGGTACTTCGTCTGCCAGCGGTGCACCTTCTGCGAGTCGGGAATGCGAGCGCAGTACTCGACGACCTCGTGGTCGAGGAACGGCACGCGCACCTCCAGCGAGTGCGACATGGACGTGCGGTCGAAGTAGTGGAGCATGTTGTCCACGAGCGCGAGCTGGCCGTCGATGAAGAGCGTGGCCGCGAGCGGCTCGTCTGCGAGACCGGCCGCGAGCGGCTCGAGCGCGCGCCTCGCGGCGAGACCGTCCGCGTTCGCGAGCGGCCCGAGGTAGAGCTCGCGCCGAAGGTCCTGGTCGACACGTCCGCTCATCGCGATCAGCCGGTCGATCGGATCGGCCGCGAGCAGCGTGCGCGTCGCCCTCCGCCCCCGGATCGGGCTCCGCCTGAGCGCGCCCTCCCCGAGCGAGCGGACGGGATCGGGAAGGCGCTTCCAGCGCGCGACCAGCGAGGCTGCGCGGTGCTTCTTGTAGCCGGCGAGGAGCTCGTCCGCGCCCTGGCCGGAGAGCGCCACGGTCACGTGGCGCGCCGCCAGCTCGGAGATCGCGAGGAACCCGAGCGCGGACAGCTCCGCGATCGGCTCGTCCATCGCCCAGACGAGGCTCGCGAGATCGATTTCCTGCTGCGTGTACGAGAGCTCGAGCTCGTGGTGGTCGGTTCCGAAGACGCTGGACACGTAGCGCGCATCGCCGAGCTCGCTGTCCCGACCGTCCTCGGTGAAGCCGACGGAGAACGTCTGCACGGGCTGCGACATGTGCCGGGCCATCAGCGCGACGACGAGACTGGAGTCGAGGCCGCCGCTGAGCATCACGCCGAGCGGGACGTCGCTCATCAGCCGCAGGCGAACGGCCTCGTCGAGCTTCTCGATCAGACCCTCCGCCAACTCGTCCTCGGACGACTCGAGGTCCGGGTTCGGCTCGGGGTAGCTCCAGTAGCGCTCGAGCCGCAGGCCCCGCTCGTCGACGACCATCAGCTCGCCGGGCAGGAGCTTGCGGACGGCCGCGAGCGGCGTGAGCGGGCCCGGAACGAACCCGAACGTCAGGTACGCCTCGATCGCCTCGTAGTCCAGCGCGTGGCCGACGAGCCCACTCGCGAGAAGGCTCTTGAGCTCGGACGCGAACACGACCCGGTCGCCGACCTGCGCGTAGTACATCGGCTTGACGCCGAGCCGGTCGCGGGCGACGACGGCCCGCCTCCCGCGGCCGTCCCAGACCGCGATCCCGAACTTGCCGCGCACGCGCTCGGCGAACCCGGAGCCGAACTCCTCGTACAGATGCGGGAGGATCTCCGTGTCGCACCGGCTCGCGAGCCGGTGGCCGCCGCGCTCGAGGCCGCGGCGAATCTCCTCGTGGTTGTAGAGCTCCCCGTTCTGGACCGCCCAGGTCACCCCGTCCTCGCTACAGACGGGCTGGTGGCCTCCCTCGACGTCGACGATGCTCAGCCGCCGGACGCCCAGCGCGACGCCCGGCTCCATGAAGGTGCCGCGATCGTTCGGCCCGCGATGCGTCATCGCGTCCGTCATCCGGTCGAGGACAGAGGGCTCGATGACCTCGCGCGGCTCTCCGCCGATCTGGACGACTCCGCAGATCCCGCACATAGCCTTTCCACACCGTACTCGCGGTCAGGGCGGTGCGGCGACGTGCGATCGGACAGATGTCATGACGCCGCCTAGCCTTTCGACTAGGTGCCTCGCCTGACCTGGATCCTGCTCGTCACGACCTCGACGAGCTGTCGCGGCAGGTCCGGGTTCGCCGCGAGAGGCTTCGCGTCCGGTCTGGGCTCGATTCGAAGCCTTTCGAAATCGTGGTCGGACGAGAGCAGCTCGAGCCGACCGAGGCTCGCGAGGTGGCGGTCGACGCCGCCGATCTCGCCCTGGAAGATGCTGTAGGACGGGATGCCCAGGTACGCAGCCTCGCGCGCCATCGTCCCGCCGGAGGCGACGACCGCGTCGACGGCCGTCAGGAGCGGAAGGAACGGCGCCGACTCCTCGAGCACGACGGGCTCGTTCCGCCAGTCGACGTCCTCGAGGTACGCGCTCTGCCGTGCGTAGCGCGGCGAGAAGACCACCTGCGCCCTCTCCTGCGCCGCGAGGTACGCGAGCAGGTCGTGCGCGAACCGCCCGGAGTCGGAGCTGTAGTAGTGGCTCTCCTCGGCCGGCGGCCGGACGAGGATCCGCACGAGGCCGTCGCTCGCCCCCGGGAGATCGAGCGGCTCGACCGAGCCCAGGTCGACGCC
>DATIXI010000067.1:0-13090 GCA_035518635.1 Gaiellaceae bacterium
TCGACAGCGACCAGACGGGCAGCTCCTGCAGGCAGAGCGCGTCCGGCCGGTCCTCGGTCGCGAGCTTCACCATCTCCTCGAGGTACGCCCTGCGCTCCGGCGGCACGGCGTTTCCGTGGAACAGGTTCCAAGTGCGGACGAGGAGCGGCAAGGGCGGACTAGTCTAGGTGCATGCCTGGAGGGCGGTTCACGGACGCGATCTCGCGCCAGCTCGACCTCTTCCAGCAGGACTACGCCGAGCTGATCCGCGAGTGCGACGAGGCCGAGGCGGCCTACGACCGGGCCGACCGGGACGAAGCCGAGGAGCGCTTCGGCGACTACCAGGATTTCGTCGAGACCGGCACGGAGATCCTCGCCGAGCTGCGCGACAACTTCGCGGCGACGCTGGACGAGGATGCCGCCGAGGAGTATGAGACGGAGTTCAACCGCGCCGTGCACCGGCGAATACCGCGCTTCGGGCTGGAGATAGAGAACACCTAGGAAGGTCAGGCGCTGGGAAAGCCGGGCGCTTGTGCTCAGGCGATGGAAGCACTGGCGTGGGCGAGCAGGTTCTCATCCGACCTCGCGCCCATCGATCGATGCGTGCGATCGTTCTGGCTAGCGGTGCCCGAAGTGGTGCGCGGCCGGTAGCGAGCCGAAGACGTCGGCGTTCTCGGCGCAGCGACGGGCGAGGGGGCCGAGCGACTCCAGGTGACGCACGACGACGTTCCGGTTCCGGCCCAGCCGCTCGAACTTCCCGCGCGCGAGGAGCAGCGGCTCCGACCGCACGAGCGGGCGGAAGCGTTCGTACACGCTGGGCGGAACGATCAGGTTGATCTGGCCGTGCTCGTCCTCGAGGAGCATGAAGACGACGCCGTTCGCGGTCGCCGGCCGCTGCCGCGCCACCGCCATCCCGGCCACGACGACGGTCCCGCCCGCGGGCCGCTTCACAAGCTCCTGGCTCGAGAGCGTCCCTTTGGGCAGGTGCGCGCGCAGCAGCGCCAACGGGTGGACGCCGACCGAGAGACTCGTCGTCCGGTAGTCGGCGAGCATCCGCTCCCAGGGCGTGTGCTCGCGGAGCCCGGGCGCCCGCGCGGTCGGGTCGAGCGGCAGGGCGAGCTGCCGCTCCTCCCCTCCGCTCCCGGGGACGCTCTGGGTGCGCGGCACGAGCCCGAGCTCCCAGAAGAGCACCCGGCGCCTTCCTCCGAACGAGTCGCAGGCGCCCGAGGCGACGAGCGCCTCCAGCCGCGGCCGGTCGAGCGCCGTCCGCTGCGCCAGCTCTCGCACCCCCGAGAACGGCCCGGCACGCTCCCGCTCGGCCACGACCGCCTTCGCCTCCTCCTCCCCGAGCGAGCGCACGTACTCGAGCCCCACACGCACGGCGTCGTCCTCCAGCGAGCACTTGGCCTCGCTGCGGTTCACATCCGGCGGCCGCACCTCGACCCCGCGGCGCTGGGCATCGCGCACGAGCGACGCGGGCGGGTAGAAGCCCATCGGCTGCTCGTTCAGGAGCGCGCAGAGGAACTCGCGCGGGTGGTGGTGCCGTAGCCACGCCGACTGGTACGCGAGCAGCCCGAACGCGGCCGCGTGCGACTTGGGAAAGCCGAACGACGCGAACCCGTTCAGCTTCTCGAAGACCATCTCCGCGGTCTCGCAGTCGACCCCGCGGTCGAGCGCGCCCTCGACGAACCGCTCGTGGAACGCCTCCACCGCCTCGCGGCTGCGCTTGCGGCTCATCGCCCGCCGCAGCCCCTCGGCCTCGCCGACCGAGAACCCGGCGAGCGCGACCGCGACCGCGAGCACCTGCTCCTGGTACACGACGACCCCGAGCGTCTCGCGCAGCGGCTCCTCGAGCAGCGGGTGGTCGTACGGCACCACGAACGACGGGTCCTCCCGCAGGCGCCGCCGATGCTCGATGTACGGATGGACGGCGCCGCCCTGGATCGGTCCCGGCCGCACGAGCGCGACCTGCACGGTCAGGTCCTCGAGGTTCTCGGGCCGCGTGCGCAGGAGCGACTGCATCTGCGCCCGGCTCTCGATCTGAAAGACGCCGACCGTGTCCGCACGCTGGATCTCGGCATAGACCGCACGGTCTTCGAGCGGGATCCGCGACAGGTCAACGCTACGCGTCTCAGGATCCGCACGGGCGATCCGCTCGACGCAGTCCTCGACCGCCGAGAGCATCCCGAGCCCGAGCAGGTCGATCTTGAGGAAGCCGGCGTCGGAGCACGAGTCCTTGTCCCACTGGCACAGTTGGCGCCCGGCCATCGCCGCGGGCTGCACGGGGACGAGCTCCACGAGCGGCCGCGTGGAGATCACCATCCCGCCCGGGTGCTGCGAGACGTGCCGCGGGAGGCCGCCGAGCTCGCCGCACAGCTCCGCGAACGCCCGCCACCGTGGCGAGGCGAGCTTCGTCTCGGCGTCGGGCAGCTTCGCCAGCTCCTCCCCCACCCTCCGCGGGCTGCCGTCCGTGAGCCGCGCCAGCCGCTCGAGCTCCGCGAACGGGAGGCCCAGCGCCTTGCCGACGTCGCGGATCGCCCCGCGCGCGCGATAGGTCGCGAAGCTCGCTACCAGCGCCGAGTGCTCGCGTCCGTAGCGCTCGCAGACGCCGACGATCAGCTTCTCGCGGATGTCGCGTGGGAAGTCGAGGTCGATGTCCGGCACCGAGACGAGCTCCCGGTTGAGAAAGCGCCCGAGCGGGAGGCCCGCATGCACCGGGTCGACGTGCGACAGCCCGGTCAGGTAGCAGACGATCGAGCCGACCGAGCTGCCGCGCCCTCGGCCGGGCGGCAGGACGTTGCGCGCGACCGAGTCGCCTCGAACCTCTCGCGCGCACTCGCGAGCCAGCTCGAGCACCTCCCAGTGCAGGAGGAAGAACCCCGCGAGGCCGAGCTCCTCGATCAGCTTCAGCTCCTCCTCGAGCCGTGCGCGGGCCCTGCGCTTGTGCCCGTTTGCGTCTCCGTAGCGTTCCGCGAACGCGCGGTCGCAGACGCGCCTGAGCTGGGCGATCGCCGGCTCGCCCGTGTCCGAGAAGTCCGGGTAGCGGTAGCCGAGATCCGCCGTGAGGTCGAACTCGAGTCGCTCGGCCAGCTCGTCCGTTCGGTCGACGGCGTCTCGGTCGAGCGGGAACCTGTCGGCCACCTCGCCGGGCGGGAGCAGGACGCTCTCGCGGTTGCCCCGCCGCTCGGCCTCGCAGCCCTCGAGCGAGGTCCGGTGGCGGATCGCGACGAGCACGTCCTGGAGCGACGTGCGGCGCGGGTGGTGCGCGTGGACGTCGCCGGTTGCGACCGTCGGGACGCCCAGCGACCCGGCGAGGTCTCGCAGTGCGGCCAGGCGGCTCGCGTCGCCTCGCTCGTACGGGCGCTGCAGCTCGACGAAGAAGCGCTCAGGCCCGAACGCCCGAGCCAGCGCAGCCGCGCCGTTCGGGCTCCGCACCGCGAGCCCGTGCCGCGCGCACCCCGAGAGGCAGACAAGCCCCTCGTTCAGCTCTGCCAGGAGCCCGGCGTCGAGCGACGGCGGCAGCGGGTCGGCGCCTTCTTTCGGCCGGGTCTGCGAGTGCGCCGCGGTCAGCAGCCGGCAGAGGTTCGCATAGCCCTGCGCCGACTCGACGAGCAGCGTCACATGCGAACCGCCGGCCAGCGTCACCTCCGCGCCCGTGATCGGCCTGACGCCGAGCGCCTTTGCCGCGTGCGCGAACTCGAGCGAGCCGTACACGCCGTCGTGGTCGGTCAGGGCGAGTGCCTCGTACCCGAGTTCGGCGGCTCGCGCGGCCAGCTCCTCGGGCTGGGAGGCGCCGTCGAGGAACGAATAGGCTGAGTGCGCATGGAGCTCGACCACCGCCCGCTGCTCCTAGCGCCCGGCGAGGGCGAGACGACCACCGACCGGCCGGAGCGGACGCTGCGGATCCTCGCCGAGCTCGACGACGTGATCGTCACCTGGTTCCGCTACGACCCCGGCGAGAAGGGGCCCGACCCCCACGTGCACCGCCGACACACCGACGCCTTCTTCGTCCTCGAGGGCGAGGTCGAGTTCTCGCTCGGGCCACAGCTGCAGCGCATGACCGGCCGTCCGGGAACGTTCGCCGCGGCGCCGCCGAACCTCGTCCACACGTTCCGCAACGCGAGTGACTCGACCGCGGTCTTTCTCAACTTCCACTCGCCGAGCCTCGGGTTCGGGGACGTGCTCCGCGGCCACGGCGAAGAGGGCTTCGACCAGTTCGACCCGCCCGCCGACGGCGGCCGGCCGCTCGCCGAAGCGGTCTTCAACAGCCCCGGCGAGGGCGAGCTGATCGAGAACGAGAAGGGCTCTCGCCTGATCAAGGCCGACCTGCCGCACGTCACGGCGATCGACCTCACCTTCCAGCCGGTCTTCGAGGGCGTCGGCCTGCACGCCCACGACGACCACGTGGACCTCTTCTACGTCCTCGAGGGCGAGATCGAGTTCCTCGAGGCGAGCGGAGCGAGGCGCGCCGGGCCCGGCACGTTCTTCGCGGCTCCGCGCGGCACGGAGCACGGCTTTCGCAACCCGGGCGCCGGGCCGATCCGCTTCCTCAACGTCCACGCGCCGCCCGGAGACTTCCTGCGGGTCGTGCGCCGCGGCTGAGCCGCTCCGGCTCATCCGCCGCGCTGGCTGAACCAGCAGCCCACCTCCTCGTCGCGGAAGACGACCTCTTGCCCGCCGCCTGCGAGCACGACGTCGAAGTAGCGCCGGCTGACGGGATCCTCCGTCCACCATCGGTCGACGACGCGCCACTCTTCACGGACGAGGGTGACCGCCGAGCGGTTCACACACCTGGGCGAGCCGTCCACGTGTGCCTCGACCTGCACACGTTGTGGCTGATTCAGTCGTCGCGCGGAACCAGCAGCGCGCGCTGCTCGGGCAGACGCGACCACGGCGCCACCTCGACGACGGTGCAGACGGAGCCCGAGCCGGTCCCCGCACGAACCTGACGAAGCCCTTCGCGCAGATGCGCCCGCAGCTCCGCGCCCTCGGGCTGGACGAGCTCGAGCTGGCTGCCGACCGACTCCGCGAGGGTCAGGATCTCCAGCGTCAACGCGACCACGGGCGCGGGCAGGTCGAGCAGCTTCGGCCCGATCGCGGCGCGCAGACGGGCGGGCTCGGCGGTGGCGTCACGTAGCGTCACGGTGCGCCGCCACGATCCTCCGCCGACGAGCCGCGCCGCGAGCGCCAGCTTGCGCAAGGCCCGCCCGCCGCGCTCCGGTCGGGCCAGCAGCCGGTCGAGGAGGATGCCGAGTGAGCGTCTCAGCGCCAGCTCGTTTCCGACCGCCTCGGGGAACTCGAGCGTCTCCAGCAGCTCCGCGGCGGGCTTCCTTCCGCGGACGCGGCGGCGCGAGCCTCCTCTCGCCAGGCTCCAGGCGCGCCGGCCGTCCGGCCCCAGACGTTCGGCCACGGCGCCACCCGGAAGCCCGGCAAGCTCTCCGATCTTCGTCAGCCCCAGCTCCTCGAGCTCCTGCCTGCGGTCGGCCTCCAGCGGCAGCAGCGTGAGCGGCAGCGGGGCGAGAAACTCCCGTGTGCGCTCGTCCGAGACGACGAGCGCCTGGCCCGCGCGCGCGACGTTCGCCGCCGCCAGAGCCGCAAAGCGGCGCCTCGCAGCACCGGCGCGCGCGTCCCAGCCGGGCCCGACCGCCTTCAGCGCCCGCTTGAGCGCCGGCTCGAGCCCGCCGTAGAGCCGTTCCACCCCGCGCGTCTCGAAGTACGCGCACCCCGGCGCTGCAGGGTCGACCGAGAATCCCGCGTCCTCGAGCCTCCGGACGATCTGCTCCCACGCCTCCTCCGCCGCGGCCGGGTCGCGGTCGACGAGCTGGAGCGACGGGCACGTGGCCAGCGCTTCCCCCAGCCGCATCCCCGGCTGCACGCCGGCCGCCTCGGCCGCCGCCGTCACCGACCCGAGCAGCGCCCGTGATTCATACCCGCTAGGGGCGAGCGCGGCCGGCTCGAGCTGGAGCCGCGGCCGTTCCCGCAGCGCCGCCCGCAGCTCGAACCCGGGGATGACCAGACAGGCGATCATGGAACATATGTTCTACACGAACATACGTTCTCCTGTCAAGGGCGGCCCGCTAGGGCGCGTAGTGCACGGACTCGAAGCCCCAGGTGCCCGCGAGCCAGCGAGGAACGAAGTCCGCGAGCCCATCGTCGAGCTCTGCCCCGGCCGCATCATCGATCACCCACCACGAGACGACGGCATCGGTTCCTGGAGGTGACTGCTCGGCCGGCGGGTCGATGTAGACGCACCCGAGGAGAGCTGTCTCCTTCCGGTCGAGGATCGCGTAAGCGAATGCCTCGTGGGCTGCGATCTCGGCCTCATGACGGGCGAGGTCCCGCCGGTCCTCCTCGTAGGTCATCTCGGCCGGTGGCCAGCCCCACGCTTGTCCGTACCTGGCCCACAACCGGTCGCATGAGCCCATGACCGCCGGGTAGTCGATGCCGACGTCGTCCTCGCGGATCGGACGCAGGTGGTGGCCGGTCGCCAACTCGACGCGCTCCGGGTGGAGGAAGCCCTGGGGAAGCCAGTCGATGGTGAGGAGATTACGGGTCTTTGCCGGGGAGGTCTTCCGCGCAGGTAGTTCGGATCACGATGAATCGCTCCTGTGAGGGATGGACCCAGGCGGCCGGGACAGCCGATGAGATCCCGTCAAATCGAAACAGGGCGGTGCGGCCCCGTCTCCCGTGGAACGAAGGGAGGTGAACTCATGCCCACGCTCTACGCCTTCACGCAGGCGCTCGCCGTCAATCTGGCACGCGCCCGCAACCGGGAGGATGGACAGACGATGGCCGAGTACGGCGTCGTGCTGGCCGTCATCACGCTCGCGGTGATCGCCGCCATCACGCTCCTGGCCGGCAACGTCACGAACGCGATCAACAGCGTCGCCAACATCCTGCCCTAGGCGCGCTACGAAGGGAGCCGGGCGGGCGCACGGCCCGGCAGGCCCCGGCTCCCAGAGGGTCCCCCACGATCAACGACGGCGAAAGACTAGGGACCGCAGGGCCAGACGCGACAGACCCTCACGGAGCGCACGGCCAGCCGCGACACGGTACGCAAGTACGTCTTCTGGATCGTGACGAGCTGGTACGCGCCAAAGGTGACCCGTGTGGGTTGGGGTGCCGCGGAGAAAACGTCTAGCCAGAGGCCGAGCGTGTGCGAAGCCCGCGCGATCCGCCGGATTCTCAGGCCCGTGCTCTGCTGGAGGTGGAAGGCTGCGACGACGCCGTAGCGGCGGAAATCCACCTTATCGAGCGCCTTCCGCGCATCCGCGCTGAGCCAGCGGCCCCAGGCTTTCGTCGCCGCCAGGCTGCGGGCGAGAGAGACGCGGTTTCGGCGCGGGTGCCGGGTGCTCCCTCCTGAGGCGAGGGTGACGAAGGGGACGTTCTGCGTGCGCGACGCCGAGGTCTTGTCGGGTCGAGACGGCGCGGCAGCAGCCGTCGGCGGCAGCACGAGTGTCAGGATTCCGACGACGATCAGGCGCCCAGAGCGCACGCCGGAAGCGTGCTGCTGCCGCTGCTTGCTGTCAACCGCCCAGGAATGTGAGCGCTTGGTGCCGCGTTTGCACCACGTTCCCACAGACCGCCGTCAGGAGGTGCGACGGATGAACGTCACGACCCTCGGCAAGGGGGACATCGGCGGCGGGCTCGCGAAGCTCTGGGAGAAGGCGGGGCACGACGTCACGACCCTCGGGCGCGAGGGCGGAGACGTCTCCGGGGCCGACGTCGTGCTCGTCGCGGTGCCGTCCAGCTCGATCTCGGAGGCGCTCGGCAAGGTCACCGGGCTGGAGGGAAAGGTCGCGATCGACACGGCAAACGCGTTCGCCGGCCGCAACGAGGAGTACGAGTCGTTCGCCCACGAGGTGAAGGCGCACACCGGCGGCCCGGTGGCGAAGGCGTTCAACGCGAACTTCGCCAGGCGCCGCCGGGCGAGCTCTAGCTCTCGGCGGTAAACAGCGTCAGCTGCATGCCGTCGGGCGTCTGCACGCGTGCGTTGCGGTCGCCCCACGGCGTCGTCACCGGCGGTGCGACCTGCTCGCCCCCTGCTTCCGCGAGCCGGTGGGCCGTCTTCGCGCTGTCGGCCACCTCGAGGGCGAGCCGGACCTGCCCGGAGACGCGCCGACCGACCTCGACCGAGTCGACCACGGCCGCCTGGGCCTCATCCATGACCTCGAGCGTCGCTCGCCCTCCTTCGAGGAGGACCACCCGCCCGTCGTCGGAGCTCCAGTCGGCCGACTGCTCGAGCCCGAGCGCGTCGCGGTAGAACGCAACCGCCTCGTCGAAGTCCGCCACCGTGAGAACGACGCGAAACTCCTTCACGTTCTCCATGACGGCGCAAACGCCGAAGCGCCGCGCGGCCTTCCCTGACGTAGAGTCGCCGCGTGCGCGAGGGGTCGTTCGAGCTCCCTGTCGACGGCGGTGCCATTCGGGGAGACCGTGGCGGCGCGGGCCGGCCGGCGCTCCTACTGCACGGCGGCGCGGCCATCCCCGACTACCTCGGCGAGTGTGCAGAGGAGCTGGACGGGCTCTTCTCGACGATCCGCTACACGCAGCGCGGCACGCCTCCCTCGGAGGCGCCCGGGCCGTACACGATCGAGTCGCACATGGCGGACGCGATCGCGGTTCTCGACTCGCTCGGGCTCGAGCGCGCGTGGGCGATCGGCCACTCCTGGGGAGGCCACCTCGCGCTGCACCTGGCGGTGGCCCACCCGGAGCGGATCGCCGGAGCGCTCTGCATCAGCCCGCTCGGAGCAGATCCCTCCGTCTTCGACGACTTCGACCAGTCCCTCGGCAGGACGCTCACGCCCGCACAGCTCGACCGGATCCGCGAGATCGACGAGCTCCGACGCGCAGGCGAGGTCGAGGAGGCCGACCTCGTCGAGCGGTTCGCGCTCATCTGGGTGCCGTTCTTCGCCCGTCCCGAGGATGCGACCCCGCCGCCGGCGCGCGTCGGCGTCCAGGCGTCAATCCAGACGAACCGCTCGATCGCCGAGCACTTCGAGCGCGGAACGCTCGCACGCCGCCTCCGCGGCGTCGGGGCTCCGGTGCTGTTCGTGCACGGCGAGGACGACCCGCTCCCGCCACGCTCCTCGACCGAAACCGCCGCGTTGATCCCGGGCGCGCTCGTCGAGACGATCCAGGACTGCGGCCACTTCCCGTGGATCGAGCAGCCGGCGGCGTTCCGCGCCGCAGTCGAGAGCCTCCTCGACCGGATCAGAGCGTGACTTCGGCCGCCGCGCCGAGCATCCGCGAGAGCCGCGGGACGACCTCCAGCACGCTGACCTGCGAGCACCAGGCGATGTCCTCCTCGAGCCCGGGCGGCCCGTACGTGCGCGCGTTGATCCCGTCGATCGCCTCCGGGTAGCGGTCGGCGACCAGAGCCGCGGCGATCGCGGCGTCGGTGCGCTGGGCCTCGAGCTGCACGACGATCCGCCCGGCGCAGTACGCGTCGTCGATCGCGAAGTCGTCCTTGAAGCCGGCGCAGAGGACGACCGTGTCCTCCGAGCGTTCCCGGACGAGCTGCGTGACCGCGTCCAGGTTGAGCAGCGAGCCGAGCACGACCTCTCCGCACGAGGCGGCGGCCGTGACGATCGCGCGGGTGCCGTTCGTGGTCGAGAGGATCAGCGTCTCGGCGCGGGGCTCGAGAAACTCCCGCGGCGAGGCCCCCGCGTCGAAGCCGTCGATCCGCTGCGCGTCCCGCTCGCCGCCCGTGATCGCGGTGTCACCGAGCTCGGCCCGGAGCGCTCTCGCGTCGTCGATCTCCGCGCAGCAGAGCACGCGCTGGTACCCCGACGCGAGCGCCTGGACGATCGTCGACGTCGCCCGCATCACGTCGATGGCCACCCCCAGGGGAGCTGCGGCTGCCTCGGCCGGCGTGAAGGCGACGTGGACGCGCACGGGCGAAAGCTACCGGCGCGGCGGGGCTACGCTACGACGGCCATGTCGGCGCCGATGCACTGCTACCGCCATCCGAACCGGGAGACCTACCTGTCCTGCTCGGAGTGCGGCCGCCCGATCTGCACCGAGTGCATGACGCCGGCTCCGGTCGGCCAGCGCTGCCCCGAGCACTCGGGCAAGCCGCAGGGCGTCCGGCGCGTCGCGACCGGGGCGCAGCGCTCGGCGTTCGAGGGCACCGGGGCGATCGTCACGAAGGCGCTGATCGCGCTCAACGTGCTCGTCTACCTGATCACTGCCTTCCAGGGGAGCGGGATCGACTCGCCGGGCGGCACGCTGTTCAACAAGTGGGCCCTCTTCGGGCCCCTCGTCGCGAAGGGCGACTGGTGGAGGCTGATCACGAGCACGTTCCTCCACGCGAACATCCTCCACATCGCGTTGAACATGTACTTCCTCTGGTTCGTCGGCTCGGCGGTCGAGTACACGCTCGGGCGGGGGCGGTTCCTGATGATCTACCTCGTCTCCGGCCTGGCCGGGTCGGCAGGTGCTCTCGTGGTCGACCCGACACAGGTGACGGTCGGCGCCTCGGGCGCGATCTTCGGGATCCTCGGCGCGGCGCTCGTCCTGGAGCGCCAGCGCATCTACGTGCTGGGCGGGCAGGCGCTCGCCCTGATCGTCATCAGCCTCGTCTTCAGCTTCGTCTTCTCGGGGATCTCGTACGGTGGTCACATCGGCGGTTTGATCGGCGGGGTCCTCTGCACGCTCGTGCTCTCGCACTTCGGCCGCGGCCACGCCGCCTACAGTCGGCTCGGTCTCTGGGGAATCGCAGGCGTGCTGGCGGTCGGCCTGCTCAGCATCGCCGTCGCCTACCTCAGCGTGCGCGGCTACGCCTGAGCGTCTTCGCTCCAACGCCGGCGGAGCGTCAGACAGCCGAGCGCCGCGAAGACCACGAACAGGAGCGCGATGCCCACAACTCCGAGGACGGGCGGCGAGCCGTTGGACGAGTGCTGTGACACCGACCCCGGATCGAACAGCGGACGGTCGAGCTCGAAAGCGCCGAGGACGAGCACGACGATCAGGCCGTTGAGGAGGTACGCAGCCGTCGGGTGGCTCACGCGGTCGTCACGTCCGGTCAGGGCACGGATCTGTAACGCGACCCCGAGCGCCAAGGCGAGGATCACCGCCTGGACGAGGTAGTACGGGATCGCTCCCGGAAACGCGGTCACCGTGCTCGGCGGGCTCACGCCTCGGCCGGCAGCGATCCCCCACGTCTGGATCGCCAGTACTGCAACGTACGGATATACGACAACTTGTACCGCCTGCCGTTTGTCGGCCACGAGCAAGCCCGCGACGACAGCGAGAAGGATTCCGGCGGTGCCGGTCACGTCTCACCTCCGGCGGTTGTGTTGTGTGCGCGAAGGCTACCGGCAGCGACGCCGGGCTGATCAGCTCAGGCGCTCGACCCGCACCACGTGGTCGAGCATGTCCTTCCAGGCCCGGTCGTTGCCGGGGCCGCCGTCGATGCGGTCCGCGAAGCCGTCCCAGGCGAAGATCTTGTCGTTCCCGGGCCCGCCGTAGATGGTGTCCCTGCCGCGGTCGCCCTGCAGCCGGTCGTTGCCGGGGCCCCCGTAGATGACGTCGTTGCCGTTCCCGCCGCCGAGCGTGTCGTCGCCGGGGCCGCCCTTGATCAGGTCGTTGCCGCCGTTCCCGTCGACGACGTCGTTCCCGCCGAGCCCGCAGATGACGTCTCGATGCGGGGTGCCGATCAGGTTGTCCGGGCCGGGCGTGCCGGAGATCGTGCAGGCCGTGCTCGCGTGCGTCGCAGCATGGCCGCCGCGCACGAACATGAACGCGGCCAGGGCGAAGAGCAGCATCATGGTCTTCGCGCGTCCTTGCTGCTCGGGATTCACGGGCGGGGCACCTCCGGGAGGCTGGTCGTTCACCTACTAGTGCACCTCAGGTGATCGGCCGGCGGCGCCGAGCCACGATCCCCCACAGCGGTGATTCGCGCTACGCGGGGCGGTTCGTGATGCGGACGTACATCTTGTCCTCGCTACCGCATTCGGCCCGGATGGCGACCTGGCCGCTTCGGCCTCCGCCCTTCCAGTTGACCTCGGAGTCGTCCTCCTCGAGCTCGTCGGAGAGGATGGTGAAGCCGGCCGCCTGGAGCTCCTTCTTGTACTCGTCGTGGGCGTCCTTCACCTCGCCGGCGAAGTGGCCCTCGACGACGTTCGTCGGGCCCTCGGTCTCCTGCTTCGTGTACGTGGCTGCCTCGATCTTCGGCCAGCCGGTCGGGAGCTTCGCCGCCGCGGTGAGCTCAGGGGCGGTGCAGGCGGCCTGCGCCTCCTCGCTGTGCTCACCCTCCCCCTCTTCCTTCTTTCCGCCGCAGGCGGCAAGCGTCAACACGCCCACGCAGATCAGCGCGCACCAGACCACCACTCTCATCTCTTGCCTCCCCGTTCAGGTCACACCCAGCGAGGGCGAGTATAGAACCGGCTACCCGCCCGCGACAACGGCCTCGACGCCCATGTCCGAAAGCGCGGCCTGGGCGGCGGCCAGCCGTGCCAGCGGGACCCGGTAGGGCGAGCAGCTGACGTAGTCGAGGCCGAGCCGGTGGCAGAAGCCGACGGATTCCGGCTCGCCGCCGTGCTCGCCGCAGATGCCGAGCTTGATGCCCGCCTTCGCTCCTCGCCCCCGCTCGACGGCGATCCGCATCAGGTCGCCGACCCCGCTCTGGTCGAGGACCTCGAACGGGTTGCGCTCGAGGACGCCGTCCTCGAGGTAGCGGGTGAGGAACTTCCCCTCCGCGTCGTCGCGCGAGAGGCCGAGCGCCGTCTGCGTGAGGTCGTTCGTGCCGAACGAGAAGAAGTCCGCGTACTCGGCGATCTCGTCGGCCCGGATGCAGGCGCGCGGGAGCTCGATCATCGTCCCGACGAGGTACTCGACCGAGTCGTCCTCCTCGTTGGCCGTCGCGACGGTCATCGAGCGGAGGCGGTGCAGCTCCTCGGCGAAGCCGACGAGCGGATGCATGATCTCGACGAGCGGCGCTTCGCCGGTCCGCTCTTCGACTGCCGCAGCCGCGCGCACGATCGCGCGCACCTGCATCTCGTAGATCTCGGGCCAGAGCAGGCCGAGGCGGCAACCCCGCGTCCCGAGCATCGGGTTCGTCTCCTGCAGCGCGCGGATGCGCTCGCGCATCCGCTCGTCCCTCGCCTCC